>VEFU01000100.1 GCA_007679095.1 Paenibacillus bovis
GGTACATGGCATAGAGTACAAATTATCGGATATTCTCTAACCATGAAAAGGACCGGGCTATGCCCGGTTTTTCTTATTTTCATAACGATATGAAAAAAGGTAGACTATATAAATAGAAATGTAAATGAAAGGGAAAGGTGTAACCATGAATTCTGTTATGAAATGTGGGAAGTTTGAAATAGATTTTTCAAAAAAAACCTTAATTATGGGGATTTTAAATGTGACACCAGATTCGTTTTCCGATGGTGGTCATTTTAATGAGTCTGATAAAGCTGTTAATCGCGCAAAGCAAATGATTATAGATGGAGCGGATATTATAGATATTGGTGGGGAATCAACAAGACCTGGTCATGAACCGGTAAATAGTAGTGAAGAAATATCTCGTGTTGTACCAGTAATCGAGAAAGTTTCGGCTTTAAGTCAGACCGTACCGATATCTATTGATACTTTTAAAGCAAACACTGCAGAGGCAGCCGTGAAAGCTGGTGCTACAATTATCAATGATATATGGGGTGCGAAGAAAGACCCGGAAATCGCTGCAGTTGCGAAAGAATATAATGTGCCGATTATTTTGATGCATAATAGAGAAGAAAGAAATTACCAATCTTTTATCCGAGATGTCCTTCAAGATATGTATGAAAGTATTGCCATTGCCAAGAAGGCTGGTGTAGCGGACGATCAAATTATTTTAGACCCAGGCATTGGATTTGCAAAAGATTATGAGGAAAATATTGAAATGATGAAGAATCTAGAC
The DNA here is from genome assembly GCA_007679095.1 of Paenibacillus bovis. GTDB lineage: Bacteria > Bacillota > Bacilli > Bacillales > Bacillaceae_C > Lederbergia > Lederbergia graminis. The sequence goes on from VEFU01000100.1 coordinate 755, forward strand.
AAACTAGTAGCACTCGGGTTTCCTGTGTTGCTAGCAACCTCAAGAAAACGAATGATTGGAACAGCTCTTGATCTACCTGTAAATGAAAGAATGGAAGGTACTGGAGCTACTGTTTGTTTCGGTATTCAAAAAGGGTGTCATATGGTTCGTGTACACGATGTGAAAGAAATGAGTAGAATGGCAAAAATGATGGACGTGTTAATCGGAAAGGAACATACAAATGGATAAGATTTACTTAAATGAAATGGAATTTTACGGCTATCATGGTGTGTTACAAGAGGAAACGAAGCTTGGTCAACGATTTCGTGTTAATATCGTAGCGGAATTAGATTTCCAAGAAGCCGGTAAAACAGATAATCTTGAAAAAACTGTAAGCTATGCTGAAATATATGAAGTTTGTAAAAAGATAGTAGAAGGTAAACCATACAAACTTATAGAAGCGGTAGCAGAGAAAATTGCAGAAGAGGTATTAACTACCTTTACATTAATTGAACGTTTAACAGTAAAGGTAGTAAAACCTGATCCACCAATTCCAGGGCATTACCGCTCTGTAGCAGTTGAAATTACAAGGGGACGAAGTAATGGATAATTTTGCTTTCATATCATTAGGTTCTAATATGGGGGATAGGGAATCATTCTTAAAGAAGGCCATTGATTCCTTGGGAAATAATGAAAATATCATTATTGAGAAACTTTCTTCTATATATGAAACGGATCCTGTTGGCTATACAGATCAAGATTGCTTTTTAAATATGGTAGTACAGATTAAGACAGGTTTATCTCCTATAGAGTTATTGCGTGTGTGTTTGAATATCGAAGAAGAGATAGGAAGAGTTAGGGAATTTAGATGGGGACCAAGGGTAATAGACCTTGACATTTTATTGTATAATGATGAAAATATTGAGATGGAGAGTTTGCAAGTGCCGCATCCACGACTACAGGAACGTGCGTTTGTAATAGTTCCACTTCTAGAAATTAATAGGAGCATTAAGCTCCCAACAACAAATGCCCCTTTGGCTGAAGTTCTAGACGAAATACCTGATAAAGAAGGAGTTCGGTTATGGAAACAGATAAATGGGGAAGACGCATACGCGCTTTTCGAAAGTTAAAAGGGTTCACGCAAGAAGGTCTTGCGAAGGATATTGGAATATCAGTATCGGTTTTGGGCGAGATAGAGCGAGGAACGAGGTTGCCTTCAGAGAGGATTCTTCGTGATGTTGCAAACAGCCTTGGGATAAGTAAGGAAGAATTTACTCCTGATAGTAAAGAAACGCCTTAATAAGGGTATTATATTATTAAATTTAGGCAATATTGAAATGCAAAACACCCTTATTGATCGTCAGAAATCATGTCTACTTCGGGCATGAAAAAACAAGTTGTGTTAATACGAGAGAATAGCGAGTAAACAGTGAACTTTGCACAAAGTTGTGTGAGTTACATATTATCTTTGTTGTTGAAATGCAGAAGTAAAGCAAATGCAGAGGGGTATACCCGTGATTACTACTGTCAGTCTCAGCTGGCAGTTTTTTTAGTAATAAACCTTTATGATAATTTTTACATGTTCCACATATCTAACTTAAGTTATCTTACACTTTTCCTAACTGGTAATTATTGTGTACAATGGTGGATAGGTCAGGTGGTATTTATATAGATTGGAGTGTTTTTCATGAATCACGAAGAGTTAAATGATCAATTACAAGTTAGACGCGAAAAAATGTCTTCCTTACGTAGCGGCGGTATTGACCCATTTGGAAAACGATTTGAGCGCACGGATAATACAAGTGGGATTAAGGAGAAATATGAGCAACAATCGAAAGAAGAGCTCTCAGAAGCAAATGTTACTGTTACATTAGCTGGTCGTGTAATGACGAAGCGTGGAAAAGGGAAAGCTGGCTTTGCTCATATTCAAGATCTTCATGGACAGATTCAAATATATGTAAGACAAGATGCTGTGGGCGAAGAGCAGTATGAACTATTTAATAATGTTGATCTTGGGGATCTAGTAGGAATTACTGGTACTATATTTAAAACAAAAGTAGGAGAACTTTCTGTTAAAGCGCATGAATTAACGTTGTTAACGAAAGCTCTACGCCCTTTACCAGATAAATTCCATGGCCTAAAAGATATTGAACAACGTTACCGTCAACGATATCTTGATTTAATTACTAATGAAGATAGTAAATCAACATTTATTTCTCGTAGTTTAATTATTCAAGAAATCAGAAGTTACTTAAATAAAGCAGGCTTCTTGGAAGTCGAAACACCAATGTTGCATTCAATTGCTGGTGGAGCTGCTGCAAGACCATTTGAAACTCATCATAATGCTTTGGATATGCAATTATATATGAGGATTGCAATTGAGTTGCATTTAAAGAGATTAATTGTTGGTGGTCTTGAAAAAGTATATGAGATTGGGCGAGTCTTCCGTAATGAAGGAGTATCAACGAGACATAACCCTGAATTTACCATGATCGAATTATATGAGGCTTACGCAGACTATAATGATATTATGGAACTTACAGAAAATCTTATTGCCCATGTAGCTAAAGAAGTTATTGGTTCTACAACTATCCCTTATGGAGAGCATGAGGTAAATCTAGAGCCGAAATGGACAAGACTACACATGGTTGACGCAGTAAAAGAGTATACAGGTGTAGATTTCTGGAATCAAATGACCGATGAGGAAGCAAGAAAGCTTGCAAAAGAACATAATATTGAAATTACTGAACATATGACATATGGCCATATTGTAAATGAATTCTTTGAACAAAGAGTAGAAGATAAGCTAATTCAACCGACATTCATCTACGGACATCCAGTTGAAATTTCGCCACTTGCGAAGAAAAACGAGGATGACCCAAGATTTACAGATCGCTTTGAGCTCTTTATCGTTGGTCGAGAACATGCGAATGCATTTACAGAACTTAATGACCCTATTGATCAAAGAGAGCGGTTTGAGAGTCAATTACGCGAACGTGAACAAGGGAATGATGAAGCCCATGAAATGGATGAGGATTTCATCGAAGCTTTAGAATATGGTATGCCGCCAACAGGTGGACTAGGGATCGGAATTGACCGTCTAGTAATGTTATTAACCAATTCTCCTTCCATACGTGACGTACTACTATTCCCGCTTATGAGACATCGTGATTAATTGAAATTAGCCTCATTCTACTATGAGGCTAATTTTTTTTAAAAAAAGCTCAAAAAAAGTATTGCTAGTTTCTCAAAATGATGGTATATTATTCTTCGTTGTCTTATTAAAGAACAGACAACAACGAAATAAAAAAACAAAAAAACTTGTTGACATTGCCTCTTGGTTTTGTTAATATAGAAAAGCCGCTGTTGGGCGACGAAGAAGTTTGATCTTTGAAAACTGAACGAAACGAAGCGTTAACAATAATTAAGTAAGACCAGCAAGAGCTTTAAGGAACAAAGGCTAAGTT
>VEFU01000101.1 GCA_007679095.1 Paenibacillus bovis
TTTAAACAATATTGAAAGCAAATGGAACGAGCACAACTAACTCATTGTGTTAGTTGTGCCGTGTAAGAAAAAAAAGGGTTTTATGATAAGTTGTTTAAATTATAGTTATATAGAATTTTAATTAAGGGGGAATGTGTTATTGATCAATGATAAATTGCATTCGATTTATGAACAAGTAAATGATGTGGGAATTGGTATTAATGTTAATTGGGGAGGGAGTGAATTACGCTGTAATTACTATGATTATTTTAATGATCCAAATGTAAAAATACGGGCAGGTGCTTTATTTGCATTTAACTACATGTTAATGGGCTGGTTTGAACAATCATCTATTCCTTTTACACCTGATACAGGAAAAACATTTGAGGATGGTTGTTATAGACTAGAAGATTTCCTCCAAGTTTTTTTAGAATACAAAAATGAAATAGAGGTAGAGTTCCCCTTTTTATTTGCATCTATATCATATTACTTATATGAAATTGACAAAGTAAAAGAATTTGAAAAAAGATTACCTCATGTTGCTCCAAGTTTATTTTGTAAGATGAGAAATTCTTTGTTTGCTAAGAAAAAACTTATTAGTATACCTTTTAAATCTGTTTACGATGAATCTAGATTACCTCCAACTCATTGGTGGACATACCAAGATGAGAAATAAAAAAGGAGTGGTTATCTTTGAAGAAGATAGTAATATTGTGTTTTTCTTTTATTTTAATACTATCATCTATGCTTCCATTGCCTTCATATGCAAATACTACAATAAATCAAGATCCGTATAATCCTTCTGGTGTTGGTAGAGAGTGGTGCGAACCACCACTTTATAATCAAGCGGGGACCGATATTAACGGAAAGACGTATCTCATGACTGGACCAACAACTAAATACGGTTATTGCCATATCTTACTAAGACATTTACAGCAACCTAGTCTTACACCACGCATAATTGATGGCGCCTCTCAATTTAGATTATTTCACACAGAATATCAAATGATGAGATTAATTATGGATGTTATTAATCAGCAGCCAAAATTAAACCATACTTCGAAACCGGGGAGATACTATAAAGATCATTATACAATGTTTGATGGATCAAAAGTCCGAGTTGTATTTCATGATACACGATTTTGGTCGACAAGAGATTATGATAGATACGATTATATAATTATTAGTGCATTTCCAAGATTTAATGATTAAATTTCGATAGGGATTATGATACTAATTTTAGATTCGTGGGTTTAAATTAACCCACGAGTCTTTTGGGAAATTAATTATTTTTAAGAAAGCTTTTAAAATTTATCTGAGGGAATCTTACAAGACAAAATTTGATAAATCTTTTTCGATTTCTTCATCCGTGATTCCTATATACCTTAAAGTGATTTCTGGATGGCTCTGATTTAGGATTGTTTGAAGCTTCGCAACATCTTTTGTTTGTTTGTAAAACCAATAACCGAATGTTTTCCGCATGGTATGCGTTCCTATTCCATCGCCCATGTCGACCATTCCAGCTGCCTTATTTAGCTGTCTATAGGCCTGTGTAGGAGTAATTGGATTTTCCCCTTTCCGACTTGGAAAAAGCCATTGTGAATCAATTTGAGCAATATACGATTGTATTTCATCGTAAATGTTCGTTAAATTAATGGTACGTGGCTTTTTGGTTTTTCCCTCCATGATAATCACTTTCTTTTTGCGTTTTACATCGGATACTTTTAGCTTTAATAAGTCCCCTACACGTAAACCGGTATTAATCCCAATTAAAAAAAGAATGTAATCTCGTTCCCCACACCATTTCTTTAAACTCCATTTCATATCCTCGATCTGGTGCTTACTTCGAATTGGCTGCACATCTTTTATTTGATTTTGATCGGTCATTTCCCTTCATCCTTTTATATTCAGTAAAATCAACGTTTTGAATGTACGATTTTTTTGCATAAATCTAGTATACCAAGGAAATTCTACAAAGTTAACAAAATAGCAAAAATGAATGTATGAAATTAATGAATTTCATACATTCAAGAAAACCAAAAATTAAAAGTGGAAAACTTGTTTACCCAAAGTTTTTCAAAAAGAATGATGGTTTGAAAGATAAAAAGTAATATGTTAAATTAAAAAACGTGTAATTATCTGTGAATAAAATGCAAGATATCTTCTTGTTTTGTTACTAGTATTATAAAGTCTTCAAATAAATAACCATAAGGAAGTTTATGTATGAAAAATAATAAACGCTTAAATATACTAACGTTCTCCTTTATTATCATTTTATTAATAGCTAGCATATTAGCAAGTTCGATTGGGTATGTAGGATTTATGAAAATCGAAGAAATAAATACGTATGATAATCATTATGAACTTGTTTTAAGTGGAGAAGATATGAGGGAAGTATCATTTAACTTAAAAAAGGATGAATTGATAGATTTTTCAAGTCAACCTAATGAAAGCAATATTATACCAGTCTCAAATTTTATTAATCATATAACTATAGGCAAAGAATACTTCTTTGATTTGAACATTTACAAGTCCCCTTCAAGTTTAGTAAAAGGTAATGAAATTAGGTATATAAAAGAGTATTAAATATTTGTCTGAAAAAGGGGGGAAAGAAAAAGACAAATATTTTAATATAAAAATATAAATAAGAGCAAAGAAAGGTGAGTATAAAGAAACCTGAATCCGTGATAAAAAGTAGTGGTTTCAGTGATTTTGATAAATCCTAATTTTCTTTCATTTTATTGCTTTTTAA
>VEFU01000102.1 GCA_007679095.1 Paenibacillus bovis
CTCGGTCGCTCCAGGAGTCTCGTGTACATCCGCTACAATCAACTAAGTTGTTAACAACAATGAACTTTAACAGAGCCTTTATAATAAATGATTCAAGTGAAAAAGACTTTTGATATAATGTCAGTATATAGAAATTATTTTGAAAAAGGGTGATCATGATGAATTACTTTCTAAGTTATGCACTATCTATTATTCTTACTTCTCTCTCTTACTTTATAGGTACTCACATATTAAAAAAAGGCATTGAATCGTGGCAAGCTTTAATCATCGGATTTACAGTTGTATCATTGGGGGCACTTACCGAGTATTTAGGAGCACCAATTTGGTTAATTGTCCTAATCCCATTCCCCGTTGGAATGCTATTATTATTTCTATTCTTGCAACAACCATTACAGATTTGGTTTATTGCCTACATAACTGTATTAGCACTATACACAATTATTCATATTCCCATGAGTTATTTTTTTCATTTTCATTCTTTAATACCTGCTTGGAAATTATCGTGAATTTAATCTATCACTTTCCATTCTTGTGTGTTGCTTGATGTAAGCATTCATCGTTAAAAACACTCTCATTTACCGTTGGGCTCTTCCCTTCACATCCATGAAGAGGAAGACCTCATTCGGATGTATGGTAAATTGTTAATAGTATTAGCCAATTTTTAGCTTAAGACCACTACTATCTTCCCAATACTCCAATTCATTAATAAAAGTGATGTCGTCTCCCAAATGTATTATCAACTTAATGAACCAAGCACTTCCAAATTGTACCCAACGTATACTAAATAAACACCACTTAACTCGTCATATTGAGTAGAGTAATACCATAGACTACTAAAAAGAACGAAGCAAAAAATACATAATACTTTCTTCCCCTCTCTATATTCCTATAAAAATGCAAATCAAAACCAGATGTTAACTAATCAATTAATCTTGTAATAAATGAAAAGTTTTTGTAAAATAACTTTGGTCTATTAAAAATTACATTATTGAAAGGAATGTACAATACTTTGAAAAATTGCAACTCATGTGGGAATGCTATTGGCGATTCCAAATTTTGTAGCCATTGTGGGGCATCACAAGAATGTTCTTCATGTGGCACAGAGATTACCTCTCCATCCAAATTTTGCTCTAAATGTGGAGCAAGTATTGGTCAAACAGTTAACACACAAGCAACAACTATAACTCCGTCTACATCTCCAAAAAAATCATTTGATTTCAAAAAAATCCCGTGGTTTGTTTGGGCAATTGCAGCTGCAGTCATTCTTTTACTAATTTTCAATCCTTTTAAAGGTCCAAACACACCTAAAGAAGTAGTAACAGAATTTATGGAAGCTTTCGAAGATTTAGATGAAAAGAGAATTAAAAAACTAATTCATCCTGATGAAAGAGATATCGTTGACTTTTCTGGTGTTCCTAAAGATGTAAAGGTGAAAATCATTGAATTTGAAGAAGTGACAATTGAAGGCGATGAAGCGTATGTCGTTGTAATTGCTGAAATGTCATCTAAAAAACTTGGCTTATCTGAAGAAGATGACTTTGAATTTGAACTTGAAAAGGTTAAAGGAAAATGGCTTATCGTTGACGGTCTATAATAGATCCAAACTAGGGAAGTACTCAGAGTACTTCCCTGTTTTTTATTTTCTTTAAGTTTTACTTCTTCCTCTTACCTTTAACATTTACAAACCATTAGTTGATTTCCATCCGGATCTTCAAAGTTAAAGTAATGATCATGCTGGATTTCAGTTAGCAATTTCACTTGTTTGTTTCTCATATAATCATATGCTTCTCTAATATTATTGGTATTAAAATGAAATACTGGAGTCGTGAAAATATTTTCTTCTGAGTAAATTTTACTATCTAATACAACATCAGTACCTGTTGTCTGTAATATATATAAATGATTGAATAAGATCTCTCCCTCTGCTGGAACACCTAAAATATCACAATACCAATCTCTTGCCTTCTCAATATTACGTACAGGAATAAAAATGGCGCCTACTTCATTTATCAACGGACTTTTCATCCTACACTTCCTCTCATCTTTATTCATATTAAAAAATATGTAGAATCTCCTATTTCATTTGGAGCATTTTAATTGTCCAATATTCAAAATTATTATAGCATTATATCTGGAAAGAACATTGTCGAAAAATGGGGGTATAGTTTTGAAGAAGTTTTTTAGTATTTTAGTATTATTTTCACTTTTGTTATTCGGTTGCTCTAGTGAAGAATCGGATAACTCAAAAGGTAAAGATAATACAGAGGTACAAGAAAAAGAAAAGGAAGTAGCACAAGAGAAAAATACGTTTATTGATGGACAAGAAGGTCAACAAACACAAGAGATTAAAATTGGTGAATCTGCATACTTTTTATATCCTGAGTCTAAGATAACAAAAGAAAGAAAAGTAGAATTTATCATTCATGGCGTTGATTATATTAAAGAACATGGTGCTATGAGGATAGAAGATAATGAAAAATATGATTATTTGATTGTGGATTTAGAAGTAAAAAATGCTGGCGAAAATAATGTTGGTACAATAATTTATCCGAATATCCATTATTATAACGTATCCGGCCAAGAACGTAATATAAAAACAATAGATTATCCAAGAACACTAGCGTTGCATTAAATTAATTTTATTATTAAAAATACTCGAAATGTTCAATTTTATTGTTTTGCGCAAAGA
>VEFU01000103.1 GCA_007679095.1 Paenibacillus bovis
TGTTTAGTGCAAAATGAAAGTAGAGAGTTTTGCAATCAAAATCTTAGAACATTGCACTCATAAAAAAGAGGCTTGCCAGCCCTCTCAAAATACCCTACCGTTATTGGTGACTAATCAAATAATGGTGGAGGAATGAAAGGATGCTAGCAATGCCTGAAATTAATCATATCAAAAAATTAAGGAATATAAAATCACTATCAATCAATGAAATTTCAAAACGTACTGGTTTTTGTTGGGAAACCGTTAAGAAATATGCTGATAAAGATCAATTACCTACAGATAAAATCCCAGTAAAGAAAGGGATGATGTATGAGGAGAAATGGGGAGAAATTGTATCTGATTGGTTAATGGAGGATTATGGACTCAAGAAGAAATTACGAAGAAATAATAAGGTATTATTTGGACAATTACAGAAGTTAGGGTTTAAAGGTTCTTATCGAACCTTGTGTAATTTTATAGCCGAATGGAAAGACAAACAATTGGATGAATCCGAAGAATTAAAGGAAGAATACGAAAGGCTTACACATCCACCTGCAGAAGCACAAGTAGATTTTGGTATCACAGAAGCAGTGCAGGAAGGAAAAGTAAAGGATATACATTGTTTGATAATGAGCTTCCCCTATAGTAATGGAGGATTGGCAGTGCCTTTACCTGCCGAAAACCAAGAATGTTTCTTAGAAGGGCTTAAAATACTCTTCCGACAAGCAGGATTTGTTCCTAGAAAATTGCGATTAGATAATTTACCAGCTGCAGTTGTCAAAGCTAGAGGTAATCAACAAGAGACGGTTTTCACAGAGGCTTTTCAGCGTTTTGCCAGTCATTATGGTTTTGAAGCGCAAGCATGTAACCCGAGAAAAGGAAATGAAAAGGGACACGTTGAAAATAAAGTAGGCTATGTTCGATATAACTTCTTTACCCCATCACCTGTGATTCAAAATTTTACACACTTAGGTGAGATGTTATGGGAACAATCAAAAAAAGATCATCAGAGAAAACATTATAAAAAAGGAAAACTTATTGCAGACTTATTGGAAGAAGAAAAGAAATATGGTTTAGCATTACCTGAAACGGAGTTTCCTGTTTTTAAAAAAGCGATGGTAACAGCAAATAAGTATGGAGAGATAAACATTGATAGCGTAGCAATTCACGTGCCAAATAGTTACCACTATAACAAGTTATATTTAATTACGTATTGGGATAAGTATAAAGTAGTTTCCCCGCACGGAGAGGTTTTATCGGAAGGGCCAAGACCATATATAAATAAATCAAGGGAAATTCCCTGGAATTCTATATTGAAGAATTGGATAAGAAAGCCAAGATCTGTTGTCTATTCTCGATACTTTCCTTATCTTCCCGGAAGAATCTCGCATTACTTATCAATCGATTCGATGAAACTAAGGAAAGAACGGGTTATATGGCTATTGAGCTGTATTCTTAAGTTTGATATGCAGGAAATAAATGATCGTTTTTATGAATTACTCCCAGCAGAAACAAAAGAATCAGAATCATTTCATGATTCAATAGAACATCCCTTTGATGTGAATTGGAGCATGTATGACTCTCTTCAGCCTTTGAATGATTCTCGATCGAAGGAGGAAGTGTAGCATGTCCGATTCTATTAAACATAAATGCAAATCACTGCGTTTAGCATACGTTGCGGACATTTATGAAAAAATTCCCTTTGAAAGTCCCGAGCAATACTTAGCAGTATTACTACAACAAGAATTGGACTTAAGAGAAGCAGCAAAAGGTGAAAGATTAATTAAAAAAGCAAAATTTATGAATGAAAAGGAATTAACAGATTATCAATGGGGAGATCAAATTCGATTTCCTCCCCAACTCAATAGAGAAAGTCTCGAATCCCTTCATTTTATTAAAAAGAAAGAGAATGTTATTTTAACAGGCGCTCCTGGAACTGGTAAGTCGCATCTTGTAACTGCGTTAGGCCGAAAGGCATGTAGAAATGGTTATGAAGTTCGTTTCTACCGAGTAGCAGATTTAGTAGAATTACTCGAAAAATCATGGAAAGAAGGACGTTTTCAATCATTACGAAATAAATTTAAAAAAGTAGACATGGTTATACTGGATGAAATGGGTTATGTACCTTTTAACAAAGATGGAGCCGAATTATTGTTTCAACTTATTTCAGACTGGTATGAACAGAAAAGTCTCGTCATTACCTCTAATTTAGAGTTTAGTCAGTGGAATAGGATATTTGTGGACGCACGGCTAACAGCCGCACTTGTAGATCGAGTGATTCATCATGCTCATATCCTAAGTTTTACTGGGGATAGCTACAGAGTTAAACACGCATTATCGAATCATCAATTATAACAAATAAAGGGCTGGCAAAGTTCTCAACTTTTCTTTGCATTTTTCTCAACTTTTCACTTGCAAAATACA
>VEFU01000104.1 GCA_007679095.1 Paenibacillus bovis
GTGACTTAATTCTACCAAGAAAAGGTCTTCCTTTTTATATGGAATTTTTCATTTACACAAAATATTTTATACTCTCTTATTAGCTATTGCCTATGTTGTTTAGAGCATATCATTTACTGTCTTACAAATGACTTTTAAGAAAGAATTAATAACAAGGTCTAATGGGTTTTTAAAATATTGTAGATGGGAAGGATAGCAATACCTGTCTCCTCTAAAAACCGTCCTCTCTAATGTTTTATATACTTAAACATCACCACATGCTATCTCAAAAGTATCAGATGCTAATGAGTCCTCAGACCTCTACATAAGCCAATAATCACTGCTTGAAATTATTTAATCATTCTACTTAATGCTTCTTCATAAAGTGCCAGATTATCTCTTACCCAAGGAATCTTAATAGCATCATCTGGTTTAAATAACCCTCTTCCAATTGTTTCGCTCGTAACTATAAAGTCTTCTAATTTTGTAACTTTTGCTGAATAAAATACCATATAGCTATCTGGATAAGGATACCTATAATTCTCAGGCTTTTTATGTAATCTAATTAATTCATATCCAAGGAATTCAGGTGAATCAATTAAAGCAAAAGTTTCTTCATAAACTTCTCTTTTCATCGCTTCATGTGGGTCTTCACCAGGTTCTATATGACCACCAGGAATATCCCAACCTCTGTCTTTTAAATTGGTTAATAATAATTGATTATTATCAAATGCAAGTACAAATGAACATGTTATCAATTCGGGATGTGGCAGTGCATTAGATATGACCATACGAGTTTCATTAGGTAATGGGAGACCTTGAACGTTTCTTTCTTCTCTAATAATATTCATTCCAACCCCTCGCCTCTTTACTTAGTTTTTGCTTTTCTCAATTATCAATTTAAATTAACTCAAGTATATTGGATGGTTTTTTTAGTTTTGGATACTGTGTTATTTTTTCACTTATCGATCCGGGCTGAAACCATGCTGCATGATACGCTTTCATTCCGAAATCTGAAGCTCCTTCTAATTCATTTGAACCACCATCACCAATAAATAGACTTGAATCCGGAGTTACATTTAACCTTTCACATGCCAATTTATAGATTCGTAGATTAGGTTTTGCTAAACCCACCTGAAATGAAAAAATGACATCATCAAATAAAGGAGCTAGATCTGAGGATTCCCATGCTGTGATGTCTTCATGTGTGCAGTTACTGATTAATCCTATTTTAATTTGCTTATTTTTTAGTTCTTTTAATGTGTTGATAATCTCAATATCGATTTTCAGGAATGGAATTGATTTTCCTTTAATTCTTTCCTTTTCAAGAAATTCAATTAATTCCATCTCATATTCAACTCTATGCTTTTTTAATATTTCTTCTAGAACACTACTGTAATTAGGATATTTTCCGATTGACTGTAACTCCTTACGTATTTTCCATTCTTTTGAAAAAACGTTAGAATTCAATCCTAATTTATGAGTAGAGTAAATTGCCTTTTTCTTTCCACCTTCCCACTCTGTTATCAGAGTTTCAAATAGATCAAAAAATACGGCATGAATCATTTTGATCCATCTCTCCTTTCAGTAATAAGCTGGATTACAATTACTGGAATACTTCAACAAAAGTGTACGTTAATCCTGCTTAGATTTACGCATCCTTTTGGTATCGATGAAATCATCTTCTAAAAATCAAATAAATGGTCGATTAAATTCTCATGAGTTATTTCACTACAAAAAATGCATTACCACTTTTGTTGTAGCAATGCACTAATAAAAAATATGTAAGTTACTTGAATCAATTTCATAAATGCTTATTGTAAAAAAAACACCCTTTTCAATATAAATTGTAATAAACTCTGTAAACACAATGCGAGAACTTATACACCATTGATTTCC
>VEFU01000105.1 GCA_007679095.1 Paenibacillus bovis
TTTTTGTGTGCCGGGCATGTCCGTCAACTAGGTGATGAAAGTTCACTGTGGGCGTTGGGATATGCGAACCACTAGCCAAGAGCAAGGGTGTCCATGGTGACGTGGAATCTGAAGGAAGCTGGAGGCAAAACCTCGGTCCGAGATACACGAATCACATTCGAGGTTGTCCTATCTGGACGAGATTGCAAAACAAATCGAAATCCAAAATATCCACGGAAGATAGGGCAATAAATGTGGCGGATAGATGAGGGGAAAGTGGACGGACTTACCCCGGGAGGTCTGATGAATACCTGGAAACAGAACCTATCTAGCGATAGATAACTGAATCATCAGAAGTCAGCAGAGGCCATAGTACCGGTTAACGGGAAGGGCTGAACGAAAGGAGTGAACATGGCAGGGACATTATATGACAGTAACGACACAGCCAATCGAAAGACTTTTCGTTGACATGAAGCGCAGAACGTGAATAGAGTAACGAAAAGAGTGGAACTGTTCATATGCATACCTAAACCATGGAAACATATGGAAACTAACGGACTAATCTATTTAATTACAGACCGAGATAATCTAAACAACGCTTTTAAGAGAGTGCGTAAAAACAAAGGTGCTGCCGGAGTCGATGCGAAAGATATAGAGGCAACACGCCAATACTTAAAAGAAAATAAGGAAAAGATTACTCGTCAAATCCAAACGGGGCAATATACACCGCAACCTGTAAGACGGGTGGAAATTCCGAAAGGAAACGGGGATACAAGAAAGTTGGGGATTCCAACCGTAACAGACCGTGTCATACAACAAGCGATTGTTCAAGTCTTAACCCCAATCATCGACCCGATCTTTAGTGAATATAGCTATGGTTTTCGACCAAACAAAAGCGCCCATCAAGCAATTGCACAGGCGCAAACTTATATAGACGAAGGCTATAAATGCGTAGTGGATATGGACTTAGAAAAATTCTTTGACCGCGTTCAACACGATAAACTGATGTCTTTAGTTGCAGGATATATTAAAGATAAGCCAACCTTAAAGTTAATCCGTAAATTTCTAAATGCTGGAATCATGATAAATGGGATTGTAACTCATAGCCATGAAGGCGCGCCGCAAGGCGGTCCACTAAGTCCACTACTGAGTAATATTCTTCTCCATGAATTAGATAAGGAACTTGAGAAGCGTGGTCACAAATTCATCCGCTACGCGGATGATTGCAATATCTACGTTAAAAGTTTAAAAGCAGGAGAACGAGTAAAATTAGGTATGACAACATTTATCGAAAAGAAACTAAAGCTTAAGGTAAATGAGGAGAAAACTGCAGTGGGAAAGCCGAGTGCACGGATATTCTTAGGAGTGAGTTTCTACCGAAACAGGCAACAGACAAGGGTATACGTGCCAAAGAAAAGCAAAAAGAAATTTGAGGATAAAGTTCGTCGCCTTACGAATCGCAACTGGAGCATGCGAATGGATGAACGTATTAAAAGACTTAACTACCTTATCCAAGGGTGGGGAAACTACTTTAAAGTCGGGGATATCAGAAATTACGCCATTAAGATGGATGCCCATATACGCCGAAGGTTACGAGCATGTCGTTGGAAAGAATGGAAAAAAGTATCAACCAAGTATTACAATCTTAAGAAACTTGGTATTCGACCGAACGATGCTTACAGAATGGCAAATACCCGAAAGGGATATTGGCACTCATCTAATAATCCTATAATTGATAAAGCCCTAAACAATAAATACTGGGAGGGACAAAATCTGAAAAGTCTCTCCCTAGTCACGTTAAAACCATAAAACTTTTGAACCGCCGTATACCGAACGGTACGTACGGTGGTGTGAGAGGTCGGAGGTTAATCACCTCCTCCTACTCGATT
>VEFU01000106.1 GCA_007679095.1 Paenibacillus bovis
CCCCCTCTGTTAGGATAGGTGTCGTACGAACTTTAGTGTTATAGTTTAAGAAATAACACGGAGGTCGGTCGATATGCAAAGAAAAAATGGAGTGCGATATTCGAAAGAACTGAAGGATTCCATCATTAAAAGGATGATGCCACCAAATAACGAATCAGTGGCACAAATAGCGGAAGAACAAGGAATAACAGAAGTAACCTTGTACAAGTGGCGTAAGGAAGCCCGAGCTGCAGGTGTGGCAACGCCTGGTAATGGACAGACGAGCGATAAATGGAGTAGCCAAGATAAGTTTTTAGTCGTGATGGAGACATTTGCGATGAATGAAACTGAGCTTGCGGAATATTGCCGTAAAAAGGGGCTTTATCGTGAACAGATTGAAGCGTGGAAAAGTGCATGTCTTCAAGCAAATGGTCAAGCTTTTGATCAAGCAAAACTGTTGAATGGCGCATTGAAAGAAGAACAAAAACGCGCGAAGCAATTGGAAAAAGATTTGCAAAAGAAAGAAAAGGCACTAGCTGAAGCGGCAGCCTTATTACTTTTGCGAAAAAAGGCCCAAGCGATTTGGGGGGACGACGAGGAAGAATGATTAGCCCTTCAAATCGCGCATTAGCAGTGGAATTAATCCAAGAAGCCAATCAAAATGGTGCGCGATTAGCGAAGGCTTGTGAGGAACTTCATATCAGCGTTCGAACTTACCAGCGCTGGGTGGCTAATGGTGAAGTGAAAGTGGATCAACGCCCGTTAGCCAAAAGACCAGCACCAAAAAATAAGTTGTCTGAGGAAGAAAAGGAAGCCATTCTAACAGTTGTTACGCAAGAGGAATATGTTGATTTACCGCCTACGCAAATAGTACCGAAGCTTGCGGACAAAGGAACTTACATTGCATCAGAATCCACATTTTATCGTGTGTTACGCGAAGAAAAAATGCAACATCACCGTGGCCGGAGTCATAAGCCCGAGAGAAGAATTCCGGAAAGTCACCTGGCCACATCGCCTAATCAGGTGTGGACATGGGATATTACTTGGCTTGCCGGACCTGTAAAGGGCTTGTATTATCGACTCTATTTAATTCTTGATTTATTTAGTAGAAAAGTAGTTGGTTGGGAAGTTTGGGAACAAGAAGAAGCAAAACACGCAGAAACACTTGTGAAAAAAGCGGTAATTAATGAAAAAATTAAAGGCGCACCTCTGGTGCTGCATTCAGACAATGGAAGCCCGATGAAAGCCGAGACTTTCTTAAGTTTACTAGAGAAATTGGGGATTAAAAGTTCCTTTTCGAGACCGCGTGTGAGTAATGATAATCCATACTCAGAAGCGATGTTCCGGACGCTCAAATACAGACCGGATTTTCCTCACAAAGGTTTTTCGACACTCAAAGAAGCAAGAAAATGGGCGCGACAATTTGTCTATTGGTATAACGAAGTCCACCTTCATAGCGGGCTTAACTTTGTAACACCAGTCCAATGTCATACTGGGGAACACGTAGCCATATTGGAAAAGCGAAAAGAAGTATACGAAACAGCTAAAGCAAAACATTCAGAACGTTGGGCGCGAGGTACAAGAAATTGGACACCTCACGAACAAGTCGCGCTTAATCCTATGCGAGATGAGAGGGAAATCAAAGCCTTAAAGAAACCATAATATTTCCCCTAACCTGGATATTTAAATCGAAAAACGCTTTTCCTTTCGATTTAAATATCCAGGCCAGCAAGCGAAGCGCGGTAGCTTTGACTGAACTTGGGTATTTAACAAATCTATTATGATACTAAAGTAAGGAAATGCGACAACTATATTGACAAACACCG
>VEFU01000107.1 GCA_007679095.1 Paenibacillus bovis
AGACTCCCTCAGAAAAAGTTGATCTGACGGGGGTTTCCGTGGTTTTTTGACTTCTTAAAAATATTTTTTTATACAATCCTCCGATATTCAGTAACACATAATGGTAATTAATACAAAATATGGACTCCCTTTAGACGCGGTGCGGTGGAAGTGTGTAAAATACTTCCAGCTTAAACCTATTCGCACGAGTGATCTCTGCTCACGTCAGGGGACTTACCCTCCCATATCTCCTGGCATCTAGTGCCTACATTCCTTCGTTGGGTCTCACCTAACGCAGAGCTCGGTCTAATACTCCTGCATGGACTGACCTTTTAGGCCGTCTAAAGTCTGCGTTTACCGAATCTCTGTGTCTGTGTTGTAACGAATTATGAAGAAAAGAATAGCACTTCTAACTAGGCTGCATTACTTGCCGTGATATAGGAGAGGTCTCCTAACATCCTTTCAGGATTAAATACAGTTTGATGAACGCTCAGTCCATGTAACACTTGAATTAACTTTCTACACACTACGACCATTGCTTCTTTTTTCTTTAATGGATTATCCTCGCGTGAATGATAATAGGTGTAGACCTTATGAAAAGCATGGTTGTTCCGAATTAATGGGAGGGTTGCTTTATAAAGTAGCCTCCGCAGTCCCCTTCTTCCACGTTTGGAGATCTTCTTGGTTCCTTGGTGCTTTCCAGAACTGTTTTCTCGCAACGTCAACCCCGCTAGTTTAATAATTTGGCGTGGGTGGTTATAGTTTTGGAGAGATCCTGTTTCTGCCAGTAACTCGCTTACAGTATTCTCACTAATCCCTTTGATAGAAACAAGATACTCAAACTCTGGTAGGTTTTTCGCTTGTTGCACCATTTCAGCTGTTATTTCTTCCAGTTGGAATTGTAAAAGTTCTAATTGCTGGACAAGAGCTCGTATTTCAATTTTTGCTATATACACACCATCTTTAATACCAATAGAGTGTTGAGCCAGCTCGATGAGCTTGATCATTTTTGGCCTTCCTGCATACTTTGCCCCGGCCTCTTTTTGTCGGCGGACTAAATCCTCAACAGAGGCATTTTTGATATCCTCTGGGAGGGGGGTTAGCTTTAAAACAGCTAATTCTTGTTGTCCATAGTGTTTAAACACTTGTCTGAACTCTGGAAAGTAAAGATCAATCCATCGTTGTATTCGATTTTTAACTGCACCAATATCTTTGCGAATACGTTCTCGGATAGATGAACCTTGACGCAGGTTATGATCAACAGTTGTCATATCTCTTGGTACACTGAAGTAACCATTCGGAAGAAGCTTCGCAATAACTCGAGCATCTTTCGTGTCATTCTTTGTTTGTATATTATCATCCATTTCCTTGGATTGCTTAACGTGTAATGGATTCACCAAAACAAATGGTAAATCAGAGATCTTTAAATAAAAAGCTAAGTTCATCCAATAATGACCAGTTGCTTCAAATCCTATAAGGACTTCTGTTTTATCATGTTGTTCCATTAAGTTCTGGATCGTATGATTCAAATAAAGGAATCCTTCCCTGGATTGAGTAAAGTTCCAGACTTTGGCTAATTCTCGTCCTCTACTATCAACTGCGCAAGCATAATGTTTCTCTTTTGCAATATCAATACCAATTACTAGTGTGTTTTCATGTACTTGATTAATTCGTTCATTTCTATTATTCTTCAATTGGGATCCTCCTTTTATGATTGTTTTTTAGACAATTGCATCATATCGGAGGATCCTTTTCTTTTCAAGTAGGCAAGGACTAATTTGACAGGAATGCTCCTGCGGGA
>VEFU01000108.1 GCA_007679095.1 Paenibacillus bovis
CTTAAACGGAATAAATAACACCAATAGTAATAATAGGTTATAATAGACTTATAAATTATTTAAGTTGGTGTTTATTTATGCGTACTAAAAATCGTTTGAATCCTGTTGAATCTATCTATTACAGTCCTGAAATCATAAATTGCCCTGACTGTGGAGGAAAATTAACATATTGCCACCCTGTTTGGAGGAAAACAATCTCCACCCTTAAAGGGGAATATAGAGTCATTAACCTTGGCTATCGTTGTGAAAATAATGCGTGTGAAAACAATACTGTATACCGTTCTGCAGAGGCTGAACAGCTTAGTATGAAGCACATTACCTACGGGATGGATGTCATTGCACACATTGGGCATTTGCGCTTCAAGCAGCATAAAACCCGTTCGGAAATCACTTCCATCCTGACTGAGAAACAAGTAAAAATCTCAGAAAGGCAAGTTCAAAAGCTGTATGAACGATATGCGTTACTTCTTAGGTCAGCGATCAAAGATAATATGAAAAGTACCCTTGAGGAAGTGGTGGAACAAAACGGTGGTCTCATCTTATCCATTGATGGAGTTCAGCCTGAAAAAGGGAATGAAACATTGTATGTCATACGAGAGGTCTTAAGTGGTACCATTTTAGCCGCACACAATTTAAAAAGTAGTGCCTCACAAGAATTGATTAGCATCATACAACCAATTATTGACTGGGGATACCCTATCCAAGGTTTCATTAGTGATGGCCAGCAATCTATCCGTCTAGCGATCGAGAAAATAGCACCGGACATCCCTTATCAATACTGTCAGTTCCATTACTTTAAAGATATCGCAAAACCATTGGTAGAAAAGGACCGAAAGCTAAAGACAAACATCAAAAAGAAGTTAAGGGGAATCAGGGAAATCGAAAGAAAAATTGAAGAATCATCATCGGAAAGCTTGGAAGGAGAAATCGCAAGTGATTATGTCGCAGCGATTCGTTCCGTCCTTCTGGAAGATGGAAAACCACCGTTTGAATTGCCAGGTACACGAGTCTATGAACGAACAAAATCAATCAAGGGCTCGATTGAAAAATGCCTGGATAAAAAAGGGGACTCCTTTACTTGAAAAGCTGTTCAGAATAGTCAGTAATGTTGATAACTATAAAGCAGAATATCAGCTCGTAAAGCGGTGGGATCTGCGTTTTAAAAGGATCGCCACAATCATGGAGCCTTCCGAAAATAAAACAAGTTCATGGGTTGAATCAAGATTAGGACAATATCTAGCCCAAGTAGAAAAGGAACTCAACCGTGAGGATGATTTAGCCTTTGTGGATAATCTAATGAGATATAGTAAAGGTTTTTGGAAAGGTCTTTTCACCTTTTACGATTTTCCTCTCTTACCAAGAACCAATAATGATCTGGAACTTTTCTTTAGAAGAACTAAAGTTAGGCATCGTCGGATTACAGGTAGCCGAACTTGGAATCGGTACATTGTTCGTCACGGCGAAAACATTGTATTTGTTGAAAATGTTAAGAATGAACTAGATGGGCTGCAGAAGATTCAGAACGCCACTTATTCTGCCTACAAAAAGGAAGCCAATAAATGGGAAAGTCGAATATATGAGCACACAAAACAAAGAAGGTTTAAACAGGACCCAGATGCATATTTAAACAATATTGAAAGCAAATGGAACGAGCACAACTAACTCATTGTGTTAGTTGTGCCGTGTAAG
>VEFU01000109.1 GCA_007679095.1 Paenibacillus bovis
TAAGAAAAACCGGGCATAGCCCGGTCCTTTTCATGGTTAGAGAATATCCGATAATTTGTACTCTATGCCATGTACCCCTTTATAATACTCAGGATACATTTCACCCCCACATTTTTCACATGCAAACATAGGAGGAGTTGTCGGATCTCCATCATCCATTAAATCGAAATCCCTTACCACGTTAATAGGAATCTCTTCTTTCTCATGACACGCCAAACAAACATAGCTGACGCTCTGTTGCTTGGACTGGTTTAGGCTTATGTTTTTCTTCTTTTTCTTTCCCTTTTTGCGGGTTTTTGATACCGGTGAGATCGTTAATCATCCTTTCTAAATAAGCTCTTGTAGTTTTGCATAAGGCTACCTTTATTTCTAATTTACCATTTTCAAGGCAGACTTCTCCCTTGTATTCATAGTAACATTCACACCTCTGACAAACGAGAGGGTCTTTCTTGCCACTGGCTACTATTCTTTCACGCCACGTCTGGCGACGTAAGGTTTTCTTAACTTTTACAACCCAACGTCTTGCTTTTTGTTGCCAAGTACTCAACACTTTTTTACACAAGTTTTTTGATCTTCTAGAATACATACCGTAATGCCGAATAGTTTTAAATTGCTCGTCTGGGATATGGCGAATTAAACGTGAAATAAATTCTTCGACACTTACGGTTTCGGATTTGTCTTTTCCGTCAGTTTTATCCTTATATTTGAACGTAACGAATTGCCCATCATATGCCTCAATCCGATTGATTCCAATCGCTGGTCGACGAATATAACGGCCAATATAACGAAGTTGTTCTTTTATTTTCCCCCTCTGTTTAGGTGCATACACATAGAAGCCTTCGCCATTATTGGTGAACGCCTTTTGAAGTCTTGGTTGGATTCTTTTCTTTTCTCTTGGTGAAACTCCGTTTCTAATTAATTTTAATACGACCGTTTGCCATTGTTTACGAAGCATCGTAAATGGCAAGAAATCATACTGCTTCCATTCTCCTTTTTCTGTTAATCCACCCATTGTAACTAACATATGTACGTGAGGATTGAAGTTGACCCTTGAACCAAAAGTGTGGAGTCCAGCAATAATCCCAGGTGTTACCTTTGCTTTCTTTTTGAAGAAGTCAGTAAGTAGTCTTGCAGAAGCATCCATTAAATCTTTTAATAGATGTCGGTGAAGGAGAAATACATCTCTTAGTCCTTCATCAATCGTAAAAATTACGTGCCGATGATTAACCTGAAGAACATCTTCAGTAAGTAACCTACTCCATTCTTCACTTTCTCCAACAGAGCACGTGGTACAAAATCGACCTTTACATCGGTAAGGAACCTTTCGCACATCATGACAACCTTCACACACAAATAACTTAAATCCATTTTTGATATCCCCACAATCTCGAAATTTCTCAACCTCCTTAATTACGATAGGGCGGATTTTAGCACCGTGTTTTCTTTTGAAAGCTTCCCAATGTTGGTGTTTATCAAAAAATATTCTTCTCAATATATTGGTCTCCATAAAATGAAAATACCACAGCTTAAATGACTGTGGTAGACCCAAA
>VEFU01000010.1 GCA_007679095.1 Paenibacillus bovis
TAGAAGTTTTGAGCGCTTTCGTGCCAAGATATTATTAACACATCAATTTAAGGGAATTGGAATACATGTTGGATAAAAACTAGAGAAAGAACCTTTGTATGTTTGGTGGGTCTTAGACCCTCCAAACATACAAAGGCCACCAAGCGAAAGCGCGGTAGCCTAGTATTTTACCCCAACAATTGACTTAGAACCGAAAAATGAAGCTTTTTTTAAATCACTGGATTATTCCAGTGATTCTAATTTAGTTTGTCCTGGAATTTGTAAACAAGAGTATTACAAAAGACTGCTAGAAAAACTGGAATATTATAGTGGTATGAGAAACTAATATTATGTATCAGACGCACTTACATAAGATTCCTAGACGGAGATATTAAAGGTTATAGAGAGAAATTTACACGCTAGAACTAAAGACCTAATTATGGAGGAGGTTAAAATAGGTAGAAAGACACTTGATGACTGGGAATTTATAGAATAATCTTATAATATACAAAATAAAATGAAAAAAGTCTTCTAGTAAACATGGAATTTCAAAATAATAAGCAAACTGATAATTTGTATCTTTTTATGAATAAAATCGAAACGTTACACACAACTCTAATACTCTATTAATAAATTCTACACCAAGAAGAATAAACATCCTAACCAGCTAGGGTAAATTGAAAAATCGAAATAACATTTAATTTTAAATAAAATCGAAACGTTACACACAACTCCAATACTCTATTAATAAATTCTACACCAAGAAGAATAAACATCCTAACCAGCTAGGGTAAAATTGAAAAATCGAAATAACATTTAATTTTAAATAAAATCGAAACGTTACACATAACTCCAATACCCCATTAATAAATCTACATCAAGAAGAATAAACATCCTAACAAATAAAGAATGAATTAAAAAGTCAAAAGAAGGTTTTAAATAAAATCGAAACGTATCTTAAAGTATATACAACCTTATTCTCATAATCCTACAACAAGAATACATCAAGAAGAAATGAACACCAGATCCAGTAATCTTAAAATATTCAAGAGAATACACCGATAGTTCGCTTTGCTACAGATGAAATTTAAGCGCTTTCAATATGTGAAACACTATTATTATTTATAATCTAACATTAAGAAGAAGAGAAAACTTTATTGATTTTACAGTACTCGAAAATACTAAAGCGTGTACCTTAGTAAATTTTATATACCTAATGTCACTGATGTTGATACAAGTGACAGAGTTAGGTGTTGTTTTCGGGATAAATAATAATTTTAAAGGGTGAGAAATATGGGGGTTAAAGAACAAAAAATACTATTAGAAGTATTTAGACGTATGGTTAAAGATATAGTGAGTAGAAATTTAGATGGACAATCTGAGGATTATGACTTAATGGAGATAATATTAAAACAAGGCTTGGATGAGGAAGTAGAGCATGCTAATTTATATGATATTGATTGGAATATTGTACTTGAATTATCGTTAGAACATAAAGTTTTTCCACTAGTTTATAAGTATATAAAAAAATATATACCTGAACAGTACCAAGAAACTTACAATTGGCATCACTTTTACCACCTCATTAATACAAGCAATAAGATTAAAGAATTACAGAACATACTAAAAGAAGCAGAAAAAAATAAGGTCAATGTAATACTAATAAAAGGAATTGCACTGTCAAAGCTTATTTATAATGATTTTTATGCAAGACTTGCCGGAGATATTGATATTTTGGTAAAAGAAGAAGACATGCTGAAGATGGAAAAGATTATGTTAAATTTGGGATATGAGAGAGATTTTGATTCCAATAAAAAACTAAGTGAGCTGTATAAGGAAAAGATTTTGAGTGGTAAGATATCTACAATTTACAAGGATTTACATGATTCTCATGAAGTTAGTTATATTAAAGATATTAATGACATGTTTACTATCCAAGTTGAAATTAAGAGAGCTACTAGTAGTATTCCAAAAAAGTATATTGAAGATTTTTTTGAGTCTACACAAATAATAGATATAAATAATTATCAAGTGTCTACATTAAATCCCTTAAATACATTAATTCATTTAATATCAAATGCCTACGAAAATACAGAACACTCTCTTTTTTATAAGAAAAATATTAATTTAAGAGATTACTGTGATTTATATTTATATATAAACAAATATAAGGAAAACATAGATTGGGACACAGTGTCTGAAAGGGTAGCAAATTATGAATCAATGACACAGAAAATAATATATATATTTCATAACTTAAATCAATTATTTGAAAACGCTATCACGAAATGTGTATTGGAAAAATTTACAGTAGATGTTTCTGAAAGTAATCCAGTTCCTTATGGCTCAATTGTAAAATGGGAAAACGACTTTTTAGAGAGACTATTTTCAGATAAAAAGAATATAAGGTGTGAATTTATGCGCTTATTCAAAAAAAGATGCTATAGCCAAATGAACGGAAATTACAATAATATCTACTATTTGAATGATTCCAATTATCATAGTTTTAAAGATGAAAAATACGAAGCATATTCATATAAATATCGGATTTCAAGTAATGGCAATAAAATTAAATTTTCAGTGCATTTATCTCAAGAATTAACAAAGGATCTGGATAAATTCGGAATAATTTTTACATTAATGGACAATGGTACCCATAATGATATAGCATACAAAAATATTTTCATTAGAAGAGAAAGGGATAAAATTACTTCGCTTTTTTCTCAGAACAATTTCGCTCAAGAACATATAGAGGAGTATAGAAGTAAAGATGTAGAAATCATAAACAAAATAAACAATGAATTAGAACTTATTATTGTCTATACGTTTGAGGAGCTTTTTATTGATATTAGTAAATCTAACAATATCCTTTGTTACAATACTGCTCTTCAAGAAGAAGTATTGCCAAATTATTATCAATTAATTGGTGTTAAATTTCCACAATTAAATTTAGGAATAATGAAAATTCCATCTTAGTAATCGGATTTTCAAATAGTCATACCAAAGAGAACCTTAATAACAATCTCCTTTACTGTACAGGAAGTATAGGTAATGCATACGTGAGAGAGACCTTAGAATATTTAACGTGTGCTTATAAATGAAGTAACAGCTTATTTTACTTGGGGAGTTAATGTTATTAATTTAGAAGGAGGTATTTTGTGAAAAATTCCCAAACTATTCATTTGCTTTGGCCGTCTGACAAGTGTAAGGAGGAGTATGAAGCTTCAAACAAGGATATAGATGGATCTTTCATTAAAAATTTAGGTGTTGAACAAATTGTAGAAGAAATCAGCATAAATGAAAAATATCGTAACGAGATAAGAAATCTAATTTGTTTTTTATGTGATGATTACACGGTTATAAAATACCGGTTAGATATTCTGGAAGATTTTCTAAGGCTTCCGGGACTGTGTCAAAGGTTAGAAGAAGTTTTACCTATTATGAATAGATTGAAGAATGAAAAAATCGAATTATATTCATTAGGTGCAAACCAGTTTCGCAAAATCGCATGGCAGCTTGATAAATTATACATTTATGTAGAATGTATTGAAGAAATGAAATCAATCTTTCGTGAATATAAAAAGGATATGAAATCGGATGGATTACTCCGGTTGTGTGGTTATATTGAGGGAATTAGCAGTGGTGATACATACCAATCTCTGAAAAGAGAATTACCGAAATTTAGAAATCAGATTGAAGAGATGTCCTTTGTAACGATTGGGATAAATCTGGATAATACTCTTAAACCTGTGGAGGCTGTCTTCCTATCAGTGGAATCCAAACCTTTCAAAAAACAGTCTGTGCTTTCCAATTTCTTGGGACTTAAAATTACAAATGAGGATAATCAAGGCATCTCTCAGTTTCATAGCTTCTTAAACAAACCAGCGTTTGAAAAAGCGCTTTTCGATGACTTAGAAGATATATTTAAAGCATCCATTTTACCCATCGGAACTGCTATTCGGCAATATACGAAACTAAATACGGAAGCCATTACTAATCTAGCATTAGAAATAGGTTATTATATCGGTGCTTCAAAATGGATTCACAAGTTGACTTCAGCAGGTCTTTCTATGTGTAAACCTACAGCATTACCTAAGGAAAAAAGAGAATGCAAAATTAAAAATCTAAGAGATATGATATTGGCAATGGATGGGATGCATTTAACTGGTGTTAACTTAAATGAGAAGATTGTCTCAAACGACATTGAATTTGGAACTCAAGGCAGAGTATATATTTTAACAGGACCTAACCAAGGGGGAAAAACCACCTACACTCGCTCAATTGGTTTAGCACAGGTGCTTTTTCAGGCAGGTCTGTATGTCCCTGGAAGCGCTGCTGCTATTAGTCCAGTAGACTGGATCTGTACTCATTTCAACGAAGAAGAGACACCAGATGTAAATAATGGAAGACTAGGGGAAGAATCTCAACGTTTGGCAGAGGTTTTTGAGAAGGCGACCTCGTACAGCCTCATACTCTTGAATGAAACATTCTCTAGTACAAGCCCCGGTGAAGGTTTGTATTTAGCTGAAGATATTATTAAGGGTATTGTAATGGTTGGTTGTAGAACTGTATTTGCAACACATTTTCATGAATTAGCAGCAAATATTGATGTAATTAACTCTGAATTTCCTGAAAGTGATACTCGATTAATTAGTATGGTTGCTGGGGTTGAACGGGATGAAGATAGTGAAAATGAGGCTTTTAGAGTAAAAAGGACATATAAAGTAATACCTTCGCCACCTCAAGGCTTAAGCTATGCTAAGGATATTGCTCGCATGTATGGTATTAGTTTAGAACAAATTACAGAAAAACTTCAAATTCGAGGAAGGATAAAATGATAAAAAATTTTTTATCAAAGCTATTAATTATCGTGATCACAATTCCACTATTAATTACCTTTAAGTATTTTAAAAAATGGACTTTAATTCAAAAAGTAGACAATCTATGTAATCGGATTCAAATGTTTACCAAAAAATTTAGCTTTTTACAAAACAAATTTGGTAATGGGATAAACGCTAAAAAAATAAGGGAATCCATTATACTTGCAATAGTTTTGTGTCCTGTTGAAACAGTTTGTACCGAAAGAGCTTTGGCCGCATCAATTATTTTTACCCTATTTGGATTCAACGTTAAAATGGCTTATGGGGTAAGATTTCGCCCCTATTTAATGCATATATGGATTGAATCAGAGGACCAATCAGTTATCTTTGATTCTCCTCGTGAGAAAGTAACATTCATAAGGATGGGGGTTATTAAATAAGATGTCATTTGCGATATTACTTACTCCTATACCCGGGAAAGAAAATAGCTTGGAATCAAAATTTAAATCTAAACAAATACATATTATCGATGGAAAACTAATAATTAATGCTGATTACCCTTTTAATGTGATAGAAAATGATTTAACTGATGGTAATATACCCAAGACTATTAAAGGAAGGAAAATCGATAAACACTATAGAATCTTCGGAGACATGAATGCACAGATTGCAAATATATATTTTTCTGGCAATGATTTTGCAATAAAACTAGTAGAAAGAGGGCTGGCCCCCTTAGGAATTTATTATGCTATTAAAAATGAACTTGTAGTTGTAAGTGATAATCTAAACATAGTCAAGAACATAGTATATCAAAATGAAAAGATTCAATTTAATGAAGAATATCTTGCTTCCAATGCATTAATAAACGGGTGCATAGATGGAACACCATATCGTGATATACATAAACTCAGAAGTGGATTTAGTGTGGTTTTTGAAAACGGTAAGTGGGGGAACCAACAAAGATGGTTTAAGCCTCAAACATCAATAACGAAACAATCAGAAAAGTACTTTGAAGAAAAAATAGATGAATGCTTATCTAATTCTATTCAAAAAGTAATAAACTCAGAAAGTATCGTTGGTTTATCTTTGAGTGGAGGTTTAGATTCAAGTTCTATTCTGAGTTTAATGAATGAAAATAATCCTAAAAAAAGTGAAATTATTACAATATCATGGCATTATCCTAATGCTCCTATAGGTATAGAAAATACATTCATTGAAAGTGCTAGTGAACATTTTAATGTAAAAAATATAATGCTAGAGGATAGTGATATTCTTGACATAAAAAGTATAGAGAGTATTTTGACAGATAATAGCCAATGGTTTCCAGTACCTACAAGTTCGGTATTATTTGCAGAACGTGTTTTAAAAATGAATCAACTGAGTAAATCCCTGAAAATTAAAAGTATGTTTAGTGGGCATGGGGGTGATTTTCTTTTTGATTCTAGATTGAGTTTTTACAGTAATAATTGGAGGGAAGTCCCTAAAAATTGTTTCCAACTTTCGGTGAATTTTGAAACAAATTTTTGGGCTGAAATTAGGGGGAAATATATTAGACCTATCTTGCTAAAAGCCCCAGAAAACTATTATTTAGAACTGTATGGAACCAAGGTCCCTCCCTTTGTTAACTTTGGGAATTGGAAACATTTAATGAGAAAACTAAGAGTATTCCTTAATGAATTTACAGAGGATCTTAAGGAACCATCACTGAAGCATGTCCTTTGGCAAGCGATGATTTTTGATGATATTGACTCTACGAGATCAAATGTTAGATATATTCATCCATTTCTAGACCACAATTTATTAGAAATTATACTTAATTACTCAAGATTTTATAATCATACTACAAATATATCTGGCAATACATTTAAACCTCTATTAAAAAAGATTATGACTGGAAGATTGCCTGATTTAATCGTCTCAAGAAATCACAAAAGCAGAGTAGACTGGGCTATAGTTGATGCTTTAAAGAAGAATAAAAAAGTAATTGCAGAAATTGTGCGAGATGGCTGGTTAGTTAAAAATGATTATATCCATTTTGAAAAGTGGCAGAGTAATCTAAATTCTATCATTGAAGGTAAATATACAGGCATTAATGAGATTATACGCCCTTTAAGTTTAGAAGTGTGGATGAACAATGTAGCCAATTCATAAATCAATACTTTTGTTATAAAAAGGCATGTCCTTTTTATATATAATCTTACTAAACTATGAAAGGAGGTGAACATAACATATGAAGAAAAAATTTGAAGTTCCTGTTTTTAATTTCTTCGGTTCTGGGGTTGATGTAATGTTCGGATACAACGGTGCTAATACAGAGTGGGACTCTATGGGTAATACAAGGCCATGTGCAGGTTGCTTGAGCTAATGAATTTATTCTTACTTAAGAAGATTTAGAGGGCCCAATAATTGGGCCCTTTAAAAAAAGGAGGGTTTTCATTGGAGAAATTATACAAAAGGGAAGAAGGAATAATTTTAGAAAATGTAATGGGACAATATTTACTTTGTGATCTCAATAGAGGGTTATTTGGAGAGGTTAATGAATTTGGTGCAGAAATATGGAGTTTATTAGAAGATTGGAATCGTCCTGAGGAAATATTAGAAAATCTTAAGAAGGTTTATGAAATGGAGGAAAAAGAGGCTATCTTAAATATTTTTGGTTTTCTGACGGCACTTGAAGATAAGGGGTTTGTTATCTGTGAATGAACTCAATTATATTGAAACTCAATATTTTGACCAAATACATAATTTACAATTACCGTGGATACCAGATATCAGTACCAAGGTATCTACTAATGTTGATGACAAAATTAATGTAAGGTATTGCGATAACCCTATTTCGATACCTAATATTAATAGTCTGTCTGATTTTGTTGGAATTAACAAATGGAAAAATGTAAGTAGATGGGTAATTAATAATGAAAACTATATTTTAACTAATGGTTTTGGTTTAATGTCTATTGATAAACTTAACAATGTCAAAATAAATGTCCCAAAAGATAAAGAAGGATGGGTACGAATAGGATGGATGTTGTATAATTCCATTGGTGTACCAATAATATTACGAGAAAAAGGTTATTTACTTTTACATGGGAACTTAATAAAAAAAAATAATAAAACAATTTTAATACTAGGTGAATCTGGTTATGGAAAATCAACACTAACAGCCAGTATGATTTATTATAAAGGGTGGGAACTACTATCTGATGACATTGGAGTAGTAAAAACAACAACTACTGGAGTAAGGGCTATCCCTGGAATACCAATAATGAAACTTACAAGCCATAATCTAAATTCATTGTTTAAATTAACACCTACGAATTATTCATCGGTAGGTTATGATGATTATAAAGTTTACGTTCCAAGTCATGATATAGGTAAAGATACAGTTAAAACCGATTATGATCAGAATAGAATAAATTTGACAAATATAATCATCCTTAAGCCTGAAAAACCCACAGAACCAATAGTTTTAAAACAATTACAACCTAGCGGTTCTGTAGCAGTTTTATCACATAACCTTTATAACCCCTGGTTATTACAGAAAAACGAGCTAGAGCAACAGACAAGAGAAATTTGTAGAATGTTAAATTATGATGTTTCAGTGCAAACACTTCACTATCCGAGAGACATAAATTTATTAGAGAAGGTTTGTGGGGAATTAGATAATTTGGTTTAGATTGATTAATAATGAAATTTCTATTTTCGAGTCAAATATAATGGAAATGAATTGTATTATGTGATGTGGCACTCACAAATAATATTAATGCTAGAGGTGTATTTTAAATACACTTTTTTATTTATTGTTGTTTTCAAGTGATTATTATAAAAATTACCCATTGCATGGGAGGTTTGTACTTGGTGATAAATAGAGTAAAAGAAAAATGGAATAACATAGCTTCATTGATTTGGCTAATTCGTCTTGTTACTAAACATGCTAAATTGCCTTTTGTTTTATCTGCCATTCAACAAATATTAAGTGCGCTTATCCCTGTCGCACTGGCTGCTGCTATAGGCGGAATAGTTGGTATGCTCATGCAAAAAGAGGTACCGTTGGATTCATTATGGCCATGGGTTGCAATATTGATACTTGCCCATTTACTAAAGCAAAGTTTTATTATTAATTCTTTCAAAGACTACTTATATCAAAAACGGTTGGAAACCTTACTCGATGAACCGATTTTACAAAAAATAAGTAGATTGCCTTTAATGTTCTTTGAAGATGCACGTACACATGATCTTGTTGCTCGAACCCTAAATCCATCACAACGCGTGCAAAGCATATGCGAAGATATCCTTCACACTGTGGGTTCCTGGCTTCAGATTTTGTTTTTGGTTATTTATCTTGGCAATATGTTTTGGTGGTTGGGTCCACTTTTTATTATTCTATCTTTCATAAATACTAAGTATGAACTCTCCATAGGAAGACGATTTCAGGAAATTAATCGCGAATTAAGCATTCCTGAAAGAGAGAAAAACTATATTGGTAGTTTATTGACTGAACGAAATCATGCAATGGAATTAAAAGTTTTCGGTCTTGGTACTCATTTAACTTCTAGGTGGAGAGGTTGGTTTAAAAATGTTCATACGGCGCGACTCAAATTCGATGTATCTATGCTACCACCTGTGCTTTTGCTTCGTCTATCTCAAGGGTTACTGTTGTTTGGAGGAATCATTATTCTAGTATGGCAAGTTCAGCAAACAGGAAGTGATGCCTCCTTACTTACTTCTGGGGTGGTTGCAATCTTATCTTTACTGGAAGCAGTCGATAGTATCAGTTGGAATTCACGAAATTTAGGAGAGGGAAATGCATATTTAGAAGAAGTTCAGGAGATGTTACATCATCCTCAAGATTGGAAAACTAAAGGAAGACTAACATTCCCAGAACCAATTATAGATGGTATTCGATTAGAAGAAGTAACTTTTTCTTATCCAGGAGAAGATAAGCCCGCAATACATAATGTATCATTCCAAATTCGACCTGGGGAACGAATTGCTTTAGTAGGAGCAAATGGTTCCGGTAAAAGTACGTTAATGAAGTTATTACTTGGATTGTATGAGCCGGATTCAGGGCAGATTTTTATTGACGGTGTCAATATTAAAGATATAGAAGCTAGCAGTCTCCGTAAAGCTATGTCAGTTGTGTTTCAGGATTTTGGAAAATACTCTTTAACAGCTAAAGAAAATATTGGTTTTGGAGAACTTGAACGAATTGATGATATCCATGCAATTCAAGAGGCTGCAGCAGCTGGAGGAGCAGATGACTTTATTCAGCGATTGGAAGCAACTTATGAAACTCCGTTTGGTAGATTAGTACCAAATAGTCACGAACCATCTGGAGGAGAATGGCAGAAGATTGCTATCAGCCGTGGGTTAATGAGACAATCGCAAATACTTATTTTTGATGAACCAACCTCGGCGTTAGATCCACTGGCTGAGGCAAAATTATACTCTGAAATCGGGCAATTATTACGTGGTCAAACAGCTATCCTAGTAACACATCGGTTAGGTTCTGTTCACACATGTGATCGTGTTATTTTACTGGATGAAGGAAGGTTAGTTGAAATGGGTACCCATCAATCTCTTTTAGAGAACAATGGTTTATATTCTGATATGTATTCATCTCAGGCTGCTTGGTATAAGGAGAAGATGCAAACATGACACGTTTCTTTAACAAGGAAAATAAACAAACTGCAATCGGAACTTATGTGCGTTTAATCATGATGCTTTTAAAGGATAAACCGGTATCTTTTATTTTTTATTGGTTCTTTGTTATTTTTCAAGCATTTCTTCCAGCCATTGGGATTCTCTTACTAGCTAATCTCTTTGATATTGGCGGAAAATATATTAATGGAGAAGATACACTCCTTTCGTTTATATCAATCACTTCCCTGTTTGCTGGGGTTCATGTTGCCCAAATTATATTGAATATGGTGATTAATATATTTTTTAATCATATCCAGCGAAATCTAATAGCTACCTTAGATTTGCGGGTTTTTGAAAAAATGCAATATATTAAATTAGAGAGATTTGAAGAATCTACCTTTTTTGACCAATTTCAAAGAGCTCGTTCGGTTATTGAGTCTGGTCGGTTTATGAATTTTTTGAGAAGAGCCGTGACGTCAGTCCAATCACTATTAACGGCTATTGCAATGGCAAGTGTCATTATTCATTTTAGTTTATGGTTAGCGGCAAGCTTAGTAATCGCAGCTGTTCCCATCACGATACTTCGTATTATTCGAGGGAAGCAATTTTGGCAGCTCCAAAGATTTCAATCTCCTAGACAACGTATGCTTGATTACCTTTCTCAAATTTTAATAGGTCGAGCGGAAGCGAAAGAACTGAGAGCATTTGATTTAGGGGATTATATATTGAATAAATGGCGTACATTAAGGGATCAATTACGTGAAGAACGATGGGCGTTTGAACGAAAAAATATTAAAAATGAAGTCTTGTTCAGCACAGCTACAACCGAAGTGTTTGCTTACACATTGTCTATTGTAATTGCGATTGGTGCAGCATATACTGGCAACTTGGAGGTTAGTGGACTTGCGGCTACTTTAATTTCACTTCGAACATTCCAAGATACAATTCGAATGTCCTTAATAAATTTCTCGTTTGCTGTAGAAGGTGCTTATTATGTAAGTGATTTATTCGAATTTATAGACGATCCAAATGAAGAAAAAAGGATGAATACTGAACTTTTACCTTCACAATTAACTCGCGGAATTCGTGTTGAAGGGGTTAGCTTCACTTATCCTGGTGCCGACAAACCAGCTCTCCAAGATATTTCATGCCATATTCTCCCAGAAGAAAGAATTGCGATTGTTGGACAAAATGGAGCAGGTAAATCTACATTTATAAAGTTATTACTTGGATTATATGAACCGAATAAAGGGAAAGTGACTTATGATAATTTAGATTTGCAGGCATTGGATTTGTCCTCAATTCGATCCCAGATTTCCATGGTACCGCAAGATTTCATGCGCTATCAATTTTCAGTAAGGGATAATGTTGCGTTTGGTGATATTCATTCCAATCCAGAGGAATCCACAATACTAAACGCGATGTATATGGGGGGTGCTACAGAATTTGTGAACGACTTACCAAATCAACTGGATACACGGCTTGGGAGGGAATTTCCAAATTCAACCGATCTCTCAGGTGGAGAATGGCAGCGGATCGCCACTTCTCGAGGCTTTATGCGAACACCTCAAGTAATGGTTCTGGATGAACCAACAGCTTCATTGGATCCTATACAAGAAGCAAAGGTGTTTCGTCGATTTGCGGATTTCGCATATGGAAGAATTACCGTGATGGTGTCACACCGGTTAGCATCCTGTAAACTTGCTGATCGGATATTCATGTTCTCAAAACATCAACTTGTTGAAGTAGGTACACATGAAGAATTGATGTCTTATAATGGAGAATACGCTTCAATGTATCGAGAACAAGCTAAATGGTATCAATGAATAATGTAATCTTTTATATTTAATTTTTTGATCGGATAGTTAATATAAATACTAAATACTAATTATTAATAAAAACAAGACGTTGGGGATATATCCCAACATCTTGTTTTTTGCCTCTTAAATTACTACGGTGAACCGTATCACAAATAGTGGTAAAGCAAAGAGTTGAGATTGATCTTAGTAAAACTGTACTAGAAAAACTCAAATAGTAAATTGCAAACTCCTTTAGATTTTCCATGAAGAATCTAAGGGGGTTTCTTTTTGTCCTAAGTCACAGGGAATATACGTTCCTGTTTTGTTAAGTTTCTTATGTATAGATGTTATAATATTAGATAGAAGAAACGCAATAAGTATCTAATAAATTTTATAATAAAGGAGTGAATGGAATGGACAATAAAACAGATATCTTGATCTATCAAACTGAGGACGGAAACACAAAAATCGATGTTAGACTGGAAAATGAAACAGTTTGGATGACGCAAAAAGCAATTGCTGAACTTTACCAGACCACACCGCAGAACATTACTCTTCATGTAAAGAACATCTACGAAGAAGGAGAATTGGAGGAAGAGTCAACTTGTAAGTATTACTTACAAGTTCAAAATGAAGGTTCAAGGGAGGTAAAAAGAAAGGCAAAGCACTATAATCTTGAAATGATTCTCGCAATCGGCTACCGTGTTCGTTCCCACCGAGGTACACAGTTCCGTCAGTGGGCAACAGAACGCTTAAATGAATATCTAGTCAAAGGTTTTACAATGGATGATGATCGTTTGAAAGACAGGCGTAATTTTGGAGAAGATTACTTTGATGAGTTATTGGAACGAATTAGAGATATTCGTGCCTCAGAGAAAAGATTCTATCAAAAAATTACTGATATATATGCTACCTCTGTAGATTATGATTCTAATGCAGAAGTAACACAGATATTTTTTAAAACAGTTCAAAATAAATTACATTTTGCAATCCATGGTATGACGGCTGCTGAACTTATTTCAAAGAGAGCGGATGCAGAAAAAGAAAACATGGGACTTACTTCTTGGAAAGGTGATAAAGTACGTAAGCGAGATGTGACTGTTGCTAAAAATTACTTATCTGAAAAGGAGTTAAAGTCGCTAAATCGAATTGTTACAATGTATTTAGACTATGCTGAGGACCAAGCAGAGCGTCAACGACCAATGTATATGAAGGATTGGATTGATAAATTAAATGCATTTCTGCAATTTAATGAGCGTGATATTCTCGAAAATGCAGGGAAGGTATCAAAAGTCGTTGCAGATAAGATTGCGAATCAAGAATATGAGAAATTTAATCAAAACCGAATTGAGCAGAGTTCATACGATGATTTTGATAAATTTATTGATAATAATAATCTGAAGAAATAACTTTGTGGTTACAGTTGTTTTATTGACGCCTCACTTACTTGGAAGTTTTTACGGAAGTGATGATTGCTAAGTGGTGGTAATATTAATCTTATCACTAAAAATAGTGAACCGTATCACAAATAGTGGTAAAACAAAGAGTAGAATTAGTTTTGGATAGTTTTACAATTAGTGAAATGTTAAAATTGTAGGTGAAGAGATACTGTTTATCAACGGTATTTTTACCTTTTGTTATAGACAAAGTGGGTGTTGTATGGAGATAATAGCATTTTTTATAATCGTTTTGGTTGCTTCTGTACTTCAAACGAGTACAGGATTCGGATTTTCAATTTTGGCTACTCCATTTCTGCTTTTAATATTTGAACCAATAGAGGCTATTCAAATAAATTTAATATTGTCATTGATTATATCAAGTGCATTAATAATGAAAATTAGAAGAGATATTGATTTTGCTATTCTTAGAAGGTTTGTCGTAGGTAGTGTTACGGGTCTACCTATTGGTATTATGCTCTTCATGTTGATTGATATAAATAGATTAAAAATGGGAGTGAGCCTTATTATCTTGGTGTTAACAATCATGCTTATTCTGAAATTTCGAATCAACCAAAATGAGAAGCGAGATTTACTTGTAGGTGGACTATCAGGTTCATTCACAACAAGTATAGGTATGCCCGGGCCACCATTATTATTATATTTTTCAGGAACTGATACTCAAAAAGAAAAATTAAGAGGTACTACATTAGCCTTTTATTTATTTATATACTTTGTTAGTTTAATCATCCAAGTGACTTTTGCTGGGACAAATAAGACAATATGGGTATCGAGTTTATGGGCTTTACCTTTGGTATTTGTAGGATTGTATGTGGGACAACTATTATTTAAAAGGATTAATCAAAGGGTTTTTCGAATATTTACATATATAATCTTACTTTTTACTGGAATTTACTTGCTGATTGAGAGTTTGGGGTTTCTATAATCAATAAGGTGGTACTATCTGATTTACCATATCCGAAATGCTGAACCGTACCACAAATAGAGGCAAAAAAGTTGAAATATGTTATAGGGCTAAAATGAATATAAACCTCTTTAAATCTGAGACTGAATTAAATTAGCTATAACTTAGATGAATTTTTTGAGAAGTTAAATGAAGTCATTGATAAAAACTTGTTAAACGATAATGGTTATTTATATTTTGCTTATCCAAATAAGGATAATGCTAAATACGATACATATATAGATTGTGACGATATCTAACTGATAAATATAATAATTAAGAAGGATTTTGCCCAAATAGTAATCTAAAATTTGCTAGAACTGTTAGTTTAAATGATGTGTTTAATGCTGTAGGGATAAAAGCAACAAAGAAATAATAAAGTAGGAAAAAGTCATTAAATTAGGAGCTTCAATATTTGGTGGAATGATTATCAATCTGAATAAACTTAGTTGTTTGCTAAGTTTATTTTTATTCCTAATTTTCCATATAGATATTTCCATCTGAGTATATTAATAATAATCTATTTTGGAGGTATGATTAGATGAATATTAAATTTGATCCAAATAACGCCGTGATTAAACTGTGTATGAGTGGAATGGGATTAGAGGATAGTGGAGATATTGAAGGTGCGATTTTAATGTTTAATAAAGCATGGTGCGATGCAACAGATGATTATGAAAGATTTATTGCCGCTTATCATTTAGCTCGTCTACAAAAGAGTGTAAAAGATAAATTAAAATGGATGGAAACATCATTACAGAGTGCTCTAAAAGTTGATGATGATAATGTTAGGAGTGCATACTCAACGTTATATAAAACCATTGCCCAATGTTATGAGGAGATAGATGATTCCGAGAATGCAAAAAGAAATTACGAATTGTCCAATTCATCTAAGGGTGTACCTTCTGATGCTGGACCGTTTTATCATGGGACAAGGGCTGATTTGAGTGTTGGTGATTTACTAACAGCAGGTGGAAATTCAAATTACAAAGATGGGCTTAAAATGAACCATATTTATTTCACAGCTAATGTCAATGGCGCAGGACTAGCAGCAGCATTAGCAAAGGGAGAAGGAAGGGAACGTGTTTATATAGTAGAACCAACAGGTGAGTTTGAAGACGATCCAAATGTTACAGACAAAAAATTCCCTGGAAACTTAACACGTTCTTATCGCTCGGAAAAACCTTTAAGAATAATTGGTGAAGAAACAGTATGGAATAAACTTACAAAAACTGAACGGCAAGAATGGCGCGAAAAGTCTTCTAAAAATACAGGTGAAATTATTAACTAACCATTTTTAATGTTTACAGTTGAATTTAGTAGTTCACCTTCTTCATTCAACTCTAATAACTATATGAAGTATGGAAGACCATCAATTGGAAAGACGAATATAAAAAAGTTGAAATGAAGCCAGATGTAAAAGTGAGTATTATTAATACTGGTAATGTTTTTTGACTAGATTTCGTTTCTAATGTTGGTTGACAAGATCTATAAAGACACTAGGCTAATATCCTAGCGTCTCTTTTTCTGCCTCTTATATAACTCTTAAGAATAGTACCATAATTATTATCAGTTTTATATTTAGTTTTTGCTTTGTACTAGTGCTTGAATAAAAGCACCAACCGTCTGAATCCAGCTGCCGACAAAATTAATTATTTGTCCATTACCTCCAGATAGATCGATTTTCCCTCCAATCGCTTGTAGAGAGTTACCAATCATTTGAAGAAGGGATGCATAAATATTTAATAAGTCATCCATCGTCCGATTTTTGCTATTTAATAAATCGGGTAAAGCCATACCACTTCCAAGAGCTTGGAGTAAATTCCCTTTTATATTTAACTCTGATTTTGCTTCATCGTTAAAATTAATGACTATTCCTGCAATGCATGTAGAATTTCCAATTGCTTGTATTTGGTTTCCAAGCTTTCCTAAAGTAATCTCCTTTTCACTATCCGCAACCAATGCATTTCCTGTCGCCTGCATGACATTCCCTAATAATGATAAATTGTTTTGCATCGTTTCATTTAACTTTGAAGAAGGGGTGCTGGATATAGCTGAAAGAAGCGTACCTAGGGCTTGGTCCCACATTCCAATTAATGCTTTAAGATCACTATCCATCATAAATAAAAACCTTCTTTAATATTATGTGGTTAGTATACGCAGATAAAGGTGATTGGGTTATTGGTGTAGAAATACTGAGGGTTAAATGCTAAAGTAAACCATCTACAAGTAATGAGGTAACGTTGTATAAAGTATGTAAAAAGGGGTAGCTGCCATTCGGGCTATTCCAAAATTCATATATGTTATTTTAGAGTGACAAAACTCGCGCAAGAAAACATACTCGCGATTCGGAATCAGAATCTCGCGGTAAATCGAATATACTCGCGATTCTAGATTGGAATCTCGCGATAAACCGAATATACTCGCGATTCTGGATCGGAATCTTGCGGTAAACCGAATATACTCGCGATTCTGGATCGGAATCTCGCGATAAACCGATTATTCTCGCGATTCGGAATCAGAATCTCGCGGTAAATCGAATATACTCGCGACTCGGAATCAGAATCTCGCGATAACCGAACATTCTCGCGATTCGGGATCAGAATCTCGCGATAAACCGAATATACTCACGATTCGGCATCAAAAACTCTCGGTAAAATGAAAATACTCGCGATTCAAAACAGCAGAAGGTGGATTTGCTTGTTCCTGTACAACCTAAAGAAAGAATTGCACAAACAAATTTGAACTGTCTATGATGTATGGCAGTTCTATTTAATTATGTAGGCTTTGAGTGTATCTACTCTAAGGTTTACTAACATAAAAAGGATATAAAACATATAAATTTTTATTAAATGGTAGAAGGGGTAAACAATCTGTGGGGTTAGGACGATATAGTAGATAACAGTACTTATGGATGGGATGACAATTTTCTTGTGAGTTTAGACCTATAAACCTGAATTCATTTCGAAAAAATAGGTCAAATGGATTATAATGTAGATAGATTATAGAAAAAACTAGAACAAGAATCATCATTTTCATTGACTTGTTATATGGGGGAAAAGTTGGTGCAAAAACATCAGGTAAATATAGAGCGGGATAATTTTATGGAGGTACCAACAAATCAAGAGTATATCATAGAAGAACTACTAGATATACGTAAAGCTTTGGATGAGTCAGCGATAGTAGCAATCACAAACGTACAAGGTGTGATAACCTATGCGAATGACAAATTTGTTGAGCTTTCCAAATACAGTAGAGATGAATTAATTGGGAACACTCATCGCATGCTGAACTCCGGCTATCATCCACGCTCTTTTTTTAAAGAAATGTGGCGTACAATTGGTAAGGGTCAAGTTTGGAAAGGTGAAATAAAGAATAGAGCAAAGGATGGTTCTACCTATTGGGTTAGTACAACTATTGTTCCTTTTTTAGATTCGAATGGTAAGCCCTATCGGTATGTGTCTATTCGTACTGACATTACTGCTAGAATGCAGATGGAAAGTGATTTGCAAAAGGCGTTAGAAAATGACTTTCAAAGTACCATTAAGCATTTAGCTAATTTGATATTTAAGATACGTCAGGAAAAGAATGGAGATTTCAGATTTATTCTCGCTGAGGGAATGATAGCGGAACGTCTGAATATTACAACGCAGAGTATACAGGATAAGGATATTAGAGAAGTTTTTCCAGAAGAAACAGTAGAGAAATTAGAAAAACACGTTCAGGAAGCTTACTTAGGTAAACATGTCCATTTTGAATTCCATGGGTGGGGTACAGATCTTCTTATTCATCTTTCACCTATTGTAATCGACAATAAAGTGAAGGAAGTTGTAGGTACAGCCATCGATATTAGCGAGCGGTTAAAGGCTGAAGAAAAAATTAAATATATGGCTTATCATGATCTTCTGACAGATTTACCAAACCGGACACACTTCATGGAAGAATTAGAGAATAATATAAAATATGCTAGGGAGCATAATGAACAATTTGTGGTGATGTTTCTTGATTTAGATGGTTTCAAGGAAATTAATGATACATTGGGGCATAGTGTCGGTGATAAATTGCTGAAAGCCTTTGGAGAACGCCTCGTTCTTTCAGTTCGCTTAATGGATATTACCTCACGCTTCGGTGGCGATGAATTTGCTCTTATTCTACCAGGGATCGGTGAAAAGGAAGTAGCTGAATACGCAACACGAATCCTAAAGAAACTTGAACAGAGCTTTATGGTAAATAATATGCAGGTGTATATTAGTACGAGTATAGGTGTGAGTATTTATCCTCTGGATGGTACAACCTCTGACTTATTAATCAAACATGCAGATGCTGCCATGTACCATGCTAAAGCAAACGGGAAGAATAATTTTCAACTTTTTAACCAGGAACTGATTCATCATATGGAGAAGAAACTATACTTGGAAACTTCCTTGAGCAAGGCGGTTGAGGAAGGTCAATTGTTCCTACATTATCAACCACAAATCGATATTATACAAAATAAGATTGTTGGTGTAGAGGCGTTAATCCGTTGGCAACATCCTGAATTAGGACTTGTTGCGCCATTCGATTTCATTCCAATTGCTGAAGAAACAGGTTTAATTATTCCAATTGGGGAGTGGGTATTGCGAACTGCTTGTCGCCAAAATAAAGAATGGCAAAAGGCTGGTTATCCTCCACTGACAATAGCAGTTAATATTTCCATCCGCCAATTTATGTCTCATAACTTTCTAACAAAACTTAAATCTATTTTGTTAGAAACCCAACTAGATCCACAGTATTTAGAATTAGAAATTACGGAGAGTATAGCTTCGGATGTTACATATACAAAAAAACTATTAAGGGATTTACAAAAAATAGGTGTGAAGGTAAGCATCGACGACTTTGGCACCGGATACAGTTCACTAGGATACTTAAGTCGACTACCAATTAATAAATTAAAAGTGGATAGAATGTTTCTTAGCGAATTAAATGATAAAAATAAAGCTGTAACAAAAGCTGTAATTGCATTGGCTAAAAGTCTTGATTTGGAAGTATTGGCTGAAGGTGTGGAGACAGATGCTCAAGCAGACTTTCTTAAAGAGCAGGGCTGTGAATTAGTGCAAGGCTTCCGGTATTATAAACCGATGAAATCAGAGGAAATCGAAGCTTTATTTAAATAAACGGAGCCGAAATATATATTGTTTCGGCTTCAACTCTTTTGTTCGAAAATTTTGCAACCAGTATTGATTCAGAAAAATGAGACAAAAAACTAATCTTATGGTTGTGTATTTTATAATAGTTAACTTAATCCTATGAATAAAATTGTTACAATCCAACTCTGTCATGTTTTAGATTCAAGAGGGAACTAGCTACAATAAGAATTGATTATTTCCGAAGCGGTATAGTTGCTCTAATCATGTTTGGGTGAAGTCTAGCTAAAATAGTTTCGTCATAGTATCTTACGTTTTTAAGTGTATTTATCATAAGTTAATATAATCATATTGATTGACACCATAAATCAATATGATTATATTGGTTTCAAGCAACAGTAATGTAAGCGCTTAAAATTATCATTACATAGATTCATCATTCATAAAAAGTTATTAAAATCTATTCTTTTACGATTTTTGTTTGAATAGATTGCGATTTTCATAATTTCAATTAGGAGGCTATATGATGAGTAAAGGAGTATTAGGAACAAATGTTGTGACACAAGTAGGAATTATCGTGAAAAATATTGAACATACTTCTCAAGCATTTGCAGATTTCTTTGGAGTTGAAAAGCCACCTGCAAATCTAACAGATACACTTGATAAAGCACAAACAAAATATAATGGGTCCCCAACCGAAGCCCGTGCTAAATTAGCATTCTTCGATATGGGGAAAATACAGATTGAATTGATTGAACCTGATGAAAATCCTAGTACGTGGAGAGAGTATTTAGATACCCACGGCGAAGGAGTTCATCATATCGCCTTCGTTGTAAAAGATATGAAAGGTACAGTTGCAAAATTGGAATCTAGAAATATGCCGCTAATACAAAAAGGAGAATATACAGGCGGAAGATATGCATATATGGATACTTTTGGCGATTTAAAAGTGATTCTTGAATTGTTAGAAAACGATAATGGAGGAGGAGAAGGTAATTGAAGTTTTTTATAACAGGAGCTAATCGTGGTCTTGGTCTTGCTTTAACAAAAATAAGCTTACAAAATGGTGGAACAGTCTTTGCTGGGGTTAGAGGGATAGAGGATGCAAAGATAGAGGAATTACTCGAGTTAAAGGAAAATCATAACGGTAATTTGGAAATTATTGAAATTGATGTCCAAAGCGAGGAATCAGTCTTATCAGCCTTGGCACAAGTAAAGGAAAAAACGAAAAGTATTGATGTTTTAATCAATAATGCAGCCATTTTAAATGAAAGAGATAAATCGATAGAAGAGCTCGATGTTGAAGCTTTTAAACTTGCCCTCGATATTAATATTTTAGGACCAATTCGAGTCGTTAAGCATTTTCTTCCTTTATTAAGAGAGGGAGAGAATCAGTCAATACTTAATATTTCATCGGAAGCAGGCAGTTTAACTAATGCGTATAGTGGAGATTATCCATATGGTATTTCAAAGGCAGCTTTAAATATGTTTTCAGAAAAACTTCATCGATACTTGGATGATCAAGATATTCAAGTATTATCGATTCATCCTGGCTGGATGAAAACAGATATGGGTGGTAAAAATGCTCCTTTTAATCCTATCGACACAGCAAAAAGTATAATAGAGTTAACGGAGCGGAAGAGAAAAGTAACCCATCAGTATGTATTTGTTGATTATAAGGGAGAGCCAATGGAAATTTGATATAGAAATGCCTATATCATTCACAATAAAATGAAATAGTAAAAAAACAGCATTGATAGGTAAGTATCATTGCTGTTTTTTTGTTTATTAGTACCTTGGTGAAATGGGAGTCATTGTTAAAGGATTTCTTTATGACTAAATAACCACTATTCGACTTAAAATATAATCATCGTAGAAAGGAGCTAGCTTTTTATGCATTCAATTAATAAAATAGGTAAGCATTTTTGGTATATCACGCCAATAGCTGTAACCGACAGGCCAATTCTAGGAATGGTAGTAGGAAATAATAAAACTTTAATGATTGATGCAGGTAACTCAGAAGACCATGCAAATTATTTCATGAGAGAGACTTTAACAGGTGAGTCCCAATATCCTGATATGGTTGTTTTGACGCATTGGCATTGGGACCATATTTTTGGCCTTTCCGCATTACCAAATACCGTTTCAATTTCCTCAACTAAAACAAAAAAGGAAATGGAGAAACTTATTCCGTATTCATGGTCAAACGAAGCAATAGATGAACGAGTAAAAGAAGGAATTGAAATTGAATTTTGTGCTAAAGCAATAAAAAATGAATATGAAAATCATCGAAATATTACCATTGTCTTACCGGATGTAACTTTTGAAAAGCGAGTGGAAATTGATCTTGGTGGAGTAACCTGTATCGTGCAA
The DNA here is from genome assembly GCA_007679095.1 of Paenibacillus bovis. Classification (GTDB taxonomy): domain Bacteria; phylum Bacillota; class Bacilli; order Bacillales; family Bacillaceae_C; genus Lederbergia; species Lederbergia graminis. The sequence continues at coordinate 22,138 of VEFU01000010.1, forward strand.
CATGTTGGAGGAGATCATGCAGCAGATTCTGTCATTATCTATATCAAAGAAGATAAGATACTCTTTCTTGCTGACTGTATTTACCCAAATATGTATTCCAGAAAAGAACACTATACAATCAAGGAAACAATCCGACTTTTAGACGAATTAGAATTATATGATGCAGATACATACATACCTTCGCATCAAAGGCCCCTTTCAAAAGAGGAATTTAAATTAGAAGTTGCTAAGCTTAGAACCATTGCGAAGTATACAGCTAGTCATGGTAATGATAAACAAAAAATAATGGAGAGCTACGAAGCACACGTAAATAGGGAGCTCACAGATGATGAAATAGTAACAATCACTTACTTTGTAAATGGAGTTTTATAAAATCAAATGAATTTTGTACTCAATAAAATATAAAAAAGGTAATGGGGGCTCCCACTACCTTTTTTACGAAGTACAATATACAATCGCTGTTCATTCCATTTTATAAGATGAGACTAACGATAATGCCTGATAATATGCTCACAAGTGTGGCTCCATATAAAAGTTTCAAACCAAAACTTGCGACGATATTTCCTTGTTTTTCATTTAGCCCTTTGACTGCACCGGTAATAATACCAATAGAAGAGAAGTTAGCGAAAGAAACAAGAAACACAGAAAGAATTCCCATAGTGCGTTCACTAAATTGATGATCTCCTCCTGATAAATCCAACATTGCAACAAATTCATTAGTTACCAGTTTAACCGCCATAATTCCCCCGGCACTAACGGACTCTGATAAAGGAATCCCCATAATAAAGGCGATTGGTGCAAAGAGATAGCCTAAAATATTTTGGAAGGAAATATTGAACAATAGATCAAATACTTCATTTATTGCTGTCATTAAAGCAATAAATCCGATTAGCATGGCTCCTACAATAACCGCAACCTTAAACCCGTCAAGTATATATTCCCCAATCATTTCAAAAAAGGATTGTTTTTCTGTCTCTTGGATTTTTAATATATCTTCATTTGGCTCAACCTCATAGGGATTAATAATAGATGCGATGATAAAACCACCAAATAAATTTAACACTAGAGCTGTAACAACATATTTCGGTTCAATCATCGTCATATAAGCCCCTACAATGGACAGTGATACAGTCGACATTGCTGAAGCACATAAAGTATACATACGCTGTTTTGAAATTAGGTGGAGTTGTTTTTTTAAGGTGATAAACACCTCTGATTGTCCTACCATCAACGATGCAACGGCATTATATGATTCCAATTTTCCCATGCCATTTACTTTACTTAATACCCATCCAACTCCCTTCATGAAGAACGGAAGTATTTTTAGGTGTTGCAGGATACCAATTAACACAGAAATAAAAATAATTGGCAGCAATACAGTTAAAAAGAATGGAGCCTCACCCGCATTCGCCATACCACCAAATACAAAGGAAACCCCTTCATTTGCATATTCGAGTAGAACACTAAAAACTTTAGCTACTCCCTTAATGATGATGAGACCATATTCTGTATTTAGCAAAAACAAGGACAATAAAACTTGAATGATAAGCATGGTGATAATGGGTTTGAACTTTATCTCTTTTCGATTGGAGCTTACCAACCAAGCTAAAAATATTACGACAAGAATACCTAAAATTGAAATAACATATCTCATATGTAACCTCCTGATGAATTTCTACGATGATTGCAAAGGTTATTTTGTCCAAAATTCACAAAAAAGAACCAAACATACATTATACAAGAAAATATCTATTATCGAGGATGTTTTCTAAATCCAAGTTTTACCTTGCTTTGCTAGGCATTTCTTTTTATTGAAATTAAAAATAATAAAAAATGAATAAATGTGCTTGAGAAAATAGGAGGAATAAAAGCAATTATACAAATGTTGTTGTATTAATATACAAAACTAGTTATAATTATAATAATAGATTGCTATATACAGGAGAGAGCTATGAAGAGAAAAAATATTATTATTATAGGTGCGGCAGGAAGAGACTTCCACAACTTTAATACATATTACCGTAATAAAGAAGAATATAATGTCGTTGCTTTTACAGCAGCACAAATACCAGATATTGATGGACGTAAATATCCAAGTGAATTGGCAGGTGCACTATACCCAAATGGTATTCCTATTTATTCACAAGATCAGTTACCAGAATTAATCAAGGAATTACAAGTGGACGAATGTGTATTTGCGTATAGTGATGTTAGTTATGAAGCTGTAATGGGGGTTAGTGCCATCGTAAATGCAGCGGGAGCTAACTTCAAATTACTTGGGCCAAATAGTACGATGCTAAAAAGTAATAAGCCTGTCATTTCTGTATGTGCAGTACGAACTGGAACTGGTAAAAGCCAAACGTCAAGAAAAGTTATTGAAACACTACTTGAACATGATTTAAAAGTAGTTGCAGTAAGACATCCAATGCCATATGGTGATTTAAATGCCCAGCGTGTTCAGCGCTTTGCTACGGTGGAGGATTTAAAGCAACATAACTGTACGATTGAAGAAATGGAAGAATATGAGCCACATGTGGCACGTGGAAATATTATCTATGCAGGTGTAGATTATGCTGATATTTTGGCTGAGGCGGAAAAGGACCCTGATGGCTGTGACGTTATTTTATGGGACGGAGGCAATAATGACTTCTCCTTCTACAAGCCTGATTTAGCTATCACTGTGTTGGACCCACATCGTCCAGGTCATGAGCTGAAATACTACCCAGGCGAAGTATGTTTAAGAACAACTGATGTAGCCATTATTAATAAAGTGGATAGTGCATCAGAAGAAGCTGTTGAAATTGTAGAGAATAATATAAAATCAGCTATTCCAGAAAGTATGATTATTAAGGCGGAGTCAAAAATTACCGTTGAACATCCGGAAAGAATTGTTGGGAAACGTGTATTAGTCGTAGAAGATGGTCCGACATTAACACATGGGGAAATGAAGCTTGGTGCAGGTATAGTTGCAGCTGAACGCCTCGGTGTAAAGGAAATCATCGATCCACGTCCATTTGCGGTTGGCACAATTAATGACACATTTAATAAATATCAACATATCGGAAATGTCCTTCCAGCAATGGGGTATGGTGAGCAGCAATTGAAGGACCTTGAAGAAACAATTAATAATGCGGATTGTGATGCAGTAATCATTGGTACACCGATGGATTTAACTCGTGTTATTTCAATTAATAAACCGAGCACACGTGTACACTATGATCTAGATGAAATTACGAATCCAAACCTAGTCGATATATTAAAAGACTTTATAGAAGAACATAAACTAGTGAAATAAAATTTCGAAAAGGCTAGCGGTAAATAGGTGCCGCTAGTTTTTTTAGTAATAGCACACAATGTTAAAAGCCAAACTAATGCTTGAATATCAAGATAGTTTGGCTTTTGTCATTATTAATATTCTCCTTTTATTATAAAAAACGAGCCCCGAATGGTTCCAGCCAATTTCGATTTCTGCTTTGCAAATTTGAATTTCTCCTCTAATTCTTTCGGTATCTCCATCCCGTCTGATAGTTTGAAACCAACTGCGCGCTTTTTAGGGTTATCAACGGTATACATGACGTTGACGGAAAGACCATCCTCATAAAAGACATAAGCAAATTTAATATTTTCCACTTGAAAATGTGATGTTTCTAAAGGCCTTGCTGCAAATGTAATATCTCGTTCTTCCTTTAAAATTTTATTCACATAATCAAGTGTTTCTTGGTTTTCACTAGCCGGTGCTACTGTAAATTCATGTTTATATTTATTCATAAAGTAACGGGCTTCATTTGCACGTAAACCCGCGAGCGCTTCAGCTACAGGTGATGTGTCCAAACCGCTAGTAGAAACACCTTTAAAATTGACGGTATACATACAATCCCTCCTTATTTTCTTATAACAGGAATCCACATTTCTCCATATTTTAAATCATCTTTGTTCCCCATTAAGACAGCTGTATTTGGTCCGCCAACATAAGCGACATTATTTGCTTCTTGTAACACTTGACCAAAGGCAATACCAGTAAGCTTGTTACTCAACTCTTCTTCTGATTCTGCTTTTCCTTTTACAACGATGTACTCGCCTTTCGGAAATTGGATCATTCTAGATGCTTCAGGTAGAGACTCTTTTGTCATGACACCAACATAATGCATCATCTTGTTATTCACTGCTTCATTTACAACGAAAAGGTAGTCATTTGCTGCAATTTCTCTTAACTTATCAATTGTTCCATCCTCATGGACTGCATGCCAAAAGTCAGCTTTTTCCTTGTTTATACCTGCAAAGTCCATGTAATCGCTCTTAAGCTCCGTACCAATTCCTAAAACATTAAACCCGTCTTTTTCTTCTAAAAGATAATCTGCCATTTTCAAATTCATCCTTTCGATTAATTGGTTTATTTGTTCCTTGCTACGTTTATGATATACTTAAATAGTGTCAAAAAATGATACTGTTTAGGTGGGCTCCATGAAAAAAGTTGAACGAATTAATACAATCATGCGGTTTATTAATAACCGTGCTCAGTTTACAATCTCAGAAATTATGCGGGAATTTAACATCTCACGTTCGACAGCTATTAGAGATATTAGAGAAATTGAAGCGATGGGGATGCCTCTAGTAGCCGAAGTCGGAAGGGATGGAGGTTATTTTGTCATGAATAACTCTGTCCTGCCCGCTGTACGATTTACTGATAATGAAATTAAAGCTCTTTTTATCGCATTTATGGCTACAAGAAATCAACAACTTCCTTATTTAAGAAGTCGTCAGTCTTTAGCTGAGAAATTATTAGGCCTCATTTCTGAAAACCAGCAAGATGATCTTGTGCTATTAAATCAACTTTTACTTTTTGAAGGAACAAACCCATATAATCCTGATTTACTTGACTTGTCAGACCTCCCCGACCCTGTGTTAGAGAAGCTAATCCAAATCATTCTTATGGAGCGCTATTTATTGATTACAATTAAAGGCGAGAAGGAAACGAAGTCTTATCCAATTTATCTCTTGCATCTTTATCATGAAAAAGGAGCATGGCTGATTGAAGGTTTTGACTTAAAAGAGGAAAAGAGAGGGATATTTCCGGTCTCTAAACTCACGGATGTCAAGCCTTATTCACCAAAAAGAGAAATAAGCAAAAGTAAAATAATGGACAAAATAAGCAAAGAGGAAGAGGTAATAAACCTGATCCTTGAGCTTGGTCCAAAGGGGATCGCCCAGTTTAAAAAATACCATCCTTTGAAATTTTCAATTTCCTATACGAACCCATACCAAACGACTGCCATTCTAAAGTCTTTTATAAATGTTCAAGATCCAGAAGAAGTAAGCGAAACAACCAATTGGCTTCTTTTTCTCGGTAATGATATTAAGATAAGAGAAATCCCAGAAGCAATTATAAATGGTATACAAGATAGAATATCCTTATTTTGCCCATAGATAGTAAAGCTTAAAACCTGTAGCATAACCGTGCTATTAATACTCGCTATTAGAAGAAAGTTTTATCCAAGCGCAACAACTATCAAAAAAATAAAATTATATAATCTATAATTTTATTTAGGAGTGAGGCAAATGAATGAGTATATACAGCAGGTAATTGATTGGATTGAAGCCAATTTAAAAGAGGAATTTTCGCTTGAGGACTTAGCTAGTTATATGGGATATTCTCCTTATTATTGTTCTTTTAAATTTCATCAGGCTACAGGAATAAGCATTAGACGTTACATATTACTTAGAAGGTTGTATTTATCTACCGAAGATTTGGCGAACAATCGAAAAATAATCGATATTGCCTTTGATTATGGTTATTCATCACAAGAAGCTTATAGTAGAGCTTTTAAAACTGTTTTTGGTGTTAGTCCTAGAGAGTTCCAACTCAATCAAATGCCTATTCAATCGTTTGCAAAACTTAAGATTCGTCAGGGAGAGGATGGATGGAGAATGAATATTTCCAGAGAAACTGAGGTTGAAAAATTAAGAAATAGGAAGCAAGAATTGTTTGAAAAAGATGTTCTAAATATATTAAACGGTCAGATAATGTATGAGGAATTTAAAAATAAAAAGCTTATGGGAGAATCTGATTACGCGCCTTTTAATGAAGCAATGTGTGTAAATCCGACGACTGCACCTATTTTCGATCAGCAGTTTATAGAAACGAGAGCGGCAGGGCATGGAGAGACTATAGAGAATTACAGAAATAAGGTAATAGAACCATTACATCATCTTTTGAAGAAGAACTATAACTATATTGTTTTATGGTTTGGAGAAGACATGTTTTGTCAAATGAATCTTCTTACTGTTCTTGCCTATCTTGAACAGTCGCAGTATAAAGGAAAAGTGTTTTTTAATAGCTTTCGAGAAGATGAATTTAAAGTAAGTCAAACGGAGCTTACGTTAGGTAACTATTATTCTGTTTACGAAGAAGTGCTAGTCCATCATCGAAAGCCAACAAACGAACTACTTCCAGTGATGTACCAGGCAATAGAACTATTTTTAGAAACGAAGAAAGAAGATAATATCGTTGTAAAATATATTTCAAAAAATAAACATTTACCAAAATCTGAATTGCTAAAACGATTATTTAATGTTTTCCCATCATTAGGATACGGGGATACACAATATATAGAGCTAATTGATAAAACGGTTAAATAATAAGATTGAAGATAGAAGAGGGCTGAGACAAAGTATCAATGCTTATATGTTCTTGTACCAGCCTCTCTTATCTTCCTCCATATACCTATTCGTTCCCTAATTGCACATCAATTAGTGTAATTTCATTGGACTCGTTTACACCACTTTTTAATGCAACTTCTAAATCATTTATTTGTTTAGGCCTTACTCCCTTTATTCCAAAGCTTTCAGCAAGCTGTACAAAATCAGGATTTCCAAAGGCCGTACCAAAGCTATTATTGAATTTCTCTTGCATCATTTGTTCTTCTAATTTTAATGTTGCATCATTTAAAACAATAATGACCAGTGAAATATTAAGTCGCTTGGCAGTTTCTATCTCAGATATATTCATTAGCGCTCCACCATCCCCAGTAATACAAATAACCGGATCTCCTGGACAAGCCAATTTAGCGCCAATAGAACCAGGAATAGCAATACCCATGGAGGCAAAACCATTGGAGATGATAAGACGACCTGCTTGTTTTGGTTGATAGGTACGAGCAATAGATAGCTTATGAGCGCCTACATCTGAAATTACAATCGTCTTGTCGGTCGCGTTTTTTTCAATCACATGTAAGATACTTTCTATAGTAATTGGTAGGTGTTGCTTCACATCTATATCTATTTGATATGCTGATTTAATTTTTTCCTTTAGTCCTCCAGTCGGAGCCCATGGTTTGGCTACAAAATCCAATTTATTAAGTGCATTTATTACCTCATCTAAATCACCAACCAATTCTGCCTTAACAGGGTAATATTCCTCCATATCTGCTGGAAGAGAATCTATATGTAAAATAGGGTGCTTCCATCTATTCCATTCCTTAGGTGGACTTTCTATCCCATCAAAACCAATCACAATTAATAAATCAGATTGCTCTATCAAAGGTAATACTTCATCCTTCTTTTTGAAACCAAAAGTAAAGTAATTGAGGGGATGGTCTTTAGGTATAACACCTTTTGCCATAAAACTATGGATAACAGGTGCTTGTAGTTTTTCTATAAAAGTTAAAAGTTCACGTATAGCTTGTTGCCTGATTACTCCATTTCCGAAAATGACTAGTGGCTTATTGCACTTGTCTATTATTGTTTTAGCATCCTCTATAGCTTGTAAAGTAGGAGCAACTTTTGGGATAGGTAATATGGGTAATGGTTGCGTGGGGACAACCTGTGATGCTATGTTCTCAGGTAACTCCATTAAAATAGCACCAGGCTTTTCCATTTGTGCAACTCTAAATGCCTTACGGATGAGTTTGGGTATTGTTTGTGCTTCTTTAATTTGAACGCTCCACTTTGTAGCTGGCTCAAATATTTTAACTACATCTAAGTATTGATGAGCTTCAGAATGTTGATTTTCAAAGCTTGTTTGTCCTGTAATAGCGATAACCGGTGAGTGGTCTAGGTTTGCGCTAGCTATACCAGTCAATAAATTAGTTGCTCCAGGTCCTAATGTTGCTAAACAAATCCCCACCCTATTGGATAATCTACCATAAACATCTGCCATAAAGGCTGCTCCTTGTTCATGGCGTACATTTACGAACTGAATTTTTGAATTGGACAAAGAATTAATAAGATCAAGCGTTTCCTTTCCCATAATCCCAAAAATATATTCAACGCCTTCATTCTCTAAGCATTGAACAAGTAAATCAGTTGCTTTCATTAAACTACGCCCCTCTATTAGTCAGTGTTTTTTTATAATATTCCCACCAAATTCGCAAAAACACCCTCTATATTTTTTACTTTACCTTTGAACTAGCGCTAAGTTATACTCGTCAGTCCTTTTTATTGACGCTTTTCATCTTTTAGGGATTAATAGATATAAAGGTATAAATAAGGTGAGGAGGGTTCTTTTATGATAAGTGATGTAGATTTAAAGCATTTGAAACGTTGTATCGAACTAGCACAAACTGCGCTTGAGAAAGGCGATGAACCTTTTGGGTCCATACTTGTCTCGGCTAGCGGAGAAGTGCTTTTCGAAGATCATAATCACGTTGCAGGTGGTGACCATACCCAGCATCCAGAGTTTGCGTTGGCAAGATGGGCAGCTGAAAACATGACAATAGAAGAAAGAAGTAAGGCAACCGTATATACATCCGGCGAACATTGCCCTATGTGTGCTGCGGCCCACGGATGGGTTGGTTTAGGTCGAATCGTTTATGCAAGTTCTTCTGAACAGTTGGCACAATGGTTAAGTGCACTCGGCGTTAGTCCAGGGCGTGTTCGGAATCTACCAATTCAAGATGTTATTCGTGATACGGTAGTAGACGGCCCTGTTCCTGAACTGGCGGAGCAAGTTCACGAGCTCCATCGTCAGTTCTATGCAAGCAGAAGTTGAGTATAACTTGATTGATTTATCAAGATTTCTTATATTGTGGAGCGGATGATAATACTAAATAAAAAAACGGACGTACTTAGAGACGTCCGTTTTCTCTATTTATGAGCATGCATAGCCAGCAAAACTTCTGTACCACTGTTATTACGTCAATTTTACAGTCTAATATGTTAATGATGAAAAAGAATAGAAATAATGGGAATATATCTTTGGAATATGGGAATCTAAGGTATATCGGGAATTTTTCTATCATCATTATTATAAAAGTGAAGATTCATCATTTGAAGGGGTGAAACAGATGTCAGAGAATCCCAAAATTGCTCAAGATGTAATTGAGGCTGTCGGAGGAAAAGAAAATATTCAGTCGGTTGCTCATTGTGCCACTAGACTTCGAATCATGGTAAATGATAAGGAAAAAATTAATCAAAAGCATGTAGAAGAAATTCCAAAAGTAAAGGGTGCTTTCTATAACTCGGGGCAATACCAGATTATCTTTGGTACGGGTACTGTAAATAAGATTTATGAAGAAGTATCCAAATTAGGGCTTGATACGAAATCGGCTTCTGATCAGAAGAACGAAGCCCAAAAGAGTGGGTCAAGGTTTCAACGAGCAGTTCGGACCCTTGGAGATGTATTTGTTCCCATTATCCCGGTCTTGGTAGCCACTGGTTTATTTATGGGTCTTCGCGGCTTGATAATGCAAGAACAAGTTCTATCTTTATTCGGAATGACACCTGAAGATATCTCGCAAAACTTTTTATTATTTACAGAGGTGTTAACAGACACGGCATTTGTATTTCTACCAGCTCTTGTTGCTTGGTCTACGTTTAGAGTTTTTGGAGGAACTCCAATTATTGGATTAATTCTAGGACTGATGCTTGTCTCACCTTCCTTGCCAAATGCATACGCCGTTGCAGGTGGTGATGCAGAGGCACTTCGATTTCTAGGCTTTATCCCAGTGGTGGGTTATCAAGGATCGGTTATACCCGCGTTTATTGCTGGTATTATAGGAGCAAAACTTGAAAGAGCCATTAGAAAACGTGTGCCGGAATCTTTGGATTTAATTACCACCCCATTTCTTACTCTTTTGGTTATGATTACCGTTTCTTTGCTAATCATCGGGCCGATCTTTCATACGGTTGAACAAGGAATATTATCTGTTACTATAAGTGTTCTTTCTTGGCCATATGGAATTAGCGGATTTTTTATCGGTGGACTCAACCAGCTTATTGTGATAACAGGTGTTCACCATGTTTTCAATATGTTGGAGATTCAGCTACTAGCTGAGTTTCAAAATAACCCGTATAACGCAATCGTGACATGTTCGGTTGCTGCACAGGGCGGTGCAGCACTAGCTGTCGGATTAAAGACAAAATCCGCAAAATTAAAAGCGTTAGCTTTGCCATCATCCTTCTCCGCATTTTTAGGCATTACGGAACCAGCCATTTTCGGAGTTACCTTGCGTTATGTTAAACCTTTTATTATGGGACTTATTGGTGGTGCTGTCGGTGGATTTACTGCTTCTATTCTTGGACTGAAGGCAACTGGTATGGCAGTTACCGTTATTCCTGGTACTCTGCTTTATTTAAATGGTCAAATTTTACAATATATTTTAGTAAACGTCATTGCAATTGCTGTAGCATTCATTCTTACTTGGATGTTTGGCTATTCAGATAAATTAAAGAAGGAGATCGAACAGAAAGAATAGGCAAATTTAACTTTGCCTATTCTTTTTAGAAGACGTGGAGGGGCTGCTATGTCAGGAAAAGAATTATTACTTATGGAAAAAGCTTACAATGAGGTGAATAAATATAGAGACAAGGTATTGGATGATCCTTACCGGCTTAATTATCATTTAATGCCACCAGTTGGCTTGTTAAATGACCCTAATGGTTTAATTCAATATAAAGGGCACTATCATGTATTTTATCAGTGGAATCCATTTGCTACTGCTCATGGAGCAAAATTTTGGGGGCACTACTCTTCAAAGGATATGGTTAATTGGCAAGAAGAGCCGATTGCACTGGCTCCGAGTGAATGGTATGAAAGAAATGGCTGTTATTCGGGCAGTGCAATTGAATTAGATGGAAAGCTTTATCTTTTTTACACAGGGAATGTAAAAAAAGAAGACGGGACAAGGGAAACGTATCAATGTATGGCGGTTTCGTCCGATGGAACCCATTTTGAAAAACAAGGTCCTATATTAATGCTCCCTGAAACGTATACAGCACATTTTCGTGATCCCAAGGTTTGGAAAAGAGGTGATAGCTGGTATATGATTATTGGAGCTCAGACCTTGGATGAAAAGGGAACCGCAGTTTTATTTACTTCAAAGGATTTGTTTAATTGGAGGGAATTGGGTAGCATCGCTGGATCAGGAATGCATGGTTTGGGCGATTTTGGCTATATGTGGGAATGTCCGGACCTTATTCATTTAGAGGGAAAAGATATCCTTTTAATTTCACCACAGGGCTTGGAGCCAAACGGATATTTATATAATAATTTGTTCCAATCGGGGTATTTCATTGGAAAATTAGATTATGAAACTCTTAAGTTCGAGCACAGCTCTTTCACGGAGTTAGACCGTGGCTTTGATTTCTATGCTCCTCAAACCTTTACGGATGAACTGGGGAGAATAATTCTTTATGCATGGATGGGAATAACAGATGAAACGGAATCTTATCAACCAACAATAATAAATAATTGGGTGCATGCCTTAACGATTCCAAGAGAATTAAAGCTTAGAAACGATAAAATTTATCAACAGCCTGTAGAGGAACTAAAAAAGCTACGGAAAAATAAGGTAGAAGTGAACGTCGACAAACTGGAGGAGAATCAAACCCATTTTGATGGAGTAATGGGATTATCAACTGAACTACTTCTGGAATCAATAAAAGTAAACTCCGGACCATTTCAAATCTCATTCAGAAGTGAGGCATCTCTAAGCGTTGATATGGATAAAAAGGAAATTAGTTTGCATAGGAGGAATTTAAAGACTGATGCTTTTGAAACCAGAACCTGTAAAGTATCTTCTCTTTCCCAGATCCGCGTTTTTATGGACCATTCTTCTTTAGAGATTTTCATTAATGAGGGTGAGGAAGTTTTTACAACTCGTTATTTCCCAAGCCCAGAGGATGAAACCATTATCTTTCAAGGAGATGCGAAATTTAGATTAACTAAGTGGGATCTTGGTTAAAGGTAAAATGCATCATGACATGTAAACTAATATCACGAAGAATCAACTGTAAGAATACCATAAATTATAAAGTAATAACCCTTTCTAAAATAGAAAAAAGGCAGAATGAAGCCCTTCTGCCTAATTATTATCCTAGTATTCGTAACGATTCTTGAACAAATGCTGGTATATCATCAGGTTGTCTGCTCGTTATTAGCTGGTTCTGGCATACAACCACTTCTTTGTCATGAAGATTTCCGCCTGCATTTATTAAATCAACATGAATTGATTTATATCCAGTCACGTCGCGTCCATTAAGTGTTTCCGCTGTAATTAATAGCTGAGGACCATGACAAATAGCTAATACTGGCTTTTTAGCAGCCATAAATGCTTTACTAAAGCTTACAAATCGATCGTCTGCTCGAAGAATGTCAGGGGAAAACCCGCCCGGTATAAATAGAGCATCGTAGTCTTCTGGGGACGCATCATTAATTCCTTTATCAATGGTAATTTCGCTCTTGCCTTGCTTCCCTTTCAATTGTAGTAACCTCAAAACCCTTTTCCATAAATGCTTGTACCGGTTCTGTGTATTCTGAGTCCTCGAAATGATCTGTTACTAAAACAGCTATTTTTTTTATCATTCAAATCAACTCCTCATTTCCTATATTACCCCTCTATTCATAAACGAAACTTTTTAATAGTATTAAGTTTATCCCTATTTTACCAACCTAATTGCGCCATGGGATATGCCTATATATTTGCTTAGTTAAAGTATAGTTGCTTAAAAGAAATCGGATAGATTCATAGTTTGTTTTGAAAGCGTAAACAAGTATTGGTATGATTATGTTATATTTCTTAAAAAAGGAGAAAATAGATGAGTAATTTTCTATTCGCACATTTCATTGGTGAAGACAAATTAGGAGAACAGGTATATTTCAGTATTAGTCAAGATGGAAACCATTTCTATGACGTAAACGATGGTAAACCAGTACTCATATCTACTATCGGAGAAGAAGGTGTACGTGATCCATTTTTAATCCGTGATCCGAAGACGAATAAAGTATATATCATAGCTACCGATTTACAAATTCATAAAGGCTTAGGCTGGCAGCATGCACAAGAAAAAGGTAGTCGCGATATCATTATTTGGGAATCAAATGACTTAGTAAATTGGAAAGGTCCACGTGCGGTAACAGTCGGTGTTGAGGGGGCGGGGAATGTATGGGCTCCAGAAGCAGTTTATGATGAAAATAAACAAGCGTTTCTTGTTTTTTGGGCATCGAAGGTGGAGGGAAAACACAGAATATATGCTTCCTATACGAAGGATTTTGTCTCATTTGAAGAACCTTTTGTTTTTGTTGAAAAGGACAGAGATGTAATAGATACGACAATTGCTTATAGTGAGGATTTCTATTACCGCCTGACAAAAGATGAAACGACAAGCCGTATTATCATGGAATACTCTGATCAACTTACAGGAGAATATAAGGAGATACATTCAGAAGTTTTAGCAGATTTGGCTGGAGTAGAAGGACCACAAACATATCAAGTAGCCGATGGTACTTGGTACTTAATCGTAGACCAGTTTGCTAAAAACTTAGGTTACATGATATTAGAAACTGATCAATTAGGAAAAAGGGATTTTGTAGCTAAGCCGAAGGAAGAATATGATTTCGGAAAAACGAAAAAACGTCATGGAAGTGTTTTAAGCATAACGGAGGAAGAGTATGAAAGGATTTTATCTCATTATAAATAAACTATATTTTTCTTGAGGTAGAGCTGACTTAGATTACTAGAATCATATAACATAGAAAAGAGTGATTTCCATGACAACATTCAATAATCCCGTAATAAAAGGACTATATGCTGACCCGGATTTAGTAAAGTTTGGTGATACATATTATATTTACCCTACTACAGATGGATATGAAGGATGGGGTGGGGATGAATTCAGTGTATTTAGTGCGAAACAACTAACGGATGAATTTAAACGTGAAAATGTAATTGTTGATTTTAAAACAGACCAAGTTCCTTGGGCAGTCAGTAATGCTTGGGCACCGTGTACAGCTAAAAGGGGAGATAAGTATTTTTTCTACTTCTGTGGCAAACGCCCTGATGGCCATTCCTGTATTGGTGTAGCTTCTAGTGATTCACCAACTGGTCCGTTTACAGCGGAGGCTGAACCATTACTTACAATTGAATTAATGAGGGAACATAATATCTCCATTGGACAAGTGATTGATCCAGCTATTTATGAGGAAAATGGTGATTACTATATGCTCTTTGGTAATGGGGGAGATGGTGTCATCGTAAAAATGAATCCGGATATGATTAGTGTCGATATTACAACATTACGAAACTATGAGGGCTTGTATGACTTCAGAGAGGCTGTGGAAGTATTTAAACGTGATGGGTTATATCACTTCACTTGGTCTTGTGACGATACTGGTAGTGAAAATTACCATGTGAACTATGGAGTTTCAACTTCTCTATTTGGTCCAGTTGAATATAAGTACACGATCCTTAGCAAAAATGTGGAGAAAAATATTTTAGCAACGGGGCATCATAGTATTCTAGCATTGCCTGAAGAAGACCGTTATATTATCGCATTTCATCGTTTTTCTCAAGAAGCAATGAAAACTGTAACAGGTAATGCACGTGGACGTAATCGTGAGGTCTGCCTAGCAGAGCTTTCCTTTAATAAAGAAGGCCTGCTGGAGCCAGTTTCATTTGAATCTATCATGACAGAAATAAAATAATTAGGAATAGTAATATGTTACCCAGTAAATTTTCAAAATGAAAGATTTACTGTTTTTTATCATTTTTAGCTCCGGGTATATGCTTGTATTTATGAAAAAAATGTATTATAATAAGTTTGTGATGAACTTCACAAACTTATTGGTTGGTATCGTAAGTTTTCCCTTAAATATATAGGGGATAGTACAAGTGAATACATCTATTCAAAATATTATTCATTTGTACATGCTAATAAATTGTGATTTTGTACTGAATATTGCCATGTACATATTTATGGAAAGGAGCACTAAAACTAATGAAACTTTTAGGTATAGTAGGAACCAACTCAGATAAATCTACGAATCGTCTTTTGCTACAATTTATTCAAAAACATTTTGCAGAGAAGGCAAGTATTGAGCTTTTTGAAATAAAGGAATTGCCAGCATTTAATAAGCCAAAAGATAGGAAAGCACCCGATGCAGTACAAAGGTTGACAGATAAAATATTAGAAGCAGAAGGAGTGATTATTAGTACTCCGGAATACAACCATTCCGTGCCTGCGGTATTAAAGAGTGCTTTAGAATGGTTGTCTTACACTACTCAAGCGCTGATGGATAAACCAGTAATGATTACAGGTGCATCATATGGAAAATTAGGATCTTCCCGTTCACAAACACATTTACGGCAAATATTGGATGCGCCGGAATTGAGAGCTCGTATTATGCCGAGCTCAGAGTTCTTATTAGGTTATTCATTACAAGCATTTGATGAAAATGGTAATCTGCATGATCAAAGTAAGATACAAGAACTTGAGGGTATCTTTTCTGATTTCTTACATTTTGTAAATATTACCAATCAATTAGTTCATAAGAAACATACTGATATGCCGAAAATACAAAAATTCTCTTGGGAGGATAATTAATTTACTAGGAGGCTTACCGATGAAAATTGTTGGAATAGTTGGATCAAATGCCGATTTTTCATACAACCGTCTATTATTACAATTCATTGCTAGAAATTTCAAGAAATTAATTGATGTGGAAGTTGTGGATATACAAGATATCCCAATGTTTAATCAATCAAATGATCAAACGGATAGTGCTCCGATTCAAAATCTTAAAAATAAAATTCTCAATGCAGATGGAGTGATTATTGCTACTCCAGAGTACAATCATACGATACCATCCGCACTGCAAAGTGTTCTTGAGTGGCTATCATTTAAAATACACCCACTTGACGGAAAACCGGTCATGATTGTTGGGGCATCTTATGATGTACAAGGCTCATCTCGTTCACAATTACATTTACGCCAAGTGTTAGATGCGCCAGGAGTAAATGCAGTAGTTATGCCAGGTAATGAATTTTTATTAGGACAAGTTCATAAAGCGTTTGATGAGGATGGGAACTTAAAAGATGCTAAAACAGTGCAATTCCTAGAGACTTGTATTAAGAAATTTATCCGCTTTATTAATGTGATAAATGTATTAGACGCTCCAGAAGGGATGAAAGATTTATCCAGTACGGAGGATTTATATGCCACAGGCTCTATTGATACAACAATTCAAGATATCGACATGATGGCAGATGACTGGGTGGAACAAGCTGCTGAAAAAACAGGAGCGGTGGAAGGTAATACGTATGTTAAACTAGACCGTGGTATTTTAACGGTAGATCAATTAAATTATTTCTTGAAATCAATGCCTGCAGAACTAACGTATGCAGATAGCAATAACCAGTTCCTTTACTATAATCATAAGTTCGATGCAGAAGACATGTTAGCATCTCGTAGACCTGAACAAGTCGGTTATCCACTAGCAGAATGTCATCCAAAAAGAGCTTTTAGCAGTGTTGCTTGGGTCATCCAACAATTACGTAATGGAAAAGAAGATGTAGTAAGAACCCATGTGCCTACTCACGGACCAGATAAGTTTGTTGTTCATAGCTACCAAGCTATTCGAGATGAAGAAGGGAATTATCTTGGTATTAATGAATATGTACAAGATATTAAACCAATAATTGACTGGTATTTAGAACAAACAGGCCAACAGTTAACAGGGAGTAATGTTGATGCAGTGTCAGGAGCTACGTCTAAAGTAGATACAGTTTCAGGTGCAACTGTTAAGGATAATTAATGAAAAGGCTCTGTAAAAGTTCATAGTTGTTCACAACTTAGTTGATTGTAGCGGATGTATACGAGACTCCTGCGGGAACAGCACGAGCCGAAGATCCACTTGGCAAAGCGGTTTTCTTTGCCAAGTTAGCTGAGGCCGTGCCCGCGGAAAGCGAGTGTACAGGAGCGAAAATCAACAACAAAGTTTAACAGAGCTAATAAAAAAGAGGTCTACATGGCCTCTTTTATTAATTCTTTAGAAAGGAGGGCATCCTCACTATGCAAAGTCGTGAAATACATATGATGGGAACGATAATCCAATTATCAGTTGAACATGAACATGCTAACTTCATTCTGGATGAGTTGATTTTACTTTTGAAAGAGAATGAGAAACGTTTTAGTGCTCATAATCCTAATTCAGAACTAATGGAAGTGAATAAAAACGCTGGCATCAGGCCGGTGAAAGTCCATCCTCATTTGTATGAATTAATTAAAATAGGGAAGGAGCATAGCACTTCTGCTGGTAGTTCTTTGAATATTACTATTGGTCCGCTTGTTAAAGCATGGCGGATTGGATTTGAAGATGCGAATATTCCTTCCAATAAAGTAATCGAGTCTCTGTTAAGCAAAACAAATGCTAAAGATATTATTCTGGATAATCAGAAACAGACCGTGTTTTTAAGAAATAAAGGGATGTTTATTGATTTGGGTGCATTGGCAAAAGGGTATATTGCTGATCTTATTATTACTGAATTAGAAACAATGAATGTTAATGCGGCTCTAATTAATTTAGGTGGAAACGTAATGACGTATGGAAGATCTCCTAATCATGAGGATGAATACTGGCGTGTAGGAATTCAACATCCTTTCCTACCGCGAGGAAATTATATCGCAATTGTAAAGGCATTAAACCAATCCGTGGTTACTTCAGGGATTTATGAGAGAAAATTCACAATGAATAATCAAACATATCATCATATATTAGATCCTAACACAGGATATCCAATTACGTCAGAAATAGCAGGGCTAACAATTGTATCCAAAAAGTCAGTAGATGGAGAAATATGGACTAGTCGATTATTTGGACAGTCATCTCACCAAATAATAGATATATTAAATACTATAGATGATGTAGCAGGTATTGTTGTTACTAAAACCGGCGAACTGTGTTATTCGGAATCACTTAAACCATATATTATCGAATCAAATTAGGTGAGAGGGGGCCATGTATCAATGTGCTAACATGATGCCTTGTGTATCCATCCACAGTGTTTCCTTTCTTGAATAATCACTGTGGATGATATAAATCGTTACCATTCACTTGGCTCATAGTTTAATTCTTTAAATAATTGTGTTTTTTCCTTCTTACTTAAATCCCGCCATTGCCCAGTTGGGAGGTTTCCTAAATGAATATTCATGATTCGAATTCTTTGCAAGCGGTATACGTCATACCCTAATTCTGCACACATGCGTCGGATTTGTCGGTTTAAGCCTTGGGTTAAAATGATATTAAATTCATACTTTGATAATTGAGTTACCTTACAAGGAAGTGTTTTTGTACCTAATATTTTCACACCTGAAGCCATTTTCTCTAAAAACTCAGGTGTAATTGGTTTATCTACAGAAACAATATATTCTTTTTCATGTTTATTTTCAGATCGCAGTATTTTATTTACTATATCGCCATCGTTCGTAAGTAGTATTAACCCTTCAGAATCTTTGTCGAGTCGGCCAATATTAAATATTCTTAACGGATGGTTGACCAAATCAACTATATTCCCTTTTACTCCTTTTTCTGTGGTACTCGTAATCCCTACAGGTTTATTTAATGCAATATAAACATTATTCCTGGCAACTCTGATAGGATTCCCATCTATATTGACCTCATCACCAGGTTCTACTTGACTTCCAATTGTTGCTCGTTTTCCATTTATCGTAACTCTTCCATCTGTAATTAAACGATCAGCACCTCGTCTAGATGCTTTACCAGATTCACTAATAAATTTATTAATGCGCATGTTGACCCATCCTTCATCAGACAATTCTTTTATTAGATATTAAATATACTTTATTTTAGGGATGGAACACAAACTCTACTTAGGAAATAAAGTGTTGAATGTTCCCCAAATTTATTTTTTGGCATATTTCGGATACATGGAATGGAATTGAATGATGATGGGAGTTTGGCTTAACCAAGGATATGTCATGAATAGCCCCATATCGCGTATCTGATCGCTTCGAGAGCCAAAGGTAGCTCCTGTCTAAATATTTCATTTCGTTTTGCAACAATACTTAGTTCATATTCCCCTTCATCCAAGTGTACGGAAGCGCAAAAAACAAAAGAATTTCCATATACTTTCCACTCGCCTATAACCTCATCGCGTAATGTGTTTATGTTATTCCAAGCATATACAGAGGCGATATGAAGAAAAAGTTCACCTGTTGTATCAGAGTGGGTTAAAGTGTAACGTCTTGGAATAACAGGTGCAGTTGCAGTAGTTCCATTCATGTGAAATACAGTTAGCTTTTCCGGGTTAAAAGTGCTCAATCCGTTCAACTCCTACTGTTTTTGTATCCATATGCAGAATATAGGGGAAAGGAGCATGAAAATTATCGATAAACGACTATATATTTTCATATCCAAGTAATAGTACGCGCAGGGTCTCACCTGAACGCTAGTCTCGCAGGAGTCGCCGCCTTCCGCTTCAATCAACTGGAGTCTGCTAAAAATATAATATTTTTGTTAATAATACCATTTAGAAATAAGTTAGTTTTAATGATAAAGACGACTAAAGGGTACATTTGTGAACTTTCAGTCGTCCTTTTTATTTATGTTTTTGTTATAAAAATTTTAATAGTGCATTACTGCGCGATGCTGCTCAGAAAGTCTATTTCCGATTCATATATTCGTATGGTATTGCTCCTAATTACATCTATATAAAAGACAACATCTCTTTTTATTAAATCTGGTAGATGCTTCTAGTTATTTTATATCTATTATTTAATGTTATTATATTAGTATATTGTTAGGGCAATATATTTTTTTGATAGTTTGAAAGGAAGTTAAATAAATTGAAATCTTATAGCAGACTTTTTCTTCTTCTTTGTATATTTGTTGTACTTGCATTAGCGGGATGTGGGAACGATAAATCAACGAATGTAGGTAATTTAAAGTTTGAGAATCCATTAAAAATACCAGAACTTCTTGAACCAACGCTCGAACCGGATGGTACGAAGCATTTTACCTTAACGATGATGCAAGGCACTACAGAGTTTTTGGAAGGAAAAACAACGGATACATGGGGGATTAATGGTTCTTATCTTGGACCAACTGTTAGAGTGTCACGTGGTGATAAAGTTTCCTTCGATGTCATTAATCAATTAGGAGAAACATCTACATTACACTGGCATGGGATGATGTTGCCTCCAGAAATGGATGGGGGTCCACATCAAATGATTGAAGCAGGAAAGACATGGTCTCCTCACTGGACAATCGATCAGCCGTCAGCTACAACCTGGTTCCATCCACATCTTCATGGAAATACAGCTCAACATGTATACAGAGGCCTTGCCGGCATGTTTATTATTGACGATGAGGATTCTAAAAAGCTTCCTACCAATTATGGTGTAGATGATATTCCACTTATCGTACAAGATAAATTATTCACAAGTGACGGTCAGTTTTCAGAAGATGATGATACAACATTTGGAATACTTGGTGATGAAATACTTGTAAATGGGACGCATGATCCTTTTCTAGAAGTGACATCAAGCCAAGTGCGTTTTCGATTATTAAATGGTTCAAATGCCAGAGCGTATACTTTCGGGTTTACAGATGAGCGTTCTTTCCAATTAGTGGCAAACGATGCAGGGCTTTTACAAGAGCCTGTTACATTGGAGCGATTTATGTTAAGTCCTGGAGAGCGCGCTGAAATTGTCGTTTCGTTTGAGCCAGGAGAAGAGACGATTCTCCATAGCTACAAGAATGGTACAGGTATTGCAAGTGGCGAATTTGATTTATTAAAGATTGTTGCTGCTTCAGAATTAACGGAATCAAAGCCAATTGAAGGACAACTGTCTAGTGTAGAGCCAATCGAGGTGCCAGCGGACGCAAAGGTACGTCAATTTAGATTATCAATGGATAATAAAATAAATGATAAATCAATGGATATGTCACGGATTGATGAGGTTGTGCCAGCAGGTGGTAAAGAAATATGGGAAATTCGCAATTTTGGTTCCGAGCATAATTTCCACATCCATGATGCCGCCTTCCGTGTATTAGATGTAAATGGTAAGGAACCACAAGAGTATGAACGAGGTAGAAAGGATACCGTGTTTGTTCCTCATGGAGCAACAGTTAGGCTTGCAGTAGAATTTGGCAACTATACGGATTTAAAGTACCCACTAATGTATCATTGCCATCTATTAAAGCATGAAGATGCTGGAATGATGGGGCAATTTCTACTTGTTGAACCCGGGACTGAGTCTCAGGTGCCAATGCAACTTACTGAAGTTAGTGAACATCATGATCATTAATAAAACAGAAGGACAGGTTAAGAAGACTCTGTCCTTCTGTTTTCTATTTAGCTATTTAAATTACTCTCTCTCAATTTTTTCACTTGGTCTGAATGGAAAGGTGAATCCTCTACTTCGTTCACTATACTAAAGGGATTACCATCCAGATCGAAAAAGTCAAAGAACTTCATACCATTAAAGTCATTAATGTCCGTCGTCACTACCCCATTATCTTTAAAGTGCTGGTGAGCATGATCAATATCATCTACTACAAAATTATAATAAGAATTTTTCTGATCACTATTGATGGAAAACTCAGTAGACTGGGGCGTTTCTACTTTTATTAATGCTAATTGAGTAGAACCGTATGGTAAATAAAAACCAATTCCACCTTCCCAACTATCAATTAATGTCACTCCCAAATTTCTTTCATACCATTGTCGAGAATTTTCAATATTTGTAACAGGAATAAAAATACTACCAATCTTGAACATGATGAGCCTCCATTCAACTATATTAATATCCAAACTTAATAGAAATTTATATGTTCATTTCGATAAAAGGCGATAAAAAACCTTTTATTGAGAATAAAATAGATAAAAGGATATATGAGGAGAAAAGAAGTATAGCAAAATTCAAATCACTCAGCTTTTTTGTAGCAACATTTTTAGTGATTCTGAAAAAAATTCATTTTTTATTTCGGTGCAAACGATTGCGCAAATAAATAATAACAATTATAATGTGAATAGATTAGGAATTTGTATATACATCTCGAAACGTTTCAAGGTCCATAATGTTATAGTGTGATTATTTATGTGTAGTATAGTTTATTAATGCAAACGATTGCACTTAATTATGGAATAAAGCTTCATTTTATCGAGAAATAGTACTTCCTATTATAAGTAATAATGAAAAGTTACAGGAGGATTTATGATGCAGGAACAGCATGTTCAACCAAACAATACACGTAGTTTACCTAATCTTCCAATCAGTACCATTTGGTTAATTAGTTTTGGATTTTTAGGTGTACAAATGGCTTTTTCTTTGCAAAGCTCAAATATGGGGAGGATTTTCCAAACAATTGGTGCTGATCCTCACACACTCGGCTTTTTCTTTATATTACCGCCTCTAGCAGGTCTAATAGTACAACCTCTAGTAGGATATTTTTCGGATCGGACTTGGCATCCGAAATTGGGGCGCCGAATTCCATATTTACTCGTAGGAGCAATCGTAGCAGTTATCGTCATGTGTTTACTTCCAAATGCAGGAAGCTTTGGATTTAGTGCAACAGCTGCACTTACTTTTGGTGCTATTACCATCTTGTTCATGGATGTTTCATCTAATGTTGCCATGCAACCATTCAAAATGATGGTTGGGGATATGGTGAATGAGAAGCAAAAAGGATTTGCTTATTCGATTCAAAGCTTCCTTTCAAATAGTGGGGCTGTATTAGCTAGTATTTTTCCGTTTGTATTAACGATGATTGGTATATCCAATACCGCACCAAAAGGAGTCGTTCCACAGTCCGTTGTAATCTCCTTTTATGCGGGTGCAGTTATATTAATTGTTTGTAGTTTATTTACAATTATGAAAGTAAAAGAATACCCACCAGCGGAGTATGCAGCATATCATGGGATTACGAATACTGAGGGAAAACAAAAATCAGGTGTATTTACTTTATTACGTAAAGCACCGAAAATCTTTTGGACCGTTTCATTAGTTCAACTCTTCTGTTGGATGGGGTTCCAATATTTATGGACGTATGGTACTGGAGCTGTAGCTGATAATGTTTGGAATACACTTGATCCATCTAGTCCAGAATACCAGGAAGCTGGTAACTGGTTTGGCATTCTATCAGCTGTTCAGTCAATAGCTGCTGTATTATGGTCATTAGTTTTATCAAGAGTTCCAAATGGTAAGCATAAGCCTGCATACGCGCTTAGCTTATTGTTAGGTGGAATTGGTTTTGGATCCATCTTCTTTGTTCATAACCAAGCTTTATTAGTTGTTTCCTTCATTCTAATAGGGATTGCATGGGCAGCGATGATGACATTCCCGTTCACAATGCTTACAAATGCATTATCAGGAGAAAATATGGGAATGTATTTAGGCTTATTTAATGGTAGTATTTGCTTGCCACAAATCATTGCTTCATGTATAAGTTTTGCATTGTTCCCAGCACTAGGTTCATCAATGCCAGCTATGATCTTACTATCCGGTATTTCTCTAGTTGTGGGCGCACTTGCAGTATCCATTATTAAAATAAAAAATAATCCATCAGCCATTCAATAGAATGGCTGATAGTTAGGAATAATTGTAGGGATTGAAAGGGGATGTGTGTAGGTCTTGGGAGTTACGATAAAAGATGTAGCAAAAAAAGCGGGAGTTTCAACCTCTACAGTGTCACGGGTTATTTCTGATCATCCAAAAATAACGGAAAAAACAAAGCAAAAAGTACGGAAAGTAATGGAGGAACTACAGTTTCATATTAATGAGAATGCTCGTAATTTAGTACAGAAATCGACAAAAACGATTGGGATTGTTATGAAGAGCTCAGCGCGTGAATCTTTTCATGATCCATTCTTTCCAGAAGTGTTACGCGGCATTAGTGCTTTATGTCATAACCAAGATTTTAGCATTAGTTTAACAACAGGAGAATCAGAAGACGCTATTTATCAAGATGTGATTAAAATGGTTCAAGGTAAAAAAGTAGATGGAATTATTGTGTCTTATTCAAAACAAGATGATAAAGTTGTTCCTTACCTTTTAGAATATGGAATTCCATTTGTTGTAATTGGTAAGCCTCTTGGAGAAGCAAATAACATCACCTATGTTGATAATGACAATGTAAAAGCGTCAAGAGAGGCAGCAGAGTTTTTAATTAATAGAGGACATAAAAAAATAGGATATATTGGTGGATCCCTAAAATTTGAAGTAGCTAAGTACCGTTTACAAGGTTTTAAAGAAGCAGTTCTCTTAAATCAATTAAATCTTACGGATGATTATATGAAAAATCCCGAATCTCCAGAGTTAATTGGAAAGGCCGTTCAAGAATTGATGGCTTTAAATGAACCACCAACAGGGATTGTTGCCATAGATGATTTAACAGCTTTAAACTCAATGCTTGCATTAAGAGAACAGCATGTCAACGTGCCAGAAGATGTTAGTCTCGTTAGCTTTAATAATACGATTGTTTCTGAGTTTTCTAATCCCCCACTAACATCCATTGATACGCAAATCTATCAGTTAGGTTATGAGGCCGCAAGATGCTTGATAGAAGAAATTAGTCAACCTTCGTTATATAAGAGAAGCATTATAATCCCTACTATTATGGTCGAAAGAGAATCTACAAAACCCCTAAGTTAAAAATTGTTTTTAGAAATGTTGGAGGAGAGAAGTACTATGAATAAACAGTGGTGGAAGGAAAGTGTCGTCTACCAGATCTATCCAAGGAGTTTTATGGATAGCAATGGTGACGGAATTGGGGACATTCAAGGTATTATTTCTAAATTAGATTATTTAAAAGAATTGGGTATAGATGTTATTTGGGTTTGTCCAATGTATCAATCCCCTAATGATGATAATGGATATGATATTTCGGATTATCAAGATATCATGGCTGATTTTGGAACAATGGCTGATTTTGATGAGTTACTAGATGAGGTTCATAAGCGTGGGATGAAATTAATATTGGACTTAGTTATTAATCATACGAGTGATGAACATCCTTGGTTTATCGAATCGCGCTCTTCTATAGATAATCCAAAAAGAGACTGGTACATTTGGAGAGATGGAAAGGACGGCAAGGAACCGAATAACTGGGAGTCTATTTTTAATGGTTCTGCTTGGAAATATGATGAGAAAACAAACCAATACTTTATGCATATTTTCTCAGAGCGTCAACCGGATTTAAATTGGGAAAATCCAGAGGTTCGAAATGCTTTATTTGATATGGTCAACTGGTGGTTAGATAAAGGCATTGACGGTTTCCGCGTAGATGCGATATCTCACATAAAGAAAGAACCAGGCTTAAAGGATATGCCTAATCCAGATAATCTTCCGTATGTGTCCTGCTTCCCAAAAATGATGAATGTCGAAGGAATTGATGAGTTTTTATCGGAGTTTGCCAATAAAACGATTAAAAACTATGATATTATGACTGTCGGAGAAGCAAATGGTGTTGGACTAGATGATTCAGATAATTGGGTTAGTGAAGAAGACGGTTATTTTAATATGATTTTCCAATTTGAGTTTCTCGGCCTTTGGGAGAAAGAATCAGATGGAACTGTTGATGTTTTAGCATTGAAAGAAAACCTATCTAAATGGCAAACTGGTCTAGAAGGTCGTGGGTGGAATGCTTTATTTATAGAAAATCATGATCAAACCCGTAGAGTTTCAAGCTGGGGGAATGATGAGAAGTACTGGAAGCATAGTGCCAAAATGCTAGGTGCATTATACTTCTTAATGAAAGGTACACCATTTATCTATCAAGGCCAAGAAATAGGTATGACAAATGTTCAATTTCCAAATATTGAAGATTACAATGATGTAGGGATGATTAATTACTATAATATTGAAAAGGCAAAAGGTCGCCCTCATGATGAGATTATGGAAGTGATTTGGAAACAAGGCAGGGACAACTCGAGAACACCTATGCAGTGGAATCAAGAACATCAAGCTGGATTTACAACTGCTAATAAAACATGGTTAAAGGTAAACCCAAATTATCCAAACATTAATGTTGCCGAGCAACTAAAAGACCAAGACTCCATTTTGAATTTCTATAAAAAATTAATTCGTATAAGAAAAGAAA
Organism: Paenibacillus bovis; assembly: GCA_007679095.1. Lineage (GTDB taxonomy): Bacteria > Bacillota > Bacilli > Bacillales > Bacillaceae_C > Lederbergia > Lederbergia graminis. Next base: position 48,470 of record VEFU01000010.1, read on the forward strand.
ATGAAGTATTTGTATATGGAATGTACGAATTATTAGAACCAAATCATCCACATCTTTTCGTATATACACGAACATTGGATGAGGAAAAAGCAATTGTGATAAACAACTTTGCGGAACAAGTGACAAAAATTGAGCTACCTGAATGGGTCAAAGATGCCCAACTTGTTCTGAATAACTATGATGTTCAAGATGCTGAAATCAAGCAAAAAGTTACATTGAATCCTTATGAGTCTAGGGTTTATTTATTGAAAGCTTAACATGATAAATTTAAGATGGCCTGTCCTCATTTAGAGAACAGGCTTTTTTATTATTGGGCAGTATATCCGCCATCAATCATAAGTGAACTACCTGTTACAAATTCATTTTCGCATAAAAAGATAATCCCATGGGCAATTTCGTCTGCTGTACCTAGTCGTCCAATCGGATGTCGTGCGACTAATCCATCATAAAAGTCTCCTAGCGCTTCTTTATTTACCATTCCTGATTCGACATAGCCAGGACAAACTGCATTTACTCGTATGTTTTTATCAGCGTACTCAAGTGCAAGCGACTTTGTTAATATATTTACAGCACCTTTACTTGCGTTATATGCGAATGCACCAGCTTCACCAACATGCCCTAGTATCGACGCAGTGTTAACAATGGACCCACCGCCAGTTTTGAGCATTTCCCTAATAGCATATTTCGCACCGTAAAAGACACCGTCTTGGTTAATGGCAATTACTTTGTGATAATCTTCATAGGACAACTCATGAGTCTCTGCAAGTACCCCAATACCTGCATTATTAACCATAATATCTAAGCGTCCATAAGTCTTTACAGTTTTCTGAACAAGGTTCTCCACTGATTTTTCTTCTGCAGCATTAACATAGATGAATGTAACATCTGCACCACTACTCTTTAAATCAGTCTCTACTGATTTTCCACCGTCTTCATTATAATCAGCTATTACAACTTTAGCTCCTTTATTAATAAAGGCCTTTACAGTTGCTAAACCAATACCAGAAGCTCCACCTGTAACGATAGCTACTTTGTCCTTTAAATCATACATATTTATGCTCCTTTCAATTGGTTGTGTTCTATCTCTTTTAAAGTTCCCTTAAATAACGAACATAAACTAAAAAAGGTGGTTCCAAGAAGAACCACCTTTTTATAGTATTTTATTTCTTAATAAACATTTGCACCCATTGATTTCCGCCTTGTTCATATCCTACACCGATGTGAGTATACTTATTATCTAGAATGTTCTTGCGATGCCCTTCACTGTTCATCCATGCTTTTACAACTTCTTCAGGAGATTTTTGACCTTGTGCAATGTTTTCTCCTGCAGCTGAATATGATATTCCAAAATCCCTCATCATATCGAAAGGTGATCCATACGTAGGGCTAGTATGAGAGAAATACCCTTTTTCATACATATCTTGTGCTTTTACATCTGCTACATTATTTAATGCAGAATCTGCTTTTAGAGCAGGTAATCCAGCTTTTGATCTTTCCTCATTTGTTAATCTTATAACAGTTGCTACATATTTATTTACCCCTTGTGTTGCATTATCTGCATTATTTGCTGGTGGGGTTTGTTGTTTTGGCTGTGCTGCTTGTGGTTGCTGTGGCTGTTGTGCTGGTTGTTGTGTTTGTGGTGCAGGTGCTTTTTGAGCATTTTTATCATTTTTCTTCTGTGTTACGTTAGGTCCTTGATCTGGTACTATATCGCCAAATTGTATTCCTTTATCGGATTCTTGAAAATCAATTTGTCCATCAGGTGTGTATTTCCCAATAATCGTCTTAAATTCATACTTTGCATCTTGAATCTTGATTGGTACTGTATGTGGATAGTTCCTACTATCCAAGTCTGTTCTAAAGCTTGAAATATTGTCATCGCCTTTTGCCTTATTGGCTACATCTTTATCATTGTCATTATTATTGTTACATGCTGTAAGCAAAACCATTAATAAGCTTAAAAAGATTATTTTCAATTTGTTTATTTTCATGGTGAATTACTCCTTTTGTTTTTTCTTATTTTCTCTACTTTCACCGAAAATAATATGGTAATTAAAAACAGTACACGACAATTTGGAAACACCTTCCGATAATTTACAGATTAAATTAAGGAAAATTACCAATTATATATGATAACGAGATATAGTAGGGAGGTTTTTCATTGTGATTGATTTTTTCGATAATGGTGACGCAAAACTTTATGAGGATCGCTATCAATTGTACGTAAATGGTGATTATATAGGAGATAAAACATTAAAAAATATGAGTGATAACTTATCTGATGTTGATAGTTTTTTGAAGAATAAAGGCTTTAGGCAATTTAAATCGCAGTTAGAGGGAGATCATTATAATATTGAAGCGTCGACAGATGAAGCCGAGGGAATTTCGGATGCTCTTTTTGTATATGTAAATAATCGTTAGAAATAAAATGGAGACATTCGTTTCCGAGTGTCTCCATTTAAATCCAATTATTTTGCTTGGATGATGACGCTAGCTGTTGGTAATCCTGGAGAAGTGGCAGTTACGATAATTTCTCCTGCTTTTGTTGTAGATCTTATATAAGCTAGTAACATTCCGTTATGGACTTGTCTTTTCTTGGAACTATATGGTGTTAAATCTTGTGCATTTCCATTTTCAAGTCCCAATATTTCACCTGGACCTTCAATAGAAAGGGATATTTCATTATTCGCTAAATATACTGTTTTACCATTGACGTCTACAATTTCCATCTCGATGTGCGCTATATCGAGGCCATTGGCTTTCATTTCTAGCGAATCTGAACTCATATCAATTTTTTCTGGTTCTGAATTTGTCATAAGTTCATAAGATACATTCTTACCGGATTTGTGTTTTGCTACAACTTCGATCGTACCCTCTTCAAACATAACCTCCCAGCGGATGAACTCATCTGACTCACCGCGGTGTTTACTTCCTAATGACTTACCATTTAAAAATAGCTCTGCTTCATCACAATTCGTATAGCATAATACTTGTAATTGCTCTCCTGTATTCCAGTTCCAGTGAGGAGAAGCATACCACCTTGGGTTATGATTAGATTTTACGTCGTCTGGCCGCACCACTGATAAAAATGCCATTGGCTTCGTACTCCATAAACTTTGACGGTGGAAATAATTAGGCTTTTTAAAACCAGCAAGATCCATGAATCCTGCTTGTGAAGCGCGAATTGGCCATCCTTTAGCTTCTCCTAAGAAGTCAATTCCTGTCCAAATAAACTGTGCGCTCATTGCATCATTGTCTCTTACTGCGAGCCATGCTTCCATGCTAGCTCCATTTTCACTCCCATATATGACTCTGTCCGGATATTGTTTCAAATCCTCTTCATATAAATGTTCTTTGTAGTTGTAGCCCACAATATCCACTGTATCTGATAAGCCAGTTAAATTGGACAGTTCAGGAAATGCTAATGCTGCTGTCACTGGTCTTGTCGTATCGCATTCCTTCACATACTTTACTAACCGTTTTGAGATTGTTACTAACCTCTCCGCATTTGGTTTATTTGGGTCATATTTTCTTTCTGCTGCTGGCTTATTTGCATCGTTATTTCCAGTCATTGTTTCAAAGTATGGATGACAATAAGGGTCGTTAGGATAATCTATTTCGTTCCCGATACTCCACATAATAATAGATGGATGGTTACGATCTCGAAGCACCATTTCTTTCATATCAATTTCGCCCCATTGTGGGAAATCCTCATAATATCCAAAATGTTTCGGAGGGTACACATTATGGCCAGTAGACCATTTGTTTTTTACTCCTTCCCACTCATCAAATGCTTCGTCAATGACTAAGAATCCCATTTGATCACATAAATCAAGTAAATTTGGAGCTGGAGGATTATGGCTCATTCTAATTGCATTGCTGCCCATTTCTTTAAAAGCTTCAAGTCTACGTTCCCAAACCTTTTGAGGAACTGCAGCTCCTAAAGCACCGGCATCATGGTGAATACAAACTCCTTTTAATTTCATATTAATCCCATTTAGGAAAAATCCTTTTTCTGCATCAAATTCAAACCAACGAATTCCAGTGGTTGTCTTTATATAATCAATAATCTCTCCATTTTTTATGATCTCCGTTACAACAGAATACAGATATGGTGTATCAGGTGACCATAGGTGTGGATTACTCACATGGAGTAATTGATTTGCTTTTAGCCCTGATTCCGCACTGATCTCATACGATTCTATTGTAGATACAATTGCATTTCCATCCGCATCCACTAATGTATTTTTTATATCAATAGATTCATCGGTCTGTGTTTCATTTGTAAGACGTACATTGACTGAAACATCTGCATACTCTTTCGTTACTTGAGGTGTTGTGACAAATACTCCATACTGGTCTATATGAACTTGGCCTGTAATTGTAAGATACACATCTCTATAAATACCGGAACCAGTAAACCAGCGAGAATCTGCAATATCTTTATGATTAACCTTAACGGAAATAAGATTTTCCTCTCCAAAGGTAATAAAATCAGTAATGTCATATGTGAACGTACTGTATCCATATGGTCTTTTACCGATATAATAACTATTGCACCATACTTGTGAATTATTGTAGACACCTTCAAAAGTGATATAAACTCTTTTACCTTTCATATCCTCTGGTAGGAGAAACTTTTTTCGATACCAGCCGATACCACCAGGCAAATATCCGGTTCCACTTGAATATTCTTTCGAAAAAGGCTCTTCAACAGACCAATCATGAGGGAGTGTTACATTTCTCCAATTAGAATCATCTAACCCCTTATACCAAGCTCTTTCTTCTTCACCTCTAAAGAATTTCCAGTTTAAATTTAGTAACTCAGTATGTCGCCCCACTACATTCAACCTCCTAGTTATGAATGATATAAGTTAACTGTGTAAAATCTCATCAATTTTAGCTAATTCATCTGTACTAAAATGTAGATTATTTAATGCAGCTACATTATCTTCAATTTGCTCGACGCGACTTGCGCCTATTAATGCGGAAGTAACTTTCCCATCACGGAGAACCCATGCTAATGCCATTTGGGCTAATGATTGTCCCCTTTGTGCTGCTATTTCGTTCAATTTTTCAACTTTGCGAAGCACTGCTTCTGTTACTTGATTTTTATGGAGAGCTCCTGTCGGCTTTGCGGCACGTGAGTTGTCAGGTACTCCACCTAAATATTTGTTGGTGAGTAGTCCTTGTTGTAATGGGCAAAATGCAATGGAACCGATTCCATTTTGTTTAAGAACATCTTGTAAACCATCCTCAATCCACCTATTTAACATCGAATAGCTTGGTTGGTGAATTAATAATGGAGTTCCTAAGTTATTTAGAATTTTTACTGCTTCTGCCGTTTGCTCATCAGAGTAATTAGAGATCCCAACATATAATGCTTTTCCTTGGCGTACCACTTGATCAAGTGCTCCCATTGTTTCTTCTAATGGTGTGTTAGGGTCTGGGCGATGGGAATAAAAAATATCAACATAATCTAATCCCATTCGTTTCAAACTTTGATCTAGACTAGCAATCATATATTTTTTCGAGCCCCAATCACCATAAGGACCACTCCACATGCCATAACCAGCCTTTGTAGAAATAATCATTTCATCGCGATAAGGTTTAAAATCAGATGCTAACATTCTACCAAACATCTCTTCCGCTAAACCTGGTGGTGGTCCGTAATTATTTGCGAGGTCAAAGTGGGTAATCCCTAAATCAAATGCTTTTCTAAGCATGGCACGTCCATTTTCATAGGTATCCACACCACCAAAATTGTGCCAAAGGCCTAGGGATATAGCGGGTAAAAGTAATCCTGAATTGCCAGTTCTGTTGTACTTCATTATTTCATACCGTTTTTCGTTTGCTGCATATGTCATTGTATAATCTCCTTTTTTTCTATATATCTAGTATTTATATGAAAAGGGTTTCATTTAATGAAAGTATATTTCTTCTTTTCTCTTAATACAAGTAGGATTATTTATTTAAAATAAAAGCTCTGTTAAACTCTGTTGTTGATTTTCGCTCCTGTACACTCGCTTTCCGCGGGCGCGGCCTCAGCTAACTTGGCAAAGAAAACAGCTTTGCCAAGTGGATCTTCGGCTCGTGCTGTTCCCGCTGGAGTCTCGTGTACATCCGCTACATTCAACTAAGTTGTTAACAACAATGAACTTTAACAGAGCCAAAATAAAAAATCATTAGAAACGAGAGGTATCTGTATAAATTGGATTGGTTGACTCTTTTGTTTATATTTTGATATGATGATGTAGGATAATTACCCGAGACCTTTCGGGAGAGGTTCATAGCTGATACCCTCTATAAAAAACTATGGATATATGACGATATGCCATGTCCATAATAGGACATGGCTTTTTTTATTTTATCCTATATGTTTTAGAGATGATGTTATGGCCTTTCTTGGAAAAATTTCGGAAGCATTTTTCAAGGAGGTTTTTTTATGTCAGGCCGTAGCCATGAACAAGGGTTAAAAGATTTAACGTTATTAGGAAACCAAAATACACAATACTCATTTGAGTACGCTCCTGAGGTATTGGAGGCAGTAGATAATTTACATTCCAATCGGGATTATTTTGTAAAGTTTAACTGTCCAGAATTTACGAGTTTATGTCCATTAACGAATCAACCAGATTTTGCAACGATGTATATTTCGTATATACCAGATAAAAAGCTAGTTGAAAGTAAATCTTTGAAACTATATTTATTTAGTTTTAGAAATCATGGGGATTTCCATGAAGACTGTGTAAATATTATCATGAATGATTTAATTGCTTTATTAGCCCCAAGATATATTGAAGTTTGGGGAAAATTCACCCCACGTGGCGGGATTTCCATTGATCCTTGGTGCAATTATGGAAAACCAGGAACGAAGTATGAGGAAATGGCTAATTACCGTTTAATGAATCATGATCTCAATCCTGAAAAAATCGATAATAGATAGTGGAGGGAGGAGAAGCCAATGAGGATATTATTATATTTATTATCTATTGTGATTGCGAATGTAGTGACTGCAAGATTTGCACCATTAAATTTTGGCTTATTTATCGTTCCGATGGGTACGCTTTTTGTAGGGGCAACTTTTATTTTTCGTGACCTTGTGCAAAATAAATATGGAAGACCAAAAACATATTTATTTATTTTTACAGCTCTAATCTTATCTGCAATTGTGTCGTATTTACTTGGTGATACATTAATGATCGTATTAGCCTCTGCGATTTCTTTCGTTGTTGCGGAAACAGCTGATACAGAAATCTATACTCGCTTAAAGCTGCCAATGGCATGGCGTGTTTTCTACAGTGGAATTGTTGGAGGACTTCTAGACTCAGCTATTTTTGTTATCATTGGTTTGAGTCCGCTTGGTGCTGGCTTCCTAACTTGGGATGCAGTGCCTGCAGCAATTCTTGGGCAAGTAACCGTAAAAACGATCATACAAATGATAGGTGCAATTATATTAGGTAGAGTGTTAGTTATAAGAGAGAAACGCTTTGTTTAAAGATAAAATTAAAAGAGCGCTAGATAACTAGCGCTCTTTTGTAAATTAATTGCGAATGAGGTAATCAAATGCACCTAATGCTGCAGTTGCACCTGAACCCATGGAAATAATGATTTGGTTATAAGCGCTATCTGTACAATCTCCTGCTGCAAATACACCAGGAATAGAAGTTGCACCATGCTTATCAACAATGATTTCCCCGAAACGAGTACGCTCTAAAGTACCTTCAAGCCACTCTGTATTTGGCACAAGTCCGATTTGGACGAATACACCTTGTAATTCAACGTGGTGTTCTTCACCTGTATCACGATCTGTGTACGTAATACCAGTTACATTGTCTGTACCAGTGATTTCTTTCGTAGCAGCGTTTGTTACTACTGTTACATTTGGAAGGCTGTTTAGACGCTCTTGTAACACTTGGTCTGCTTTTAATTCTGGAGCAAACTCTAGAACTGTGACGTGTTTCACAATCCCAGCCAAGTCAATAGCTGCTTCGATACCAGAGTTACCGCCACCAATTACCGCGACATCTTTACCTGCAAATAATGGACCATCACAGTGTGGGCAGTAAGCAACACCTTTATTTTTAAGCTCATGTTCACCAGGCACATTAATATTTCTCCAACGTGCACCAGTAGAAATGATAACAGATTTACTTTTTAGAACAGCACCATTTTCAAGTTCTACTTCGAAAAGGTCTTTCTTTTCTAAACGTTTAGCACGTTGTAAGTCCATCACATCGATATCATATTCTTTTACATGCTCTTCTAATGCTTGTGCAAGTCGAGGACCTTCCGTTGCTTTGACACTAATAAAGTTTTCAATGCTGAGTGTGTCAAGAACTTGTCCACCAAAGCGCTCAGCAACGATTCCTGTACGGATACCTTTACGTGCTGTATAGATTGCAGCACTTGCTCCAGCTGGTCCGCCACCAATGACAAGAACTTCATATGGATCTTTATCAGCGAAATCGTCTGCACTTAAGCCTTGGCCTAATTTAGCAATAATTTCTTGAAGTGTAATACGGCCACCATTCCAGAACTCGCCATTTAGGAAAACAGCAGGTACAGCCATTACATTTTTAGTTTCTACTTCTTCTTTAAAGACAGCCCCATCAATCATTGTATGAGTAATGTTAGGGTTAATCACGCTCATAATGTTCAATGCTTGTACAACATCAGGACAGTTATGGCATGATAGGCTCACATACGTTTCGAAATGATATTCGCCATCGATATTTTTAATAGAATCAATAACACTTTGTTCTACTTTAGGAGCACGTCCACTAACTTGTAAAAGTGCTAATACAAGAGAAGTAAATTCGTGACCTAAAGGTACGCCAGCAAAAGCAACACCAGTTTCTTCCCCTACTCGGTTAATACTGAAGCTTGGTGTTCTTGATAATTCTGCTTTTTCGACAGTGATTTTAGACGACATGGAAGCTAGCTCTTCCACAAGAGCTAGCATTTCCTTTGAAACGTCGTCTGAACCAGCACTGACTTTAAGCACAATATCATTTTCCAATAATTCCATATACTGTTTTAATTGTGACTTAATTTCTGCATCCAGTGCCATTTATAATCGCTCCTTAAATTTTACCAACAAGGTCTAGGCTTGGCTTAAGTGTTTCGCCGCCTTCTTTCCATTTAGCTGGGCAAACTTCACCTGGGTTGTTACGTACATATTGAGCAGCTTTAATTTTATCAACTAAAGTGCTTGCGTCACGGCCAATTCCGCCTGCATTAATTTCAACAGTTTGAATGATACCATCTGGATCAATGATGAAAGTACCACGATCTGCAACACCTTCTTCTTCGATAAGAACATCAAAGTTTCTAGAAATAACGTGTGAAGGGTCACCAATCATTGGATAAGTAATTTTTCCGATAGTTTCGGAAGTATCGTGCCATGCTTTATGTGTGAAATGAGTGTCTGTTGAAACAGAATACACTTCCACTCCAAGTGATTTTAATGTTTCATACTCATTTTGAAGATCTTCTAATTCAGTTGGGCAAACGAAAGTGAAGTCTGCAGGATAGAAGCAAACAACGCTCCATTGACCTTTTAGGTTTTCCTCTGTTACTTCAATAAACTCACCATTGTGGTACGCTTGTGCTTTAAATGGTTTTACTTCTTTTCCGACTAATGACATAAATAAACGCCTCCTGGTTGTAGTGTTATTTTTGCGAATTACTATAGTTGTGGTTTGAACTATAATAATTCTAATCTAGGAATAATTATTATACATAAAGAGAAATTTGTCAAATGATATGATGCTATTTCTCAAAATGTTTTAGAATCCGTCATTATTTATGTCCTTTATGATTAGAAGATATTCAATTCCAAAGTAATAAATAAATGAAGAGCTATTTTCAATTGCGCGTGTAAATGATACTTTGTGTGGGATTTTATCAGTGAGAGATTGCGTTATATTTTTCGGTTATAGGTGTGAATAGGTTGGGATTGAGCATGTCGACGATTCTGAAATTGTTTATGGTAAGAATCAGTCGAGATAGCGCGAGTCATGACGAATATGTCGGATCTTTGGTTTTGACTTGGTCGAGAGAAGATTGTCATGACGGTTATGCCTAAGTTTAGCTTTGGATTCGGTAGAGATAGAGCATGTCATGACGGTTATGCCTAAGTTTAGCTTTGGATTCGGTAGAGATAGAGCATATCACGACGAATCTACTAGGGTTTTGAGTTAATATCGGTTGAGAGAATGAGTATCATGACGGTTATGCCTAAATTTTGCATTGGCTTCGGTCGAGATAGCGCATATCACGACGATTATACCGAAGTTTTACTTTGGCTTTGGTTGAGATAGCGCATGTCACGACGAATCTACTAGGGTTTTGAGTAAATATCGGTCGAGAGAATGAATGTCATGACGGTTATACCAGAGTTTTACTTTGGCTTCGGTTGAGATAGCACTTGTCACGACGAATCTACGAGTGTTTTGAGTTAATATCGGTTGAGAGAATGAGTATCATGACGGTTATGCCTAAATTTTGCATTGGCTTCGGTCGAGATAGCGCATATCACGACGAATCTACTAGGGTTTTGAGTAAATATCGGTCGAGAGAATGGTTGTCACGACGGTTATGCCAGAGTTTTACTTTGGATTCGGTTGAGAGAACGTGTGTCATGACGGTTATGCCTGAGTTTTACTTTGGATTCGGTAGAGATAGCGCATGTCACGTCGAATGTACAGTCCTTATTGAATAGAATCAGTCGAGAGAGAGTTTTATACATAGTGAGTCCATCTATTAGCACCCATTTTTGTATATTGTGTTTCAAGAATTCTTTTAATTCTTCTTTGTGAATTTATGATTTTACACCATTCATCAATCGTCTTTGATGTTACCTTTCGACTTGGAAAAAGTAATTTATATTCGTGTACACTACGAATCACTGCATTATCTACACCTTCCACCTCCCCACACCCTAGACAAATACATCGTTGCCCTTCTACAGTTACAGAAAATGATTTGCATGCAACGCAGGTTATTCCTTTTTGAAGTTGATCGTACTCATATGCAGGAATCTGTTTATAGGGAGATTCGGTGTTATGGAGGGAGAGTAATTTTTCAGCTAGAATCCTATGCTCTTCATTAACTTTAGTTGTGATTTTATTGAGCTGTCTGAAATAGTTATTAATTTGGGTTGGGAAGATAAAGGGTTTGTTTAGAGGTGCTTCGTATAAGGTGAATTCGGGGTTAACAAAAATAACAACGCCATGAATGGGGATATTGAAACCTAGGCTTCGAAGTAATTGACGTAACAATGATTCACATCTGATTAATTGGGTTAGCGGGTTACTAACCTCCGTGGCAGATTTTGTATAGAGCCGATCTGATTCATAATAATAATCTCCTTCGAGGTTTTTCACTTCGTTTAAAAAGATAGTTCCCATCGCGATAATAAGTGAATCGATTTGGAATGTAGATTTATTTAGCTGTAGTAGTAAATCATTTAGAATGATGCTATCACATTGGAGTTTCTCTTCAACTAATGAATCAAAAAGCACCTCCCCTTCATAGCCTTTTAAAAGACTTTGGTAATACTGCTTGTCCTTATTTAAAAGCTTCATACGGACATCTAAGGATTCTAGTGTTAATAGTTCCTTTGATTTTGTTCGCTGTTTGGCTATCATTTTACCCTTCCTTTCTATAATGATATTGATATTCTACCAAAGTTAACGAAATAATTCATTTATTTAGAATAAATCGTCTAATATTCTTGGCGAAAGGGGGAAATCACAGTGTCCGAAGGGAGTAGGATAAAATAGATAATCCTAAACGCAAAATCTGACTCAAACAAAAACAGGCCACCAAATAATGGGACCTGTCCTAGTTAAAAGTTATTTAGAAACCATACTCAGCTTCTTTTGCTTCGCGAATTTTTGCGAATGTTTCTGTTAATACTACGGTATCTTCGACTAGACGTTGAATCCGGAATAGTACATCATCATTGATAATTTCTTTGCGGTAAAAGTCCTTTTCTTCTATAAATACATATGTTTGGACTATTTGTGCTTTCATGTACGATAAAATCGGTTTTAATTGTTGCTCGACAATTAGATAATGTTTAGATGATCCAGCTGTAACAAGCATACTTACCACTTTGTCTCGGAATGCATTGATTGGTAATAAGTCAAAAATATTTTTCAATGTGGCAGGTATCGATGCTTGGAAAACGGGTGTCCCGATAATAATGGCATCTGCTTCCATGATTGCTTGTGTGACGTATTTTGTGTCACCTTCATATTCGAGGTAATTTCGTCCGTCGCTAAATTGTACTTCGTAATCTGCTAAATCGATTATTTCCATTTCTATATCTGGGTAATTTTCTTTAAACTCTTGCAACACATAATTTAATGCTGTTCTCGTTTTGGAACCAACTCTAGAACCAGACAATCCAACAACTTTCATTACTTCACATCCTATTTCTTTGCTGTATATTTCTTGATGGCAGGTAAAATGTTAGTGCCAATTATTTCAAGATTTTGTTTAAGCTTTTCGAATGGCATGCCACCAAAATCAATTTGCGCAATATAACGCTGATGACCAAATACTTCATATTGATATAGTATTTTTTCAATGATTTCTTGAGGACTACCGATATTCATAATATTATGTGGGTCGACGCCTTGTGCAAAAATTTGCTTAGCAAATCCTTGTCCATTTGTACGCTTCATACCTTCATTAATATATGGATATAATTCTTTAAGTGCTTGTTGGGAGGATTCAGCAGCATAGAAAAATCCAGCCGTAGCAACAGGTAACTCCGCTGGGTCAAACCCGCGACTGCGTGCTGCTTCGCGATAGGCATCTACTGTTTGCTTAAAAACAGCTGCAGGACCTCCTAAATGTGCCATAAACATAGGAACACCTGCATATCCAGCTTTGATCGCACTAGCAGGTGATCCACCTACTGCTCTCCATATTGGCAACGAGCCATTTACTGGGCGTGGAAGCACCTTGGCATTCTGTAAAGGAGCGCGAAATTCCCCTTCCCAATTAACTACTTCCTCTTCATTTATTTGCAACAAGAGATCAAACTTTTCTTCAAACAATTCCTCGTAATCACGGACATTATAGCCTAATAAGTCAAAGAGACCGATTCTCGAAGCTCGCCCGGCGATTATTTCGGCACGACCGTTGGAGATTAAATCAATAGTCGCGAAATCTTCATATACACGGACCGGGTCTGATGTGCTGATAATAGTTGATGAACTGCCAATTTTCATCTTCTTAGTAGCTTGTGCAATAGCAGATAACACAACCGTATGTGCTTGTGTTGCAAAATAATTTTGGTGACTTTCTCCGACACTAAAAAAATCAGCCCCTGCCTGTTCGGCTAATTTTGCATAATTAATAATTTCCTGAATACGTTCCTGTGCGGAAATTCTCTCACCAGTTAAGGGATTTGGTAGATGATCGCCTAATGTATATATACCAAATTCGAGTCCGTTAGAAGGATCAATTCCGTATTTTTTCATCTATTTTACGACCTTTCATGATTTAGTAAATCTTTTGATTCCAAACAGTCCTAATAAAAACTTCATAAAGTTACTTTTGATTATAAATTAGCTTACTAAAAGTATGAAATAATACGCCTTACAGCGGAATTTATTGTAAAAATTTATTAAAAGTTTCCATAATTGTATTGATATTTCAATTGAAATGCCCTATATTTAATTAAACCAATAAAAATACTAGGAAATGGGTGATTTTATATGGCAGCAACTAGCACTTTGTTACAAGTAGAAACAGCGGGAAAATGGGAAAGTGGAATGAGGACGCGTATTCAAATCCGTGATTTTGAATCATTTGTCATTGATGAGCCGGTATCATTAGGAGGAACAAATGAAGGTGCAAACCCAGTAGAATTCGTACTAGCAGGTTTAACAGGTTGTACTTCCGTTATGATTGCTTTAATTGCAAAAGAGCAAAAATTTTCTTATGAAGATGTTAATTTTGTAAATAGCGGTGATCTTGATTTAAGAGGTTTACAAGGAGTGGAAGGAGTTTCTCCACATTTTCAATCTGTAAGTTTTGAAGTTGAAATAAAGACAGATGAAAGTGAAGAGCGCCTTGCTGCATTAAAAGCTGAAGTAGAAAAGCGTTGCCCAGTGATGAATTTATTAGTAGATGCTGGAATCCCAGTTCAATCTACTTGGAAAAAAGCATAATATCAAAAAAGCGCACATTTTTGTTGCGCTTTTTTTTTGGGCTATTACAAAAGTCGTAGGGAAAAATAGCGAGTTTTGCGTGTCTCTGGGCAAATGTAATTAATTGTGATAGTCCAACTTCCTATTTCATTTTTTTTAAAAGGAATTGGTGAAATTACATAGAAATGTTAGTGGTGTGCTTTAGGAGATAAGCTAATTGCCACGGACAAAACGATATGAGGAAGGGTTGATTTGTTTGAAACAGAAAAGAATTTTTTCGTTAGGAACCGCACTACTAATGCTTGTATCTATTATTCTCACTTTTTCTTCACCACAATCATCATCGGCATCATCTACAACTTTACTTACCTCAAAAGAAATTCTCGCAAATGAAAAGAAGCAACCATTTGATTTATTTCAAAATCCGATATTAGGGGATGGAGCGGACCCTTGGGTGGTTAAGCATTCAGATGGTTATTATTATTACACGCATACAACCGGAAATAATGTCACGATATGGAAGTCGAAAACTCTAACCGGAATCCATTCAGGTGAGCGTCAAGTAGTATGGAGGTCCGATCCTGGTGCGCCTAATAGCGGGAGTATTTGGGCTCCGGAAATCCATTTTATTGATGGGAAATGGTATATCTACTATGCAGCATCAGTAGAAAACCCAGACAAGAGAATGTTTGTATTAGAATCGGAAGGAGATGACCCCTTCGGACCGTATCACTACCCGGAAGGTACAGAAGATACGTATGGTCAAATTACAGATCCTACAAATAAGTGGGCGATTGATGGAACTGTTTTAGAGCATAACAATAAATTATATTTTGTGTGGTCTGGTTGGGAAGGCGATATAAATGTTAGCCAGCATCTTTATATCGCACCAATGTCAAACCCATGGACAATTAGCGGGGAGCGGGTGGAAATATCAAGACCTGAGCTTGATTGGGAGACAATTGGTTTTCCACTTATCAATGAGGGACCGCAAATTTTAAAAAACGATAAAGGGAAAACTTTTGTTATTTATTCTGCAAGTGGTAGTTGGACCAATGACTATAACTTAGGAATGCTAACATTTGATGGGACAGACCCTCTGAATCCTGAAGCTTGGGAAAAGAATCCGACACCAATATTTAAAAAGAATCCCGATTTAGATGTGTATGGGCCAGGGCATAATGGATTTGTAAAATCGCCTGATGGAACAGAGGATTGGATCATATACCATGCTGCAAAATTTGAAAATGCAGGTTGGACTCGTAGTGTAAGAATGCAAAAATTCAATTGGAATGCGGATGGTACTCCAAATTTTGGAACTCCGGTGGGAACAGAAACATGGTTACGTGTTCCTTCAGGTGAATCAGAAGGACAGTTCGTACCTAGTTTGCCTGGTGAAGTATATCAATATGAAGCGGAAGACGCGCACGTAAATAATGTAAGAGTTCATCATAATACAAGTGCTTCACAAGATTATAAAGTTGGAAATATTGATTTTGCGGATAGTTATGTAGAGTTTACAATGAATGTACCAGCTGGCGACTATACATTAGTATCGAGGTATGGAAATGGAATGGGTGAGCCATCTAGTCACCATGTTACAGTTAACGGAGAAGCTAATGGAGAATTATGGTATATAAATCTTGGCTGGGAAAATTGGGAAGATGCTAAGATGGACATCCAACTAAACGATGGAGAAAATACAATTAGACTTTCGAAAGGCCATCTGTACGCTGAATTAGATTATATTCAATTAATCCCAAAAGCTTCGAAAGTATATAAATATGAAGCGGAATTTGCCCAACTTCATAAAGCAGAAACAGAAAATGACTCATTGGCTTCTAATGGACAAAAAATAACGAACATGAATGAAAATGGTGGGTTTGCTCGATTTGAAATCGATGTAAAAAATACCGGAACATATGAAATGAAAATTAGGTATGCAAATAATACAGGTTCAACCAGTTCGCATAAGTTAGTGATGAACAGTAATCCTACCAAAACAATTGAATATCAAAATTCAGATAGCTGGCAATATGCAACTGTTGATGTAAAGCTAAAAGCAGGGAAAAATACAATAATGTTGAAGAAGCATAAAGGGTCAGCAATAATTGATTACTTTACAATAGAAGAAAAGTGAGATGGAGTACAAAAAAAATCTAGGTGAGATTATAGACCAAACTATCCTTGGATAATGTTCAAGGTAGTTTGGCCTTTTTCTATTTCCTCATTATAAAGCTCATATGACGCCCTGCTTTTTTATCCTGACGATAGGAGAAGCCGTCTGTGCTAATAAACGTACATGAGCGATCGATTGTAATATTATTTGAAGGTACTCCTGCTAACTGACATTGTCTTTTCACAGATAGTTGATTATCGATATGATATTTGTTTGTATCATGTTTAAAGTACATATACTCATCTGTATAGCCGAGCTGTTTGAATTTTACATATACATCCTCATCGACTTCGAATTTTTCTTGGCTTAGGGCTGGACCGATGTGGACATATAAATTATGTGGTTTTACATTTTCAACCTGTATGATATTCTGTAAAACCTTTAAGCTAATTTCTTTCACTGTTCCTTGCCAACCAGAATGAATAACACCCACAAGGTTATCGACTTCGCTATAAAATATAACTGGGACACAATCCGCTGAAAACGAACTTAATAGAAGGTTTGGTTCAAAGGTGTAAAGAGCATCAGTATTAGGGATCGCGGAATCCGAAGTATGCGCACCTTTGCCTTTATCGGATACAGTAACTTTATGAAAGTAGGCACTATGTGTTTGATTAGCACATACCATGTCATCCAGATTACAACCGATTAACTGTACTAATTTATACCGATTTTCTAAAACATGAGCGTTGTTGATGCATGTGTGTAATGCCATGTTATTGTTTTCTGGTTCGATGTTATCCTTCAGCGTAATTCCTGCAATAAATTTTTCATTGTTAAAATATATATTTGTTTTCATCTCATCACCTACTATTAATATACTGAAAATGCATGTGTATATGTACGGTTTGTATTAAATAAATTCATGTTGATTTCCTTTCATTATAATAGAAAACATAACATAAAAAATATTTGAAGTATTCGTCAAAAACAGTTTTACTTCGCCAAATGCATGTGCTATATTGTAACGATTAGAAGGACTAGGAGGACGATATGAATAAATATATATAATCTAAAGTGTTTCCCTTATATTTGCAATCGGTTACAATAGATAGGGGAATTTCATCCTAATTATAGTGTGAGGTGGATAATTGAAAAGCGTATGAGGAAATTACCAGAAGAGTTAATAACCTTACTAACAAGTAGGGAACTATTAGAAGCAGACATCGTGGATTGGATAATCTGTGATCGGGGTATTAATGGTGGTTTTGTAGATACATATTTAGTGCTTACGAAAGATTCGCTTTATCGTTTTGCTCAGTCACAGCATTCTCAGGAAAGAGTCTTTAAAGGTTATCAGGTTTCGAATAAGAATAAGAAGAAAAAGAAACATCAAGAGAATCGTAGTGTAATAGATATAGGTAGCTATACAATAGAAGAGATTCCACTTGTACAAATAGAAAGTATGCAAACGGTTAACCTAGTAGCCTCTGGTCTACTCGTTGTAAAAGTCCCAGAAGAACGGGCAATAGCAGCTTTTACAAATGGAAATATCGGAGATGCAGTAAAGTTCGTAGGTACATTCAATAAGCTTAAAAATAATGAGTTAATTGATACTCCATTACAGGAGGAACTAATTAAGAATGCTTGTCCAAAATGTGGAATGATTTATCCGGAACAGGGTAGGCAAATTTGTCCTAAATGTTTGAAAAAAGGTGCAATTTTTACAAGATTGCTAGGGTTTACCAAAAATCATAAATTATCCCTCGTATTAATTATACTTTTTATGTTATTGAATTCAGCTACAGGTCTTGTTATTCCTTATTTTCAAGGTACGGTATTATTTGACCAGGCATTAGGGGGAACAGGACCATTTGCAGGGCAAATTGTGCTAGTCATTGCCATTATTATTGGTTTTCGAACATTATCCCTAGTATTCGGAATGCTATTTGGAATAATAAATGCTCGTATGGCAGCCAACATAGTATTTGATTTAAAGGCAAGTATTTTTACTGCCATGCAACGCCTATCCTTGTCCTTCTTCCAGAAAAAACAAACAGGTCAATTAATGACAAGAGTAAATGATGATGCTAATGAATTACAGGCATTCTTTATTGATGGTATACCTTACTTCGTCGTCAATCTTATGAATATTATCGGGATTACAACCGTATTACTTTTCATTGATTGGAAGCTAACTCTTATTTGCTTACTTCCAATGCCATTTGTCATTTTGCTTATCCGTTGGGTTTTTCCAAAGCTTTGGCGTATGTCATGGAAGCGTCATAAGAAGCGGAGCTCGATGAATTCTATTATAAGTGACACTGTACGAAGCGCTAGAATCGTAAAGGCGTTTGGGAAAGAAAAAGTGGAAATTGATCGTTTCCAAAAGTCTAATTTATCTTATTCTGATGCAGAACAACGATTTAGTAAGATGAGTAGTACGATTTTTCCAATTATCAATATGGTAACACAGATTGGTGGAGTCCTGATTTGGGCTTTTGGTGGTTGGAGAGTAATGAAAGGTGAAATGACATTTGGAGAAATTATGACCTTCATTACGTACATCTTCATGTTATTTGGGCCAATTCAGTTTATGAATAATATAGCGAACTGGTGGTCGGCTTGTATGTCAGCTGCACAACGTATATTTGAAATTCAAGATGCAGTTCCAGAAATTATCGAAAAGGATGATGCAGTAAAAATGGATCATCTAGATGGGGATATTACGATATCGAATGTAAGTTTTAGCTATGAGCCGAATAAGCCAATATTGAAAAATGTTTCATTAGTTGCAAAACCAGGTCAAATGATTGGGGTTGTTGGTCCTTCAGGGGCAGGGAAATCAACATTGGTAAACTTAGTTTCTCGACTGTATGAAGTAGATGAGGGAGAAATTAAGTTGGACGGTATTAATGTAAAAGATTTATCAATGGAGTCACTCCGTAAACATATAGGAATTGTATCTCAAGAAGTATATGTGTTTATGGGAACAGTTGCAGAGAATATTGCTTATGCTAATCCGGATTGTTCACTAGAAGATATTATCTATGCAGCTAAAATCGCAAATGCCCATGATTTTATTGAAAGTTTACCAGAAGGTTATGACACGATGGTGGGTACTGGTGGATATAGCTTATCAGGTGGAGAAAAACAAAGAATCTCCATTGCTAGAGCAATATTACATGATCCAAAAATATTGATTCTAGATGAGGCGACTGCTTCTTTAGATACGGAAACAGAATTGCAAATTCAAGAGGCATTAGAGTCATTGGCACAAGGAAGAACAACAATTGCGATTGCTCACCGCCTATCCACACTTAGGAATGCAGATTACTTATATGTAATGGAACATGGAAAAGTTGTAGAAGAAGGAACACATACAGAATTGATGGATAAAGATGGTAAGTATGCTGGCATGGTGAAGAAACATGAAGAGGCATTAAAGATGAAAGAGGTGATCTAGTTGTCGAAATACGATGTAGTCCTCGATAATCCAAATATGGTAGAAAATAAATCAGATTTATCGGAAGCGGCACAAATAAAGTACTTAACGGAAGAGAATGCAACTTTCGTAGAGACGGAGGGGAAAATGCTATCGGTTCATGTCGATGGAGAGGTGTATCCTTCTGTATATTTACATTGCTCGTTTCCACATACAAATAAAAGAATTTTTATTTCAGTAAGAACAGATGAAAATAAAGAAATCGGAATTATAAAATCTCTTGATCATTTTCCAAGCAATATTATTAGTTTACTAGAAGAACATATTAATCTACGCTACTTCGCACCGGAAATTATAAAAGTAAATAAGATTAATGAAGAGTTTGGGTATTCCTATTGGGATACAGAAACGAGCGCCGGAAGCTGCTACTTTACCGTTCGTATGGGAAGAGGAAATGTCGTAGCCGTAACAGAAAACAAAGTATTAATAACAGATGTAGACGGGAACCGCTTCATCATAAACGACCTAAACGCACTATCCGAAAAAGAATACCGCATGGTCGAAATGTGCATGACGTAAAGAAAAGCGGAAGGCGGTTGCCCAGGGGCGACAGGCAAACGGGACATGGGGTCAGGTCGAGGGCACTGAAAAACGCTGGGTCTTTCAAAAATTTTCAAAGTTGAATTAAAATAGGGACAGCAAGAAGATATAACTGCCCTAATGATTCGATATTATATCTTTCACCCTAAGTTAAGAATTCTGTTGATTGGAGTGAAAGGCGGCGCAGACTCCTGCGGGATTAGCGGGACAGGTGAGACCCCGCAGGAGCATTCGCGACGAGGAGGCTCACCGCCCGCCCCGCGGAAAGCAAAGCCGCCTGGAACGGAAATCAACAGCTATGTTTTGCTATAACGCTAAATGCAAGGGACTATTTCAGTGGCCTCGGTCAGGGCCCGCGTCCCAGAGTTTTGGGAAAATGAATTAACCCCCATATCCCACATGTCTCGTTAGAAATTTTATAGATAAGGGAAGAGTTCCCTTGTCTCCAAAGGAAGGCTGTTTATGAATTTAAACTTTGAACTTTCAACTCAAGATAGATTGGCTGTCCAAGAGGTAATTGGTGAAACAATAAGATATTGTGTTCCTGCAGATTTGTCACTTACAGGGCGAAGAACGTCCGGTTACTTTGTGATTGGTGAGGAAATGTGGGCGTATGTTCAGAATGGCGAGGTAAAAGAAAGTAGTTTAATAGCGGAAGCAAGAGAGTATAAAGTTGTGCCGTTAATTGGTAATGCAGTTCTAGAAGCAAAAGACGAAATAGGGAAACGAATCCTTGTTAGAATTTCGATGGAGCATATTGCGCGATATGCTTACATCGCACAAATTTTAAATTATATAGCAGAGAAAAGTGAAATCCGAATTTACAATGAGGAAGAGGAACGAGTCTGTTCTAATTGTGGAAATAGATTGCTTCACGGCACACGAGTTTGTGCTAACTGTATGAATAAAGCAGCGGTGTTAAAACGACTTTTTGCTGTATCAAAGTCTCATTGGCGTCTTTTAATGGTAGGATTAATCATCTTAATGGTTACTTCAGGTGTTTCATTATTAGGACCTTATTTCCAAAAGGTCCTTGTCAACTCTTCTTTACAGCCACCTGAAGGACAGAGTGCAAATATTACCTTGTTCTTTGTAGCTATTGGAGGTATTTTATTCTCACTAGTTGCTGCTGAATTATTGAATGTTGGAAAAGGTCGAGTGATGGCTACGGTAAGCTCCAGCATTGCAGCAGATTTACGAAAACTAGTATACGAGAAAATCCAAAATCTTTCCCTCGGCTTCTTGACTTCTCAAAGAGCTGGGGACCTTATGAACCGGGTTACATCAGACACAAACAGAATTAGACGATTAATACAGGAAATATTTACAACGGCTATTTACCAAGTGATTATGCTTATATCGGTCACGGTATTATTGCTAATTACAGATTGGAAATTAGCGTTAATAGTGCTATTACCAGCACCGTTTGTTGCTTACTTGCAGTATATGACTTGGCGAGTAATTGTCCGAAGACTGTTTCGAAAACAGTGGGTTATCTTTGATAAAGCAAACTCCTATCTCCATGATGTACTTAGTGGAATTCGGGTAGTGAAAACATTTGGAAAAGAACAAAGTGAGATTAATAAGTTTAGAAAATACAATACAGACTATGCTACAGCGGCATTTAAATCGGAAAAAGTATATAGTATCTTAACACCAATCTCCACTTATTTATTGCAAATTAGTACTTATTTTGTGTTACTTGTAGGATTGAATATGATACTTAACGGCTCTTTAACACTTGGTGAGCTCGTACAGTTCACAGGATATGCAAGTATGATATTTGGCCCGCTTGCATGGTTAATGAATATGCCGAGATGGATTGCGGATGCAGTAATTGCGATTGATCGAATTTTTTCCGTTATTGATGAGGATCCTGAAATATTAGATAAAGAAACTTCCATCGTTCACTCCATCCATGGAAATATTGAGTTCAATGATGTCACATTCGGTTATAAGTCATATGAACCAGTACTAAAAAATATTAATTTCGAAATTAAACGTGGGGAAATGATTGGACTTGTTGGACATTCGGGCTCTGGTAAATCAACGCTAATAAACTTAGTTTCTCGGTTTTATGATGTGAATGAAGGCGAAATATTAATTGATGGAATTGATATAAGGAACATTAAGCAAGAAGAGCTTCGTTCACAGATTGGAGTTGTTCTTCAGGAAACGATGTTGTTTAGAGGAACGATAATGGATAATATTCGTTACTCGAAGCCAGATGCTTCAGCTGAAGAGGTTATTCAGGCTGCTAAAGTTGCGAATGTACATGATTTTATTATCGGTTTACCAGATGGATATGATACATGGCTTAATGAAAACGGAAATAACCTATCAGGGGGAGAACGTCAACGTATTACAATTGCAAGAGCGGTACTTCATAACCCGCGTATTCTCATTTTAGATGAGGCTACAGCTTCTCTTGATATTGAAACAGAATCTGCCATTCAAGAAGCATTACAGCGAATTACTAAAAACAGGACAACAATTGCAATTGCCCATAGACTATCTACACTTAAAAATGCGGATAGATTATTCGTTCTAAATCAAGGCGAGATTGCAGAGATTGGAACGCACGAAGAGTTAATGAGAAAACAAGGAATCTATTATGGTTTGATTATGGCTCAACGTAATATGACGAAGTCTAGAGTAAAAACTGGATAGTATCATAGGGAAAGCTTACTTCTAGATGTAATACAGAAGTAAGCTTCTTTTTGAAATTTTAGGTAGTGTTGACATTTTACTAAATTCAAGTAAAATAAAAGTAAAAAGTTTTACTTATGGAAGAGGTGGAGAAATGGCAACAATTAAGGATGTTGCAAAAGCAGCAGGATTTTCGATATCAACTGTCTCTCGCGTTTTAAATAATGATCCTAACCTTTCAGTACCTGATGAAACACGTGAAAAAATTTATGCAGTTGCTGAGAAGCTTAATTATAGAAAAAATACAGTAAGACTACTGGTGAAAAATATTGCTTTTTTGTATTGGTTAACTGATAAAGAAGAGTTAGAAGACGTTTATTTTAAAACAATGCGATTGGAAATAGAAAAAATAGCAAAGAAGAATAATGTGGAATTAACAACGTATAAAATCCACCAAGGAATTGAGGCTATTCCCGATACAATAGAAGGTTTCATAGCCGTTGGAACATTTTCTGAAAAAGAACTTGCGTATTTAAGGCAATTAACGCCTAATGGAGTATTTATTGATTCTTCACCTGATCCTAGCAATTATGATTCTGTAAGACCGGACTTAGCTCAAATCTCAAGGCAAACTATCGATTACTTAGTGGATAAAGGTCATAGTGAGATAGGTTTTATTGGAGGAACATTTCATAATCCAAATACACATGAAGAAGAAATGGATTTACGTGAACGAACATTCCGGGAATATATGAATGAGAAATCTCTATTAAAGGAAGAATATATTTTCTGTCACCGAGGCTTCTCAGTAGATAATGGGTACCATTTAATGAAAGATGCAATAGAACAACTGGGTAATCGTTTACCCACTGCGTTCTTTATTGCTGCGGATCCAATAGCTGTAGGCTGTTTACAAGCCTTAAATGAACACGGCATATCTATACCAAACAGAGTTAGCATTATAAGCATTAATAATATAAGTGTTGCAAAATATGTTTCTCCCCCTCTCACTACGTTCCATATTGACTTGCGGGAAATTTGTAACAATGCGATAAATTTATTGCTAGAACGAGTATCGGACAAAAGAAAAATAGTAAAAACTCTATATTTAGGATCTGAATTAGTTATAAGAAAAAGTACTAATTAGATGCAAGAAAAACGGCGATAATCAGCCGTTTTTTGTTTTCGTAAAACATTTTACTCATTTTAGTAAATTAATTGTTTACAATTTTTCTAAACGGTGCTATTATACAAGTGTAAGAACGCTTTCAGTTAAATGAAAACGTTATATTAATTGAAAGGATGACTATTCATGAAGAAGACAAAGGTGTTTAGTATTTTATCAATTATTGTTTTAAGTATAATTTTAGCTGCATGTGGACCACAAGATGGGGACGGCAAGCAGTCAAACTCTAAGAAAAATAATAAGGATTATGATTTACTAGTTTGGGAGGATGTCGAAAAGGCAGATGGTATAAAAGATGCCATTGCTAAATTTGAAGAAGAAAATGACGTAAAAATTAAAGTTGTTGAAAAAGCATATGCTCAACAAATAGAGGATTTGCGTCTTGACGGACCAGCTGGTACTGGACCTGATGTATTAACAATGCCTGCAGACCAAATTGGAACCGCTGTAGTAGAGGGATTGATTAAAGAATTAAATGTAGATGAAAGTGTTCAATCTATTTATACAGATGTTGCAATGCAATCTCAAAAAGTAAACAACAAAGTGTATGGGTTACCAAAGGCTGTTGAAACTACTATGCTCTATTACAACAAGGATATTATCTCGGACGAAGACGTGCCAACAACTTTAGATGGTTGGTATGACCTTTCAAAAGAATTAACGAAAGATGGAAACTTTGGTTTCCTAGCATTATTTGACCAAATCTACTATGCACAAAGTGTATTAAGTGGTTACGGTGGTTATATTTTTGGACAAGATAGTAACGGAAATTATGATCCAACGGATATTGGGCTAAATAATTCCGGAGCTATTGAAGGTGCAAAATACATTCAGCGTTTCTATAAAGAGGGGCTTTTCCCAGCTGGTATTATTGGAGAACAAGGTATTAACGTTTTAGAATCATTGTTCACAGAAGGAAAAGCAGCTGCTGTTATTTCAGGTCCTTGGAATATTGATCCATTTACAAAAGCAGGCGTTAACTTCGGAGTGACAAAATTACCAGAATTACCTAATGGGGAAAATATGAGTGCGTTTGTTGGTGTGAAAAGCTACAACGTCAGCTCATATTCAAAAAATGCAGAGCTAGCTGAAAAATTGGTTGTGTTCTTAGCAAATGAAGAAAACTCTAGAACAAGATATGAAGTTACTCAAGAAGTACCTGCTGTACAAGCATTAGCAAATGATCCAGTAGTTGCGGAAAGTGAAGCAGCACAAGCTGTAGCTGAACAATCCCAATTCTCTGAGTTAACTCCAAATATTCCTGAAATGAACGAGGTATGGCCACCAGTTGATGCTGCATTACAAACAATTGCTACCGGTAAGGCTGAACCAAAAGAAGCTTTAGATCAAGCGGTGAAAACCGTTAAAGGACAAATTGAAGCTAATCATGGCGGTCGATAAATCAAGACTTTAATCCATGTAGTATTACTGCCGGTTACTGCGCTATAAATTAATAAATTGGTGTCAAACACGCGTTTGGCACCATTCATTTATCAAAATAAAGAGAGCTCCTTATATGCAAGAGAGGTGAGAAAATTGCAGCATCGTAAAATCGCAACTGTACTATCGATTATTCCTGGCCTTGGCCAATTGTACAATAAACAATTTGTGAAAGGATTTTTATTCCTTATACTAGGCATTTCTTTCTTTGTAGCCTTTGGTGACTTACTAAATATGGGGTTCTGGGGGATTGTCACTTTAGGAACAGAGGTACCACGGGATAACTCGATTTTCTTATTAGCAGAAGGTATTATCGCGATTATTGTCACAGTCTTTGGACTAGCAATCTATTATGTCAATTTTCGTGATGCTTATAAAAACGGAAAACTACGTGATGAAAATAGAGAATTAAGCTCATTAAAAGAACAATATCACAACTTAATTTCACAAGGATATCCATATGTAGTTAGTGGACCTTCTCTATTTATATTAGTATTCGCCGTAATTTTCCCTATATTATTTAGCTTTGCGCTAGCATTTACAAACTATGATCTATATCACTCACCACCTGCCAATTTGGCGGATTGGGTTGGCTTTGAGACATTCGCAAAGATATTTACAGTTGATATTTGGCGTTCAACTTTCTTTGATGTTTTAGCTTGGACCATTATTTGGACACTTGTTGCTTCTAGTCTCCAAGTTAGCTTAGGAATTTTATTAGCGGTAATTGTCAATCAGAAGGATATTCGCTTTAAAAAGTTTTTCCGAACTATTTTTGTTCTACCATGGGCTGTTCCAGGCTTTGTGACGATTCTAATCTTTGCTGGGCTATTTAATGATAGTTTTGGAGCAATAAATAATGATATTTTAGCATTCTTTGGAATCGATGCAATTCCATGGATGACCGATGCCAATTGGTCTAGAGTGGCACTGATTTTAATGCAAGGTTGGTTAGGTTTCCCTTATATATTCTTAGTTACAACTGGGGTTTTACAATCTATTCCAAATGACTTATACGAGGCAGCTACAATTGATGGTGCTTCTGCATTTGCGAAATTTAAAAGTATTACGATGCCAATGATTTTAATTGCAATGGCACCAATTATTATTACGCAATTTACCTTTAACTTTAATAACTTCAATATTATTTATCTCTTTAATGGCGGTGGTCCTGCAATGCCTGGATCAACAGCTGGAGGTACAGATATATTAGTATCTTGGATTTATAAATTGACAATGCAATCCAGTCAGTATTCACTTGCAGCTGCATTAACAATTCTATTATCTGTATTTGTTATCTTAATTGCCCTATGGCAGTTTAGACGGACAAATTCATTTAAAGAGGGGGCGTAAGCAATGATGACAGATGTAAAAAAGAAAAAATTCTTACGCCTATTAGTTTCATATTCCATTTTAGTCTTTATTGTTGTAGCTATCATCTATCCGTTGTTATGGACGGTAGGGGCTAGCTTTAATCCCGGAAATAGCTTAATTAGTACATCTATCATTCCAAAAAATCCTACATTGGATCATTATCGTGAGTTGTTTGCAGGGAAGGAAAGCCTGCAATACGGTCAGTGGTATATGAATTCAATTAAGATTAGTGTTTTTACAATGATTGGTACTGTCATAAGCGTTTCCTTTACGGCATATGCATTCTCTCGTTTCCGATTTAAAGGGAGAAAAAATGCATTAACACTCTTTTTATTACTGCAAATGATTCCACAGTTTTCAGCGCTAATTGCACTATTTGTATTGGCTCAATTATTAGGTTTAATGAATAGTCATTGGTTATTAATCTTGTTATATATTGGTGGGCAAATACCAATGAATACGTATTTAATGAAAGGATATATGGACTCCATTCCATATGATTTAGATGAAAGTGCAAAAATAGATGGCGCAAGTAACACAAGAATTTTCTGGCAAGTAATTATGCCATTATCTAAACCGATGATTGCAGTAGTCGCAATGAACGGATTTACAGGTCCACTTGGGGACTTCGTTATGTCCTCAGTTATCTTGAGAACACCAGAATCTTATACACTCCCGATTGGTCTATACAATCTAGTAAATGAAGTAATGGGAGCAAGCTATACAACTTTTGCTGCTGGAGCGATATTAATCAGTATCCCGGTTGCTATTATCTTTATCATGCTGCAAAAGAACTTTGTATCAGGTTTAACAGCTGGTGGAACGAAGGGATAAAGGGACACGGGGTCAGCTTCCCCGTCCCTGTTATGTGGAGTAGAAACTATCCATCCCAATTGAATAAATTCGGGACAAGAGAACTGACCCCATGTCCCATGGGAGCTGAACCTTGTTCCAAAAGGAGGAAAAAATGTCTAAGTTAAAAAAGTCTTACGCGACTAAAGCGAAGGTTATGCTTCATGGTGGAGATTATAATCCAGATCAATGGTTGCACAGGCCGGATATTTTGGCTGATGATATTAAATTAATGAAACTAGCACATACGAATGCTTTCTCCGTCGGGATTTTTGCATGGAGTACCCTAGAACCGGAAGAAGGGGTATACAACTTCGAATGGCTAGATGAGATAATCAACAATATTCATAACAATGGTGGACATGTTATTTTAGCAACTCCTAGTGGAGCGCGTCCTGCCTGGATGTCGCAAAAATATCCTGAAGTATTACGTGTTAATGCTTCCAGAATGAAGCAGCTACACGGTGCTAGACATAATCACTGTTTTACATCACCGGTGTATCGTGAGAAAACACAACAAATTAATCGCTTGTTAGCAGAAAGATATAAAGACCACCCTGCCCTCATTATGTGGCATGTATCGAATGAGTATGGTGGAGAATGTCATTGTGATTTGTGCCAAGAAGCATTTAGAGAGTGGTTAAAAAAGAAATATAATAATGATCTAGATGCTTTAAATGAAGCGTGGTGGGGACCGTTCTGGAGCCACACGATAAGTGATTGGTCTCAAATTGATTCACCATCACCAATTGGTGAAAATGCAGTCCATGGTTTGAACTTGGATTGGAAACGTTTTGTAACAGATCAAACGATTGATTTCTATGAGAATGAAATTGTCCCGTTAAGAGAATTGACTCCTGATATTCCAGTTACTACAAATTTCATGGCGGATACAAATGACTTAATTCCATTTCGTGCCTTAGACTATAGTAAATTCGCAAAACATGTAGATGTTATAACATGGGATGCTTACCCTGCTTGGCATAATGATTGGGAAACTACAGCTGATTTAGCTATGAAAGTTGGCTTTATTGATGACTTATATCGTAGCTTAAAACAACAGCCATTCCTATTATTAGAATCAACTCCAAGTGCCGTGAATTGGCATGACGTTAATAAAGCGAAGAGACCAGGTATGCATTTGCTTTCAGCTATGCAAATGGTGGCGCATGGATCTGACAGTGTAATGTATTTCCAATGGAGAAAATCACGTGGTTCATCTGAGAAATTCCATGGTGCTGTTGTGGATCATGATAATAGTGCTGAAAATAGGGTGTTCAAAGATGTTGCCCAAGTTGGACAAACACTTGAAAAATTATCAAAAGTAGTTGGAACATATAAAAAAGCAGATGTTGCAATTATGTACGATTGGGAGAATAAGTGGGCACTTAATGATGCTCAAGGTTTTGGAATGAAATCGAAACGTTACACACAAACTGCACATCAGCAATATCGTGCTTTCTGGGAGAATGATATTCCAGTAGATGTAATTACGAAAGAACAAGATTTTTCGGCTTATAAACTATTAATTGTCCCGATGCTATATTTAGCTAGTGAGGAGACAATTGCTAGACTGAAAGGTTTCGTTGCCAACGGTGGAACTTTAGTGATGACGTATATTAGTGGGATTGTCAATGAATATGATCTAACCTATTTAGGTGGTTGGCATTCAGACTTGCAGGAGATATTTGGGATAAATCCGTTGGAAACAGATACGTTATATCCGAAAGATACAAATAAAGTTCAATACAATAATAAAACGTATGAATTGAAAGATTATGCAACAATCATTGATGTTGCAAGTGCACAAGTAGAGGCAACTTATCAGGATGATTTCTATGCAAGCACTCCTGCAGTGACAAGTCATTCATTTGGAAAAGGAAAAACATATTATATTGGAGCAAGATTGGAAGATGAATTCCATCGAGATTTTTATAAACAACTGATGAAAGATCTTGCGATTGAATCCCCTGTTCCTGTTACACATGAGAGTGGAGTATCTGTACAAGTTCGAAGCGATGAAGAAAATGATTATTTCTTTGTGATGAACTTTACGGAAGAACAACAATCCATTTCCTTTACTTCGGAAGTAAAAGACCTGGTAACTGGTGAAAAGTTACTTGGAGATAAAACGCTAGATAAATATGAAGTGAGAATAGTAGAAAAGAAGAAATAATGTATTAAAGAATTTAGAGGTTGGGACAATACGATCTGAACTAGAGATAAATCCGAACAATGGGAGTAAAATTATACCGCTTCGGAAATACACTACGCTTTCCGCGGGCGGCTGATGAGCCTCCTCGGCGCTAAACGCGCCTGTGGGGTCTCATCGAGGCCTTTGTTCCCGCAGGAGTCTTCGTGTATTTCCTCAGCTGATAACTTTAAATTCGTATGGATGACATAAAAATACCGAACTATATATATTGATATTTAAGTTATAGTTCGGATTTTAGTTTTATCATTTTTTCTATGTTCCAGCCTCATGATAAATAAATTAATAATTTTATCAATATGAAATATCTACATATATGAGAGCGTTTGCTACGAAATTAAAAGGACGGAGAGAATATGAGAAAAATAATAAGTAAAAGGCATGGTTTGTCGGTACTTTTAGTATTTCTTATGGTATTTAGTTCTTTTAGTGTACCTATGAATGTTGGATTTGCTGCCTCTGAAACAAAAGGAAACATGTTAAAAAATGGCGGGTTTGAAACAGATTTTTTCAACGACCAATCATGGAACATTACGGATGTCGATTGGAATAATGTCGATATTACACACTTCTTTTATACGGATGATGAATGGATTCATCCTAATGCTGGATTAGCTGCATTTAAATATTGGATAAAAAACACTGCAACAGAGAAGCAATCAATTACAGTAAGTCAAGTAGTTCCACATCTTCCTGCAGGGAGATATGAGCTATCTGTCCAATCGATGGGTGGAATAGATGCAGATGCTGGTAATGTGAAGCTCTTTGCTGGTGAAGAGACACTGCAACCTATTTCAACGAAAGGATACAATGCATGGGAAGAGATTACGTTGAAATTCGAATTAGCAGAGGACACATCTAATCTTCAAATTGGAGCAATCATAACCGGTGAACCGGATGCATGGGGTTATCTAGATAGTTTCAAATTAACACCACAAGTAAATGAGAACATTCCTGAGCCGGTAGAAGCGGATATCTTTGTAAAAAGAGTTGCTGGTTTGGATGATGATTTTATTAAAGGTGTTGATATCTCAAGTATCATTGCCTTAGAAAATAGTGGTGTTCGATTTTATGATTATGATGGAAAAGAACAGGATATTTTTAAGACTTTAAAAGAAGCAGGAGTAAACTATATTCGAGTGAGAGTATGGAATGACCCTTATGATGCTGATGGAAATGGCTACGGAGGCGGGAATAATGATTTAGATACGGCTATTAAAATTGGCAAAAGAGCAACTGAAAATGGAATGAAACTTCTAGTAGACTTTCATTACTCTGATTTCTGGGCTGATCCAGGAAAGCAAATGACACCTAAGGCATGGCAAAAGTTGAGTTTTGAAGATAAAAAGACAGCTCTATACAATTACACCAAAGAAAGCTTACAAGCTATGTTGGATGCAAATATTGATATAGCGATGGTACAAGTCGGAAATGAAACAAATGGTTCTTTTGTTGGTGAAAGTGATTGGACAAAAATAAGTGCATTATTTAATGCAGGTAGCAAAGCAATAAGAGAGATAGATTCAAACATCTTAGTAGTATTACATTTTACTAATCCTGAGACTTCAGGAAGGTATGAATCAATTGCGCAGACCTTATATGAAAATAATGTAGACTATGATGTGTTTGCTAGCTCCTATTATCCTTTCTGGCATGGAACATTAGACAATTTAACAACTGTTCTTCGTAATGTAGCAGACTCATACGATAAAAAAGTGATGGTTGCTGAAACATCTTATGCCTATACATATGAAGATGGGGATGGTCATAGTAATACAGCACCAAAAGAAAGTGGCCAAACATTAAATTACCCAATAACAGTACAAGGACAAGCAACAGCAGTGAGAGATGTAATTGAGGCTGTTGCAAATGTAGGGGAAGCGGGAATTGGTGTGTTCTATTGGGAACCAGCATGGCTACCTGTTGGTCCAGCTGATGATGTCGAGGGAAATAGAGTTATTTGGGAGGAACACGGTTCAGGTTGGGCATCTAGTTATGCTGCTGAATATGACCCGCATGATGCAGGTGTATGGTATGGAGGAAGTGCTGTTGACAACCAAGCATTATTTGACTTCAATGGACATCCGCTGCCATCATTAAATGTTTTTAAGTATGTTAATACAGGAGCAGTTGCACCATTAAAAGTTGATAAGATAGATGATATAGCTTTAAGTGTTATTTTAGGTGACAAGATTAGTTTGCCAGATACAGTTACTGTAGTCTATAACGACGGCAGTGTGGGGAATGTTCCAGTTCAATGGAATAAAGAACAATTGGAGGAACTGAAAGATAAAGGTGTAGGAATATATCGAATAGCAGGGACTATTGATGATGACATCATTGTTCAAGCTCAAATTGTAGTAAGACCAATAAATTATGTTCATAACCCGAGCTTTGAAGACAACGATAGAAGCATGTGGAAAGTTATTCATAGAGAAGGAACATTACCACATACTAGTTATCAGCAAAATGCAGCTGATGCAAAAACAGGAGAATATTCATTACATTTTTACTCAGCTTCTGAAGTAGATTTTTATATTGAACAAACAATTACTGGATTAGCACCAGGGTATTATAATTTCTCCATGTTCTTGCAAGGTGGGGATGCCAATAATTCAGACATGTACATCTATGCAAGGACAAGTAACGGGGAAGAAAGGGTTTATACTTCTGTTAATGGCTGGGTAAATTGGAATGCACCAGAATTGGAGAATATTCTTATTCTCGATGGAACGGTGACAATAGGTGCAAGTGTAAAAGCTGATGGGGGAGCATGGGGGACACTTGACGACTTTTATTTATATAAAGTAAAAGATTATAACAATGAATCAACAGGTAACGATGATTCAGATGAAAATAACGATGAATCAACCGATAACAACGATTCAGATGAAAATAATGATGAATCAACTGGTAACAATGATTCAAACGAAAATAAAGATGGAGTATCCGATAATGATGGTTTTGAGGAGAAAAAAGATGAAGTAACAGATCATGATTCAGTAGGTAGAGAAGTAACATCCAGTAAAAATGAGTATATTAAGAATGAGGATTCAACTTCAAACAATCAGACAGATGATAAACTATCGAATGAACGAAATGATAAAGTGCTTCCAAATACAGCTACAAATATATATAACCTTTTAATGATTGGTTTACTTTTAATAATATTGGGCTCTGTTATTGTCGTGTTGAGAAATAGACTAGCAAGAAACGAGTAAGTTAAATGAAGTCTTGAGGTTGGGACATAACCATTTGACTTGAATGTAAATCCGAACATTGTAAGTGTAGCTATAACGCTTCGGAAATACACTTCGCTTTCCGCGGGCGGCTAATGAGCCTCCTCGGCGCTAAACGCCTGCGGGGTCTCATCGAGGCCTTTATTCCCGCAGGAGTCTTCGTGTATTTCCTCCGCTGGTAACCATAAGATTTTTGTAATGGAAAAGGTGACCGAACTATCTTGCATTAAAATCAAGTTATAGTTCGGTTTTTATTTGCATCGATATTCCTCTGTCCCAGCCTCTTTTTGTACTAGGGGGGAAACAATGTTTACATTCTTTCGGAAGATATTTTCCAAACAGACAGGAGAAAAAATGGATAAGAAGGAATCCCGAGAAAGAAAAGGCTTTATAAGTAAGTTTTTCAATGATAATAGCAACAATAAACTAATTAAACACGTAAGTAAAAGCATTACTACTAAAATTCTTTATAGTTTTATCATATGTGTTTTACTAAGTGTGTCGATAGTAGGTATTGCTTCTTATCTTATATCCAATAAAATAATAGAATCTAAAGTTACAAGTGCATCAGAGCAAACGATTATTCAGGCAGGAGATAAATTAGACTTCGTATTTACACGTTATAGTGATCTTATCAGAGAAACCATATCTTCTGATTTTTTACTAACTTTGAGGGATTTTAACTATGTAGAGCAATCAAGTACAGACTATTATGTACTTCTTACGAAAATTAACGAGTATCTTACACAAATTGAAAATGTTCATACGAACATAGATGTACACTTAATAAACATGGATAAGCAGGAACTATTTTCAACGGCGAAAACAACGGATAAAGATATTGTGTTTAATTCAGATTGGTATAAACAAGCTGTTGCTAATCCAGAGGAATCACATTATTGGATTGGTGGAAGGGAAAAAGGTGTACTAGGGCAAAGTGATTCTCCTACTGTAAGTTTCGGACAGCTTCTCAATATAAATAAAAGTTATTATTTTATGGTTATAGACATTGACTCTACCTATTTTAAAGAGATCCTGAAAGATGTTACATTTGGAGAAAATGAATCAGTTAGTATCGTAGATGAAAATAATCATGTTGTTTTTAGCTTTGATGATGAAAGGTTAAATACTGAAAGTGGCATCCCTATCTTGGTCAATTCGAATAAAAATGTTCTAAATAAAGATGATCAACTAATTTTCCAATACAAGTCAGATGTAACAGATTGGTTTTTAGTAGGCTCAGTTTCTAAAAAAGAATTAGTAAAAGATACTCAAATAATTTTTTATGTAACAATGTTGATTATTATCTTTGCTATTCTTTTTGCGTTATTTATCGGAAAGCGCATTGCAAATATGGTAGGTGAACCGTTGAGAGTAATATCTGGATTAATGGCTGTTGCAAAAGAAGGCGATTTAAGAGTACGTTCAGAAATGACGAATCGTCAAGATGAAATAGGGGTGTTAGCGGTCAGCTTTAATGAAATGCTCACAAAAATATCGGAAATGATGCTGCACACTCAATCCACTTCAAATAAAGTGCTGCAGGCTGCTACCGAGTTAACCGATATTTCTAATACAACATCCCAAATAGCCAAAGATGTAGCTATAGCAATAGGTGAAATAGCAGTTGGAGCAAATAATCTAACGGTTGAAGCGGAAAATGGTAATAGTTTTACTAGCAAAATTAACAATGAAGTAAACAATGTATTCGAGAATAATCATGAAATGGCAAATTACGCTAAGGATGTTTTGGAAGGAAGTAATAATGGTATTCAAAAAATGGCTGAATTAGTTGATAAAACAAGACAAGGGGAAGAAATGATTACAACTATAATAAGCAAAACGGATACTCTAAAAGATAGTACAAATCAAATTAGTGAAATAATGTCGATTTTAACGAATATATCAAGGCAAACAAACTTGTTATCATTGAATGCTGCTATTGAAGCAGCACGTGCCGGTGATGCGGGTAAGGGTTTTGCGGTTGTTGCAGATGAAATTCGAAAATTATCAGTACAGTCAAAGAACGCTATTGATACGGTTGGTGAAATTACTTCCTCTGTTATTTTAGAAATAAATGATACGTTAACCCTTTTGG
Organism: Paenibacillus bovis; assembly: GCA_007679095.1. Classification (GTDB taxonomy): domain Bacteria; phylum Bacillota; class Bacilli; order Bacillales; family Bacillaceae_C; genus Lederbergia; species Lederbergia graminis. Next base: position 83,858 of record VEFU01000010.1, read on the forward strand.
AAGGTGCTGATCCTATCTTCAAGGATCAAGTATCCAAAGTTTTGGAAACTGATGCAATATTGAATGATGTTGGTACGCGTATGGATGCATTTAATCATAAAATTAGTCTTGTGTCTGAATCGATTCAGCAACTAAGGGAATCGCAAGAAATATTATACTCGATGATTTCCCAAGTTAGTGCGACTGCGCAGGAATCCTCTGCTATTAGTGAAGAGGTTCATGCATCTACAGAGGAACAAATAAACGTTAGTAATTCATTAGTACATACATCCGATCAATTAAGAGAGCTGTCTAAAAATCTACAAAATAGCTTAAATAACTTCAAAATATAATATAAAGAGAGAAACATATACTCTGTATGTTTCTCTTTTTTTAGGAGTTTATGTCAAATTTAATCAGTTTATGTAATATTTTACCTTTACAAGACATAAAAACTATTGTTATATTAGATGGCGTAATATAATTCTATATTACTAGAATCCAATTCTTTGTCCAATTGTAGTTTGGGCCAAAAGAAGGAGGAGGAACTTATGAAGAAACGAATTATGATTACTATATATATAATGCTAGCAGTTATGCTGATGATGGCTTGTGGGAGTTCTAAACAAGCTGATACAAATAATAATAGCTCAGATAAAAATGATATAAGTCAAGTGGAAAATAAGAATCCAGAACAAGAAAAAACAGAACCTAAATATAAAGTAGTGATAGACGCTGGCCACGGTGGTGAGGACGGTGGTTCTTCAGGAGCAAGTGGAAGTTTAGAAAAAGACTTTACATTAAGTCTATCTCAAAAAGTAGAACAAATATTAGAACAAGCCCCAGAAATTCAAGTTTTTATGACAAGAGAAAATGATGTTTTTCTCTCTGCTGAAGAAAAAATAAGACCGCAATTTGCGAATGACTTAGGTGCAGATATATTTGTTTCCATTCATGGTAATACGTTTACTGATCCATCTGTTTCTGGGACGGAATCGTTTTATTATTATGATGAAGACAAGCCTCTAGCAGATGCAATACACAAGTATTTAGTCCCAGCTACTGGATTTAATGATCGAGGGGTCAAATACAATTCACTTTTTGTATTGAGAGATACAACTATGCCTGCAACTTTATTGGAAATAGGCTATTTAACGAATCCAGAAGATGAACAGAAAATGCTAACAGATGAATTTCAACAAACTGTTGCAGAATCGATTGTAAAGGGCATTAAAGAATATCTAGAAGTAAATTTATCTAAAGATGAGTAAAATATGCTAATCTCATCTTTATCTATTATTTACTAAGAAAAACACGAAGGTTATGGTAATAAATCCCATAACTTTCGTGTTTTTTTGCTAATATTAGGTAATTGTATGCTTTCGTTTCGATAGTTTAATAGGATATGGTGGATTTGAGGAGGAATTGAATAATATGAGAGATAGACAAATATTAGAGAAGATATGTAAAGAAGTGGATTTTTCAGGTGTAGTATTAATGCAAAATAACCAAGAGCAAGTATTACAATTTACTAGAGGTTATGCAAATAGAGCGGATGAACTGAAAAATTCACTTCAAACAAAATTTGGGATAGCCTCTGGTTGTAAGTTATTTACTGCCATTGCCATTTGCCAGCTTGTTGAAAAAGGACAACTTACCTTTAATACAAAACTGCAAGATTGTTTAAATATTGACTTTCCACATTTTGCTGAGGATATTACGATTCACCATTTATTAACTCATACATCAGGAATTCCTGACTATTTTGATGAAGCAGTTATGGATGATTTTGAAGATCTTTGGAAAGAGACACCTATGTATAACATGGGGACCTTAAAGAATTTTCTCCCATTGTTTCAGCATCATAAAATGATGTTTCAACCTGGCGACAGATTTCATTATAATAATGCTGGATTTATTGTACTCGGATTAATCATTGAACAACTAACAGGTGTAACATTTACTGAATATGTGGAAGCAAATATATTTGCTCCTTGCGGAATGGAAGACTCCGGTTACTTTTCATTGGACCAACTGCCGAAAAATACTGCAATTGGTTATATTGATCATGAGGATGGGTCTTGGAAATCGAATAGTTACTCTATACCAATAAAAGGTGGTGCAGATGGAGGAGCCTATATTACAGCAGAGGATATGACAAAATGTTGGAAAGGATTACTACAGCATAAGTTACTTAGTGAAAAATATACTTCAAAATTATTAACTCCATATGTAAGTAATGAAGACGGAGACTATTATGGATATGGAATATGGATTGAAAAGAGAAATGATGCTGTATATAAATACCATGTCATGGGATATGATCCAGGAGTATGTTTCCATTCTGCATTTTACCCGAGTACCGGAATCACAGTTGTAATCCCTTCTAATAAATCATATGGTGCTTATGATATTACAGAAGTAATAGAGGAAAGCTATCTTTCCTAAAGGGATATTTATAGTTAAAAAAGAAGAGACTTGTCCAATACTTTTAATATTCTCCCGTACCATTTGTGTATAAATGAAACGAAAGAGCTTAAAAGGTTTATTGGATAAGTCTCTTAAAGATGTCTTGTTATCTTTGCAGAGTAGCACATGCAATTTATATGAATAATATTTAATTTTATTAAGCTACATATTCTTCTTTAGAAATATCATTGCTTTCTTTCTTTATATAGTATTTCCCTTTGGATATAAGGGCGATAACTACTGTGAGGATAGAAGCTAGTATCGATGCGAAGAAAGCAGCTGTACTTTGTAGAAATGAACCCATGTAGCCTAATGCAGCAATTGTTCCGACTATACTTGAAACTACTAATGAAACAACACCGACTGGATTCCATTTAAATAAATTAATTTGTCTCCATTCATAATATCCTGGGCTAATCTTTAATACCTTTTTAACAATAACAGCATCTGTGACTAGAATTGCAGCCCAAGCTAATAGAAAGACTCCTTGGAATGTCATAACGGCTTCTAAATGATTCACAATGTCCATGAGCATTAATATGATAGCAGCTACCCCAGTAACTACTACCCAAAAACGTCGATCTGGTTTAAATTTAAATACATTTTCGAAGAAGTTTGAAAGTGATAATGAACCACTATATATATTTGTAACATTGATTCTTATTTGGGTTAACATTGTAAAAAGAACCCCGAAAATTCCTAGAAGTAATACGATATATACTCCAGGATTTGGCTCTCCTAAGCGGACACCGAACCAGATCCCAAGGCCACCCATTACTCCAAAGCAAAATATTTGAGGGATAAACCCGATAGCAAAAATTCCAATTTTCCTATCTTTTGGTTTAAGAAAGCGGGCATAATCTGAAGCGAGTAGAGGTGTTAGACCCATAATCCCATGTTGCATTCCAATGCAGAGTAATAAAGCAGTTCCGCCAACCTGTACGCCTTCTGGCATATAAGACCAAAAAGTACCGTCATATCCGGATGGTTGGATTGCCGCCATAACAATTGCAGCAATTAAAAATACACCAAATAGTGGGAGTGACCATTTTTGTAGCTTGTCTAATTGTTTGATTCCAAACCAGTTTAATGGAATAACAATAGTACCGAAGAAAAGGATTAAAACCCATTTACGAATTGCAGGAAAAAATTCATGTACAGCAGCTACTAGTATTAAACCTTCGAGTGCACAATACATAATAAAGTTTGTAGCGTAAATAAATGAGGTTAAAGAGGCACCGATATAGCCGAATCCACCACCTCTAGATAACAAGTTTACGTTCATTCCAGATTTAGCGGACAAATAGGCAATAAATGTCCCAAGGATTCCAGCAACAATAATAGCATAAATAGCGGATATAATAGCATTCATTGCACCAAATTGTAGTGCCATGACACTGCCCATTTGAAAGTAGAAAATGGCTGTAGCTATCCCAAATGTAATATTCGTAATACTAAGCCAACCCATGTTCCTTTCTTTAAGAGGTACTCTATCTAATGAATAATCGTCACTCATTTCGTTATTGTTATTGTTATTGTGACCTGTCATTTTATCAGATCCCATTATATCATCTCCTTTTGTGCATTAGTTCACAATTGTAAGTTCTTTTTAGAAAGTAAGTACTAATTCACAAAAATAACACGACATTATTTACTATAACTTTATAATGACTCGGTTACAAACGGCATAATAGAGGATGAGACAGTGCTATTTCCTCTGAATCTATATTATTGAGGTCTTAAGTCGCTCTATCTAGCAAATCCTTTAGATATCTTAGATATTCTGCATTTTTGATCTTAGGAATATGTTAAATGCAAAAATAGGAAGTACCCAATCAGTCAATGAAAATGACGTCTAGGTACTTCCTTAAATGCTTATTTCGTATAATTATCAAAGTATCCTTGGATGTACACGATAGGTGTTCCTTTATCACCACTACCAGAAGTTAGGTCAGATAAGGATCCAATTAAATCTGTTAGCTTTCTAGGAGTAGTCCCTTGTGCTTCCATAGCTCCAGTTAAATCTTCGCCTTTATTGGTAATATATTCAGCAATGGCCTTTTGTAAATCTTCACCTCTTAAGTCAGCAAAGTTATTGTCTGCGAGGTACTTTAACTTCACTTCATTTGGAGTTCCGTCTAGTCCTGAAGTATAAGCAGGTGATACAACTGGGTCAGCTAACTCCCAGATCTTCCCTACAGGATCTTTAAAAGCCCCATCGCCATAAATCATTACTTCTATATTTTTCCCTGTTCTATCTTTAAGCTTTTGTTGGATAGTATCGACGATTGGTTGGCAATCACGTGGGAAAAGTTTAACACTTTCTTCTTTGGATTTGTTTGACCCTAGTAGGCCATAGTCTTCATTATATCCACTGCCATTGATTGATTCAGCTAATATATTATCAAGGCTATAGATTTTTTCTCCACCATTTGCTTTTAAGATTCTCTTTGTTCTAAAACGTGAATGGATATCACAAGTTAGGACACTTCTCGTGTAATCTAAAATTGTTTTCGGGTTATTGGAGAAAATAACTTCACATTCAACTCCGTATTCTTCCACAATTGATTTATAGTAATCTATATAGTCAACGCCCGTAAATGTATGTTTATTATATCCAAAAAATTCACGGAATTGACTCTCAGTTAACACGTCTGTCCAAGGATTAACTCCTTTTTCATCAAGTAAATCGATATCTACTAAGTGATTACCTACCTCATCAGAAGGGTAGCTTAGCATTAAAACAATCTTTTTCGCTCCTTTTGCAATACCACGAAGGCAAACGGCAAAACGATTTCTACTTAGGATAGGAAAGATAACACCAATTGTATCTTCTCCAAATTTGGAACTGACATCTTGTGCAATATCATCAATTGTTGCGTAATTTCCTTGTGCACGGGCAACGATAGATTCCGTAATTGTTACGATATCCTTATCTTGAAATTCAAACCCTTCTACTTCAGCTGCTTTTAGGACACTGTCCACAACAATCTCTTCAATATTGTCTCCTTGATTTATAATAGGGCAACGTAGGCCTCTTACTACTGTTCCAACCATTCTTTCCAAGGTAATCGCTCCTTAAGGTCTTGTTTTTATTATTGTTTCACTACTTGTAATATACATGATGGAAGTGGTATAAGTAAAATATCTATATTGAATGGTAGGTATAAGGAGTGCTTATATGATAAGTAAGTTAGACCTATATAAAGTGTTTTGCCAAGTGGGAAAAAGTAAAAGTTTTTCAAAAGCAGCGGAACAACTTTTTATGACACAACCAGCAGTAAGTCAATCGATTATGCAGTTGGAAAGAGAGTTAGATACACGATTATTTAATCGCACACCAAAAGGGGTAACATTTACCGATGAAGGGAAGCTGCTTTTTGAATATGCTCATTCTGCGATTAATTTACTTGATGCTGGAGAGGAAAAGATCTTAGAGTTTAAACATTTAACCGTAGGAGAGTTAAAAATAGGGGTAGGCGATACAATTTCTCGTTACTTCTTACTACCATATTTAGAAGCCTTCCATAACAGTTATCCAAATGTTAAATTTACCATTTTGAATGGTACCACAATAGAACTATGCGATGCTTTAAAGTCTGGTGAGGTGGATATTGCAATCTGTAATTTACCAATTGAAGATACATCTATCGAAAAACTCCCGTGCTTTGAAATCCAGGACACATTTGTTTATGGTGAAAAGTTTAAAAAAATACTATCTAAACCCTTAAGTCTTAAAGAATTAGTAAAACTGCCATTAATATTTCTTGAACCAAATTCTAATTCGCGTAAGTTTGTAGAAAATTATATGATCACACAAGGAATCAGACTTGAACCAGAATTTGAATTGGGATCACATGACCTATTACTTGAATTTGCAAGAATAAATTTAGGCGTAGCATGTGTTACAAGAGAATTTTCTCAAGATTATTTAGATCGTGGCTTATTACATGAGGTTCAACTACAGGAGCAAATACCACATCGCAGTATTGGTATATGTTATTTGAAGAGGGTGCCACTATCACCGGCAGCTACGAAGTTTGTTGAAAATATCATGAAATAGGTTTTAAAAAACTTGGAATGACAAATCTGTATCTTCACACAATAGGTTTTTATAGATTATATGGATATCCAGAGAGGTATATTTTTAATTTTTTAGGGAGGAAAATAGGTGTTTTATTCATTAAGGAATCGTTTCTTTCTTATTTTTACATGTTTACTGACAGTTCCATTTATTTTATTATCTATTTTAATTCCAAGTTTGTTTACCTCTGTAATAAAGGACCAAACTCAGAATTTAGTTAAAGAAAAAATGGATCAGTATTCGCTTTATGTAGAGTCTATTACTAAACAGGCACAGGATCTTGGAAAGCAGATACTTATTAACCAAACAACCCAAGATTGGCTAAAGTTAGAAACTGGGTATTGGGCAAAATCCAATGAAGAGAAATTATTAAAGAAGAAAGAATTAGGTATGTTGCTTAATTCTATAAGAATTAATAATTCGAATGATATGTCTGTATCTGTTTTTCTATATGATGGTACAGGTGCTCCTGCTAATAATCTTAAATTAAAGGAAGAGAATTGGTATATTGACTTTATGGTAAACGAACAAAATTTTATAAAGTCACATATTGACCACCCATCAGCAGGTGGAGAAAGTATAAATAGCTATATTCTTCCTCTATTTAATTTAAGCACATTAGAATCGTCTGGTATTATCAAGGTTAACTTCCCTTCATCCTTATTTGAATCAGCTCTAGATAATATGTTAATTGGAAAGAAAGGACATGCATATTTAATTGATAGCAGTGGATCAAATGTTTTACAAAATAAAATTCAAATACCTGATGCAGTTATAAAAAAAACTGTAGGTAATATTGGAGAGAGTCGGGATAAGAAGGGATTAATAGAAATGGATTATCAAGGGGAGACGTATTTTGTTTTCTACCATATGCTCCCAGTTGGTGATTGGATTTTTATCAGTGAAGTGACAAAATCGAATCTTTTTTCAGAAGTAAATAATATCCAAAATAATTTGTTGATAATAAGTGCTATAGTTTTTCTGTTAACAATTTTTACTTCTTACATGCTATCTTCCAATATTACAAAACCGATAGGAAAACTGACTAAGGCAATGGGCTATATTGAACATGGGGACTTTCATGGTGCACAACAATACTTGCCAACCATTAAGTCAAATAATCACGAAGTAGGATATTTAGTTAAGGTGTTTAAACACACAATAGGTAGATTAAAAAGTCTAATTGAAACAGAATATGAGGCTAATCTGCGGCGAAAAGATGCTGAGTACAAAGCGCTATTACTGCAAATAAATCCTCATTTTTTGAATAATACACTTGAAATTATAGGTGGCTTAGCAGCACAAGGTAAGAACAGGGAAGTAATGAAGATAAGTGTTTATTTAGGGAAAATGATGAGGTACTCTTTAAATACGAAAAGTAATATTGTGAGATTGGGAGAAGAAATGAATTACATCCGGAATTATACTAATATTCTAAAGTTAAGGTATGAGGACAACATTAACATAGAAATAGAAGAAGACTCCGAAATTAGACAAATTCCAATCATTAAATTTATTTTACAGCCATTGGTAGAAAATGCTGTAAAGTATAGTTTTGTTGAAAAGAAAAATGCGGAAATTTATATCTCTACCAAAAGGGTTGATGACCAAATATTCCTTTCTATAGAGGATAAAGGGGTAGGAATCTCTGATGACGTTATAAAAGATTTAATGAGACATGAAGACTTTAATGAAACGAATAATGTATTAGAAAGTAAAGGAAATAGTATTGGTCTTAAGAATGTAATTGGTAGGTTACTACTTTATTATGGGAAGAATTTTTCTTACAAAATTGAATCCGAAGAAAATGTGGGTACAAGAATCACGTTATGTATTTATATAAAAAGAGGTGATTTTGATGTTGAAGGTGATCATTACAGATGATGAGGTTCAAATTCTCAAAGGATTAAGAATGAAGGTTAATTGGGAAGAAGAAGGTTTTCAGATTGTTGGGGAGGCATCAAATGGTCAAGAGACATTAGAATTACTTCAAACAATAGATGTTGACGTTGTGATTACAGATATACGAATGCCGATTATGGATGGAATTGAACTAGCAAAACGCTGTCAAGAAGAGTTTCCTAATATAAAGGTGATTGTTTTATCAGGGTATTCCGAGTTCGACTATGTAAGAAGAGCTATGCAAGAAGGTGTAAAGGACTATTTATTGAAGCCTGTGGATCCTGATGAATTATTGGAAATACTTCTTAAAGTAAGTAAAGAAATTGAAGAGGAAAAAAGAAATGAAATTGAATCTGCTCGGATTCGGTGGCTTGCTAACTCACGTTTACAAGAGGTACAGGAACAGTTTTTATTATATTTAGTTAGGGATGAATGGTTAGAAATTCCAATGATTCAGGAAAGGTTAAAACAAATCCAGTTAGAAGATCTAGGAAAAGATAATATTAAAGTTCAGTTTCTCACAGTTGAAGTTAGAGGATCTGAAAATAATCCAGATTTACTAAAAGAACGCTGGATTTCTTTCCAAATGCTCTGTAAAGAGATTGCAAAAAATCGTTTAGGGACTTATTGCTTTTATAATCCGAATTACGGTAATGTTATCCATTTCTTGAATACCATTAATTCTGAATACCCTCATAGTACACAATCTTTAGTAAATGATATACAAAAAAATGTTAAATCCTACTTAAACCTAGAAACTGTGATAGGAGTAGGCAGTGTTGTAACTGGTCTAAGAGAATTTAAGAACGGATATATAGCAAGTTTATTTTCATGGAGCCAAAGTCAGCTAGGTTCTGTATCGCAGGTCATTGATGAAAAGATAATGGAGGAAGGTGTTTTTCAATTTTCAGATGACTTGGAAAGAAAGCTGACTAATGCTATAGAAGGTGTAGATTTAATAAAGTTTCAAGAACACCTATATTCCATACTAGGGGATACTATAAAGCAATCGTTATTGTCCTTTTCGTTTTTAGCAATTCGAGTATTATTTTTGCTAAGTTCATTAGTAAAGAAATATGGTATAGAGACGAAAGAAATCCAACATACGATTTGGAAGTGTCAACAAGGAATTTGGGAATTGAATTCTCAATCTAAAGTAAGGGATTACCTCATTCAATTGGCTAAGGAAATAATAGAGAAAGTTCGAGTAAAACGATATTCTAATGGGAAATTAGTGATAGAAAGTATACTTCATTATTTAAATGAGCACTATGCGAGTGAAATATCTCTTACATCATTATCATCTTTATTTCATATAAATAGTGCTTATTTATCCGATTCTTTTAAGAATCATGTAGGGCAAAATTTCAGCGAATATCTAGTGAATTTACGAATAGAAAAGGCGAAACAATTTTTAAATGATAAGGAACTTAGAATTATTGATATAGCCTATTTAGTTGGTTTTTCGAACTCTAGTTATTTTAGTACTGTCTTTAAAAAACACGTAGGAAAAACTCCGGTTGAGTATCGTAATTCTATTAATTAAACCTACACTAATTTCTATAAATAAATAGGTATTAAATTAGGAGAGAAGTAGTATAGATGAAAAACAGATTAATTTTTATAATAGCGATATCAATGAGAGTATAAAATATTTTGTGTAAATGAAAAATTCCATATAAAAAGGAAGACCTTTTCTTGGTAGAATTAAGTCAC
>VEFU01000110.1 GCA_007679095.1 Paenibacillus bovis
GGTACTGTCAATATTTTTGTGTAAATGACTTTTCAACCTCTCAAGGTAGATGATCACCTTCGTATTCAAATAGATTTGTTCGAAGTGTTGATTTGGATGTCTAGGAAAGGGCTAGCCCTTTCCTAGACATCCAAATTTCGCGCTGGCACGTCTCGGTTAGTTTATCGGTTCATGTAGCTGCTCAAACATCTCTTCCAACTCTGCACGTGCCTGATTGAAGCCAGTATGGCAACGTGAGGCGAAACGTTGATTGTAGTCCTCGAACTGCGTCACTAAAAAGCGTTCCAGTGATTCTTCATTTGGGAACTGTTCCTTGCGCTTTGTATATTTTTTGATTTTCTTATTGAATGATTCAATTAAATTAGTCGAGTAGATGCTTCGCCAAATTGCTTTTGGAAACTGATAAAACGTCAGTAAATACGGGTTATTTAGTAAGCCTTGTGTAACTTTTTTGTACGATTTGCTCCATTTCTCGCAGAACTGCCCAAGTGCTAGCTCAGCTGCTTCGGCGTCCTTTGCCTGGTGAATCGTTTTAAAATCTTCGCAGACTTCTTTGCGATCCTCTACGCGTACTTTATGCATAATATTGCGACCGACATGAACTAAACAGACTTGATATTTTGCTTTTGGAAACACAGAGAAAACAGCGTCTGCCATGCCTTTTAAGCCGTCTGATACGAATAATAAGACGTCTTCTACACCACGGTCTTTCAGCTCTTCTAGTAGTTCTTGCCAGTTGTAAGCAGATTCGGTTGGGGCAATCGTGTAAGCGAGTACCTCTTTAGAGCCGTCTTCGCGAATACCAACAGCGATATAGACGGCTTCTTTGGACACCGTATCACGACGCACGGCAATATACGTCGCATCTAAATACACGCATACGTAACGATTATGCAACGAACGGTTGTTAAATGCATCGACTGTTTCTGAAACCGCTTTTGTCATATTCGAAATCGTTTGAGGCGTATAGTGATGGCCATACATTTTTTCGATTAACTGGGCAATTTCAGCCATCGTAATGCCTTTTTTAAACAGGTGAATCACCGTATCTTCAAGCGTATCATTCGAACGCTTATACGGAGCCACGGTCTGTTGTTTGAACTCACCATTGCGATCACGTGGAATTTGAATGGCTAAATCGCCGTACTCTGTGTGAAGCGTACGCGAATAAGACCCATTGCGTGAGTTGCCTGAGTTGAACCCAATACGGTCATATTTTTCGTAATCTAGAAATTCCGTTAACTCTGTCACAAGTAGCGAGTTGATCGCCATTTCCAAGTGCGAACGAAAAACCTCGGTAATATCTTGTTTTTTTACTAGTGCATCGATAATTTCTGTTGTAAACTGATTCATAGGGAAGACCTCTTTTCTAGGATTGGTTGTGGTGACTTAATTCTACCAAGAAAAGGTCTTCCTTTTTATATGGAATTTTTCATTTACACAAAATATTTTATACTCTC
>VEFU01000111.1 GCA_007679095.1 Paenibacillus bovis
ATCAATTATTTCATAAATTAGAAGCTGATCGTAATAGAATACATTACTCTAAAAACGTTAGGATAGAAGATTTATGGCAGGAAGAAAAGAAATATCTACTTGCATTGCCAGAAAAGCCGTACCCTGTATTTAAAGAGGAGCTAGTTAAAGTCAATAAATACAATGAAGTAAAAGTGGATAAAAGATTAATTCATGTACCTAAGGCTACCAATTATAGTCAGCTAAAAATGATACTTACATGGGATCAATTAAAAGTCGTTTCACCTAACGGTGAAATATTATTAGATGACTTTCGTCCATATATGAAAAAACGTAAAGCTTTACCATGGATATCCATCATTAAGACATGGATTCAAAAACCGAGGGTGGTGGAATATTCCCGATATACCAAGTATCTACCAGGAAGAATTAAAGAGTTTTTGTTAGTAGAGAATTTGATTATTCGACGACAAAGATTAGATGGTTTAGCCAATTTATTAGTTACTCATGATATGAAGGTTATTAATGAAAACTTTTATGATTTAATTGCGGAAGAAAAGTTACCTGGCGAAAACGATCCTTATGAGATAGATTGGATTAAATATGATTCGTTAGCTCCTATAGAGGAGGCCAGACAATGAAACAACAAGATATTAGAGAACTCTGCAAAACATTAAGGTTAGCTTATGTTGCGGATGTATTTGAGAAAATTAGTTTTGAAAACCCAGAGCAATTCCTGTATGGGGTGCTTGAAGAAGAATTAAAATTAAGAGAAAATGCCAAAATTGCTCGCTTGATAAAAAAGGCTAGATTCTTAGATAAAAAGAGTCTAGATACTTACGAGTGGACCGAACAGATTCGGTTCCCTCCACATTTAACTAAGGAGGAATTGTGTAGTTTAAATTTCATTGAAAATCGACAAAATGTAGTTTTAGTAGGTTCACCAGGGACTGGTAAAACTCATTTAGCAGCTGGATTAGGAAGAAAAGCTTGTGAACAAGGTTATGAGGTCCGTTTCTTTCGAATTGCACACTTGGTTGAGGAATTAGAACAAGCATTGCATAATAACCGTTTATCGGCATTTAGGAAGCGCATGGAAAAGGTAGATTTAGTCATTTTAGATGAAATGGGTTATTTACCATTTAGTAAAGAAGGAGCAGAATTATTATTTCAAATCATTTCAGAGTTTTACGAACAAAAAAGTGTGATAATTACATCAAACTTGGAATTTAGTCAATGGAACAAAATCTTTACAGACTCTAGATTAACAGCAGCGTTAGTGGACAGATTAATTCATCACGCACATATAATTTCATTCCATGGTGAGAGTTATAGACTGTCCCACGCACTGTCAAAAAGGAACTAATTGGGTGGCAAACCTCTGCATTTTTAATTGCATTATTCTGCATTTTTCTATTGCAAAATACA
>VEFU01000112.1 GCA_007679095.1 Paenibacillus bovis
GTGGTCAAGCCCCCTAAAAGTGGACATTCCATAATTGTTTATTAAACTGCTAAAAAATGTGTTTCAAAATAAGAGGTTGGGTTTAAATATCCCAGCCTTTTTTGACTACGTTCATTATTAAAATACTCGACAAATTTAGTTAGATCGTTCTTAACTTGTTCTAAACTCTCAATAGAATAATGACATACAAATTCGGTCTTAAGGTGAGAGAAAAAGCTCTCAATAACCGCATTATCCCAGCAATTTGCCTTTCTTGACATACTTGGTGTAAATTTCAACTTGTTGGATAGCTTTTTATGGTCATAAGAGCGATAAACACTTCCTTGATCTGAATGAATAATAACATCTTTTAAATCCTTTAGATTACGCTTACGCATTGCCTGATGGATAGTATCGCTAATTAGCTCTATATTTGGACTATCACTAATGACAAAAGATATTATTTCTCTATTAAAAAGATCCATTAAAGCGGAGATATACATTTTATTATTCATTACATTGAGTTCGGTTATATCTGTAACCCATTTCTTATTCGGAAATGCGGCGTCGAAATCGCGGTTTAATAGGTTATTATAGACAAAACCAGCACTATTTACTTTTTCTTCTTTCTTTGTTTTAACTTGACGGATTTTTGATTTTATATTCAATTCTTTCATCAATCTGTCAACGCGTTTATGATTTATAATATGGTTATTAGAACGCAGTTCTCCTGCAATACGTTTAGCTCCATAAGTTCCTTTACTCTTTTTATAGAGCTTTTTAATAGCTTTAATATCTTTCTTGTCACGATCAGTTAATTCTTTTTTGGGGCGTTTCAAATAGGCATAGTATCCGCTAGTCGACACTCCTATGGTCTTACAAAGTAAGGTAACGGGATATTCCTTTCTCAAAGTATTTATCGCTTCATATGCTTTTTGTTTTCGTTCTCTTTGAGAAAGGCCTGGAACTTTTTTAGAATTTCAATTTCCTTCATCTGCTCGTTATATTTCTTCTCGATTTCACGGAGTCGATCTAACTCTGACTGAGTCTTTATGTCATCTGATTTAGCGCCTTTAACGGCGCTACGCAAGCCATTAACTCCCTTTGCCTTATAAGCACGTATCCAGTTATTGATTGTATTAATATGGATCTGATAGTCTTCAGCTACATCTTTCTTATGACGTCCCTGCTCCAATATTTCCTGTACGACCCTGCATTTTTCTTCAAATGATGATTGCCTCTTTCTTGTTTCATTTTTGTATTTCAAACTTGGTCACTCCCCAAAAAAGCATTATTAAACAATTGTAACATGTCTAGTGTCCATTATAAGGGGGTCGACCAC
>VEFU01000113.1 GCA_007679095.1 Paenibacillus bovis
TTCCGCAGTAGCTCAGTGGTAGAGCTATCGGCTGTTAACCGATCGGTCGTAGGTTCGAATCCTACCTGCGGAGCCATATTGGAGAGCTGTCCGAGTGGCCGAAGGAGCACGATTGGAAATCGTGTAGGCGGTTAACGCTGCCTCAAGGGTTCAAATCCCTTGCTCTCCGCCATTCTTCTAATATACATAGTGGCCCCTTGGTCAAGCGGTTAAGACACCGCCCTTTCACGGCGGTAACACGGGTTCGAATCCCGTAGGGGTCACCATTATAAATTTTATTATCGCGGGGTGGAGCAGTCCGGTAGCTCGTCGGGCTCATAACCCGAAGGTCGCAGGTTCAAATCCTGCCCCCGCAATTTGGTCCGGTAGTTCAGTTGGTTAGAATGCCTGCCTGTCACGCAGGAGGTCGCGGGTTCGAGTCCCGTCCGGACCGCCATTATAATTCATTTGTGGCTCAGTAGCTCAGTCGGTAGAGCAAAGGACTGAAAATCCTTGTGTCGGCGGTTCGATTCCGTCCTGAGCCACCATTTATATCATTTTAATTCTGGTGGGGTAGCGAAGTGGCTAAACGCGGCGGACTGTAAATCCGCTCCCTCCGGGTTCGGCGGTTCGAATCCGTCCCCCACCACCATTGTACTATTTTCATATAGGGGTATAGTTTAAAGGTAGAACTAAGGTCTCCAAAACCTTCAGTGTGGGTTCGATTCCTACTACCCCTGCCAATTATGGCGGCTATGGCGAAGTGGTTAACGCACCGGATTGTGGCTCCGGCATCATGGGTTCGATTCCCATTAGTCGCCCCATTTTATTTTATAAAGTAAAACATTGGGCTATAGCCAAGTGGTAAGGCAACGGACTTTGACTCCGTCATTCGTTGGTTCGAATCCAGCTAGCCCAGTAATGCGGAAGTAGTTCAGTGGTAGAACACCACCTTGCCAAGGTGGGGGTCGCGGGTTCGAATCCCGTCTTCCGCTCTTGACATCGGCGGCATAGCCAAGTGGTAAGGCACGGGTCTGCAACACCCTTATCACCGGTTCAAATCCGGTTGCCGCCTCCAAAACTTTCTACGCCGGTGTGGCGGAATTGGCAGACGCGCACGACTCAAAATCGTGTTCCTTACGGAGTGTCGGTTCGACCCCGACCACCGGTATTCTATTACAGGATATAAACCTTATAGGTCAATGCTTTGAAACACTCAGAGCATTGGCCTTTTTTGTTTGGCTCTATAATATTTGTTGGGGTTGTCCTACAATTTGTGTGCAAAAAAATACACGCATACATCCAATTCTTTTATA
>VEFU01000114.1 GCA_007679095.1 Paenibacillus bovis
AGGTGCCCGTACCGCAAACCGACACAGGTAGGCGAGGAGAGAATCCTAAGGTGATCGAGAGAACTCTCGTTAAGGAACTCGGCAAAATGACCCCGTAACTTCGGGAGAAGGGGTGCTCTTTGGGGTGAATAGCCCTGAGGAGCCGCAGTGAATAGGCCCAGGCGACTGTTTAGCAAAAACACAGGTCTCTGCGAAGCCGCAAGGCGAAGTATAGGGGCTGACGCCTGCCCGGTGCTGGAAGGTTAAGAGGAGCGCTTAGACTTCGGTCGAAGGTGCGAATTGAAGCCCCAGTAAACGGCGGCCGTAACTATAACGGTCCTAAGGTAGCGAAATTCCTTGTCGGGTAAGTTCCGACCCGCACGAAAGGCGCAACGATCTGGGCACTGTCTCAACGAGAGACTCGGTGAAATTATAGTACCTGTGAAGATGCAGGTTACCCGCGACAGGACGGAAAGACCCCGTGGAGCTTTACTGCAGCCTGATATTGAATGTTGGTGCAGCTTGTACAGGATAGGTAGGAGCCTTGGAAGCCGGAGCGCCAGCTTCGGTGGAGGCATCGGTGGGATACTACCCTTGCTGTACTGACATTCTAACCCGCACCCGTGATCCGGGTGGGAGACAGTGTCTGGCAGGCAGTTTGACTGGGGCGGTCGCCTCCTAAAAAGTAACGGAGGCGCCCAAAGGTTCCCTCAGAATGGTTGGAAATCATTCGCAGAGTGTAAAGGCACAAGGGAGCTTGACTGCGAGACCTACAAGTCGAGCAGGGACGAAAGTCGGGCTTAGTGATCCGGTGGTTCCGCATGGAAGGGCCATCGCTCAACGGATAAAAGCTACCCCGGGGATAACAGGCTTATCTCCCCCAAGAGTTCACATCGACGGGGAGGTTTGGCACCTCGATGTCGGCTCATCGCATCCTGGGGCTGTAGTCGGTCCCAAGGGTTGGGCTGTTCGCCCATTAAAGCGGTACGCGAGCTGGGTTCAGAACGTCGTGAGACAGTTCGGTCCCTATCCGTCGTGGGCGTAGGAAATTTGAGAGGAGCTGTCCTTAGTACGAGAGGACCGGGATGGACGCACCGCTGGTGTACCAGTTGTTCCGCCAGGAGCATCGCTGGGTAGCTATGTGCGGAAGGGATAAGTGCTGAAAGCATCTAAGCATGAAGCCCCCCTCAAGATGAGATTTCCCATAGCGCAAGCTAGTAAGATCCCTGAAAGATGATCAGGTTGATAGGTCCGGTGTGGAAGTGTGGCGACACATGGAGCTGACGGATACTAATCGATCGAGGACTTAATCAAA
>VEFU01000115.1 GCA_007679095.1 Paenibacillus bovis
CTGAACTTGGGTATTTAACAAATCTATTATGATACTAAAGTAAGGAAATGCGACAACTATATTGACAAACACCGACTGCTTCTTTATTAAACTCGTTAAAATCAAGGTGCTTTGCTGAGATGACTTTCCGATTTGTTATTCTTTCTATCGCATTTTCAAGAAAATATTTATCCCAAAGCATGATGTGTGCGATAATATCTCTAGTTGTCCACTTTCCTTCTGCAATTGGACTAACCCATGTTTCATCGTCTAAATCCCTTATAGATTTTACAAATGAAATTAATGCTGAAAATCCATTTAATAATTCTTCTTTACTTTGCATATGTCTCCTCCTTATTAAATAGTTTTGGATTTTTGAATTACTCTCTTAAGATGGCTTGTTCTTTTTTATCACCAACATCATATTCGCATTTTCCTGAAATTCATATGGAACGACTTTCTCTTCGACTGAACATCCACGCTCATGAAGAAAAGTATATAACCGATCTAAGTGCTCATAGCGATTACCTTCTAAATCAACAATTGGGAATATACGAATCTCTTCTTTTGTAACACGAAGCATTTCTTTTATAGTAGATAGATGGAAATCGTAATCCAATCTATCAGCATACATAAACAAAAAGTGCGCAGACAATAAGATATCAAACTCATTATCTTTGAAAGGCATGCTTGGCAATGTAACAGGATTATACCTTTCCGGATGGGTAACCATATCAGCCACACAATTATGCAACGCACTCTTTCGATGTTTTCTTAGCTCTTCTATTGTCTTGAAAAAACTCCATTTATACTTCCCTTTCACCTTTTCCATCTGAAACATCGCATGGTTAATGTCTTCTAGTCCTTTATGTTCCAGCTCTCTCACTGAATGATAATAGGCAATATCACATGCAGTTATATCCAAGCCCTTTTGGTTACCAATTGTAGTAAAGGAACAAGCACCAGCTGGACAATCGAGAATTTTCTTGCCTTTTAACACTTCATCAGAAAGCGAAAACATGTGTACATACTCATCAAAGGTTCTCCCTAGAAAAACAATTCGCTCTAGTGCTAATTTATTACCTTGCACTACATCACCTCATCTCTATTCAGAACGATCAAGATACATTTATCGTATTATTTTATTCTCTACTGAAGTGATATTTCCCTTCAAAAATTCATTTAAATTCCAGAAACTAAAACGTAGGTCCTTATTAAGGTAGGTTTTTTAATCCTTTAATAAATAAGCTCTGTTAAACTCTGTTGTTGATTTTCGCTCCTGTACACTCGCTTTCCGCGGGCACGGCCTCAG
>VEFU01000116.1 GCA_007679095.1 Paenibacillus bovis
TCTTCCGGAATCTCTTTCATCTTTATTAACACTTCATCAATCGCACGTACAGCTGTCGCTGTATCTCGATTGGGAGACACTGGATAAGAAAGAATAATCTTCTTTACCGCATCAAAAAAGAAAAAGAGATAATGCCAGCGACCACCAACCCGGATATACGTTTCGTCACCACAGAATTGGTCAGAAAGCTCATACGGATAGTAATCCACATAGGGTTTAAGCATAAGAGCTACACTATTTTCGTAGTTCAATATCGTCTGGTGTGAAATAGCTACACCGTGAACATCCTGCATTATCGCAGCTGTCTTACGGGCCGAAAGGCCGTAGTTTACATGATAGGTTAGTATCAATCCTAATGTATGTGGTGAAGCATAAATCCTAGACAAATCTACTACTGGTAGCTCAGGTGATTGCTTTGCCAAAGGTAAAAAATCAATGTGAAACTGTCGAAAGATATATCTTAATTTAAATGCTTGGGGATCTTTTTTAAATTGTTTCTTCTCTTTAGAAGACATCGCTTTTAGGTTTTTCTGATAAAAGGAACAGTTGTTGTTTCTACATTTGTAGACGAAAAAATCTTTTCTATCTTTTATCTTATCAAGTGATTTTGAACAGTGAGGACACTTTAGAATGGCCTCTTTAGAAAATCGGTTCTTATCACTAAAAAGACATGAACACACCTTACATTGAAACTGGCCTTTATCTCCGTTATTGGCGTATAGGTAGTTAGACGGAGCACCACACTTTGGACAGTTCAATGATTCAGGCACTTTCGCCTTTGAATTAGAACGCCTTTGAACAGGTTTGAGAGCCTTACCGTGTTCGTTGAAATGTTCTTTCAAAAGAGCCTTATAATCAAGTTTATTAAGTGGTTCGATGATCGGAAGATCATCCACCTGAAGTTTTCTATAAGGCATATTTACCGGAGTTTCTGCAGGCTTTTTAAACAAACTCTTCCCCACAAGAAGAGTAAGTAAAGTTCGAATGACCTGTTCTTGGTACTTAATAAAAGTTAATAAATAGGTTATAATTTGAGGGTACAACTTGTCACTTCCTTTTTAGGTTGGTGTTTGGTGTGGTAACCTCACTATTTCCTAAAATTCAGGGGGTGGCAATTTTTTTGCTCAAAAA
>VEFU01000117.1 GCA_007679095.1 Paenibacillus bovis
GAAAAGCCACACAAAAGAAGCCCCCCCTGATTTTTCTACAAACGATTAACTTAGTAACCCCCCACCCTCCATCCCTTGCCACTACCACCCGATCAACCACCCCACTAACACCCATATCCTTCCCCCACCTCTAACCAACCTTTCATCCCCACATTTCCCAATCCCCCAACCCACTCCCCCTAATCCCGTACTATCCATTTCTCAATACATACCAAATCCAACCCACACCCCCCCAACTCAAACATCTAACTACCCCCACCAACACAAACAAAATTCCATTCCCTCACTACCCCCCACCCAAACGCCAAAACCCCAAACCAACACCCTTCCCTCTTCCCCTTCTACCACACTCTATACCCACTTACAAACCAACCATCTACAACAACCCACCTCCAAACCTCCCCCACACAACCTAACACCCCTCTAATCCAAATCTCCTTCCCTCCACACTCCATCCTCACTACCCCCCCACACCTCAAATCCCCTCCCAACCTCCGACCACCATCTCCCAACCCTAAATACTCCCTACTCACCCATACTCAACCACTACCCTCAGGCAAACCTCAAAACCACCCCCCAACCCCACTCAAACACATCCTCAAACCCTCTCCCTACAACTACTCACACCACTTTAATCTCTCATCCCCTCCCTTTTCTACAATCAACCCCCCACTTACCATTTCATCCCACCTTAACTCCAACAAACCCACCCCCACCCAAACCCACTCTCAATACCCCCAATAACTATCACCTCCTACACCCCAAACCACCTCATCTACCCATCTCCACCCTCAACCTAACCTAACACTTACTCCACCCCCCAACCCACCTACCTTCAAAACTCCCGCGATCACCTGTCGCTACCCGTCAAATTCCAATCGAACCTGGAGATAGCTGGTTCTCTCCCAAATAGCTTTAGGGCTAGCCTCAAGGTAGGAGTCTTGGAGGTAGAGCACTGTTTGGACTAGGGGCCCTCATCGGGTT
>VEFU01000118.1 GCA_007679095.1 Paenibacillus bovis
TGTCAAACTTTCATAGCTTTCCATAATTGGTGCCGAAGTAAAGAAGTTATAACGTACATACCCAACCTTATTTTCTACATTTCCCTTTTCATGGCCGCTACGTGGATTACATACCTGAACGTCGAAGCCGAAATAATTCTGAAATTGTATAAATTCATCGGTTAGTTGGGCTTCTTCATTTTTTGTTCTTGTTTTTTTGACTGCTGGTGTTAAATTATCTATTCGTATCCTTTTTGGCACGCCTCCAGCTTGTTTAAATAGAATACTAAGGCCGTGTAGAAAACATTCTTGATTTTCAGAAGGTAGGGGCACTGAAAAACCTGAATTGCTATTTGGAAAAGACATTACTAAAGCATGGATATCAACAATTTCACCATCTTGAACCGCCTCCATTACTCCGAAATCCACTTGTGCTTCACCCGGAGGGTGTTCCAATCTTTCATAACCGTTGTCCTTTTCTTCTTGATGAGTATTTTCCCATTCGGAAATAAAGTAGCAAACCGTTCGATATGATCCTGGAAAACCTAAATCCTGTAATTCTTCAAAAATACTCTTCTTTGTCCTTCTGGACTTTCTCTTTAATTTCGAATCCTCAAATAGCCAATCTGATACGATTTCACCCCATTTCTCCTCATACATCATTCCTTTCTTTTCAAATACTTTTTCCTGCGGTATTTGATCTTCATCCGCATACTTCTTAGCAGTTCTCCAATTTATTTTCATAACCCTTTGAATCTCAGAGATCGAAAGACCTTTTTCATTTCTTAACTTTTTGATACAATTAATATCAGACATTGCTAGCATCCTCTCTTAACCTCCACTACAAAATTGCTTCGACACAATTAATGTAGCGGGACTTGGGGTGACTGGCAAGTCTATTTTTTTTGCACAAAATTAGTGCAGGACTCTGCATTTTTTACTTGCAAAGCTCTGCACTTTTATTTTGCCATACACAC
>VEFU01000119.1 GCA_007679095.1 Paenibacillus bovis
CTCCTGCATTCACTTTCAGCGTATCTTCCAAAGGTAATGATGCTCGTTTTGTCTTCTGCTACTTCGAGATTAAACATTTTCAGACGTTTAATTAGCGCTGAATAGAAGGCCTCTGCATCACTGCGGAATTGAAAACAGCACACGAAGTCATCTGCGTATCGAACGATATGCGCCTGACCTTTACACTGTTTTCGAACTACTTTCTCGAACCATAGATCGAGCACATAATGAAGGTACACATTCGCTAGAATAGGTGAAATGACACCCCCTTGGGGTGTTCCTTTATCCACATCAAAGTATTTACCTTCCTCCATATATCCGCCCTTAAGAAATCTAGCAATAATCCTTAAGAGACTTGCATCATTGATGCGATGTTTAAGGAACTTCATCATCCAGTCATGACTTACGTTATCAAAGAATCCTTTGATATCAGCATCTACAATATAATTAGTGCTTCGCTTCTCGATATACACATTCAAAATCTTCAGTGCATCATGACAGCTCCTATTGGGACGAAATCCAAATGAACTATCGAGAAAATCGTTCTCGTAAATAGCGTTAAGGATTTTCGCTATCGCTCGTTGAACAATTTTATCCTCATGGTCAGGAATACCTAACGGTCTTTTCTTCTTCGAGCCCGGTTTATTGATATATGTTCGTTTGACCGGAACTGGTCGATACGCTTTCTTCTTCAGTCGCTCTACCAGTCTTTTAATATTCTCATCTAACTTTTCTTCATAATCCTCTTTAGTTACACCATTTATTCCTGTTGCCTTACCACTTGGTAGTTCATAGTGACACTGTTTTAGATTTCTTTCATTTAGAAGATGAGCTAAAGAAGTGAATACCATATCATGGTTTGCCTTAGCTAATTCTGTTATCCTTGTTAGTTGTGTTTCCATTACGCACCTACCTCTGTGTGTAGTAAATGTTTC
>VEFU01000011.1 GCA_007679095.1 Paenibacillus bovis
AAAAGCAATAAGATGAAAGAAAATTAGGATTTATCAAAATCACTGAAACCACTACTTTTTATCACGGATTCAGGATTACGATAGAATGGATTCTGCTGGGAATAAGCGTGAATTACATCTAGACCGTGCGAAAGAGGTAACAACGATTCCCCACAAAGATGCAGAGGTTGAGCAAATCGAAACCGTAATTGGTGATCTAGTAGAGAAAAAACTCGTCGAGGAACAGTATTTTACCGTTTATCATTGGAAGCTAGATGGGAAAGCTACACGTACATTAAACAAAGACTTTTTACAAGTTAGTGTTGTCGAAGGAACAGCTGATGTAAAAATTGGAGAACAGTCTTTTCATATAGAAAAAGGAAGTCATTTCATTTTGCCTTATAATATTGGTGAGTATGAGGTTGTGGGGAACGCGGAGTTTATCGTATCACATGAATGATTCTCCCCTAAGAAAGAATATTACTCGGGTTCCATTATGGAGCCCGAGTTTTTCATATTGTGTTAACTCCTTTTTATGGTAATTTAATAAATTTAGCTATTGTTAATGTACATTTTATATAAGAAATGTTGGTATAGTAGATGAACGAGGGTAAATTGTGATTAAATAAAAAATAGAGTATAATATTGTGTCTGAAAAAAATTTTAATAGACTTCACGAGATATCGTTTTATATAAATTGAGAGGGTTGTTTAACATGAAGAATAATTTTTGGCATGAGTTACCACGGCCATTTTTTGTACTAGCACCAATGGAAGATGTGACAGATGTTGTATTTCGCCACGTAGTGAGTGCAGCGGGTAGACCAGATGTGTTTTTCACGGAGTTTACCAATACGGAGAGTTACTGCCACCCAGATGGACAACAAAGTGTACGCGGGCGCTTAACTTTTACAGAAGATGAACAACCAATCGTTGCTCATATATGGGGAGATAAGCCTGAATACTTTCGTCAAATGAGTATTGGAATGGCAGAAAAAGGTTTTCGTGGTATTGATATAAATATGGGTTGCCCTGTCGCAAATGTAGCAGGGAATGGTAAAGGCTGTGGTTTAATCCGCCGTCCAGATGTTGCAGCAGAATTAATTCAAGCAGCAAAAGCGGGAGGATTACCCGTTAGTGTGAAGACTAGACTTGGATACACATATGTAGACGAATGGCGTGATTGGCTTACACACATTTTGAAACAAGACATTGTAAATCTTTCCATTCATCTCCGCACGAAAAAGGAAATGAGTAATGTCGATGCCCATTGGGAGTTAATCCCCGAGATTAAGAAGCTACGTGACGAGGTTGCACCACAAACACTATTGACCATTAATGGTGATATTCCTGATCGTCAAACTGGATTAGAGCTAGCTCAGAAATATGGTGTCGATGGGGTTATGATTGGAAGAGGTATTTTCAAAAATCCATTTGCTTTTGAAAAAGAGCGTCGAGAGCATAGTAGTCAAGAGTTGTTAGATCTTTTAAGGTTACATTTAGATCTTTTTGATAAATATTCTGAAATAGAACCACGCTTGTTCAAGCCACTACGTCGCTTTTTCAAGATATATGTTCGTGGATTTAGAGGAGCAAGTGAGTTAAGAAATGAATTAATGAATACAAAGTCAACAGATGAAGTTCGTTTTATGTTGGATGAGTTTTTAAGTAAGAATGTAGATTTGGTAAGTGAAAAATAGAATAAAGATTCGGGTGGAAAACAGTGAGATAGGACAAACTATACTCACTGTTTTTTTATTTCTAGAAAAATTACCATTGACTGGACACTAAATGGTGTCATATAATTATGACACTGATTGGTGTCCTATTAAGGTGAGGGGGGAGGATTTTGAATAATACAGTACAAAGAACGGATGTCTTTGTAGCAATTGCCGATCCAACTAGACGAAAATTAATTCATTTGTTAGCTCAAGCAGATGAGTTACCACTATATAAACTAACATCTCAATTTGAAATGGGGCGTACAGCTGTGTCCAAGCACTTAACAATCCTAAAAGAAGCTGATTTAGTAACGAATCGGAAAATAGGGAGAGAAACAAGATATCGCTTAAATGCAGCCCCATTGAAAGAAGTAAAAGACTGGTTATCCTTTTATGAGGAATTTTGGAATGAACGAGTTAATATACTTAAAAATATTTTGGAGGAATAAATAAATGGCAGATATTTCATTAGATTTTCAATTTAAGAGTCCAATACATAAAGTATGGGATGCTTTAACAAATTCTGAAACACTAGCACTTTGGGTAATGGAAAATAACTTTAAGCCCGAAGTTGGATACAAATGTCAGTTTCGAAATAAGGAAATTGACTTAGTTGTAGATAGTGAAGTCCTAATCGTGGACAAGCCTAATAAATTATCCTACACGTGGGTTGGTGGTCCGATAGATACGGTAGTTACATGGACGTTAAAACAAGAAGGAGAAACAACATACGTACATCTTAATCATGCTGGATTCAACCAGGAAGATTATGCATATAAAGGTGCGAAAAGTGGTTGGACATATAAGGTGGAAGAGCTTAAGAAAGTTATTGGTGAAGAGTAAGATATTGCAACACCACAAGGAAAGATACGCTGAATTTCAGAGTTAAAGGAGTTAACGACATGGGTTTTTTTCAAGATGCATTAGCTGTATTTAAAAAAAGAGAAATTACATTTATGGAAAGCTATAAAGAAACTGAAAATGTATATAGTTTTCTATTTGAAAAAGAGAATGATTTTACCTGGAAAGCAGGACAATATTGTTTATTTGATATTACACATAAAAAAATAAAAAATCCTACTCGGCCATTTAGTGTCGCTTCAGCACCTTCAGAAGGTGTGATAAGAATAACAACGAAAATTGGTGATAATCCAAGTGAATTTAAGAAAGCTTTGCTTGATTTAGAAAAGGGAATGAAGATACGAGTAAGTGGTTCTGTAGGGCCGTTTTATCTAGAAGGAAATAGTCCTGCACTCCTTGTTGCAGGTGGTATGGGGATTACACCATTTCGAGCAATGCTGAAACAGTTAGAAGCAGATGGAGGTAGATCAGGTCGAAAAATAAATCTACTATATATGGATAGTCAAAAGCCTTATTTATTTAAGAATGAACTGGACGAAATAGCGAATAAAAGTTTAATAACTATTAAATACCTTGAATCAAGAGATGATTTACAAAAAGATATAGACACGTTTATTAATGATAATAAGGAAGACGGTAACTACTATATTGCCGGACCGAAATCGATGGTTACATCTATTTATAGTTATATCGGAAACAAAAATATTCATAAACGAAATATAAAAAAGGATGTATCTGATGGTTATTAATACAAAAAAACAGTGAGCAATATGTAAGCTCACTGTTTTTTATTTTATTCAAAAATATAACTGATAACATCAATCGCTTGATCAACTGTTTCCACAGTCACATTTGCTTTATTGGAAAGCTCTTTTAAAGGGTGAATTAAAGATTCCGGACGGATGATAATCGTTGGTTTATTCATCGCAATTGCCATACTTGCATCCATTGCTGTATTCCATTGTCTGTATTTTTCACCAAATAAGGCAATAACCACATCTGCCTTCTGCATTAAAACTTGTGTTCTAAAATTGTTAATATCTGAAGCAGCTGCATCTTTATAAAGGTTAGATGGCTGTTTGCCTAAAATAGCTTCACCAATATTGTCTGACCGGTCATGGTCTGTTTGTGGTGCAACGAATTTGAGAGGAAGATTTTTTGCCTTCGCTTTTTGCGCAACCTCATCTCGCCAATCATCATGGATTTGCCCTGCTAAGTAAACAACTAATTCCATATTAACTCCTCCTATGCTCTATCGTTCTAGTTATATAGTATCTAATATTTTTGGGTTTTCAAAGCAAACAGATTGAAGAGGTGTACTCGCGATTCGGGAAGTTATTTCGCGATTGTGGATGTTTACTCGCGAATCGGAGATTTTTCTCGCGATTGTGGATGTTATTTTCGCGATTATGAGATTTTTCTCGCGATAGTGGGTGTTATTCTCGCGATTGTGAGATGTTTACTCGCGAATCGGAGATTTTTCTCGCGATTATGATGTTATTCTCGCGATTATGATGTTATTCTCGCGATTGCGGATGTTATTCTCGCGATTATGATGTTATTCTCGCGATTATGATGTTATTCTCGTGAAAATGAGGTGTTTTCTCGCGATTGTGGAGGTATTCTCGCGATTATGATGTTATTCTCGCGATTGCGGATGTTATTCTCGCGATTGCGGATGTTATTCTCGCGATTGGGTGTATTCTCGCGATTCGGAGGTGTTTATTCGCGATTCCGAGAAGTTTACACGCGATTTGTGAAGTTAACTCGCCCTATATATAAAATAATACTAGGGTATAATTATTACATATGAAATAAAAAGGAGAATTTTTTATGGATAATAGAAAAAAACAGAAGTGGATGAGTATATTGTAAATTTACCTGAGGATATTCAAGAAATTACAAATTCCTTAAGAGAGATTATCCTTAACGCATCACTAAAATTGGAAGAAGAGTTTAAATGGTCAATGCCCAATTATTCGTATAATGGGTTAGTTTGTTATCTTCAAGCAAGTAAGAAACATGTCAATCTTGGTTTTCATAAGGGAAATGAACTTGTAGAAAAAGATACACACAACCTATTAGAAGGTACCGGAAAAACAATGCGTCATGTTAATGGAAGAGATCAATCCAGAGGTGTTTACTTCTCTTATTAATGAAGCAATAAAACTAAATGATTGAGTGATAGAGGAGTAAGGTATGATGAATATTATTATAAAACAAGAAACTGCTGCGGATTATGAAGATGTGAAGCAAGTAATAAAGGCTGCGTTTGCTAATGCAGAACATAGTGATAAAAACGAGCATAAGTTAGTAGCTCGTTTAAGAGACTCTGACGAATATATATCAGAGTTATCTTTAGTGGCAGTAGATAAAGATAGGAATCATATAGTAGGACATATACTTTTATCTAAGATTAAGATAATACATGATAATTATGCAGTAGAGTCACTAGCTCTTGCACCAATAGCTGTCTTGCCTGAATATCAACATAAAGGAATTGGAAAAAGGTTAATTTCGGAAGCGTTGAAGATAGCAACAGCGATTGGATTTAAATCAGTAGTAGTATTAGGTCATCCGGATTATTACCCGAAATTTGGTTTCGAAAAGGCATCTAAATGGGGAATTAAAGCACCTTTTGAAGTGCCGAACGAGGCGTTCATGGCAGTGGAACTAAAAGAAGGTGCTCTCAAAAATGCCTCGGGTGTTGTGGAATATCCAAGTGTGTTTTTCGAATGAGATAAGTTGTTTTAGATAACTGTTTTTAAGAATTTATGATGAGCCCAGTCCTCACGACCATATCGTTAATGAATTCGTGTTGAACCCGTCATGAGACGTGTCCTCACGTCGAATTCGTTAATGTATTCGTGTTGAACCCGTCATGAGACGTGTCCTCACGACGATTTCGCCTATATATATGTACTGAACCCGTCATGAGCCCTATCCTCACGACCAATTCGCCAATGAATACGTACTGAACCCGTCATGAGCCCTATCCTCACGGCCATATCGTCAATGAATACGTGCTGAACCCGTCATGAGACGCAGTCCTCACGACCATATCGTCAATGAATTCGTGCTGAACCCGTCATGAGCCCAGTCCTCACGACCATATCGTTAATGAATTCGTGTTGAACCCGTCATGAGACGTGTCCTCACGACGAATTCGCCTATATATACGTGCTGAACCCGTCATGAGACGTGTCCTCACGACGAATTCGCCAATGAATATGTGCTGAACCCGTCATGAGACGTGTCCTCACGACCATATCGTCAATGAATATGTGCTGAACCCGTCATGAGACGTGTCCTCACGACCATTTCGCTAATGTATTCGAGCTGAACCCGTCATGAGCCGTGTCCTCACGACCATATCGTCAATGAATATGTGTTGAACCCGTCATGAGCCCAGTCCTCACGACGAATTCGCCAATGAATATGTGCTGAACCCGTCATGAGACATGTCCTCACGACCATATCGTCAATGAATTCGAGCTGAACTCGTCATGAGGCCAGTCCTCACGACCATATCGTCAATGAATACGTGCTGAACCCGTCATGAGACGTGTCCTCACGACGATTTCGCCTATATATATGTACTGAACCCGTCATGAGCCCTATCCTCACGACCAATTCGCCAATGAATACGTGCTGAACCCGTCATGAGACCCTGTCCTATAAGACGAATTCAACCTCTCTTTGGAGCAAGTTCCTTAACACCACATAATATCCGTGTTCTAAATCGCCTAAAAATCAAAATACAAAAAGAACTCCATTGGTGTACCGTTAACCCAATGGAGTTCTTGTCTTATTTAAGTTGTTATTGAAGAACACGTTTTGAGAATAAGTAATTTTTGGACCAATAAGGATTTTGTAAAACATTTGTTGTGATTGTAACACCTTTAGATGTTGAAGCGTGAATCATGTTACCATCACCCATATAAATACCGACATGCGCCACTCTTCCATCAGTATAAGTGTCAGTCATCGTAAAGAACATTAAATCTCCGGCCTCTAAGCTAGATGTAGAGACAGATACACCTTTACTAGCTTGATCTCTTGATACTCTTGGAAGATGGACCCCATTGTTTCCAAAGACAAATTGTGTGTAAGAAGAGCAATCAAATAAATAAGGAGCTTCTGCAAGTGTTGCACCAAATTTATATTTTGCACCGATGTATTTCTTCGCATCTAACAGGATTTGTGTTGCTAAATCTGCTGGAGGTGCATTATTGTCTTTTTTTACAGGCTCGCGTTCTTTGATAGGCTCCATTTCCCCTTTGGAGGAATCAGCAGGAGGTAATTTTAAGACCTGCCCATCGTAAATTAAGTTTGAGGTAAGATTGTTAATACGTTTTAATTCATTCACAGTTATATGATGAATGCGAGAGATATTGTAAAGTGTATCTCCTTTGTGAACGACATATTTAGTTGCCGGATTTTGAATTTGGATAGAGCCATTCGTTTTGTTAAATGTAATATAAGAATTAAACAAAGCTCCACCTGCGTGTAATGAAATATATGCTGTATCATTTATCCATCTTGGCGGCTTTATATTTATATATTCATTTCCTTTTTTAGCTCGTGATCCACCCATCGTTACTCGAATAACGGTAGATCCATCTGTTATTTCATATGTCTTCGTATTTGCTTCAAACTTGATACTGTTATATTTCAAAATTTTCGCAAGGTCCACAAATGGTAAGTAGTATATACCATCCTCAATAATGGGATTAATTCCATTAACTATTTTTCCGTTAATATACACACCCGCGTTCGGAACATATTCCACTTGTGCGTTTGCTGTGTTAAACCCACTCATGCAAATGCTTAGACAAAGCATAAATACTGTAGTAATGCGTGCTAAGTTTTTCATCACTTCTCTCCTTTATCCTGTTTAATCTATAGTGATTATGATGGCATATAATCACACTTTTATTCTTCGAGAACCAATTTAACAGTTGAGGAGTTAAGAGACTTTGATAAAATAATTGTAAAGTTGATTTTATATAAACAATAATATAATATGTTTGTATATAGATAAACGAACTAGAGGTGTGTCTACAAATGAACGTAGAAGAAACTTTCTGGAATGCATCAATTGAAGAACTTTCAAATGGGTATATATTTTCTAAAGAGGAGTATACTTGTCTCCTTTGTGGTGAGAGCTTTGTGGATGGCATTATATATCCAATGAACGAAGCATTATACGAAGCGAAGAGAGCAGTAACACTACATATACAAGAAAATCATGGATCCGTATTTGATTATTTGCTTAAGTTAGATAAAAAGTACACAGGATTATCTGATCATCAGAAGGAATTATTGCAACATTTTAAAAATGGATTGAGTGACAAAGAAATTGTAAAAGAGCTAAATGGAGGTAGTACTTCAACAATTAGGAATCACCGCTTCAAACTAAAAGAAAAAGAGAAGCAAGCTAAGATTTTTTTAACGATAATGCAGTTGCTGAATACAGAAGAAAAAAATGAAGATAAGTTTATTAGCTTTCACAAGGGAGCTACAATGGTGGATGATCGTTATGCAATAACAGAAACCGAAAAACAAAAAGTGTTATCAACCTATTTTAAAGATGGGAAGGATGGAAAACTAGATACTTTCCCAAGTAAGGAAAAGCGAAAATTGATTGTTTTGCAAAATATAATACAGCATTTTAAAGTAACTAAAATTTACACAGAAAAAGAAGTGAATGAAATTTTAAAGCAAATTTATGATGACTTTGTCACAATAAGAAGATACCTAATTGAGTATGGTTTTATGGAGAGAAATAAAGACGGCAGCGAATAT
This sequence comes from Paenibacillus bovis, assembly GCA_007679095.1. Lineage (GTDB taxonomy): Bacteria > Bacillota > Bacilli > Bacillales > Bacillaceae_C > Lederbergia > Lederbergia graminis. Next base: position 8,369 of record VEFU01000011.1, read on the forward strand.
TGGGTGAAAGGATAGAAAGAGATGAACGTTGAACTAACAAGATTTAAAGTGAAACAGGGGAAATCTGAAAAGGTTGATGAATGGTTGAAGTTTTTACATGATAATATGAAAGATGTGCTTGTGACATTAGCTGGCGAAAAAATGTATATTGAGACTATCTTTAGAGAAGAATTCGAAGGAAATGAATATCTCTATTGGTACTCTGTTCAAGGAGAAGGAGGGCAGGATGTAGAGGATTCTGAACATTGGATTGACAAGAAACATTTGGAGTATTGGAATGAATGTATCGATTCCTCTTATCCAGGTATAGATTTAACTACTGAAGTCGTGATGATTCCAGATAATATTAGGGTTGCAATGAAATAAATCATATACATATAAAATAGGAGATAAAACAAATGGATAATAACGATATATTAATACGATTAAGATATGCATTAAACATAAAAAATAAAGAAATGGCGGAAATATTTCAGTTAGGTGGAGTGGAAGTATCTGTTCCAGATGTGGTGAAAATCCTTATGAAAGAATCAGATGATGCAGAAACAGAAGAACGAATTAACTGTACGAATAGTATGTTAGATTCATTTCTAAATGGTCTCATTGTTTTTAAAAGGGGAAGACAAGAACCTAAGCCTGGGCAACAAACAAAAACGGAACCAACTGAAAAAATAAATGAAAGTGTAAATAATCTTCTTTTAAAGAAAGTAAAAATAGCATTGTCATTAACGACAGAAGATATGATTGATATCTTTAAAAAGGCTGGATTAAGAGTATCTAAAGGAGAAATTGGAGCGTTTTTAAGAAAAGCTGGTCATAAAAATTACAAAGAATGCCTCGATAATTTTGCAAGGAATTTCTTAAAAGGACTTGCAATTAAATATAGAGGATAAAGCGTGAAATAGACTGACAGAATTCTGTTGGTCTATTTTTTGTTATGTAAAAAATCTAAACATTTTGATTAATAATAGAATTAAATCCTTAGTCACTGTAAAATGTAATTATAATTATTTGTGATGGAGCTAGTATCTTTTTATTTCATTTTGAGGAGGATTTTAAAATGAATAACTATACTAAAAATGTCGTCAAGATAAAACATCATGGTAGAGAGATTTACGGTGTTTCCTATATGCCAGAAAATAGAGGGAAATTCCCAATTGTTATCTTTAGCCACGGATATAACGGAACACATGCAGACTTTGCAATGAATAGTGAATATTTAGCGGAAAAGGGAATTGGAGCTTTTTGTTTTGATTTTTGTGGTGGATCGATACATTCCAATAGTGACTTAAAAACGACCGAAATGTCTATCTTCACCGAAAAGGAAGATTTGAGTGCTGTGATTGATAATCTGAAAGAATGGCAGAATGTTGATGAAGACAATATTTTTCTCTTTGGTGGAAGTCAGGGTGGATTAGTAACAGCATTAACTGCGGAGGATTATAAAGAGGATATTAAAGGGATATTATTATTATTTCCTGCATTAGGAATACCTGATAATTGGACCAATAGATTTACTACAAAAGAAAGTATCCCTGATACGGTTGAGTTTTGGGGAGTCTCTTTAGGTAGAGTATTCTTTGAATCAATCCATGGCTATCATGTATTTGAACACATTGGGAAATTTGATAAAGAGGTCTTAATTTTTCATGGCGACCAAGATGACATTGTTGCACTTGAATATGGAGAGAAAGCATTAAACTGTTATGCGAATGCAAAATTAGAAGTATTTCCAGGAGAAGGGCATGGTTTCTCAGCTGCTGGAAATAAGAGAGTAGCAGAGATGACTTATGAATTTGTAATGGAAAATATTTAAGATAAGAAGAGTGTTTAAAAAGGAGATGAATTAAATAATTAATTCGTCTTTTTTTTATGTAAATAAAGAAAAAATCTCCACTAAATTACCTCTTTAAAATTGTTTACCTACCAAAACACACAATTTACACAAAGTTAATAATAGATTAATAGTAAATCGCTACAATTATCCTAGAAGGAATGTTAATTGATTAATAGTAAGAAGAGCTTTTTCGCTACATATGCAATTAATTTAAAAATGAGGAGGAGAAACATGAATTTGCGATTAGAAAGAATGGGCTTGTCATTTTTACTTGCTTTTGGTTTAGTCGTATCAAGTTTTCTAGTAAGTTTTTTACCTGCTGCAAGTGCGGAAGAACAGAATGATTATGTACTAACGATCATGCATACAAATGATACACATGCAGCTTTGGATAAAATGCCGAAAACTGTCACAGCTGTAAAAGAGGTAAGAGCTGAAAAAGCAAACTCCCTTCTTTTAAATGCAGGAGATGTTTTCACTGGTACGTTATATTTTAATGAATTTCAGGGAAAAGCAGATTTGGCATTTATGAATCTAATGGGATATGATGCAATGACATTTGGTAATCATGAATTTGATTTAGGCTCTTCAGCGGAGGGGCATCAAGCTCTAGTTGGTTTTATTAAAGGAGCTAATTTTCCATTTGTTAGTGCCAACGTAGATTTCTCACAAGATGAAAAATTTACTGGAATATTCAATAGTGTGATAACAGAGGAAGCAGAAAATGGTCAGATTTACAACGGAATAATCAAAGAAATTAATGGAGAAAAAGTTGGTATCTTTGGCTTAACGACCGAAGAAACAAAAGAGCTATCTAGTCCAGGTGCAATTACATTTGAAGCTTATTTACAAGCTGCTGAAAAAGTAGTAGCTGCTTTTGAAGCAGAAGGAGTAAATAAAATTATTGCAGTAACACATATTGGCTATGATGATAATGGTGCTATTGATAATGACTTAATACTTGCCGAAAAAGTAGAAGGTATTGATGTAATTGTTGGTGGACATAGTCATACAGCATTATCAGAGCCTGTCGTAATTGCGAAGGATGAAACTCCAACCATTATTGTACAGTCAGGTAATGCTAATAGTAATCTTGGTGTTCTAGATGTTACATTTGATGAAAATGGTGTAGTAATTGGACAAGCTGGAGAATTAATTGCAATTGGTGAACAAGAAGATGATCCAAAAGCAGCAGGAATTTTAGCACCATTCAAATCAAAGGTAGATGCGGTGGCACAAGAAGAAATTGGAGTAACAACAAAAATTGAATTGGAAAATCCCCGTACAAATGGTGACAATAGTGCACCAAGTGTACGTAAAAACGAAACAATTTTAGGTAATCTTATTACAGATGGAATGCTTACAAAAGCAAAAGAATTCACCGGAAAAAATGTGATAATGGCATTGCAAAATGGTGGAGGAATTCGCGAAACAATAAATGCTGGTCCTATCACGGTAGGAGAGGTTATTACTGTATTACCATTCGGAAACACATTAGCAACGATGGATGTCACCGGTACAGAGTTAAAAGAAGCATTCGAGATTAGTTTCAGTAAATATCCATTAGAAAATGGCGGGTTCTTACATGTAGCAGGGGGTAAAGTGGAATTCGATTCTACGAAGCCAGTTGGAGAACGTGTTGTCTCTATATCATATAAAGATGATGAGGGGAAATATGTTCTAGTAGAAGATGCAACAACTTACACCGTAGCAACGAATGCATTCACAGCAAAAGGTGGAGATGGATATACAGTCTTTGAAAAAGCTTATAATGAAGGGCGCGTAACAGACTTAGGCTTATCAGATTGGGAAAACTTTAGAGATCATCTAGTAAGCTTAGAAACTATCCCAACTAGTGTCGAAGGTAGAATTGTCGATGTAAGTAGCAATCAAGAAGCTCCAGGTGAAGATTCAACTGAAGATCAAGACAAAGAACCGAGTGAAAATCAAGACAAAGATCCAAGTGAAAATCCAGGCGAGGCCCCAAGTGAAGATACAGATGAAAAACCAGATGAAAACATAGACGAAGAATCCGGTGAAGGAAAAGAAATAAAAGTTTCTGTTACGAAAACAGGTAATAATTATGTAATTAATGATGATGCATTTGATAACCTAGAAGAAAAAGTAACAGTAATTGTAGAAGTGAATAATACGTATGCCAAACTTAAACTTGCAAAAGAACAAATACAAGCATTAAAAGATGCTCATGCAACGATTGATGTTAGAAATGGGAATGTAGATGTGCAAATTCCTACTTCTATCTTACCTATAGCAGAAAATCTTGAAATTAAGGTAAAGAAAATGGAAGCAAAGGGCTCCTTAGTTGTTTACGATTTTACAATTGAAGCAGATGGTAAATTGCATCATCAGTTTAATGAAAAAGTTCAACTTTCATTTAAAATTGATCCAAAACAAGTGGAAATACCTGAAAATGTAAAAGTTTATTATTGGAATGATGAGGAAGATAAGTGGCAATTAGTTGGTGGAGAATATCAGAATGGAGAAATAATAGCTGATACCACTCACTTCAGTACATTTGGAGTGTTTGAAGGTGAACCAGAAACTAATCTAATTCCAACTGATTCTGGAGAAGTTCTTCCGAATACAGCAACTAACAACTTTAATATTTTAATTATTGGTTTCGTATTAGTTTTAGCAGGTGGAGTTTTATATTTCGTACTAAGAAGAAAAAACATCACTTCAACAAATTAATAATTACAAGAAAGGCGTGCTAGTGTTTCATGCACGCCTTTTTTATATGATATTAATTTTTTGCAACTAATGTAACGACAGATCTAGGTGGTACTTGGAATGTTTCTTGTGTAGAAAAATCGCTAATTTTTTCTAAATTATGCGTTTCCGAAGTGATATAAGCTTGAAAATTAATATGTTCGACTTCCTTTGCTATACCATCTACATGAATGTTCACTGGCTGTGTTTCATCACTATAATTCACAAACACTATCGATAACTGGTTATTTTCCTCACTATAATATGCAGATCCCATTAATGAGTCCTTATCGTTTGCTCCTTGTAAGTCCACTCTATATGCACCTGGACGAACAAATCGACTATAATTTCCAAATGCCCATAATAATTTAGATTCAAAGATGAGTTCCTGATCCCCTTCTTTTTGGTAGGTCGTATAGAGCAACCCATCTTTATAATTATATGGAGACATTGCTAGCCACCATTGCCAGGAAGAGACTTGAGTTTCTACTAAGTCAAAGTGCATTAGACGAGCTACATCAAGTGCAGATTGTATCGATAAATCACGACCATGACCATGATCACCTAAGATACAGTATTCTGACATCCATATTTTGACGTCTTCATCATATCGATCAAGATTTTCCCGTACTTTTTGTCTTAATGGGACGAGGCGTTCGTCTCCAGAATAATGATCAGACCAATAGGCATGCGCACTAATTTTATTGCCAATCATCTCTTTTATCGTTTCATCACCTAAAAACTCCTTGATATATTCTCTATACTTACCTGGATATGCTCCACTCGCATTTCCACTACTATAATGACCTCCAAAAAGCTCGGAGTATAGGTCATCATCTAGTAAAGAGGCATATTCAACAGCTTCGCTTACATCTATTTCTGTATCTAATCCCCGTTTTTGTAGTTCACTATTTAAAGCTTTTACAACATTTTTCATATCTTCAATATTATAACGATTGCCTTCTTGCCCAGCGTTATTCCAATCCCAAGTAGGTTCATTGATTGGACTAATGTAGTTAAAATGCAGTTGCTCTTGTTCAAAGTGCTCCAATACGTCCGCCAAAAATATTGCAAAATCATCAAAGTGTTCTTCTTTTAAATTAGTGCCATCAATGGATGGATCTGGTTGCCCGTGGCCATTTTTTGTCATCCATACGGGAGGGCTATTTACAAAAGCGATAAATTCCTCCACTCCGCGATCTTTAGCTGCTTGGAGGAACCACTGCTGACCTGCTTGTTTGTTCCAATCATAAGCTTCATCTTTTCCAGATTTAAAACTTTCCGCTCTTCTAAATCGATCTTTAATTATTTCCTGGTCGGTTTCTTCACTTCCTGCCCCAATATTAAAGCGCCACATAGATAATCCAATGCCTTTATCCTGTGAAAATAATAAATCTGCTATCTTTTCCTTATTTTCATCTGACCATTCACTCCCTATAGGATCCATCGCCCAAGCACCTGAAGCACCAAAACCGTCTATTTCCTGGTGTTTTCTATCTATGTTGATACTAATCTCTTTAGGGGTGGTGTCTATATGTTGATCATCTTTATGCTCATTTTCTGAAGTAGTAGTATTGTTTGGTTCTACCTTTTTACTTTGATTATCACAGCCTCCCATTGCCCCAATGAATGATAAACTTAATAATAATACCAATGGAACCTTCCTCCTTAATAATTGCATATTTTTTTCCACCCCTTATAGATTGGAATGATTTTCTATTTTTATATATTTATATTCTTATAACGAATAGTAACACTCTGTGAAACCGATTTCAATATACTTTAAGTTTGAAAAATGCTTTATCATAAATAAGTGCGATGTAAGAGATTTTGTGACAACGCAAATTAAAGGAGGAGTTCTATGCGAAAAGCAATTTATATAATAACAGGTGTAATGGCAGCTGGGAAATCTACTGTTGCGGAATTATTAGCAAAAAGATTAGAAAAATCTGTTCATCTTCGAGGAGATATTTTTCGCAAGATGATCGTAAGTGGTAGAGAGGAAATGTCTGATAAACCGAGTATAGAAGCATTGAATCAACTTGATTTGAGGTACCAAATTACTGCAAATGTAGCAAAGCAATATTACGATAATGGGTTTACCGTTGTTGTGCAAGATAATTATCTAGGGGAAAAACTATTATATTTTATCGAGCTCTTAAAGGACTATTCTGTTTATGTAATTGTGTTGAACCCTAATATAAGAACGATTGAACAACGCGAAAAAAATAGGAATAAGAAAGGATATGTTGGCTTTACTGTTGAAAACCTGTATCGAGAATTTATGAGTAATACACCTAAAATAGGTCTATGGATTGATTCGTCTACATTAACACCAGATGAAACAGTGGATGAAATAATAAAAAGAGTAGATAAAGAAGCGAAAATAAAGGTTGTTGGTAAATGAATAAAGAGGTATTAAATTAATGGTTTGTTCATGCGTATAATGAACAGACCTTTTTTAATGATTAATCATTAAAGAAAATGTTTTTTAAAAGATTTACTTCATTTATAACACCAAGTATTTCATAAGTAAATTGTAGCTTAATATTTGAATATGTGACTAGTTGTTGAATTGAATTCATAAAGGTTACTTGACAAAATAAAATAACGATTATAAACTAAGTTACATAAAGTAACTAACTGATAAAAGGAGAGTTAAAGATGAATAAAAATGAAATTGCAAAAGTTATTTTAAGGGTAGTAATAGGTTTTACATTCTTCCTTCATGGATTAGATAAATTCCAAAGTGGGATTTCCAATATAGCTGATTATTTTGCTAGTCTAGGTCTTCCTGGCTTTTTTGCTTATGGAGTTGCTACAATTGAATTAGTTGGTGGTATTGGTCTTATTCTTGGTCTAGGAACAAGAATTTTAGGCTTATTATTTACAGCCATTATGTTAGGTGCTATTTTTACAGCAAAGCTTTCACTAGGTTTTCTTAATGGATATGAACTCGATGTAGCATTACTAGCAATATCTGTATACTTTATTTTGGCTGACAAATCAGTTTTATCTTTAGATCATAAACTATTTAATTAATCTATCAACTAATAACAAAGAAAATAATATAGATGAGGAGAAATAGGGATGTCTTCACAACAAGAATTCGAAGTTGGAATTTATACACTTGCTGATATAGGACCAGACCCCCTTACTGGGAAAACAATAAGTGCTAAACAGAGAATGGATGAGATACTGAAGGCCGCGAAGTTAGCGGACGAAGCAGGTCTTAATCTATTTGGGGTAGGGGAGCATCATCGTTTAGATTATGCCGTTTCTTCTCCTGCAGTAGTATTGTCAGCAATTGCACAAGCAACAGAACAAATAAGATTAACAAGTACTACAAGTGTAGTAAGTACACTTGACCCGGTTAGATTATTTGAAGATTTTGCTACATTAGATTTAATTTCAGGTGGCCGTGCAGAAATATTCGCAGGTCGCGGTGCTTTTATTGAATCCTTCCCACTTTTCGGATACAGTACCGATGATTATAATGAACTTTTTAATGAACATATGGAATTATTATTAAAACTGAATAAAAATGAAGTTGTTACTTGGAATGGAAAGTTTCGTTCTCCGTTAAGAAATGCAGAAATCGCTCCAAGACCGGTACAAAAACAACTCCCAATTTGGATTGGCGTTGGAGGGACTCCTTCGAGTGCAGAACGTGCAGGTAAATTAGGGGTTGGGATGGCTTTAGCAATATTGGGTGGTGATCCAAAGAGATTTAAACCACTCGTTGATATTTATCGTCAGGCTGGATTGGATGCTGGGCATAATCCAGAAATGTTAAAGGTTGGGGTAACGGGCCATACGTATATTGCAAGAACAACCGAAGCGGCGAAAGATGAATACTATCCTTATTACTCTAATTATTGGAATTATGTTAATAGTCAACGTGGAATGGGGACAAGAATGTCAAGAGCAGAGTTTGAGCGCTTAGCTAGTCCTGAAACAGCATTATTTGTAGGTAGTCCAGAACAAATTGTGGAGAAGATTTTAAAACAACATGAATTATTTGGACATACACGATTCTTAGCACAAATTGATATTGGTGGTCTTCCATATCATATGGTAGAAAAAAATATAGAATTACTTGCAACAGAGGTTGTACCAATGCTGAAAAAGGCAATAAAACAGAAGGAAAAGGAAGCAAAGACACCTGAGTTTGTATAACTTCTTCGAATTCAAAGAAGTTAGAGGGCCGCTGAATATTCCTTATTTAAGTTAATGATTATAGCGAAATAACTTTTTTATATTGCAAAAAGACATTAACAAACGCTACTTAAAGATGCGATGTTAATGTCTTTTTATTTTTAATAGTTTCATTTATATTCTGCATTCCTTCTCATGTTTTAAGATACATTTTATTCGTCCGTAACCCATGTTTGTGACCAGTTTTCTATTGTTTTTAAAATGGGCTCCATGGAACGTCCTTTTTCAGTTAATGAGTATTCAATAATGACTGGCGTATTTGGTATTACTTCTCGTTTTACCAGACCTTGCTGCTCCAATTCCTTTAATCTTTCGGATAATACTTTCCCACTAATACCAATGGAAGATTGGATTTCATTAAACCTCTGTGTTCCTTTTAATAATTGATAAATAACTAATGCGGTCCATCTTTGACTAAGTAGTGTGATAGCCCTTTCAAATTTTGGGCAAATTGCAGGCTGTTTCATCATAATCCCCCCTTATTCATAATTGTACCACAAAATATAAAACAAATAACAAAAATCAATTTAATTACTTGACATAATCTGATGGTTTTATTATACTTACTTACGTAAAGTAACTTACTGATAAAAAGAATAGGTGGTGTCCCAATTGGGTTTCATAGATAAATTATTTGGAAAACAATCTAAGGAGGAAGAAACGATGACAACAGAAAAATTAAACATAGGGATTATTTTAGGAAGCACTCGTCAAGGTCGCGTAAGTCCACAAGTTGGAGAATGGGTAAAATCAATCGCGGATCAACGTGGAGATGCAAATTATGAAATCGTAGATATTGCTGAATTCGACCTTCCGTTTTTAGGAACTACAGAAGGAACTGAACCTGGAATTGCTGCTTGGAATGAAAAATTAGCAAGTCTAGATGGATTTGTTTTCATAGTTCAAGAATATAATCACAGTATTTCTGGTGCGTTAAAGAATGCTATCGACTTTGCTCGTGAAGTTTGGTATGACAAAGCAGCTGGTATCGTAAGTTATGGTTCAACTGGTGGAGCACGTGCTGCAGAACATTTACGTGGTATTCTTGCAGAGCAAAAAGTAGCAGATGTTCGTACACATCCAACATTGAGCTTGTTCACTGATTTTGTTAATGGCTCAGAATTTAACCCTCAAGAGCTACACAACGAAAACGTAAATACTATGCTTAGTGAAGTAGTAGCTTGGAGCGGAGCACTTAAAACATTACGCTAAACTAAATAAATTATTTATCTCTAAAAATATCAGACATCTATGTGTCTGATATTTTTTTGTAGATTGGCATCCTAATAGAAAAGGTTCAAAAGATTTGCTAAAGTATTTATAGAGATAAAAAGGATAATGGTGAGTTTTATGAACAATCTTGTAGAACTTAAAAATATTAAAAAAGTATATGCAAGTAATTATGTATTACGTGACGTTTCACTTTCGATTGAAAAAAATAAAAACATTGCAATTCTAGGTGGAAATGGAACTGGGAAGAGTACATTATTACGGATAATTGCAGGTATCGAAAGACCAAGCTCAGGAGATATTTATCATCCTAACAAAGAAATTAATATTGGTTATGTGCCTGAAAGGTTTCCGTAGAATATCCGTTTTACTCCAGGTGAATATTTACACTACATTGGAAGAATGAACGGTATCTCTTCAGTGAATCTCCAAAAAAATATTCCTGATTACATTCAACGTTTTCAATTAGAGGAAGTAAGTAACAAATGGATAATGAACTTGTCAAAAGGAAATATCCAAAAAGTAGGTATCATCCAAGCAATTTTAGATAAACCAGATTTATTAATTTTAGATGAGCCAATTTCTGGACTAGATGCTCATGCACAGCAAGAATTACTAAAGTTATTAAAAGAAATGAACGAGGAAGGTACAACCGTTTTATTAACATATCATGAATCTAATATATTGGAAGGAATTGTAGATACTGCTTACCATTTATCTAATGGGAGTATTACGAAGGAAACAAAAGAAGCTACAAGAAATGAAATTAATAGAAATAGAGAAACTAGACGATGGTATAGTGATAAGTTGGGATGAGGTACTTTTCATGGAAAAAGTAGAGAGTAGATTAATTCTATATGTACATGAAAGAGACAGTGATTTGATTCTAACTAGAATTCTACAATTAAAAGGAACTATCCGTCGTGTAGATTATGTAGTGGATTTTTACTTACGTGATGAAAAGGGGCAGGGGTGAAATAACCTGTCAGAATAGAAAATCTTACAATTAATTAGGGGAGATTCCTTTGTTAGAATTGATCAAATATAGTTTACATGACTATGTACGTTCCCATAAGTATTTTGCACCAATTTCAACATATATTATCTTAATTATTGTTTTCTATACTTATAAACCTAATCCTGTTCTGGATAGCTATGCCGTTACTGCATCGATGCTATATGTTGTGTCGGCTTGGTTATGTATTTATTAGTGTTCTCGCACTTGATGCCCCTGTCCAGAGACAATTATTCATAAAACACATCGGGAGTATGAATCGATATTATGTTTCAAAACTTATATCAGTATTTTTCATTGCGATTATACTCACTATTTTTACCTTTATCTATCCAATTATTTTTCAAAATGATACTGTAACGCCAATGATTGGTACAGTTGCAATTATAAATCATATTGTTTTATCGGTATTAGGAATAAGTATTGCTAGCTTATTTAGTAATGCCATTACGGATAGTGCCGTCAATTCTTACGGAGGCTTAGCACTAGTTATTGTTATTTCTATTGCATCGCTTGGTATTTATAATATTTTACCAGCCTATGTAAAGTACATTGTTTGGATTATTCCACCGGCAATTCACACTCATAAAACATTAATCGATTGGAATGGTATCAGTATTTCGGAACTGTCATTGTTTTCGTTTATTTGGATTATTTTATACGCGCTCTTACTGATATTTTTATTTTTAACATTAGCGAAAAGATTAAATAAATAATTGATACGTTCTTAAAAAATTGTAGGAGCCCGAAATCGTATAGAAATCGGGCTTTTGCATTTCTAGAAGATTAATAGTCCAATAATGGTGGATATGATGAGCCCCACTGTGACAGGGATAAACGACTTTCTTACAATTTCCATTACTGGAACTTTTGCAAAACCAGCAACAGCCACGAGAGAAGACCAAGCGATTAGTGTTCCACCGCCTACCCAGATAGAACCCATTTGACCAATAGCAGATAAAGTTTCTGCATCAATGCCTACATTTTGACCAAGTGCTCCTGATAAAGAACCGACTAAAGGTAATCCGGAAAAACCAGAACCATCTAAGCCAGTAATTGCCCCAATTATTAAGATAGCAAACCCAACTATAAATGGATTTTCCGGTATCAATTGTTGTCCGGATACAACTAGATCAAATAAGAGAGAAGGTGCTTCTTCTTGATTAATACCGAATATCTTACTAGATAATTCACCACTTCCTAGAAAGAAAAAGCCTGCTATTGGAATGACAGGACCCATTGCTTTAAAAGCAAACACGAATCCCTTCACAAGGTTATCACTCACTATATTTAAGGAAGAGCGAATATTAATAAATAATGATGCAGCGATAAGAAGAATGGCGGAGATACCACCGATTAATGCTGCTCCAGTTCCACCTTCAACGGCAGGAATCACATCAGAAAATTTAGCGAGAAACATATAAATAATAATGATTAAAAATGTAACAGGTACAATAATAGCAAATAGTAGGCTGAATTTATTTTTAGTGGACTTTTCTTGATTAGTGGCTTCATTTAATTGTGCTGAATGAAAATCATCTTTTTCCCAAGAAAGTAAATGTTGATTGGACGGAGATGAAATTTGTTTTCTAATGATGATATAGGCAATTACAATAGCAATCATTCCAGTTATTACGGACAATACAAATGCACGGTCTGCGACAATATTTACATCTGCTCCTGCAGCTGTAGCTGTTAAGGTTGGGGCAATTTGTATAATATAATCTGATGACAAGGCCATTCCCTGGCCAGCTAGTGATATAGCTATTGCAGTGCCAATTGGTGGAAGTCCAGAGCGGATTGCGACAGGAATAAGTAAGGCGCCAACGAGTGGTACAGCAGGTGTCGGCCAAAAGAAGAGTGAGATAATGTATGTGACAAAAATGAGAATCCAAAAGGAGATGTGGCCATTCTTCATTACACCTTGAAATGGCTTAATCATTAGCTCATCTGTACCTAATGATTTCAATGAGTGCAATAATGCTGTCATAATTGCAATAATCAGGAAAATATTAAATAGTTCCCCAGCAGCAACAATGCTCGCATTGAATATAGTCTGTAACCCTGTTGTAAAGGAGTCGGTATAAATCCAACCCACCAAAAAAGTTAAAAGAATGGAGGGGACCACAATATTTTGACGAAATAGCATTGTTAAAATAATGATACAAGTGCCTAGAAAATAAACCCAATGTGCAGCGACTAAATCCATCTATGAAAACCCCCTTTATAAGCATTAAAAGTCTAATATAATGTATGCTTTTATTTGGGCTTCGGTGATGGTTGGTGATAAAGTTGAACGACTATAAGGAAAGATTAATTATAACTATTTTATCCCTTGTGAAAGGCCACTAAAATATGAGTTAATAAGGTTGTCGGGCCGATAGTTTTTTCGAAAGGAGGCTGATTATTTTGATCACGAACAACGAGGTGATTTCCGCTTAGGTGGAAATCACAAAATGAGAGGTCGCATGGATTGCGACCTCTTTTACTATTAATTTTCTAAGATTCAAGTATACTATTACTAACAAGGTGAGCCATATAATCTTTTGTAAAGGCTTTCCTAAAATATAGAACGAAAGGGGTTTTTCAAATGATTAAAGGAACGGACTGTTTATTTATACAAATAAATAAGGAGGATAAGAATTTTTGCAATATAAAAATGGAAAAGAGGTGCTTCCCCCTCATTTGCTAAAGGAGCTACAGAAGTATATTCAGGGAGAGTTAATTTATATCCCAAAGAAGAATAATGAGCGAGCGGGATGGGGAGAAGTGAATGGTTCACGTCGATTAATTGCTCAAAGAAACGCAGAAATTTTCCAATTGTATCGGGAAGGACGTTCTTTTGAAGAGTTGGAGCGACTGTACAATTTGTCCATCGATAGTATTCGTAAAATTATTTATAAAACCCGTAGATTGTAGAATTAAGTAAAAAGAAATTGTCTTAATAAGTAAATTTAATTACCTAATGCGGTGTGACAATAATATTTTATAATGTCCTCGCAGCGGGAAATCAATATACATTGTATAAAGCTACTACAAAGAAAGAGGTCCATCAACATGTCTATTTTTGACAAGTTGTGGACCTGTTCGTTTTCTTCATTGTTTTTTTTCTACTGTTACTAACACGTTTTCGATTCGATTATCTAGTACTTTTTTTACCTCAAAGGTTAAATTTTTGTAGGTGATGACAGTTTTTTCTTCAACAGATGGAATATAGCCAATTTTATTAATTAGAAACCCGTTAAGGGTATCGAATTTATCAGTTGGAAGATCTATGTGTACTATATCTTCAAGCTCCCAAAGTCTGTATGTGCCTTTAACTAAGTATTGATTTTTCGAGATTTCTTTTATTTCCACATCAGATAATTCAGGATCATCACTTTCACTAGAAATATCACCAACAATCTCTTCAATCACATCTTCAATTGTAATAATTCCCTCAGTACCACCGAACTCATCGAGTACAATCGCAATATGGACATTATCTTTTCGCATTTTTGAAAATAAAACATCGATGGTTAATGTCTCCAATACATAGTATGGTTTTCTTATCACTTCTTTTAAATGAAAGTTCGTTTTGTCTCGGCTGATATATTGAAATAAGTCCTTTACATGTAGAACACCAACAATATTATCAATATCTCCTTCATAGACAGGGAATCTTGTATACCTATACTTATTAATTTGCTCCAGTATTTCATCAAGGCTAGAATCAATTTCTATGACAGACATATCCGTGCGATGAGTGATAATATCTGAAGCTAGCTTATCATTAAATTCAAAAATATTATCAATCATTAACTTTTCCGATTGGTTGATTGTTCCTCTCTCTCTGCCAAGGTCTACCATCATACGGATGTCTTCTTCTGTAGCTTCTTCATTCTGAGCATTGGGATCTACGCCAAATAAGCGAATGACAGTATTAACAGAAAAAGTTAAGATCTTTACAATAGGTAAACAGATTTTTGCTAATATCGAAATAGGACCAACAGCAAAAGAGGAAATGGATTCAGCTTTTTGTAATGCTAGCTGTTTTGGTACAAGTTCTCCAAATACTAAAGTAAAATATGATAATACTATTGTTATCACGACGACTGAAATAGTCTTCAAGATATCCAATGAAATTGGAACACCTACATCATATAACAAGTTTGCTAATGGCTCTGCAAAGAAATCTGCTGCAAATGCACTGGATAAAAAACCAGCTAATGTAATACATATTTGTATGGTACTTAGAAAGAGACTAGGTTTTGATATAAGACTATACAGTTTTCTAGCCTTTTTATCGCCATTGTCAGCTGCTCGCTTTACCTTTTTATCATTTAAGTTTACAAATGCAAGCTCTGAAGCTGCAAAAAAGGCATTTACAAAAATCAACACAATAAGTGTTATGAGCGCTATCGCCAAAATAGATTACCCTCCGTAATTGCTAATATATCATAGTGTACTCATTTTAATCATATCTATGAGCTGGAATTTTAAAGGCGCACAATTCATGTATGATCCCTATGCTTCTTGTACCTTTTTATCTTTTGTCATAAACCACCCTGTTACAGCAATTCCTACTAATACGACATAGAAGAGTACTTTCCATTCAGTAGAGTGTGCAAAATCAGGGGATAAGACTCCTATATCAGGGTGTCCTAAAGTTAATACAGCAAGCTTAACTCCGACCCAACCAACAATTGCAAATGCTGCGATTTCGAGCCCAGGTCTAGAATGAAGTAATTTTACAAAAAGATTAGCTGCGAAACGCATAATGATTAATCCAATTAATCCTCCCGCGAAAATGACAAGGAATTTACCCCCATCCATTCCACCAATTTGTGGAAGATTCGTGTTCGGGAGAGTCATTGCCAATGCGACTGCAGCAAGGATAGAGTCGATTGCAAAAGCGATATCAGCTAACTCAACTTTAATAACTGTCCCCCAGAAACCGGCTTTTTTCTTTGGCTTATCATTCGTACTCTCTTTTTTCTGCTTGAAGAAGAGTTTCCTAGCAATGTGATTAATAGCGATAAACAGAAGGTATAATGCACCAATTGCTTGTACCTGCCAAACGTCAACAAGAAATGAAATGATAAATAATGATGCTAAGCGGAATACAAATGCACCAGCTAATCCATAAAATAGCGCCTTTTTCCTTTCTTTTTCATCTAAGTGTTTGACCATGATTGCTAATACGAGTGCATTATCAGCTGCTAGTAATCCTTCTAGTGCTATTAAAAGTAACAATACCCAGCCGTACTCCAATAAAATCGAGAAATCCAATTAATTTCCTCCTTAAAATTCATAGTATTGAAAGTTCATAAAGGCGGATGAGGCTAATAAAAAAACCTTTACCAAATTTGGTAAAGGTTTTAAAAAAATAAAAGACCTTTACCGTTTGGGTAAAGGTCTTGCTAACAACAATTAGTTGCCAACAAAGCCGGGGAGCATAAAACTCACCGAAATGACGACTTTGTTGTAAAAGCTACTCCCCTTTAGGAGAACATATTCAATGTATTTATTTTACTGTATACTACTTATATCTTGATGTCAAATAGTTTTTTAGATTAATAGTTCATTAGATTTTAAACAGTAGAGTGAAAATTTATTGACTATGTCGTTTTACATAGTCCATGAACTGGTTCCAGTCATATCTACTAAGATAGTGAGTTCCTGCTCGTTTATGGTATCCTATATTTCCGTCGTGAAGTGATACTCCAGTTCCCGGTAATGAATCATCATGTACAAGCCCATTGCTAGCATAAATTTTTTCATAAACAGAAGAAGCGGCTACACATGATAAAAACTCCGATGTTGGATCTGCCCACATATCATCTTCTGCACTGGATACATAAATCTTTCTAGGAGCAATAAGTGCCAATAGAAAATGTTGATCAAAAGGCATTTCAATCTCCTTATTAGAAAATTGTTTATAAGATTTACAGAACCAGTATGGAAATGAAAGATTAATTTTTTCTATTGTTTCCCCGACTTTTCCTCGACTAATCGCTGCTCCACTACAACCTGAATTATTTGCGAATACAAATGCGAATCTTTCATCCAAAGCTGCAGTGAGTAATGCTGTTTTTCCTAATCGTGAATGTCCTGCAATACTGATATTAGAGAGATCGACTTTCTCATGTGTTTCCAAAAAGTCCATGATTCGCATCGCAGCCCAAGCCCAAATAGAAATTTTTCCAGCACTATCTTCTGAACGCTTTCCATCAGGATATAGTAATCCTGAAAGTCCATTAGAAAAGTTATCATTATCGGAAGTTACATCTTCATAAAAAAAGGATGCTACTGCAAATCCATTATCCGCAAGTTCTTCTGACGGCATGAATTTATCCGGAACATGTGGGCTGAAACTTATGTGAACGATTGTCTTGTATTTCCCATTTGCGCTCGGACAAGCAAAGTAAAATGGGAAGGAGTAATCACCATTATGAAAGGAGACTGTCAATTTAATTTTTTGTAATACAACATTGGAGGCACAGAAATGTGAATCAGTCTCGATAATCTCAAACTTCACTTCTTTTGGCTTTTCTGGGAAATATCCATATTCATATTTACACAACAAATCCTTCAAGACTTCTCTTTGCTTTTCCCACTCCTCCAAACTTTCTATACCACTTAATACATTTGGCAGATTACGCTCAAGCAAAATATTCCTTATCAAGAGAGCCCCTCCATTCATCATCAATACAACTTTATTCTAACACGGGACATGGGGTCAGGACGACTGTCCCGTTATTCAAACATTTTGAAAATGGTCCAAGGTTCCTGACCCCATGTCCCATTTAATTTTTAAAAAAAGGGTTTGCAAATTAAATGAACTGTGTTAAGGTGTGTATATAGATATATACACCTTAACACTTTGGTTTATAGGAGGAATTTGTTGATGAAGGCAATTTATGGATATGTTTTAGTTTTTATTCTTGCGGCATTACCTTTATTTGAGGCGTATGGTGTGATTCCAATAGCGTCTCTTGCTGGTCTTTCCGTAATTCCAGTAATGATTATCGGGTTATTAGGAAACATTTTGACTGTTTTCCTTGTCATTTTATTTATTGATCACATTAAAAATTGGAGGAAAAAACGTAAAAAAGGGGAAGAGACAAAAGAGAGTAAACGCTCTGCACGTGCAGAAAAATTATGGAAAAAATATGGTTTGCCAGGTTTAGCAATGTTAGGGCCACTACTTGTGGGGAGTCATTTAACTGCTATTGCAAGCATGTCATTCGGTGGTAATAAAAAAAGAACATTTGCATGGGTTTCAGCTAGTATTACAATTTGGAGTATTGTTTTCACTGTTTTGTTACTATCTGGGGTCGATTTAATGGGATTAGAAGATCGAGGAATTATCAATTACTTTCAAACAAATGATTAATAAATGAGGTGAGTGAATTGCTAAATGATGCTATTTGGTTGGCAAAAAAAGAATTTAAACAACACTGGATAGCTGTGGTATTTACATTTCTATTTAGCATGATTATTGGATCTATGGTAGGTATCATTCTTTCAGGATCACAAGCTTTCATTATAGAATTTAATGATAAATCGATTAGTCATTACATGTTGGACTTTATCATTATTGGAGTAGCTCCAGGATTTGGAGCTATATACATGGCGAAACCGTATTTAAGCTATAAGGCAGCTGTGGAAGAGCCTTATGGAAAACGGATAGCTGTTCTACGATCATTGCCAATTTCCATCTCCGTTATAGCACTAAGTAGGACGCTTGTGATGCTTGTCATCTTAGCTCTTAATTTGATTGCTTTATTTGGTACAGCACTGGCTGTACTTATATATACGGATACATTTTCGGATTTTATGAGTGTAGGAGAGTATGTAGCCTTTGTTGTATTATGGTCTGGTTTCATGCTTGCACTTGGTGGAATGAGTCCATTTTTGGAAAACGGATTAAAAGGTCGTTACTTATTTATTGTCCCATTTATTTACATTGTTCTATTTGTCATCGCAATTTTTAGCTACTATCCTTCTGTACAAAAAGGCATTATTGAATCGAGTATTGATTTTATTCAAGATGGTGGTTGGTATATTAGCCTACTATCCTTAATCATTGGTATTATCTGTTGTTATGCCTGGCATCAATTATTAAAGAGACGATTAACTAACCGAGATTATGTGTAGAAGGGAGTGGGGTACCTATGAAGATACCTATCCACATCTCTGAAGATAGTCGTGAACCTATTTATCATCAAGTGGAAATGCAAATTAAAACAATGATTGCTAGTGGTCAACTAAAGCCAGGATCTTCACTTCCTTCCATCAGGGCTTTGGCTAGTGACTTAGGATGTAGTGTTATAACGACAAGAAGGGCATATCAAAATTTAGAAGCGAGTGGTTTTATTAAAACAGCGCAAGGAAAAGGGACGTTTGTTCGAGAAATGGAAACGATGATGAAGGAAGAGACGAAACATAAAGTAGTGCAAGAAGGATTAGAAAAAGCTGTTGAACAAGGAATGCAGGTGGGAATTTCAGAACAAGAATTGCATTCAATATTTAGAGACATTATGGTGAAAAAATTTAAAAATGGGGGATGAAAATGCAAACCTCAATTTTACAAGTAAAAGGGTTATCGAAGAAATTAAAACGATTTACACTTGGTCCCATCGATTTACAAGTGGAACAAGGAATAATTGTAGGATTAGTAGGCGCAAATGGTTCAGGTAAAAGTACGTTATTTAGAATATGGATGAATTTATTAAAATCGGATACTGGACATGTGGAACTTTTTGGTCAGGATGTTAATAGTATTAAATCAGATTGGAAGACAAGAGTTGGCTATGCCGGAGAAATTCTAGATGGGTATGGATTCTTAACGGTATCAGAAATGAAAAAGTTCATTTCCCGCTGGTATTCTACATGGGATGAGGCACTGTATGAACAACTAATTATGCGCTATAAAATTGATGTGAAAGAAATATTCAATAAATGTTCTAATGGAACGAAGAAAAAAATTGAATTTATTTTTGCGCTTTGTCATCATCCAGATTTACTCATATTAGATGAACCGACAGCTGGCGTGGATATTGCATCACGGAGAAGAATAAAAGAAGATTTAATTAAGTTTATGGAAGATGGAGACAAAAGCATTGTAATGGCCACCCATACGATCGATGAAATCAATCAACTCTGTGATGAGATTATTGTTTTGGAGAATGGCAAAGTAATCCAGTCTTTTAATAAGGACGACATATACCATGATTGGGCTAGAATTAGAATTTCGGATCTTTCGGATTTAGTGAAACAACATTCCAATGTACTGCATTATGAAATAGAGCCAGCAGAAATTATTACAAATAATGTTCATATTTTAGAAACCGTTCTTCAAAGGGATAACATACAGATTCATCAGCAGGAACGATTAACACTAGAAGAAGTATTGCAATATTTAATTGATAAGGAATAATATGGAACAGTTATGATAGGAAAACTGGTTTCCACAGAGGAAATCAGTTTTTTTTATAATATAAGCAGATAAAAGAGAAGGGTTTGTAGAAAAATGTAGGAATATGCAGAAAATTCTTTCGGAAATTCTATTTACATTGATCTTTATGAGGAATATAATAAATTTAATAAAGTAACCGCTTTCAAAAAGAGAACTATGGAACATTGATAGTCTATCGAAAAAGAGGAAGAGGTTATTTTTTTATTTCTTCAGAACATTGATTTCAATTTTTCGCATATTTCTATTTGTGTAAGGTTGGGGGAGTTAAGTTTTGCGAAAAATGCAACCGATTTCAATGGGGTTTCTTACGTATTGTATAGGCTGAAAATTTGATAGGAATCTATTAATGGCTGAAGTTCGAATAGTTGGTTGCTACTTTGAATGAAAAAACATACGTTGGGAGGATTTAAATGAAAAGTGTAACTGCACAATCACAAGCAACAATTCTGGATAAGAAAAGAAAGGATTCTATTTTTCTAAGATTAAAGAAAAATCGATCCCTTCTAATTATGTGTTTACCGGCAATTATCTTCTTTGCCGTGTTTGCATATCTACCGATGCCAGGCCTATACATAGCTTTCGTAGATTTTAACTATACGGCTGGGATCTTTAAAAGTGCTTTCATTGGTTTAGAAAACTTCCGCTTTTTAGTAATGACTGGCGATTTGTGGAAGCTAACGTTTAATACGATTGCTTATAATCTAGCATTTATTATTCTAGGGAATTTCCTGCAAATAGGTGTAGCGATATTACTTAATGAACTCGCCAGTAAGTGGTTCAAAAAAGTATCCCAAACCATCATGTTTTTACCACATTTTATTTCCGCAGTTTTAGTTGGACTTCTAGCATATAACATCCTTAGTTACGATTATGGTGTCCTAAACTCATTTTTAAAAGGGATTGGCTTAGATCCAGTCCAAACATATTCAAATCCAGAAATTTGGCCATTCATTATTGTCATTACTTTCTTATGGCAGTCAACAGGTTATGGATCGATTATTTATTTTGCTGCCATTATGGGACTTGATAAGCAAATAATTGAGGCGGCTGAAATTGATGGAGCAAATGCATTTCAACGTATTAGATATGTCATTATCCCATGGCTCAAGCCAACCTTTATCATACTATTACTATTCTCCTTAGGTGGAGTGTTAAAAGGAAATTTTGGTTTGTTCTTTAACCTTGTAGGTGCTAATAATGCCATGCTTTATTCAACGACAGATATTATTGAAACCTATGTGTTCCGTACATTAATGACAAATTTCAACTTCTCATTAGGAAGTGCTGTTAGCTTATATCAATCTGTATTTGGATTCATTATCGTAATAACAGCTAACTGGATAGTGAAGAAGGTTTCACCAGAAAATTCATTGTTTTAAAGGAGGACACATTTTATGGAAAGTACAGCTAGACGTAATATAGATTTTTCATCCGTAGTAGTTCGCTTTTTTGGATATGGATTCATCAGTCTTTTTGCATTATGTTGTCTCTTACCGTTTGTTCTGATAGTCTCTTCTTCCTTTACAACAGAAAAGGCTATCATGGATTATGGCTTTTCTTTATGGCCAAAAGAATTTTCTACTTTTGCATATGAACTTGTATTTCAAAATCCTCGACTCGTCATCGGCTCATATGTAGTAACCTTGGTTCTTACAGTTGTTGGTACTGCATTAGGTTTATTTATTGTCGCAATGACAGGTTATGCATTACAGCGCCAGGACTTTTTGTATCGCAACAAAATATCGTTTTATATTTACTTTACGACACTTTTCTCAGGTGGACTTGTACCGTTTTATCTTCTAGTAACGAAATATATGCAACTACAAGATAACTACTTAGCTGTATTATTGCCTGGATTATTAAGTCCGTTTCTAATCATAATGATGAAGTCATTTACTAGGTCGATTCCTCATGAGATTACGGAATCAGCAAAGATGGATGGCGCGGGAGATTTTACGATATTTATTAAATTAATCTTACCGATGTCTACTCCAGCTTTAGCTACAATCGGTCTTTTCATTGCCTTAGGATATTGGAATGAATGGTATCATGCAATGCTTTTCCTTTCCTCTAATATGGAATACAGACCTTTACAGTTGTTTCTCTATAACGTGATCAATAGTGCAGAATATGTTAGAAACTCTGCTGCAGCATCTAATGTGCCACCTCAAGATATACCATTGGAATCGATGAAGATGGCTACTGCAATAGTAGCTACTGGACCAGTTATTCTATTTTATCCGTTTGTACAACGATACTTTATTAAAGGGATAACGATTGGTGCAGTAAAGGGTTAATGTTGATATGATTGAGGACTTTCCTCATTTCATAGAGTTTTAAATTCATATAAAAAGGGAGGAAATAAGATGTTCAAGCCAAAAAAATTTATGGTAAGACTATTGATTTTGCTGTTGATTTTTATTCTTGTAGCATGTAGTGGATCCCAAGGCAATAAGCCAACTACAACCATTAATGAAGATGGTGAAATTGATACTTCTGAATTTGTAACCATTACGATGATGACATTAGGGGATAAGCCAACGAATGGACAGTTGGAAAAGGTAATGGAAAAAGTAAATGAAAAATTAAAAGAAAAAGTAAATGCACATCTAGAAATTAAATGGATTGAATGGGCAGATTATATGACAAAATATAATCTAACGCTGGCTTCTGGTGAACCTATTGATTTAATTATCACAGCTACAGACTGGTTAGATGCTTGGGGTAATGCACAAAAGGGAGCATTCAAAGATATTTCTGATCTCCTCCCAAAATTTGCACCTGAAACTTGGAAAGAAGTTCCGGAAGAACATTGGGATCAAACAAAATACGATGGTAAGATTGTTATGATTCCAGAAGACGATTTTACGCAATGGGTGAACCATGGAATGTTCTATCGCACAGATTGGGCGAAAGAATTCGGAATTAATGAGCCGATTGAGGACTTCGAAACGTTAGAAAAATATTTTCAAGGCATTGTAGACAATAAACCAGGTGTAATTCCTTGGGATGTACAGGGAACGAATGTACAAACAGCATGGGGATATGTAACAGCCTATTCCGATGCAATTGAGCTTCCAATTACGACAGGAGTTTTCCCAGTTTATTGGGGTAAGTCGATTGATGATTTTACATCCGTTGTAAGTCCAATATTTGATGACATGTTCGTAGACTATGCGAAACTAATGAAAAAGTGGGCCGATAAAGGCTTTTGGCGCACAGACGTATTGAATTACAAAGGTGACACTCGTGCACTATTTGAAGCAGGAAAAACTGGTGCTGACGAACATCATACACAAACTTTTTCTGGCTTACGTACGCAAATGGACAAGAAACAACCAGGTTCCGAGATTGATATGTTTGCATGGGCAGATACGCGTGGTAACTTAGTTTCTATGAGCATCACACATGGTGCGACAGCAGTAGGAGCCCATAGTAAACACCCTGAACGAGCGCTTATGGTGTATGATCTTCTACGAAATGATAAAGAAATATATCAATTATTCAACTATGGAATCGAAGGAGTACAATATGAAATTGTAGATGGAAAAAGAGTTCAACCTGAAGGGTATGACGATACAGAGCATTCCTTTGCAACTAACTTCTGGGGTGGACGTGTAGATAAATTCGAGATTCCTTCTGTTGATACTTGGGATGGTATGGATGAAATATACGCTGAATATGATAAGATTAAGAAACCTTACCCATACGGCAGATTCGTATTTGATGCTACACCTGTAAACTCTGAGATCGCTGCATTATCACAAGTAACTTCACAAATGATACCATCCATTGCCTTTGGTAAAGCAGGTGACCCAGAAAAAGCAGTTGAGGATCTCAGAAAGAGATTAGAAGCAGCAGGCTATGAAAAAGTGCTTAAGGAAATACAAAAACAAATGGATGAATATAAAAAGCTAGTCGAAGGATAATGAAGAGTAATATAAATGAAGAAAGAGCTATCGAGAATCGATAGCTCTTTCTTTTTGTCATTGATATAACAGAAGTATATATCCAAAAATATGAATCTTTTTGAAAAAAAAGAAAAGAAGAAATATTAATTGTAAATAACTAATGATATAATTTTTATAAAAGTAAATTCGTAGAATAAGGCTTTATTTATCTAATGGAGTTCTTGAATTTCTATGATACTTCTAAACATTAATCATAATAGAAAGGGTTGATCATTATTTGAGTGTATTAGTTTCCAAGCTGAAGGAAGTATTATATGCAGTTATCCCCATTACTGTAATCGTTTTATTGTTGAATTTTACTGTTATACATCTCGAATCCTCTCTAATTATCCGATTTATAATTGGCGCTATCCTCATCATTATTGGGTTATCCATTTTCTTATTTGGAGTCGATATTGGCTTAACGATAATTGGCCAGAACATGGGGGCATCCATAGCAAAGTCAAATAAAATATGGGTAGTTATTATTGCTGGGTTACTGTTAGGGTTTTTTATTTCTATTGCGGAGCCCGATTTACATATACTTGGCGGACAAATCGAGCTTGTAACATCTGGGTTAATCACAAAATGGTTAATTGTAGTAATTGTATCGATTGGCATTGCAGCTTTACTCGCTTTTGGACTAGTAAGGATTGTATACAATATTCCACTTTACAAAGTACTTACTGTAATATATCTGCTTATTTTTGTAATAGCAATATTTACATCCCCAGAGTTTTTAGCTATATCCTTCGATGCTTCTGGAGCAACTACTGGCGCATTAACAGTTCCATTTATACTAGCACTTGCTTTAGGTGTATCATTATTGAAAAAGGATAGTAAAGCTTCTGAAAAGGATAGCTTTGGTTTAGTGGCTATTGCATCCACAGGAGCAATCATATCCGTTATGATTATGTCTATCGTTTCCAAGAGTGATAAAATATCAGGAAGCTTGGAGCAAGTGAATATTTCTAATTCAATTATCGGACCTTTTATTAAAAAGCTTCCAATTATTACGGGTGAAGTCTTACTTGCCTTGCTACCTATTGTGATAATTTTTCTTATATTTCAAAAAATATCTTTTAAATTATCAAAGAAGACTGTTCGAAATATTTTAATTGGAATATTTTTTACATTCATTGGACTAATCTTATTTTTAGTTGGTGTCAATGCTGGTTTTATGGATGTTGGTAGTGCGGTAGGCTATAGCATTGCTAATCTCGATAATAAAGCATATATTGTTATTGTCGCATTTGTACTTGGCTTCGTCACAATATTAGCGGAACCTGCTGTTCATGTTCTAACTCATCAAATTGAGGATGTTACAAGTGGCTATGTTAAGCGATCTATCGTAATGATTGCACTATCGATCGGAGTCGGGTTTGCGGTTTTACTTTCTATGTTAAGAATTATTATTCCTGACTTACAATTATGGCATTTACTCCTACCTGGGTACGCAATTGCGATTGCTATGACGTACTTTGTGCCAAAATTATTTGTAGGTATCGCCTTTGATTCCGGAGGGGTAGCATCAGGGCCTATGACTGCTACATTTATATTAGCGTTTGTTCAAGGGGCTGCAGAGGCAATCGAAGGAGCAAATGTACTTGTAGACGGTTTTGGAATGATTGCGATGGTTGCGTTAACACCATTAATTGCATTACAAGTTTTAGGTGTTATTTTTAAATTAAAATCAAAAAAGGGGGGACTAGAAAGGAATGTGGAATAGTTCTGAAATTGCCGATTATGAAATTGTTTGTGTTATTGTTAACTTCGGCCTTGGAAGTAAAATACTGCAAACAGCTAAGAAATGCGGTATTTCAGGTGGGACAGTGCTTCTAGGAAAGGGCACAATCAATAATCGTCTGCTGAATTTTCTAGCCTTATCCGAAATGAGAAAAGAAATTGTAGTAATGGTCTCTAATAAAACGACAGCTGATCAGGCATTGGAAGAGCTTGATAATAAATATAAATTTAATAAACCAGGTCACGGGATAGCATTTACAATTCCTGTGAAGAATGTTTTCGGTGCTAGTAAGTGTAGACCAGATGATACGAAAGAAAGTAGGGGTGCAGAGAATACCATGTATGATGCCATTACGATTATCGTGGAAAAAGGTAATGCAGAGTATGTAATCGACGCCGCAACCGAAGCTGGATCAAAAGGTGGAACAATTATCAATGCGAGAGGTTCTGGCATCCATGAAACAAGTAAATTGTTTTCGATGGAAATTGAACCTGAGAAAGAAATTGTGATGATCTTATCCAAAAAAGAAATAACAGATGCAATCGTTACTTCGATTAGAAATAAACTGAAAATTGATGAGCCAGGAAATGGTATCATCTTTATTCAAGAAGTTAGTAGCACACACGGAATATATGAATAAAAAAGTTATAAAACGAACTATACAGTTGATGAAAAAATCAATATAGTTCGTTTTTTATTTTGCTTTCGCAGAGTTGTTTTTACAGGGGTGGACTTCCCCACTCCACGAATATAAAGTTGCTTGACAGTGCTTTAGCACGAGCGATAGGAAGTCGCTGTTGGAGCTTACCAACAGGATGTTGTGTCTTTACTCTTCCTACAAGTACCAGCGTTTTCGCTTCACTAAGCAAGCGGAAAACGCAGTGTATTTCCGAAGCGGTCTACATGTTCATACATTCTTAGAGTTTAATACAAAGAATATAGTTTGGACAATATTCTTAACTGAATAGGTATTACTACCTGTGAATCTCAGTTAATTTATGAAAAATACTCTAAATATAAGAATAAGGAAGGGTATTTCATTACTTTCCTTCAATTATTTATTGATAGAAGATTTGAAACATAGAATAATACAGTGAAATTAAGGGGCTATAGAAAGGGGGAGAACAGCAAACATGTTAAAAAAGAGGTTACTATTTATCTTGTGTTTGGCATCAATTGTAATAATTACAGGTTGTAGTCAATCAAATTATAAACCTAGTGATCCAGATACCCCATTAAATTTAGATAATCTTAATGGAATGTATGCTGGATTTCGTGATGATTTTGGCGGTTCCGAATGTGGAGGTATGTGTTGGGATTTTTACACCTTCTTACCAAAAAATAATGTGTTCATTGGTTTACCCGACAATGGAGGACCTGAAACGATTGATTGTAAAGTGAATGAGTGTCTTACTTATAAGATAAGTGATGGTATGCTAAAGCTTAGTGATGGGGAATCAGTACCGATTGAAATAACGGATGAACAGCTAGTGATAAACAAGATCAAACTTAATCCTGTTATACCTGTACCAAAAGGAACCACATTGGATAATACGTACACTTATATTGGTTATTTTGGATTGATCGGAGTAAACGGAGCGGCAAGCTCTTGGACGTATAAACTAATATTAGAATCGAATGGTACATTTGAACTTTCTGGTGTTACCTTAGGGAGTCTAGGAGCAACTAGTGGTGGTCCTTCTACACACGCTAGTTCGTCAGATAGTAATACTATTGGTACTTATCAAATTCAAAATAATACAATTATGATGAAATCGGACGATGGGAAGGTGGAGAATGCATTATTTTTTATCCATAACGGGGATGAAGAAGATATTCAAATCGGGGACAAAAATTATTATGTAAAGAAGAATTGAATATTAATAATATAAAAGAAAAAGGTGATAGGAGACTAATCACCTTTTTCTTTTGAAAAAAATAAAAAAATGTTCATAGAAAGGATGTTATGTTTATATTATTTTCCCCATTTTAGGGTGATTTTTAATGTACAACAATTGGCTCCTTTACTCACCGCAGGAGACTCAAGGGTAAATATTACTCCAGAAGGCGTGTAGCTAACTTTAATTGGAACGGATATTCCAACTATTGTATGAATTAAGCGATCTACTTCAGCTTGATTTCCATGCTGAGCAGCTTCCATTAACTTCATTGAAAACGTTTTGTCACCTAATTTATCTAATAAATGTCCCCCTTGATTTAATAAGACACGATATGAATTTACAGATTCAATCAGCATTGTTGGATCCACAGGAGGATACTCACGGTATGGGAGATATGGAGAATAAATTACATTTTGTGATACTGGAAAGTAGCTATATATTGGATACCGGTAAAATGAGTAGTACATAACAAGCCTCCTTTCCTCATTGGATCTGATTATACGTCATAGCATATTATGATGATATGCTTGCCATTTGTTACAGATTAATTTCGTTGTCCGATACGAACTCAAAAATGGCATGGGAAAGTATAGATGTTAAAGCTTTTAAGCCAATGTGACTAGACATGTTTCTTTCTATTAATCTAGAATAGTAAATAGGTAGAAAAAAGTATGGGGGAGTTAATGGTGATAAAAACAGTACTAAAAAATCCTATTTATTGGTCTGATATTCCAGATGTTGATGTAATTAGAGTTGGAAACGCTTATTATATGGTGAGTACTAGTATGCATTCAATGCCAGGCTGTCCAATTATGAAGTCTGAAAACCTAGCAGATTGGGAGATTATTGGCTATGTTTATGATCAACTAGAAGACAATGATGCTCATAATTTAATAGATGGGAAAGGCATCTATGGAAAAGGTTCATGGGCTGCGAGTTTACGTTATCATAATGGCACATTTTATGTTTGTTTTTCTAGTAATGACGCTAGGAAGTTTTATATTTATCAAACAAACGACATTGAATCCAGAAATTGGAAGCGCTCTACTATTGACGGTATTTATCATGATCCTGCATTGCTATTTGATGAAGGGAGAGTTTTCGTAATTTATGGCTGTGGTCATATTCGTATTACTGAACTTACAGAAGATGTAACCGCTGTTAAAGAAGGTGGGATAAATCAGCTATTACTAGAAACAGAAACGGAGGGAATTGGCCTCCGTTGTGAAGGCTGCCATGCATATAAAATAAATGGCCAATATTATTTAATATTTATTGAGTGGCCAACAGTTGGTAATAGACGCAGAAGGCAAATTTGTTATCGTTCCAACAACCTTCTTGGAGAATACGAACGTAAAATTATTTTTGATGATGATATGGGCTACCATAATAAAGGAATCGCTCAAGGTGCCATTTTTAATACACCGAATGAGGAATGGTATGCAATGTTATTCCAAGACCATGATGCAGTCGGGAGAATTCCATATATTCTTCCTGTTAAATGGGAGGATGGATGGCCGATGATTGGAATTAACGGAAAGGCACCGGAAGAAATAGAAATTAACTTGCCTCCTACACAATCTAAGCCATTGGTCATTAGTGATGACTTTGACTATAAGGAAAATAAACTGCAGTTGAATTGGCAATGGAATCATAATCCAGACAATGATTTGTGGTCCGTAATCAAAAGACCAGGTTTTTTACGATTAGAAACAGGATATATTGCTGACAGTATTTTACGTGCTCGTAATACATTAACTCAAAGAACAGAGGGGCCACATTGTACAGGAATTACATCCATGGATATGTCTAACATGAAGATAGGTGACCATGCAGGTCTCGTAGCTCTGCAAAATACCTTTGGCACGGTTGGGGTAGCGGTTGAAAATGATGGGAAATATGTAATAGCGACTGTAAACGATGGTAATGGTGGCGAAGAAGTAGTTGAAAAACATCTTATAGAAGATGATTTGCTTTTTGTAAAAATAAAATTTAACTTTGAAGATAGTAAAGACATAGCAACATTTTATTATTCGGGAAATGGACAAGACTGGATTGAAATAGGTTCCCCGTTAAAAATGAAATATACATTAGATCATTTTATGGGCTATCGAATTGGACTTTTCAATTATGCTACGAAAGAAATTGGTGGTTACGTAGATTTCGACTATTTCCATTATGAGAAAGAATAAATATTAAATAGAGGCTAAGTAGTAAGGTTTTTCATTTTAAACCTTCTGCTTAGCCTCTACTGTTTTAATAGCTATCTTCTTTTCTTTTTTGAATCCATTAGAACATTCTTCCTCGTAATAGATGCCATATTAACATTAACATGTACTACGTTATCCTTTATTTTTTTTATATCAACGACAATGCCATTACGGCCCTTAATTCTTATATTTTCACCTGCAGTAGGTACCGTTTTTCGTAATTGTGTTAATAAGACATTTCTATTCTCAATAAAATGAACAACAATCATCAGATTCTCACCTTTTCTTTTGGAATGAATTCAATACTCCAAATGAAATATATGAGTGAATGTATAATTTATTCCCGATAATAATAAAAAATATTATACGGTGTTTTACATCGTTTTGCGATTTATATCGGAACTCAAATCTTGTTGCTTTTCACCATGTAAGAATTAACTTTCAATATAAAAGGTTTTTCAAAAGTAACACGAAGTCATTACTGTTAAAATAAAACATAATACTATCTAATATGAATAACTAGCCATGAGAAAACGTGAAGTTGAGGTATTAATTATATGAATGAAGATTTATTGCTAGCTGCTAATATGAAATATCAAAGAGCTGAAGAAAAGGCAATAGCTTACTTTAAAGCACTACATACGCAAATGCAGGAGAAATATTATGTCTCAACGTTAACGAATGATATACATATATGGAAAAAACATCATATTCATTATCGTTGGAATGGGAGAAGAAAGTCTAAAACAAAGCATTATCGCCATTATATTGAATGGCTTAATTTTACAGGAAAATTAGATAATTATTTACAACGAAGTATATCCTATTTGTATTTGCGTGATTTAGGAAAGCCTTTGGACAATGAGAAGACACAGACAAAGATACAAGAGGCAGTTGCTAGTTTGAAAAAAAGACTTTTATCTGATGACAAGTCAGAGTTTTTTAATATGGCTACTTTGTATCGATGGTCCCAAAAGTATGGGATTGAATCCACCATCATCTGGCTATTTGAAAAGCTAACAATTGTTTCCTCTAACATACCAGTGGGGATGGATAAAGAACATGCGAAAAGAAAACTAATTAAATTAATCGCAGGGGTTGTCATGCATGAATTTGAAGAAATAGATGATGATCTATCTGAACAAGACCGTCAACTTAGACTTGATAAAGCAATAAGGCTTGGATATTGTTACGGATTAACATATCCGTTTATTGATGATCTTCTTGATGCTAATGTCTTAACGGAAACGGAGAAACAGCAATATACTAAAATCATTCGTATCTCCCTAATCACAGGTAATGTACCTCAACTCGGCGAATGGGTTGGTCCAAAAAAACAGCTTATCGAATTTGTACATCAAGAACTTAAGGCTGCTTTTGAGTATATAAAAGCTAATTTGAGTAGTGAAACACATACACAATTTTTCGAGCAAGCGTATATATTTTTTCATTCGCAGGAAATTGATCGTGAAAAGGACTTAGATAATGAACAGTATACAAATGAGGATATATATGTCCCGATTATCTTAAAATCTGCGTATTCTAGATTAATTGCTAGAACGGTACTTAGCCCAGAAACGGATGAGGGCTTTAATAATCGAACTTTTTACTACGGGATATACAACCAGCTTGCAGATGACTTTGCTGATATGTTTGATGATATGGAGGAAGGTGCAGTTACTCCTTATACTTACTATTGGAAATATCATAAGAAGCGCAAAGACTTACTAAATCCGTTTGAATTATACTGGACAGTTATTTGCAATCTAATTCATCATATTTATCAATCTGATCCTAATACAAGGGAAGTTATTTTAGCTCGAGCAATAAATGGGATAAAACGTTTTAAAGAGAAATGTGGAAAAGAGCAATATAAAGAAGTAATGGGGATTTTTGCACCGTCAAATTCAAAATTTAACAATCTCATTCAAAAAGTGGTACGTCAAGCAGATGATGTGGACTTTTTTGATAAATTGCTGCGGGATGAAATGATTGCGAATTTGAGAAAAGAACAGAAAGAACAAGATGAATTTACAGCTAACATGGAATCGATTCGAATTCAATTGAATAATGTTTTACCTATTCCTAAAAATGAACAAACATTATTGTTAGAAGAACCACTTATGGATGCGGTAAATTACAGTTTGGAGGGGGATGGAAAACGAATCCGACCATTCGTTGCTTGGATGATGGCAAAGCAGTATGGTCTTAATGAATCAGCTGTATTACCGTTATTAAAATCATTAGAATATATGCATACTGCTTCATTAATTTTTGATGATTTACCTTCACAAGATAATGCTGAAATACGGAGAGGGCGACCAACGCTACATCATATATATAATAGTGCGATTGCAGAATTAACTGGTTTATTTTTAACACAGAAAGCTATCGAAGAGCAGATATCCCTGAACGGTTTTGATGCTAAATTTGTTCTACGATTAATCCAATATTCTGCACAAAAAACAATGGAAATGTGTAAAGGTCAAGCTTTGGATTTAGAGTCTAAGGGAAAAAAGTTAACATTAGAGCAACTAAATTTGATGTGTTTTTATAAAACAGGAATTGCATTTGAAGCGTCTATTATTATGCCTCTAATACTTGTAAATGAGAAGCCATCACATATAGAGATGTTTAAGAAGTTTGCTTATCATGCTGGCATTGCCTTTCAAATTAAAGATGATTTACTGGATGAGGAAGGGGATGTCGAAGTACTTGGAAAACCAATACAACAAGATCTTGATAATAATAGTTCCACCTTTGTAACCGTCCTTGGAGTGGATGGGGCAAAAAAGGAAATGTGGGACCATTATTATCTTGCAATGGAAACTCTGCATCAAGTCCCACAAAAACCTGTATTTCTTAAATATTTGCTGGACTATATGGTTAATAGAAATCAATAAAAAAGAAGTAGTCCCTGGTTTAATAACGAAGTGTTGAACCAGGGACTACTTTGGATTGGAAGAATCATTATTGTTTGGAATTTTGGCGATTCGTGGGATGAATAGCTTTTTCTAAATCTTCTGCTGCAATTGTGCTTTTTATAGTATCACTGTTAGGTTTACCTTTTTGGCTGTATCCTTTATCACGTTTTTGACTCATTGTCTCCACTCCTTTCTACTATTAAGATGTTTCAAATGTCAAAAGCCTATTCAAAATTATTTAGAGCTATAGCAGAGCTAGTATCGCTTCTAGCTCATGTAGTAGATTTTGGTGGTTCTTCCATCCAGCCTTTTTCAATCATGATATTTGCCCCGTCTTCCACAAAGAGTGCAACATCCATTGACATCTTTGCGTACATTGCTCCAATATCTCTTCTTCCATCAAGTGATAAAGCATTTGCGTATGACCGAATCTTCATCGCAAACATATCAATCTTATGCCATAACATTAATTTATCTGAAAACGGTGAGAAAGTAGACGTAGTAACGAGCGAATCTAAAAGATGTGGTGTTGGTAAATCATCATTTTCCAGTTTTTCTGAACACTTTTGAATATGTTTATGTGTAATATCTTTTCCTCTAATGAAAAATTTCTGCACCTTTTCTGATTTCGCCACTTGACTAAATGCTTGTAGGAGCGCCTTACTCGCTACATTATTTTCAATATTATCATGAAGATGTGATATTTCTAATGCATGTAAAGGGCGAACATCACCAAAAAAACCTTTTAAAAAACTTTGCTTATTTATAAAATCTACTTTATTTGGAATAGGGATAACAGGCGGTTTCATTAACATACCTTTTTTCTCTAGCGTATTATTTATTTTGGTAATTAAGTGTAATGTAGAATGAAGCGTACTTACATAAAAGTCCTTTATATCCTGTCTCGTAACTAGTGGAATGGCTATCGAATATATACTCATCCCTGCTTTACTCGTATATTTTAAATAGTGTAAGTAAAATTCATCCGCAAATAATCTTGGTGCACCTATATTTACATCTTCTTTAGAAAATCCAACTGGAATGGGGAAATTTTCCTTATCAAATATGAATTTTAATTGATCGACTAATTTATTACTAAGATTTAAGGCATACTCTACTACCTTTTTGATATCTTTATCATCTACATGCTGTAGGAAATATTGAAGGACACATTGTGCCATAGTATTACCATTATAAGTTGCCCACATTTTACCCATCTCAGCTGCAGTTAGTGGCTCCGACGTTTTTGATTTATGAAGATTCACGATACAAATTCCTCTCATCAGTCATATTTGTATATAGTGTTATCGGCTTATTGAAAAGTATTCATAACATGTCAAAAGTTAGTTTCAAGTTATTGGAAAATGATCTTTAATAATGATAGGCAATTGTCCTCCGAATTTAAATATAAACGTAAAAAAATCCATCATGTATAGACGGATCTTCTCTTAAGTAATATCGAAAATATCATGAAACAACCTACCAAAACCTCTAACAATCCAAAATAATAAGCGAAACGGTAACAAAAGTATTTCAGGTATCCAAAATAAAATATCAGCAAGAATATCAAGAAAAGAATAGTGATCATTTCTTTTTTTATATTTTCGTGTATTTGTTTTCTTTTTCTGCCACCAATCTCTCATTGCTCCTCTATTCCCCTTTCTTTAAAATTCCTCATTGACATATATAGAAATCGAACTCTATGCTATTAAGTAATACTATATACGAATTGAATATTTTTTAGTTTCAGAAATGAAAGAAATGAGTGGAGAGAATAGAAATGTTATTGAAACAATTATTTATTGGTAAGCCAAAAACAGTTGGAAAAAAGGATGCTCCAAATCCAATGGATAGAGAATGGACAAGTGCTATTTTTAAAGAGCCTGTGCAAGGACCTATTTATGTAAGCAAAACGAATTTACATGGAGATGGGCAGGCAGATTTAAAGAATCATGGTGGTCCTGAAAAGGCAGTATTTGTTTATCCATCTGAGCATTATGATTATTGGAGAAAAGAGCTTAATGGAGTAGATATTTCAGCAGGAGGAATGGGAGAAAATTTCTTACTAGAAAATGCATCTGAAAGTACGGTGTGTATTGGTGATACGTATCAAGTTGGAGAAGCAATTGTTCAAGTATCGCAACCAAGACAACCATGCTGGAAACCTGCACGTAGATATAAAATTAAAAATTTAGCATTATTGATTCAACATACTGGAAGGACAGGCTGGTATTTACGAGTAATAGAAGAAGGATATGTAGAGGCTGGTCAATCACTCCGTTTACTAAACCGTCCTTTTCCTGATTGGACAATAGCAAGGTGTAATAAAATTATGCATGTGGAAAAGGATAATCTAGAGCTAGCTCGCAACCTTGGAGATTGTGAGTTACTTGCAGAAAATTGGAGAACAACTTTAAGAAATCGAGTTGAAAAAGGAGTTATATCTAATATTCAAAATCGTGTGTATGGACCAAATAATGGATGATGTACATGTTTTATAGAAAAATGCTTTTTAAAGGAGAAGAATAAAGATGAAGTCTATGCTCATCCATGAATGGAAGATGATGGTGAAAAGTAAGAAAAACGTGTTATTTGTAATGGCGTTAGTCGTGCTAATCTTAAGCTATTGCTTTATTTTTCTACCAAATAAAGAAACGAATGACACATTTGATCCTGAAAAAGCGAAACAGCAAATTCAAAACTTGGAAGCTGTTCAGAAAGGGAAAAAGGCTAGAGGTGCCACTGGTTTTTCTACGATGTCAGGCAGAGCTGTTTATGCAGAAAATGAATATAGTATAAAACTCTTAAGTAAATTGGTAACTTCCTACGAGGATGGAGATTTCGTTCGATTTGCACATTTGAAATTACTTGATTTTTTAAAAAATGGTGTTCCAACAGATGAAAAGCTTCTAGAACAATCAATATTCCTCAGTAATGATTACCAATTTGCCTTTAACCAAACAACTCTCCGATATCAAGGATATTTGGAGGAAGAATTACCAGTTACATATGAAATGATTGAGCAAAAAACAGCATTGCAAACGATTCAAAATTTCTTATTAGGAACTGCTGTATTGGGTATTATATTTGTTGCTATATATTTCAGTAGCGACATGTTAACAAGGGATCGCCAAAATAAAACAGTTTTACAAGGACTACCGATAGGATGGTATCGACTAATTAATATTAAATCATTTGTCTCCTTTTCTTATACGATTATTATCTTAGCAGCCCTACTAGTCATTGCTTCCATTGTACTAACAATTCTGAATGGATTTGGTTCGTTTGACATTCGAGTTCCTATTACATTACCGAGGGCAGAACCAGAATACGGATTCAGCTTTAATCAATATGACACCATTTCACTTGGAAAGTTCCTTATGAAGGGATTAGCGTTTTTCTTTATTCTTATCTATCTGTTTATAAGATTGAATGCTATGCTCGGTCTTCTATTTAAAAACGCTTGGCTTGTTCTTATGGTAAGTACAGTCCTATTATTTTCCGAGCTAATTTATTTTTCAAGAACGACCAATAAGTTGTTTGGGATTGATATCAGTAATTTTCCACAAACATACTTTGAATTTGGAAAAATAATAAGTGGGGAAAAAATGTTTCTAGTAAACGTAGAGTCTATTACTTATGGTAAAGGATTAATAGTTTTAGCTATCACATTATTAATAATTGAAATTGCGCTGTATGTTACTTCGCGTTTTATTACGAAAAGACGTTTTTATCATGGCGTTTAATAGAAAGGGTTAAAAACATGTTCTGGAGATATTCTCTTTATGAAACGAAATTATTGTTGCATAATCGCAAAAACTGGTTTATTGCTGCATTTTTATTATTATTTTTTCTCGTTTTCTTTATTTACTACAGTCAAGACGAACCAATGACACTACGTGAACAAAAAAGGATAGAATCGGAAGAGACCTTTGCTGCATTTGAGTATATTGATGAACAACGCGAGGATGTACCGGAAATTGCAGAGGTTTATAACATTCTAACGAAGCAATCCGAATTGGTACAACTTCAGGTGTATTACATCGGGATGGGGAATGATAGTGAGCAATACATTGAAAGTGGTTTGCAGTTAAATGAATTGAAATTAAAAATACATGAACTTGGAAATAAAGGGTTACCGGATCACTTTATCACACCAAAAGAAGAAATTCTAAAGGATACAGCATTATTAAACTATATAAAAGACAATGAGCTCCCACTGGAAGAAGATTCCTTTAAGACGAATTACTATGTCGAGAATGCATTAGAAGCGATGAGCGGTATATTATTTTTGGTTATTTTATTAATCAGTGGTAGTGAATTATTAGTTTATGAACAACGGCATGCATCTGTTGTAAAGGGGTTACCAATCTCCTTTTTGAAAAAGATTACAAGTAAAGTAGCTATCTATAGTATTCAAATAAATGTATTTTTACTTGGAGGCTTTATGATAGGCATCCTTTACGCAGCTATGAAACTTTTAGCTGGAGACTTTTCCTTCCCAGTCCTAATTTATGAGAATGGTGAATACATTTCTGTTTCTACGACGAAGTATTTGCTTTACATTTTCACGGGATTTGCAGTAGTTTCACTACTTATCATGTTTTTGTCGATATTATTAAATATGTTGTTTAAAAATGCCTATGCTAATATTCTAGTCGGGTTAGGTATTTTCGCTATTCCTCAAGTGATGATGGCAGCAGGGATTAAATTGATCATGATAGAACCTCTATTATTTATCGATATCGTGGGTGTCTTATCAGGTGATATAGCAATTACATTAGGAAATAATGCAGTAGACTTTAGCTATGCTGTTTTGATGTTACTACTCCTTATTGCAATTGTGATAGGCAGTATTTATATCATCCATATGTTGTCATATCGTAAAAAACCAAAAGATGAACCAATTGCGAAAGCATATTAAGGGGGGAGAGCTCGTGTTATCAATAAAGGATATTACAGTTTCATATAAAGATAAAAAAGTACTAGATAAATTATCTCTAACAGCTGAAAAAGGAGAGATTATTGGTTTAGTAGCTCCAAACGGAACAGGGAAGACAACATTATTTAATGTAATTGCAAATTATTTAAAACCAAATACGGGAAAAGTAACTTTTCATGGAAAGCTATCGTATAAACAAGAGAAAAGTGAATTATTAATACGGAAACATATGGCTACTTTTCCAGACCAAGGAGACTTATTAGAAGAATTATCTGGTGTCGACCATATGAATTTATATGCCAATATGTGGAAAGGGACGAAGAAACACGTTCCTCAAATATTGGAACAGTTAAATATGACTAGTTATGCGAAAAAGAAGGTTAAAACGTATTCTTTAGGAATGAGGCAGAGACTTTGTTTTGCCATGATGGTTGCAGCAGATACTCCGATAATGTTGATGGATGAATTGATGAATGGACTTGATGTAGAAAATGTCGCCTTAATATCTAATTTATTATTGGATATGAAAAAACAAGATAAGTTAATTTTTGTGGCATCTCACTTACTTGAAAACTTAGACCTATATGCAGATAGAGTCATTTTCTTGAAAGACGGAGTAATTATTCACGAACATCGTCACGGTGAAGATAGTAATGACTATATAAAACTTGAGTTAAGTCCGGAACAATATGAGCAAATTTTAAATCAACTTCCAAAGGATCATCTATATTTAGGGAATCATTTATGCTGTATTCCGCTAGCTGGTATGGAAATAACGGAACAATCAAGAATGTTAGAAAAACTGCTTGCATATAAACAAAAAGAATTAACGATTGGACCATTAGGGACGGTAGAATATTATGAAAAATATTATTTGGATAAGT
Organism: Paenibacillus bovis; assembly: GCA_007679095.1. GTDB lineage: Bacteria > Bacillota > Bacilli > Bacillales > Bacillaceae_C > Lederbergia > Lederbergia graminis. The sequence goes on from VEFU01000011.1 coordinate 47,420, forward strand.
AAGATATTAGTTTGTTTACTAATTGTAAGTGGGTGCCAGCAACAAACAGATAAAGTGCAACAATATCAAACAAACTATGAAATTATCGGTGATGAGCGTGATGACATTATTGGGGAAATAAGTAATACCATATATGATTCAATTGATCGTAATAACTCAGAAGCTACTGAAATGATGATAGATGTCATTGATCAATATGGCGAAACTATTATCCTTCCTCGGGGGCGATACCATATCTCTGGTCATGCTGCTGGTACTGTGGAAATTACAGACAAGCAAGGAAAAGAATTAATGAATGAAGTGTACGGCGGGTCCGTTCATGGTATAACGGTTGATTTAAATGGAGAACATGCCGTTCATATTGATGGCTTTGATGAAGTTTTTATTACTCCAGTTGAAACACAAATAACAAAGGAACTACATGCAGGAATATGGGAAGTTGGTAAAGATATTGCTCCAGGGAAATATATCGCATCTGGCTATGGCCTAGGGTATATTCAAATATTTGAACATGGATCTACTCCAAGAGTGTTTGAAATAATTGGTGGATTAAGTGAAACAAAAGTAGAATTGGACTTAAAAAAGAATCAAAAAATGAAGATAATCGGAGTTTCGCAAATTACGCTCGATGAATACGATCAAAAATAACGAATACAATAAAAATATTTTATCTAGTGGGACATTTGATAATTCAAGTGTCCCACTATTTTTTGGAAAAAATAGTGTTGACATTTATGGAATACATTTTATAATTTGCATTAAGGAAATATTATTTACTTAAGGACAAAATTGTTCTTTAGGCAACAATTTGTGCTCTTGCTCATAAAATTAAAAATCAATAATGAACAAAGGAGAAGAAGCGATATGGGGACAGCACTAGCTATAGAAGACCTGCATGTTTCTTATTATGGAACGGATGCAGTGAAAGGAGTGAGTCTTACTGTTGAAACTGGGAAGTTAGTAGGCATTATTGGACCAAATGGTGCAGGAAAATCTACATTTTTGAAGGCGGTCTTAAATCTTATCCCCAAAGATAAAGGAACCTTGTCTATTTTAGGTACATCCATCCAACAAGCAAGGAAGAAAATTGCATATGTACCGCAACGGAGCAATATTGATTGGGACTTTCCAATTACAGTATTAGACACAGTGTTAATAGGGACTTATCCACATCTAAATTGGTTTAGACGACCTAAGAAAGAACATAAAGAATGGGCAATTCAGTGTCTTGAAAGAGTAGGCATGCAAGAGTTTAGTAGACGGCAAATTGGAGAGCTTTCTGGAGGACAACAGCAACGAGTTTTTTTAGCAAGAGCATTAGCGCAGAAAGCAGAGTTGTTTTTTTTAGATGAACCTTTTGTCGGCGTAGATATGACCAGTGAAGAGACAATTATTCAAATACTAAAAGAACTTTGCGAGCAAGGAAAAACAGTGATTGTCGTTCATCATGATCTGAGTAAGGCAAATGATTACTTCCAGGAATTAATTTTACTGAATAAAGAATTGGTCAGTTATGGAACCGTAGAAGAAGTGTTTCAGCCGGAGATTATTTCAAAAGCCTACAGAGGACAGTTTGCTTTTATGAATGAGATCGGAGTGTCTATGTAATGGAATTTATGGAGGCAGTCTTCCAGTATAGTTTTTTACAGAAAGCGTTAATTACATCGATTATCGTTGGGATAATTTGTGGGGTAATGGGATGTTTTATCATCCTTCGAGGAATGGCATTAATGGGAGATGCAATTTCACACGCAGTACTTCCGGGAGTAGCTCTCTCCTATATGTTAGGAATAAACTTCTTTTTTGGAGCAGTCATTAGTGGCGTAATTACTGCTATTGCAATTGGGTTTGTATCGCAAAATAGTCGAATTAAGCATGATACATCCATTGGTATTATGTTCACGGCCGCATTTGCTGCAGGGATCATTATCATCACGATGTTAAAAAGCAGTACTGATTTATACCATATTTTATTTGGCAATGTTTTGGCAGTTAGAACATCTGAAATGTGGATGACATTAGGAATTGGAGTTCTTGTCATTCTAGCAGTCTATCTTTTCTATAAGGAATTGTTAGTGTCTTCGTTTGATCCGACGATGGCAGCTGCATATGGACTACCAACTAAACTCATTCATTATTTTCTCATGACGTTATTAACGATGGTGACAGTAGCTTCCTTACAAACAGTAGGTATTGTATTGGTAGTTGCGATGCTAATTACACCTGCAGCGACAGCGTACCTACTTACGGAACGATTGTGGATCATGATTTTTATTGCTGCAGGGATTGGAATAGTATCAGCCACTATTGGTTTGTACTTTAGCTATACTCATAATCTTGCTTCAGGAGCAACCATCGTTATAACAGCAACAGTAATCTTTGGAGTAGTATTTTTGTTTTCACCAAAACATGGAATTGTCTGGAAGGCATTTAAAACAAAAAGGAAAAGAGCTTCGTTGGCATAAAAAAAAGGAGGTATAAAGATGAAACGTTATTTCAAATTTATAACCATTTTCATAGTAGGACTATTTCTACTAGGAGCATGTGGGAAGGAAAAGACAAGTGAGGATGATGATGGAAAAGTAAAAGTAGTTACTACCTATTCTATCGTATATGACATTGTGAAGAATATCGGTGGTGACTTAGTAGAGATTCATAGTTTAGCACCAATCGGATCCAATCCACATGAGTACGATCCACTTCCGGATGACATAAAGAAAACAACCGATGCAGATGCAGTATTTTATAATGGACTTAATTTGGAAGCAGGAAACTCTTGGTTTGATAAATTAATGGAAACTGCTGATAAGGATGGAAAAGATGCTCCGGTTTTCTTGATGAGTAAAGGAGTAAATGTGAAGTACCTTACAACGAAAGGGCAAGAAGGTGAAGAAGATCCACATGCTTGGTTAGACATTAGAAATGGAATTAAATATGCAGAAAATGCAAGGGATGGCTTAATAAAAGTTGATCCAGATAATGCAGATATTTATAAGGAAAATGCAGAAAAGTATATTGCAAAACTACAAAAGCTTCATGATGACGCATTGACACAATTTGAGGAAATTCCTGTAGAGGAACGAGTATTAGTTACGAGTGAAGGAGCTTTCAAGTATTTTAGTGATGCATATGGATTTACAGCAGAATATATTTGGGAAATAAATCAAGAAAATCAAGGAACTCCACAGCAGATTACAAGAATCGTAGATATTATTAAAAAGATGCAGATCAAAGGTTTATTCGTAGAAACTAGTATTGACCCAAGAAGTATGGAAGCAGTTTCATCAGAAACGAACGTTCCAATAATGGGGAAGGTTTTTACGGATTCACTTGCTGAACCTGGGGAGGATGGAGATACGTACATCTCAATGATGGAATGGAATATAAAAACGATAAAAGAAGGGTTATTAAAATAACCAAAAAATAAACACTTATAAATTTGGGGGATTTTAATAGAAATACCTTGAGAAAGTGGTGAGACTGGGGAAAATAAACTATACGATGATAGTCCTTTTATTACGTTGGCTCTGTTAAAGTTCATTGTTGTTAACAACTTAGTTGATAGTAGCGAGAGTACAGGAGCGAAAATCAACAACAGAGTTTAACAGAGCTATTACGTTAACTTATTTTCACAGTCTCACCTTTTATATAAAGGCAGACGGATTACCTTTTTGCCCGTGAAATTCAAATCCCATGGGATTGGCAGTATGCATCGACAACCTGTTCAATTTGGCTAGGTTCAGGTGCTGCCCCTCTAAATTTAAATTTCAGTTCCTCTATAAACTCGCCATTTTGATAAACATGAATTGCTGCTTTTTGTTCAATGACACTATATTCCGGTTCGAATATATATCCACCACGTTCAATTGCACCCATGTAAACTCTCCTTTATTCCATTTTAACTGCTAATTTAATTTGTAGTTTATCCAATAATGAAAAAAACAACACTTTCTCCATTGAAAGTGTTGTTTTTTTAGAAATAAATTGTTAAAAACATCTTAAAATTTGTGTACGTTCATAGGAGTGTAATCAGGTGCTGTATGTGATAAATAATCAATTGTATTATCAATAGATATTAATTCCTCATATTTTTGCTGTAATGCTTTAATATAAGGGCTATATAAGTTTTTTAATATACTTTTGGTGAAATTGAGTTCCTCTAATTTCCATAGGTCATATTCAATTTCACTTAGCATTAGTAAACTACCAAAATGGAAACATACTATTTCCGTATTTTCAATAAGGATACGTCTACCTTTACGTGTAACATCATTCCCATCAACCATTACAATATTCCATGGGGCAGCATCGATACCGATATTTTGGATGACTTTAATATTAATAAATTTATTCGGAATCTTATTTAGATACTTCTGATCTCCCCACCTATCGTCTTCATATTGGTCGTAGCACCATTCTAAACATTTTTCTTTCCACCATTTAAGGATTTTCAAACTATTTTCTTCACGTTTGAAACCGAGGAGACCAGCTTGATAGATACCATGTTTGTGTTCTATCATTCTGGTACTTCTTTGTTTACATAAGAAAATAGAATAAGTAGACCATTCGTCTAAAATTGGTTTAGGACTGGAAAAGAAATACATATCGGCATCACAATAAATAATATAATCAATCTCACTGTAATGCTTTAGAATATGCTCACATAAAGGAGCTTTCATAGTCCAACAACATTCTGTAAGACTTCTTTTCTCACTAAGTTTGGCGATCATATTGTTTTCAATTTCACTCACAGGAATTAGTGTTACATTCTTTAGATTTAACTTTGATAATATATTCAAGCTTTCCGAATCCATACAACAAATCCATAAATGGAATTCGTCCCCAAGATTTAGTAAAGATTGATGGAATGCCAAGCCCTTTACCAAGTATTCTTTACTAATAATCGTAGCCATACAATAAAATTCATCGGTTTGGTCCATTTTTCTCCGAAACGTTGTGTACTTATAATAACTTTTCACATTTGATTTATTACTATAAAAATGGTTTACATCATATCCTCTGTTTTTTAAATCTTGAATTATTTCACGGATTTTCTCTATATAAGGAATGTAAATGCTATTTTTTATCGTACTTCTTATTTTCAGAGTATCTAAACTCCAAAGATCAAATTCCTCTTCGTTAAAGATGGAGAAGCAAGCAAAATGGTATGCTACCAGCTTATTCTTTTCAATATATAATGAATCATTTTTCTTTTCTATACGATAGTTATTGTTGTAGATGCAGTTCCAAGGTGCTGCATCAACCCCTAAATGTTCTGATATCCTTACATTTGAGAACATGTTTGGAATTTCATCTAAATACTTCTGATCACCGAAGCGTTCTTTATCAGGTAAAGCGAAACACCATTCTTCACATTTTTTCTGCCACCATTTTAAAGATTCAAGACCAATAGTATCATGTCGAAATCCGATAACTCCTGCTTGGTATTTTCCATATTTTTTTTCTACCCATTCTGCATCACGTTGTGGACATAAATAAATGGATGCATTACCCCATTCTTCAAAAATCTCATTTGGATCTGAAAAAAAGTAAATATCACCGTCACAATATAAGACGGAATCCAAATTATATCTTGTTAGTAAATAATGAATCAGTGGTGCTTTCAGTGTCCAGCAGTATTCGTTCAATTTACGTTGTTGCTTAATTAACCGCAAGTTAATATCTTCCACTTCCTTGACAGAGAATAGCACCACATGCTGGAGATTCATTTCTTTGAGAAATGAAATTGTTTCTTGATCCATACAACAAACCCATAGTTTGAAATTTTTTGAATGTGTAACAAGAGAATAGTACATAGCTAATATTCGCAGTATATAATCCTTACTTGCCGTAACACATATATGGTTGAGATTATCATTATTCTTTGTATCTCCAATTACGGTGTTAATTAATTTTTTTTCTTCTAGAAATTTTTTTATAGAATTTAAAAAACTCTCCTTCGCCAATTTATATCATCCCTTCTCCTGTTTTGTTTCTGGATAATATATGAACGCTTGTATAGTTTGTATAGTATATTAGCTTGTTTTTTTACAAATATAGGTACTTGTACAACCGAAAGTTTAATAATGCACATATTATTGCTTAAATTGAAAAAAAGGAGGATATAAATGAAAGTCGTTATTTTAGCTGGAGGATTAGGTACAAGAATAAGTGAAGAAACAAAAGTAAAGCCAAAACCAATGGTTGAAATAGGAGGGATGCCGATTTTATGGCATATCATGAAGATTTACTCCTCATATGGCTATAATGAGTTCATCATTTGCCTTGGATATAAAGGAAATGTAATTAAGGAGTTTTTCTCACAGTATATGTTGCAAAAATCGGATGTTACGTACAACTTCACAAAGGAAACAATTGAGTTTACTATCCACAGAAACGAAGTAGAGAATTGGAAAGTAACTTTAGTTGAAACAGGAGAGCATTCAATGACTGGTGGTAGAGTAGGAAGAGTGAAACCTTATATTAATGATGAAACGTTCATGTTGACATATGGTGATGGTTTGGCAGACATCGATATTAGAAAGTTAGTTAATTCACATAAACAACATGGAAAATATGCCACTCTAACAGCAGTTCAACCAGAGGGTAGGTTTGGCTCACTAGATATATCAACTACAAATGAAATAAATAAGTTTATCGAGAAGCCACAAGGTGACGGCCATTGGATTAATGGTGGATTCTTTGTATTAGAACCGGAAGTTTTTGAATATATCGAAGGTGATGATAGTGTATTTGAAACGGATGTATTACCAAAACTGGCAGAAGAAAATCAATTAATGTCTTTTAAACATCAAGGATTCTGGAAACCAATGGATACTTTACGTGACCGAAATCAATTAGACGAATTATGGAACACAGGTAATCCACCATGGAAGAAGTGGTCATAAGATGATAAATGCTTCTTTTTGGAAAAATAAAAGAGTTTTTTTAACTGGTCATACTGGTTTTAAAGGAGCTTGGTTAAGTTTATGGTTAACTAAGATGGGGGCAAAGGTAACAGGATACGCACTAGCACCTTCTACACATCCGAATCTGTATGAATTAGCTAGGTTAGATGATTTAGTAGACTCCTATCTTGCTGATATTAATGATAGTGAGAAATTAAAAAATGCATTATACGATGCAAACCCAGAAATAGTTATTCATATGGCTGCTCAGCCGCTCGTAGGAATTTCGTACAAGGATCCAGTCATGACATTTCAAACTAATGTACAGGGCACAGTTAATCTTCTGGAAGCAGTAAGGTATGCGATTGAACGAGGACGTAAGATTCAAGCTGTCGTTAATGTTACAACAGATAAATGTTATGAAAACAAAGAGTGGTTATGGGGTTATCGAGAAATCGATCCACTAGGTGGAAAGGACCCATACTCTGCAAGTAAAGCATGCTCAGAGCTTGTGACAGCAGCGTATCGTCACTCTTTTTTCCATCCTAATCAAATAAATGATCATGGGGTTGTGCTTGCTTCAGCAAGAGCGGGAAATGTAATTGGAGGGGGAGATTGGTCACAAGATCGCTTAATCCCTCAATGCTTGGAAGCGATAGTAAATCAAAATGAGATTAAACTACGCCGTCCAAATGCGGTTCGACCATGGCAACATGTATTGGAGCCATTAAGTGGTTATTTGTTATTGATACAGAAAATCTATGAGGGCAAGGAAACATATGCCGATGCATGGAACTTTGGACCAGAATATAATGATTGTAGGTCAGTAGGGGAAGTGGTAAATCAATTAATAGAAATGTGTGGTACGGATATCAAAGTTGAAGCTTTTCCTGACACACCATATCAAGAATCTGATTTACTAATGTTGGATTGTTCAAAAGCAAAAAGTATTCTTGGCTGGCAACCACTTTGGAATTTAACAAATGCTTTGCAGTATATAGTTGAATGGCATATGGCGTACCAAAAAAACGAGAATATGCGAGATATCACAGTGGAGCAAATAAATCAGTATATGAGTGGATTAGCAGTAAGAGATGTTCAAAATGAGTAGCTTAAAAGATGTTCCTGTTTTGATAACAGGAGCAACAGGTTATATAGGTAGTTGTTTAGCAAAGAGGTTGGTGACCATCGGTTGCAAAGTTTCTGTATTAGTTCGATCATCATCTAAGCTAACATTAATCGATCCTATATGTGAAAAAATAGACATATATCAATATGATGGAACCTACGAATCAGTAGAAAATTCAATTAAGCTAGCAAAGCCTCAAATTGTTTATCACCTAGCCTCTTTTGCTTCCATTCAATACAAATCTTCAGATATTAACAACATGATTCATAGCAACGTACTATTTGGTACATTTCTTGCTGAAGCGATGGTTAATTGCAATGTGAAATATTTAATTAACACTAGCTCTTATTCACAGCATGTAAATCAGGAACATTATAATCCAAATAGTCTATATGCAGCAACGAAGCAAGCTTATGAAGATATACTACGGTTTTATTCAACGAAGTTAAATATAATTAATCTTGTATTATTTGATAACTTTGGACCTAATGATCCGCGACCGAAAATAATGAACCTTTTGTATAAATCACTTGTTGAAAAAAGTACTTTATTAATGTCACCAGGAGAACAGTATCTAGATCTTTTATATATAGAGAATGTGATTGATGCCTATATAGTAGCAGCAAAGCACTTAATTACGGGTCGTATTAAGGGGTTTGATCGATTCTCCGTAAGTAGTGAAAAGCATATTAGGCTTAAAGAACTAGTCCGCCTCTTTGAACAGATAGCAAAAAGAACCATCGATGTGAGATGGGATTTAGATTATCGACCAGGAGAGATTATGGTTCCATGGAATAAAGGTAGGTTGCTACCTGATTGGCAACCAAAAATACCTTTGGAGGATGGAATTCGATTACTAATAACTAAAAATCAAGAAAAGAAAACATAAAAAAGTAGGTGATAAAATAATGAGGAAGACTGTTGTGTTAATAAGTGGACCGAGTGGTATTGGGAAAACAACTTTACGCTTACTATTAAGAAATGAATTAGGTAAGTATTATAATAATAAAATAGCAGGTATTGATATAGATAATATTTATGGATTCATTGATCCTAGCTTTGTTGCACCTGATTATTTGGAAATATGGAAAAAAGCTAGGCAAAACACAGGCACATTAGCGAATGGTTTTTTAAACAGTGATATTGATGTAGTATTTATTTTTGGGAATACGATTTTTAGAAAAGACCAAGTGGATGATGTATTATGTAATATTAATAGAGACATAGTTACTCACCATATAACACTGTATGCGAATAGAGATACACTTGCAGAGCGCTTGGAAAAACGTCAATATGCTGTACCAAAATGGATAACGGAACATTTAGCAGAGAGGGAGCCATTTTTAAATGAGTCATGGACCACTCTTATAGATAATTCCACCTTTAGCCCCGAGCGCACATTACAAATCATACACCAAATTATTAAAAATAAAAGTTAATATGTCATTGTGGAGTGCAGTTCCCGATAGGGCTAAGGAATGTGTGTGAAAGAATTGATTTAAACAAAAATGCTTAAATTAAAATGCCAAACTAACTCCATTCAGAAAGTTAGTTTGGCTTCAATTCATTACTGTTCTTTCGTTTAAACCGTCATTATTATTAATTGTTTTCCTCACAATATCATAATTAATTGTTAAAAACGGGAGGCCAAAAATCCACATGCAATGTGTTGCGATTAATTTTCCATTATCAACTTCTTCTATATGAAATTCCTCAGCGATAGGTAATTTAGGTAACAGTTTACCTATTGCAAGATATATTCCAGCTTCATCGTCTTCTTTGCCTTTACTACTTAAAATAAGATGATGCTCATTTTGCTCTAACTTTAAAATACCAACCATAGTTGATGCTGGAAGGGGAAGTGCGATATTCATATATGTTCTATCCTTTGATACATGCTCAGAATAAAGTGCTACAAAGATTACTTTATCTTTGATTTTTCGCACCCAAGCTCTTGGTGCTTTCCTTCCATCTAATTCACGTTTAATAGAAAGGATGTCTCCTGTCATTTCTACCTTTTTCTTCGTAATGGGTAAGTTGATCTGTTGTACTCGTTGACTAATTAATCGATACATAAAAGCGAGTGGTATAAACCACCAATGCCATTTTACTTGTGCATATAATTTATAATTTTTAGTGTTTTCATAGAAGTCTTTAATAGTAGGCGCTAAAGTTGAAACATTTACTTGTGGCTCATATGAATCCATAGAATCTACAAGACCTTGTACAGGATGTTTACGATTTACTATGTTTTCAATTATTTTTTCACCAATTATGCATCTGCCACGAATGTTGCTTATAGGCAAGTTTGTCCGTTTCTTAGGTTCCGGAATGGATATGGACCAGCCTATTATCCCTACTAATGCAAATACAATGCAATTTAAAAACCCATGAAATAACAGCATAAAATCAATATCCACAATTATTAGGCCTAATGCATTTCCAATAGCATAAAGAAAGGAGAAAAAGATGGTTACGCCTAAAGAACAAAAGGAAATGCAAATCATCCATTTCTGTTTAAGACTAGAAATCGGTGCTTTCATAGACAAATATATGAATCCGTAAATACCAGCAATGTATAAGACAACTGAAAAAAGTTCGACCCAATGGGAAAATGTAATCCCTAAAGCTACAATGATAGGTGAAATTAGGATGATGGTGCATATGTAATGATAAGAAATAGGTTTATATATTCTCCCCAAAAAACCAGTGAAAACAGGGAGCAGGAAGGCGGAATAATGAAAATGTATACTTGTTAACCATGTTATTAATGGTGGAAACCCAGTTTCAATATTCAATTCAAAGGCGAAGAACCATATCCCTCCCATTACTAAATAAATGAGACCGAGGTTAATCGAGAACTCCTCTAGCTGAGTAAAACCAATACGTAAAAAACGGACTACGCCATATATTGCCACACAGAAAGTAAATAATAAATAAATGGTCGCTAGTAACCAATCCAATGGAGTTTGATCTGTTATCTGTAACAAAGCTATAGAAATGTAAACTGGAATGGCAAAGAAGAAATACCATTTACGGAACCATGCTTCATCTTTAAAAATGAAATGCAGTGCTGTTGGTATGTAAATTAATTGAGCAACAGTTAATAGACTGTATGGCCATTTATCTAAACTAAATATAGTTACGATTAAAAATAACAGAACATGAACAAAAGTATATTTATAAAATGTCTTCATCCTTAAATTCTCCCTCATAGGCAAAAACTGTTCCAATTAAAGGATTTTTAACATTCACCTTAATTTGGTATGCGTGTATTTTTTCATTATAATTTTCTGTCACAGTTGCAAGTCCTTGCAAAAATTTCGGCAGTGGAATTTCCAACTTCCCTAGTACTAGTCTTTGTTTCTTTGATAGTATTTGTAAAGCTCCTCCGTCTGTCGTAAAAAACATAAGATCTGAATATACTAAACTCGGTTCCCCAAGATAGTCCTTAATTATATTTCGCTCCATATCCAAGCTCATAAGTGCATTGAAGAAGCGTTTTTTCTCTTTAAAATAAAATATTCTTTCCCAATGTATTTGTCGTTCTCCATTTGCCCCAATACGTGGAGTATTTGTAATTGTAAAATGTATATTTTTACCGTGTTCCGGAAATAGCAATTTTCGTTTAACTCCTAATCTAAGAAGGGGAGCAAGTAACTTAGGTGCTCCTTGAATTTTATACATTACTCCAGTAGCTCGAAATGATGTGGATTCATATCTTTGCTGAAGCTTAGGATGAAGTTTGAAAAATTCATTGCCCATTACTTGTTTGTAAATAGACATCAGTGATCACCTCTTTCTCTTACAAGTTCGTGCGGATGGGATATCTTTGTATAGTACATAGCCAATAATGGATAAAACGAATAAGGCTATATTAAACGTTAACGGATTAAATGGATGTAACAAATAATTAGAATTACCTATAATAGCTGCTCCGGCAAGAAAAGGAAATGCAAGCATTTGTAATAGGAAAAGTTTTCTCTTTTTCCGATAAAATAACAATATAATACCAAAAGTAATTTCTGCGAGACCTATTAATCTCGTAATTAGCTTTGCTGGATCATCATTAATAGAAATTAAGTTTTGTAACATGATTAATTCTTCTGCATGTGTATGTGTAATTTTAGGAACTAGTCCATGATATAACCAAACGAAAAAGAAAAGGAGGGTAATCATCCAACTGCAGAAGAATCGGATATATTGTGATTTTGGTAGCTCACCTTGTTCAAGCCACCTTTTTACCACATCGAAGCTAAGTGCGGTTGCCCAACCAATTAGCGGACGGAAAATGAAGTAATCAAACACCTTCCCAATTTTTCCAAAGTTCACATCATAGTCGTATTGAGTTGAAAAGTTGATTACATTGCCATTCGGCTTGTACTTCCAGTATCCTCTTCCTTCACGGATGATCGAAATTGCTTGATCAGTTCCGAAGTGGAGAGAGGAGGTGCGTGAACCATCTTCTCCATGAAAATTGCCGACACTTTTTCCCCAACCAGCGATTTTTAAGCCGAAGCCAATCTTCGTTTCATATGTAAACAGTTGTGGTTCATTTTCCTGTTTAGGCTTATAAGTAATCGAGGAAAAACGTAAATCCCATTGCTCATGGCTATGTGGTTGCTGTGTGGCATCCCATAGCTCATTCATCTTACTCTGTATCGGTATTTCTACATAAATAGGTTTCGTTTTCATTCGTCTCACCTCAAAAAAAGCTTAACATATTATTCCTTTTTAACAACATACTTTAATCTTTTATGAAACTGACTTACTTGTAAAGAATGAATCTCGGAATGTGCTAGCAAAAGAAGTAAAGAGATGTTACAAATGTCATAAAACGAGGAGTTGAAAGTGCTTACATACTAATGTATGTTTTCATTATAATGATATTTTAGGAGAGTTATAATGAATTTTAATGTAGCGAAACAGGATTATGTAGCTGATTTGTATTTGGAAGAAACAGCGTTATCAGGTGTCGTGAAAATTGCGGAAAAGGTTGCAGCAGATATTGAACTCGTAAGTGGAAAAAGACCACGTATCAAAAGAGAGTTATCTGATCCATCAAGAACGGTTATTGCAGTTCTTACAGTCGGTCATAGTGAGTTAGCAAAGTCATTACCTCAAGCAAAGGAGATTGAAGGTAAAAGGGAAGTTTTCTCTATCTTCTTTGCCAAAGAATTAGTTCCAGGTTCGGACAATACGCTTGTCATTTTAGGTAGTGACAAAAGAGGAACTATTTATGGTCTATTCACGCTTTCTGAAAAAATTGGAGTTTCACCACTATTATATTGGGGTGACAGCAAACCAATAAGGAAAGAAGAAATCAGTTTAGGGCACGATTTTGTACAAGTATCTAAAGAGCCATCCGTGAAATATAGAGGATTTTTCATCAATGATGAATGGCCAGCATTTGGAAATTGGACGATGAAATCTTTTGGTGGATTTAATGCAAATATGTATGATCACGTATTTGAACTCCTTCTAAGATTAAAAGGAAATTATTTATGGCCGGCAATGTGGTCCTCGAGTTTTTCACTTGATGGTCCAGGCTTGTTATCTGCAGAACTAGCGGATGAATATGGAGTGATTATTGGATCTTCTCACCATGAGCCATGCTGTAGAGCAGGAGAGGAATTTAAGCATTTTAAAGGGGAAGATTCGATTTATGGTAATGAATGGAGCTTTATTAACAACAAGGAAGGCATAACAAAGTTTTGGGAAGATGGGCTTAAAAGGAACGGTAAATTTGAAAACCTCATTACAATTGGTATGAGAGGTGAAGCTGATTCACTTTTACTTCGACATGATAGTTCTCTAGAAGAAAATATTAATGTTTTACGAGATATTATAACGACACAACACAATCTAATGCGAGAAATAATAAATCCTGATATAACGAAGATTCCACGAGTATTTGTTATTTATAAGGAAGTCGAGAAGTTTTTCTATGGAGATGAACATACAGAAGGTTTAATTGATTGGGAGGAACTCGATGGAGTTACGCTCATGCTTGCTGACGATAACTTCCAAAATGTTCGTACATTACCACGAGAAGACCTTCGAGACCGTGATGGTGGATGGGGAATGTATTACCACTTTGATTATCATGGGGCACCGACTTCATATGAATGGGTGAATTCAACCCATCTCTCCAAGGTGTGGGAACAGATGACAATGGCCTGGGAGTTTGGAGTGAGAGAGGCTTGGATTGTGAACGTAGGAGATATAAAACCACAGGAGCTTCCTCTATCTTACTTCATGGCTTTAGCTTATGACTTTGAGAAGTGGGGGACTACAGCACCTAACAAATGTGATGAATTTCTTGAAGATTGGGTAGCGCAGCAATTCCCTGCACTCGGCAAATTGGAACAAAGTGAGATCTTTTACGTGCTAGATAAGTATACGTACTTAAATAGTATTCGCAGACCAGAAGTAGTGAAGCCTGAGGTTTATAGTATAGAACATTACCGTGAGGCAGAGAGAATTTTAGAACTGGTTGCAGAAATAGAAAGCAAGTGTGAAAAGCTAAGAGCCATTATGCCTTCAGAGAATTTTGATAGTTTTATTGGCTTAGTTTATTTTCCGGCGGTTGCTTCTGCAAATCTTATTAAGATGAGTATTTATGCAGCATATAGTCAGTACTTTGCGAAGCTTTCACTACCGATTGCTAATACTTTTGCGGATAAAGTGGAAGCGGGAATAAAGCGAGATAATGAACTAACAGATGAATATCATACCATTGCGGATGGTAAATGGTATGGGATGGGGCTCTCTAAGCATTTCTGCTTTGAATCCTGGAATGATGAAGGTTGGCATTACCCAGAAGTAGCAAGAGTGGATATAGAAGTTCCTCGGAAAACATTTGTGGAGACAGAAGGGTATATTGCAATCAATGCTCATAATTTTGCAGAAAGCAATACGTTCAGTGATGATAAGTGGATTGTCCTAGAGAATTTTGGGAAAACAGGAACTGGGGTGAAGGCATATCCATTTACAAAATCATTTGCTGCAGAGGAAGATGCACCAACACTGACGTACTATATTTATGTTACGGAATCAGGGGAGTATGAAGTGGAATGCTACACTTCTCCTAGCAACCCTGTGTATGCAGGTGGAAAGTTAAGATATGCCATTTCTGCTAATGATAATCCGTTTCAAGTTGTTAACTCAGTATCAGAAGATTTTGTAGGTGGAGATTATTACAACCGCCCATGGTCTATCGGTGTAACGGACAATATTCATAAAAGTAAAAACAAGGTTAATTTAAATAAAGGCTTGAACAAGATAACGTATAAGGCAGTTGATCCGGCCGTTGTAGTGGAAAGAATCATAATTTATAGAACAAATAATCCAGTGAAACCATCGTATCTAGGACCAGAAGAGAGCCTATATACTAACTAAAAAGAAGCATATAAAAATCGTCCTTCCTATTAATGGAGGACTTCACAACCAAATTTAAACACGAGTTAAATTGGTGATGGATTCTAATAGACATTTCGTTTTGAGATCTTGATTGAAATGTCTAATAAAGCGGTTCTAATGGACATTTGAATATGTAAACTTGGTTGAAATGTCCTATAGGGTGTTTCTAATGGACACTTGGATATGAAATCTTTGTTGAAATGTTCAATAGAGCGGATCTAATCGACACTTCACATTACAATCTAAGTCAAAATGTCTAATAGAACTTGTCAAATCGCAATTTCACATTAATACTCCATAAAATATATCAAACAAAAAGGTATCCAACGAGTTATGTATGATGACTCATTGGATACCTTTTTCAATTAGTAGTCTGCGACTTCATTTTCAATATAGTTTACTAAGTTTTCATATTGTTCGATGTACATAGCTTTAACTGCCCAACCAAACAGTTTGATTGTTAACTTATAGAAGAAATTGCTGGGAATTACACTTGATTCAACCACTATTCGTGTCCCAGTTCCCTCTATTGTTAAGAAGTATTTGGATATACTTAAACCTTCTTTAGATGTCGAATGCATGATGATTTTATAAGGTGGATCATATTCAATCATTTCCGAGTCCACTGTTACGGTTTTTTTCTCCACTCTTTGCACGGTCTTAAACTTCATTCCGGGTTTGTAGTCGTATTTATCTTCATCATTCTCATAGATATTCTCGACTAAAAGAGTATTCCATAACTTGATTTTCTCATCATCATTTACTAATTCAAATACGACATCAATTGGTGCATCGACATACTCATCGAAACGGAATACCATCATTTCTTTACTCATATTTTTTCCTCTATCTTTCTATCATATAATTAGAAAATAGCTGAAATTATCATACATTTCAAGTTTTATTGAATTATATTTCTTGAAAAAATGAATTGACAGTAGAACTAAATTAACCTATTCTAAACAAGCATCACTTCGCTATGCAGAGAACAATAAATATATCCCTTTAAATATCTACATCTGAGGTCCTAGAAAAAATTACAACTGCAGTTTGTTTTCAGCAAACTAGATTCATAGGAAAATAAATGATGTAAGAAATGATGTGTACTTCCTTAGTAGAGTTGCTGGCATTGAATTCCATTTCTTGATAAGGAGAGTATCTATGCATAACGGGGGAAACAAATTGAAAGTTTATATTCTGCTAACAGATACAGGAACACTATTTACTAAAATGATTAAAATGTTTACGAGAGATCAACTAAATCATGCTTCAATTTCCTTCTCGCAAACTTTAGATAAAACATATAGCTTTGGAAGAAAGAAACCTGCAAATCCATTTATCGGTGGGTTTGTAGAGGAAAATTTAAATTGTAAATTATTTAATCGCGCAACATGCGCTGTTTATAAATGCGAAATATCATCTGATGACTATGAAAAAATGATCGAATTTGTCCAACAAATCGAAGAAGAGCAGCAACAATATAAATATAACTTTTTAGGGCTTTTTTCTGTTCTATTGAAAAAAGAATGGAATAGAGGTAATGCTTACTTTTGTTCTGAATTTGTTGCTACAACATTAAAACAAGGCGGCATCTCCATCAAAAGTAAACCAGCCAATCTTGTGAAACCAAAAGATATTATTGATAGTGGCCAATTTCAATGTATATACGAAGGACCACTTCGAAATTATCCTTCCCTTAATAACACAAAAACATTTGTTGCAAAAACAAAAAGAGAAAGTAAATTTTTTCATATCGATACACTTTGCATAAAATTAGCAAAATCGATTGTGAGTTAATATATAGAAAAAAGCACTATGCTATAGTGCTTTTTTTAATGGATTTATTTTGTAAATAATAGTGAAAAATACGATTCCAATAATAAGACCGGATAACACATCACTCGGATAATGATGACCTACAAAGATTCGAGATATTGCTACTAGTAATCCTAATATTAATGTGAGCCAGCGCCATTTTGGAGTTAGCATCCAAAAACAGGCGATGAACACACCACAAATAGTTGCTTGATCACTTGGAAACGATGGAGATGCAGACTTTTCAAAGAGTAGATTTACATCTTCTACTACATAAGGTCGATCCCGATCAATTAAATATTTTAGTGCGCGGCTAGTCAGTAATGCAAAAACGATGGAGAATATACCATAACTTGCAATGGATCTTTTATTTTTGAAAAGTAAAAATGTGATTATACAAACGATAAAAGCAAAAATTCCAAACCTCGAAAATAGGATCATGATATTATCCAAGATAGTACTTTTTCCAGCGATATCGTTTACAAAATGAAACAGGGTTGTATCCACACTCTACACCTCCTTAACTTAAGAAAAAGGGCGGTACTTGGCACCACCCATTTAGTTTTGAACAATTGCATACTTTTCCCATTTGCGACTTTTCCATCTTAGGAACATAATGACGGCTCGAGTCCATTCATCGGCTGCAATTGCAAGCCAAACACCGATAAGGCCTAAATCGAGATAGAAGACAAGGAAGTATCCAAGTGGTAAGCTCATTGCAACCATCGAAAAAGCTCCAATTAATACTGGGAATTTTGCATCACCAGCTGCGCGCAATGAATTAATGAAAACAATATTCATTGTTCTACCAGTCTCTAATAAAAAGCTAAAAACAAGTACACTTGCGCCAATTTTGATGACTTCTGGATTATCAGTAAATAATCCAATTAATGATTCTCGGAATATCGTTACAAGGATAACCATAATGAAGGTCACCGCAATTGCATATTGAGAACTTTTCCACACTTTATTATATGCTTCTAAACTACGCCTTCCTCCTACTAATCTACCAACTATAATAGCAGTTCCAGCTCCAATCGCCATTGCAAAAAGGTAGATAAACATCGAAATATTTACTGCATATTGACGAGCAGCCATAGAGCTGTCTCCTAAGAACGTAACATAATACAAAAATACAATCTGGCATGATTGATACATCACTTGTTCAAATGCAGATGGAATTCCGATTTGGAGAATTTTTTTAATATATTCCTTAGATAATGTAAAGTAATATTTAACTTTAGCTTTTACATGTGAAATTTGATAAAAAAGCCAAAAGAAAACAATTAAAGCAAGTAATCGACTCAATACAGAAGAAATTGCTGCTCCTTCTACTCCAAGTTTAGGAAAACCAAAATGTCCAAAGATTAGCAGGTAATTTCCAACAATATGGATGATATTCATTCCAAGTGAAACAAACATCGTACCTTTTGTATGTCCATGTACACGAATGATTGCAGCTAGAGCGTTAATCATTGCCTGAAGGAATATCGCTCCACCAACAATGTTTAAATAGCTTTTAGCATGAATTAATATGTCACCATGCAAATTTAATGTTTGAAGCATGACGTGACCAAATAATAAAAATATGACACTAATCACAATACCTACAATAAGATTAAGCATGACTGCTACTGCTGAAATTTTAGCTACTTCTTTAAAACGACGTGCCCCTATATACTGTGCAACAACAATTGATGCTCCGTTTCCAATAACCCCCATAATTAAAATGGAGATTTGTAAAAATTGATTGGAGGCACCAACACCTGCGACGGCATTATCAGATATCTCACTTAACATGAATGTATCTGCAATACCCATCAACATGAAAAGAAAAAGCTCTAAAAAGATTGGCCAAGTTAAGAAAAAAAGATTTAAATCTTTTGCTTCTTTGTTCATCTTTGGCTTTTCTACAAGCTTTCCTGCACTAATTGATGTCAACTTTTCACCTTCTCTGTATAATACCAATCTTAATCAGATAGTATCTTACCACCTTTTCAAGCCCCTGACTATACAAATAAGCTCAATTTCTATAAAAATAATTTAGATATTTTTTGCAAGCGTAAACATTAGAGAAGAGAATAAAAATGAACTAAATGTAGAGTGAAAAGTAAAATATAGAAAATACTAATCAATGGTGATGCAGATGCCTTGTAAATCAAATGAAGAATTATATCAATTAGTAACAGAGGCAAGAAAGTATGCTAAAGATGGAAAGGTTGCAGATTATATTCCTGCACTTGGCAAGGAAAATCAAGAAGCTTTGTCAATTGCAATACATTATCCTGATGGACGTTGTATATCTGCAGGAGATATCGAAAAAAAGTTTACTCTACAAAGTATTTCTAAAGTAATTAGCCTAGCTTATGTGTTAATGGAGCTAGGTAAAGAAGAAGTGTTTCAGTACGTAGGAATGGAGCCGACAGGAGATCCGTTTAATTCCATAATAAAATTAGAAACATTGTCTCCAGGAAAACCACTTAATCCGATGATTAATGCAGGTGCACTTGTCGTTACACATTTAATCAAAGGAGACACCGTTGAAAATCGTTTTCAGCGATTATTAGATTTTGTAAAAGAAATAACTGGTGATATATCTTTAACGTATAATCATGAAATTGCTCAGTCTGAGTTTGAAACGTCTGATTTAAATCGTGCATTATGTTATTTTTTAAAACAACATCATTTTATTGATGAAGACATTGAACAATTAATTGATTTATATTCGAAACAGTGTGCAATTGAAATGAATTGCTTAGTTCTAGCCAATATAGGAATGATGTTTGCGATGGATGGATATGATCCACAACGGGAGCGACAAATCATTCCAAAAGAGGTTGCTAGGATTTGTAAAACATTCATGGTGACATGTGGTATGTATAATGCATCAGGAGAATTTGCAATAAAAATTGGTATACCGGCAAAAAGTGGTGTCTCAGGAGGGATAATGGGTGCTGTTCCAGGAAAATTTGGAATTGGCATTTTTGGTCCATCGCTAGATGAAAAAGGAAATAGCATAGCAGGTATTAAATTATTAGAAATGTTATCTAAAAAACTTGATTTAAGTATGTTTTGAAGAGCACGATATTATCGTGGCTCTTTTTATTACGTTTTAATTACAAATGAGAATAGTATGATTTCCATGAGAACACTTCTTACATATATTGCATTATATATTTTGTAGGGAGTTGAAAATTATGAAAATCATGATTGATGCAGGTCACGGTCCTAATACTGCTGGAAAACGCTCTCCAGATGGATCGTTGCGAGAATTTCAGTTTACTAGTGCTGTTGCAGAGTATCTGGGAGAAGAATTGAACAACTACCAAGGTGTACAAACTTCATTTTCACATGATGCCTCCCGAAGAATTGATGTGCCTTTAATTGAAAGAACAAATCGAGCTAATGCTTGGAAAGCAGATTTATTTATATCCATTCATGCAAATGCATATACGGGAAGATGGCATACAGGTGGTGGAATTGAAACATATGTATACACCACAAGACCTAAAGAAGCACTAGAGTTAGCCAATAAAGTTCAAAATGAATTAATTAAAGCGACTGGATTACGAAATCGTGGAGTTAAAAGTGCTGATTTCCATGTATTACGAGAATCAAACATGACAGCAATCCTAACGGAATGTGGGTTTTATGATAATAAGGAAGAATTGGCTTTACTAAAAAAAGATTCTTACCGAAGAAAATGTGCAGATGCAATTTGTAAAGGCATCGTTGATATGTATAACTTGAAAAGGAAACAGTTGGTAAAGTCTGCGAATACTTCTACTCCGAGTAAACCAGGAGAATATAAAGTTCAAAAAACGATTGGTGGGTATATAACTGCTGCAGATGCCAAAGCAAAAAGAAATAAAAAAACCAATGTGACAAAAGGATCGTATTATGTATATAAAAGAGCCTCTGGAATGATAAATGTGACAAAGAAGAAAGGGGTACCTGGAAGCTGGATAAATCCAGCAGATAATAAGCAACAATCTACCACGAAGACATTTAAAGTTCGAGTAAAATCATACGAACTTTGGTATTATAATAAGCCAGATTGGAATGCGAAGAAAGATACATTTAAGCGTGGTCAAGAGTTTACAGTTGTTGAAACATTAACTGTAAATGGTTCAAAGATGTATAAACTTAGCAATGGTAATTATATAACAGCGAATCCACAGTATGTTCAAAAATTATAAAAAGTCTGGGAAACCAGACTTTTTTGCTTGAATCTATCAAATTGTGGTAATAGTACCAATTTTTATCCTAGTTTAATATGAAATTAATATGATAAAATTAGTTGCTAATAGAGTGATTACAATTAGTAAATGTGAATGAGAAAGGCAGAGAATGATCATCAGTATACGTGAGAGATTGATATCGAAGCGATTAGTATACTTATTCGTCCTCATAAGTATTCTATTATTTTATAGTTGGATCTATTTCGTTAAAGATGATGACTGGTTAAGGATGGTAGGAGCTTCGATTTTTACAATTGTTGGGGGAACGATTGGGTTTATATTACTATATAGAACATACCGATACATACAAAGCAGAGAAAAATACTTTTGGTTGCTATTATGTTGCGGAGTCTTCTTTTACATTAGTTCCAATTTTGTCTGGTTCTGTTTCCTAGTAGCAACTGGTAAGCCACTATATCCAAATGTTTCTAGTTATTTGTGGTTAGTATCCTACCTCTTTTTTCTAGGTGCATTAATTTATATGAGTCAAATTATTAGTATGTATGTGACAAACAGTCATTATGTTTTTAATATAGTTGTATTTATGACGATTGCTAATACTGTTAGTGTCCAATACTTTATAGATTCGATATTAGATTTTGGAGGTAATGTACTATCTCTAACATTTAAGACGTTAGCATATCCAATGTTAAGCTTGAGTATTTTGTTTGTCACTACTACTTTATTTTTTCTTTCCAAGCAGAGTCATAACCGAAAGCAGATAAGATTTATCATTGCAGTCTTTTATTTGCAAATACTTGCAGATGTCATTTTTGTTTACAATAATATCCAAGGAAGTTATGAATTAGGTGGATATATAGATGCATTATGGTTACTAGCGATTCTACTAAAAGGTAGCGTTAGTATAGATGTTCAAAATAATCAAGCAATCCCTGAAGTGAAAGAGATAAAATATGAAAGAACGAAAGGGACCATATTCCCATACTTAGGCATTATCTTTCTATTGATTTTAGTTATTCTCAATAATGAATGGGAAGTGAATGCTCTCAATATTGGCATATGTATTCTTTTTCTATTAGTTATTGTTCGTCAGTATACTATTATGAAACAGAATGACCATTTAATGAGTGAGTATCGATTTTTAGCATATCATGATCCACTTACACTATTAAAAAATAGAGCCAGCTTCAAACTAGAACTTGCACAAATGATGGAAAGTGCGGAAAAGAAACATCATACACTTGCACTTTTATTAATTGATTTGGACCGCTTCAAAATGATAAATGATACACTTGGTCATCATATTGGAGATAATCTTCTTGTTTTAAGTGCGAAGAGATTAAAAGATACTTTGCCATCGTCCAATGAAATCTATCGTTTGGGTGGCGATGAGTTTACCATTATCATTCCTAATACAAATCCAAATAATTGTATTATTACAGCAGAAAAGATTTTGGAAGAGTTTTCGAAACCATTTGTCATTGATGAATATGAAATCTCAATTACACCGAGTATTGGAATTAGTACATATCCTAATAATGGAACAAATGCAGATGAGCTCATGAAGAATGCAGATGCAGCAATGTATTTGGCCAAAGCTAATGGTAAGAATAATTTTCAGTTTTTTAATTCAGAATTAAATAGACAACTAGAAAGAAAAGTAGCTATCGAACATGGACTGCGTAAAGCATTAGAAGAGAATGAATTGTCACTTTACTATCAACCAAAAGTTGATTTGCATTCCGGGAGAATAATAGGATCGGAGGCATTATTGCGATGGAATCATCCAGAATTTGGGCTTATTTCACCTAATGAGTTTATACCTATAGCAGAAGAAACAGGTGACATTGCAGCAATTGGAGATTGGGTTCTTCAAACTGCATGTAAACAAAATAGAAAATGGCAAAAAATGGGCTTCCCGTTCTTAACAATAGCAGTGAATGTTTCGGCACGTCAATTTCAACAACAAGACTTTTTGAAAAAAATTCATATGGGCTTACAGGAAATAGGATATAGCCCTAAATTACTTGAACTCGAAATTACCGAAAGTATTATGCAAAATATTAAGGAATCGACGGAAATGCTCAAAAGCTTGAAAGCAACTGGAATTAAAACAGCAATAGATGATTTTGGAACAGGCTATTCATCTTTATTTATTTTAAAGGAATTGCCTATAGATACAATTAAAATCGATAAAGCATTTATTGATGATATAAAAGAAGCTGGCGATTATTCAATGGTAAGAACGATTATTAATATGGGGCTAAATTTAAATCTGGAAGTTGTCGCAGAAGGTATTGAAGATGAATTCCAAGCAGAAGTTCTCGCAAAAAACCAGTGCAATTACGGCCAAGGATACCTATACTCCAAACCAGTACAAGCACATGAATTTGAACAACTATTGATTGAGGGATTGAAGAAAGATAGCTTATTAAATAATTTTTAGTAAATGTAAGCACAAGTAGTGTTTTACGTATAAGTTTGGCATCTTCATAATAACTGACTAAATAGCCCTCTGTTTTTTAAGTGATAAGTTGATTGTTAGGATTTCTTGTTTTCAGTCTGAAGCAACTACTATTTGAATTGCCTTTTATGGCTCTATCAATCGTATTAATTTAAAAATATATCTAAAACTAAGCAGGTTCCGTTGATTGCAGCGGAAGGCGGCGACTCCTGCGGGACTAGCGTGCAGGTGAGACCCTGCAGGGAGCTTAAGCGACCGAAGCGGCTCACCGCTCGCCCCGCGGAAAGCGTCCGCCTAGAGCGGAAATCAACTGTACTGTTTCAATTCAAATGAAAAAGCCAAAACTATCTTGAAAATAATTCATAGATAGTTTGGCTTTTATTTGTATCTAAACATCAATATGAGCTTACAATCGTATTTTAAAATCCTCATAACCAAATCGCTTTACGACTTTTAAACCATCATCGATCGTATTTAAAACAATCGAAGGGAGGTTTATCCCATTAAAAGTATTATTTTTGACCATCGTGTAGTGCGCCATATCAGTAAATACAAGCTTATCACCAGGTTTTAATGGATGATCAAAAGAATAATCACCAATAACATCACCAGCAAGACAAGTAGGTCCACCGAATCGATAGGTGTATTGCTTTTCATTCGGCATACCAGAACCTATGATATGAGGACGGTATGGCATTTCAAGGACATCTGGCATATGACATGCAGCTGAAGTGTCTAATATGCCTATTTGCATGCCATTTTCCATAACATCTAAAACCGTTGTAACTAGATATCCAGTATGAAGAGCGATTGCTTCTCCTGGTTCCAAATATACATCGATATCATATTTATCTTTCATGTACATAATGGATCTAACTAGAGTATCCAAATCATAGTCGGGGCGAGTAATATGATGACCACCACCGAAATTAATCCATTTCATTTGCTTTATATACTCACCGAATTTCTCGTCGACTACTTTTACAGTACGTTCGAGAGTATCTGAGTTTTGTTCACACATGGTATGAAAATGCAAACCATCTATACCATCTAGTTGACTCGCATCAAAATTTTCAAGTGTAATACCAAAACGTGAGTAAGCAAAGCAAGGATTATACATATCCACTTCAATTTCAGAGTACTCAGGATTAATACGTAATCCGACTTCAATTTTCCTTGAATGGTTTTGAACCTTTTCTTTGTATTTATTCCATTGATGGAAGGAGTTAAATACAATGTGATCAGAAAGATTTAGAATTTCATCTATTTCAGCGTCTGAAAAGGCTGGGGCATACGTATGGACTTCTTTGCCCATTTCTTCACGTCCTAGCCGAGCTTCATTTAAGGAACTAGATGTAACACCATCCAAATATTCACCGATTAACGGATATACAGAGTACATTGAAAAACCTTTTTGAGCAAGTAAGATTTTACAGCCAGTCCGATCGATTACGGACTTCAATATTTCTAGATTTTTTCTTAGCAATGATTCTTCGACCACATAACTAGGAGAAGGCACAGCATTTACATCAAAGTTCATGGTGATTCCTCCTTAATCGATTAGTTTTGGATCGAAGCTCTCTTGCCATGGTAGTCCATATTGATTAAGTGCATCCATAAATGGATCTGGATCAAACTCTTCAATATTGTATACGCCAGCTTTTTTCCATTTTCCTGTTAATATCATCATTGCACCAATCATTGCAGGCACACCTGTTGTATAGGAGATAGCTTGAGAACCAACTTCACGGTAACATTCTTGATGGTCACATACGTTATATACATAATAAGTTTTAGGTTTTCCATCTTTTGTACCTTGGAAGATACAACCGATATTTGTTTTTCCTTTTGTTCTCGGTCCAAGAGAAGCAGGATCAGGAAGCACTGCTTTTAAGAATTGAAGAGGAACAATTTCTTTTCCTTCAAAGTTAATTGGCTCAATGGATGTCATCCCAACATTTTCAAGGACTTTTAGATGAGTTAAGTAACTTTCAGAGAAAGTCATCCAGAAACGGATTTTTTTCACTCCTGGAATATTAATAGCTAGTGATTCAAGCTCTTCATGGTGTAATAAGTAAATATCCTTTGGTCCAATTTCCGGTAAATCATATACTCGTTTGATGGACATTGGTTCTGTTTCAATAAACTTACCATTCTCATAATAACTACCATTCGCAGTTACTTCACGAATATTAATTTCTGGGTTAAAGTTTGTTGCGAAAGGATAACCATGGTCACCAGCATTGGCATCTACAATATCAATTGAGTCAATTTGATCGAAGTGGTGTTTTAGTGCATAAGCGGAGAAGACACCTGTAACGCCAGGGTCAAACCCACTACCAAGTAGGGCAGTAATTCCAGCTTCTTCAAATTTTTCGCGGTATGCCCATTGCCATTTATATTCAAATTTTGCAGTATCTAGTGGTTCGTAGTTTGCTGTATCTAAATAATCTACCTTTGTAGCAAGACATGCATCCATAATCGTTAAATCTTGATATGGAAGTGCCACATTGATGACAATATCTGGTTTGAAATCATTTATTAATGCGATTAATTCCTCAACATTATCCGCATCTACTTGAGCAGTTTGGATTTTCGTTTTACCGCCATCTAGTTTTTCTTTTAAAGCATCACATTTCGATTTTGTACGACTTGCGATACAAATCTCCTCGAACACATCAGGAACTTGACAACATTTGTGAACAACTACGCTAGCAACTCCGCCAGCACCAATTATTAAAGCTTTTCCCAATTTTTCCACCACCTATAAATTATTTTGATATTGCTAGTAATAATTCCCTTAATACTTTACAAGCGACTGCGGTTGAAACACCACTATGATCAAACATTGGAGATAATTCATTTACATCACAACCTACAATATTCAGATTACTTATTTGTAGTATTGCCTCTAATAATTCTACAAAGCTAACTCCACCTGCTTCAGGGGTACCTGTACCTGGAAAAACAGAAGGATCGAGTACATCCAAATCAATAGTTAAATAAACAGGTTTCCCTGCTAATTTAGCAACTACTTCTTCTAATCCATTAAAGTTAAACTTATTAGTAAATACACGATCTTGTCCCCATTGAAATTCGCTTCGGTCCCCGGAGCGGATTCCAAACTGGTATATGCGGTCATCTCCGAGAATATCCCATACTCGATGTATGACAGTTGCATGTGACAAAGTTTCACCTAAATAATCATCCCGTAAGTCTGCATGGGCGTCTAATTGGATTACATGTAGATCAGGATACTTCTTAGCTGCAGCTTTAATTGCAGCTAGTGTTACTAAATGTTCGCCACCAATCATACAAGGTATCTTTTCATCATCAAGAACCTTATCTGCAAACTCTTCAATTTGTCCAAGTGCTTTTCGTGTATTTCCAAAGCTTAATTCCAAATCACCGCCATCAAAGACAGCAATATCTTCTAAATCTTTATCTTGGTACGGACTGTATGTTTCTATTCCAAAAGATTCACTACGCATTGCTTTGCTGGCAAAGCGTGTTCCTGGACGAAAGGAGGTTGTCGAATCAAATGGAGCTCCAAAGATAACGATCTTAGATTCTTGATATTCATTGTCACAACCAATAAACGTTTCAATATTTTTATTCAACATCTTTTAACTGCTCCTTTACGTAATTTGGAAGAGCAAAGGAACCTACATGGATATCGGTATTGTAATATTTTGTTTGTATACCAAGCTTGTTCCATGAATCTGCATCTAAATCATTAATTGGATGGTATTTCTTTGAGGCGAATCCAAATAACCAATGTCCAGAAGGATAGGTTGGAATATGTACTTGATACACATGACAAATTGGAAAATATCCTATGATTCGTTGGTGCGCCTTTTTCATTCCTGCAGCATCTTCTTCATAAAAGGGACTTTCATGTTGATTCACAAGAATACCATCGTCCGTTAATGCCTTATAACAGTTGCCATAGAACTCTTTCGTAAATAAACCTTCACCTGGTCCAAAAGGATCCGTAGAATCTACGATAATAAGATCATACTCGTTTTCTTTGCTGCGAACGTAGCGAAGACCATCTTCAAAGAATAGATTCACTCTTGGGTCATCGAGCTTGGATGCAGTTTGGGGTAAATACTCTTTACAAACATCTACCACTAATTCATCAATTTCAACCATATCAATCTGCTCAATGGAATCATATCTTGTAAGTTCTCGAATCGTGCCGCCATCTCCTGCTCCAATAACTAGTACTTTCTTAATATTCGGGTTTGTTGCCATTGGAACATGAGTTATCATGTCATGATAAATAAATTCATCTTTTTCTGTCACCATGATAAGACCATCTAGCGCTAAGATTCTTCCAAATTCCTCTGTTTGAAAAACTTCAATCTTTTGAAAGTCACTACTGCCTGAGAATAGTTGTTTTTCTAGTTTTACTGAGAAACGAACAGTTGGTGAGTGGTTCTCTGTAAACCATAAGACCATGTTCTACTCCTCCTTTAACACATTAATATGTTCAATTTTGCTATCTTCTGTACCTGTTAAGAAGCATCCTTTTTCCTTGGAATAGGCAATGTAATCCAAGATTTCCTTCGTAATGCGTTCTCCAGGTGCAAGAATAGGGATACCAGGAGGATAAGCCATCACAAACTCACTACAAATGTAGCCAGCACTCTCCGAAATCGGTAGCTTTTGTTTTGGTGCATAAAATGCTTCCTGAGGAGTGTAGATGATCTGTGGTGTAATATATTCATGCTCAAAAATACTACTACGATCTTTTGCATAACGACGTTTAATTTCACCTAATGCAGCAACTAAACGCTCAATGTCTAATTGCCTATCACCAACAGAAATATAAGCTAAAATATTCCCGATATCTCCAAATTCGATTTGGATGTCATATTCATCACGAAGAATATCATATATTTCGATTCCCGCTAAACCGACATCAAGTGTATGAACGGATAGCTTTGTAATATCAAAGTCGTACACGGTGTCCGCATTAATTAATTCTTTTGAAAAAGCATAATATCCGCCGATGCGATTAATTTCGTCACGCATATATTGTGCCATTTTTGCTACTTTTTCAAAAACTTCTTTGCCGTGTAGAGCTAAGTTTTTCCTTGAAATATCAAGGGAGGAAAGAAGCAAATATGAACCACTTGTTGTTTGAGTTAGATTAATTATTTGCCGTGTATATCCTTCACTAATGTCATTATTTATTAATAGGAAGGAACTTTGTGTTAATGAACCACCAGATTTGTGCATACTAACAGCAGCCATATCAGCACCAACAGACATGGCTGAAGCAGGAAGGTCTTCTCCGAAATAAAAATGCGTACCGTGTGCTTCGTCTACAAGCACAAGCATTTGATGGCGGTGCGCCAATTCAGTGATTGCTTCAAGATTGGAACATATCCCGTAATAAGTAGGGTTATTAATTAATATTGCTTTTGCGTCTGGATTCTCTAAAATTGCCTTCTCTACTTCAGCAACCGACATTCCTAATGGAATCCCGAGTTCATGATTTACTCCTGGGTTTACATAAACGGGAATGGCACCACTAATAATCAACGCATTTATTGCACTACGGTGTACATTTCGTGGCAAGATTATTTTTTCTCCTGCCTTACATGCAGTCATTACCATTGCTTGAACAGCAGAAGTTGTTCCATTTACCATTAAGAAGGCATGTTTAGCACCAAATGCATCTGCTGCTAATTCTTCTGCCTCTCTAATAATGGAAACAGGGTGACTAAGATTATCTAATGGCTTCATCGAATTTACATCGACAGAAAGACATTGCTCTCCTAAAAAGTTTGCTAATTCTTTGTTTCCTCTTCCACGTTTATGCCCTGGAACATCGAAAGGAACAACCCGCATGGAACGGTATTTATTTAATGCTTCCATGATTGGGGCTCTGTCCTGTGAAAGATGTACCATATTAATCACCCCTTACTCGCCATAAATATTAGAAGCGCTAAAGATTTCAATCATTTCTCTGCGCAAATTATTAATAATATGAAGCCTCTCTTTAGGAGGGAGTTCATATACGTCTGTATTAAATAAATAATTTTGTAAATCAATATCTTTAATTAACATCTTTGTATGGAAAATATTTGATTGATAAACATTTACATCAATCGCATCATATTTCTGTAATGTATTACTGTCAATAAAGTCTTGAATGGATGCCATCTTATGATCCATAAATAGTTTTTTTCCATTTAGGTCACGAGTAAATCCACGAACTCGATAATCGATGGAAATAATATCCGAATCAAAACTTCCTATAAGATAATCCAACGTATTAAGTGGTGAAATTTCTCCACAAGTGGAAACATCTATGTCAACACGAAATGTAGCAATCGAATTATCTGGGTGATATTCCGGATAAGTATGGACGGTTACATGACTTTTATCTAAATGTCCTAAAATTGTATCTCTACTTTTCGCAAGATTAGGTTCACCTAAATTACATGATTCATCAATCTGACTTATCGGAAAGGCTTCCTCTGAAATGAGGATGGTAACACTAGCTCCTTGGGGATCGTAATCCTGTTTACTTACATTTAGTACTTGTGCTCCAATAATTTCTGTCACATTGTACAAGATTTTTGTTAATCTTTCTGAATTATACTGTTCATCAATGTAAGCAATATAATCCTTTTGCTCCCGCCCACTTTTTGCATAGCAAACATCATAGATGTTGAAGCTAAGTGCTTTTGTGAGGTTGTTAAAGCCGTACAGTTTCAGCTTATTTTCCAACCCTAACATCACGCCTTTCATTAGAAAATCAGTATAATTATATAGTATTGCAATCGCAAGTCAATAGAATTTTTTTAATATATTTAAAACAGAAATTTCCGATGAAAAAACTCGCTATTAAAGTTGTTAATTCAGCTTGATGATACGTGACATTTACCTCTTACTGAAATAAATAAACATTGGAGCTATATGTTTTAACATGACCAAGCTGCCCACGAATTATTAGGGGGCATTTTTGTATAGATAGTTTATTCTTCCATAATTAAGGTATATTGCCCACTCTTAAGACATCTATCCTGCATAAACTAAAAGAAGCTTCATTAATGGAAGGGAGTGGAAACTAAATGAATTATAGAAATATGCAAAGTGGACATCACGGCGGACATCACGGCGGACATCACGGCGGACATCATGGGGGTCATCACGGCGGACATCACGGTGGACATCATGGGGGGCACCACGGCGGTCACCATGGAGGACATCATGGGGGAAATAAAGGACCAAATTATGGAGTTCCTTTTGTTGGAGGATTATTAGGAGGACTAGCGCTTGGAGCGGTTGCTTCACCAGGCAATTACGGACCATATCCATACCCACCACCAGCTCCGTACCCTTATCCATACCAATATCCATATCAGTATCCAAATCAGTATCCGTACCAACCACCATATTATCCATATTAATATAATAATGGAAAAGGACAGTCAAAAAAGCTGTCCTTTTTTGTTGAAAAAAAATACTTATTGAAACTTTTATTTATAAACTGCGTCTAATTTTATAATAAAGGCATGTTGGAGTTACTATTTTCGAAATATTATTACTGTATGGACATTTGTTCTTTTGGCAACATTATTGGTATGGGTAAAAAGAGGGCAGATTAAGGGGGACGCTGTAATGGGAAAAGTGATTAAGGTGAATTCCTTATTCATTTATTTTATTATTTCCGTATTCTTTATGGAAATTATATTTCGTATTCATACGATTGAGGATTTTGAACTTATTGATTTGATAAGATCGGGTATGTTTTTAATTGTTTTTGCAATCATATTTTATCTTATTTCAACACTTTTTAAAGGGATGTCTAAGTTTTTATTATCTGTGCTCTTTCTAACATTAGTTGCTTTTATTTATTCATCACAATTAATTTACTTTAAATTCTTTCGTACCTATTATAGTGCCTATTCTGTTGGGAACGGAGCACAAGTATTAGAGTTTTGGAAAGATATTGCAACTTTATTAAAAGAAAATATTGTTTGGATTTTATTATTGTTCTTGCCTGTACTTGTCATAATTGTTTTTGGAAGGAAACTAGCTTCGTTTGAAAAAATAGGATGGGGAAAAAGATTAGTATTAATTTGCTGCATTGTCTTAGTACAGTTAATTGGTATTGGGGCAGTGAATGTCAGTGGCAAAGAACAAAATTCTGCCTACGACCTTTATTATAATAGTAGCCTACCACTTCTTTCAGTAGAGAGATTAGGATTGTTAACTACTATGCGTCTTGACCTTCAACGCCTGTTAACACATTGGTCACCAAAGTTAGAGCCACCTCAGCCATTACCCAATAATTCTTCGCAAGTAAGTGGGGGTAAGAAAAATCAGGAAAAACAAGTAGAAGAAGATGTCGTGGAAATTATTGAATATAATGTCATGGACATTGATTTTTCTAAATTAATAGGGAATGAAAAAAATGAAGAAGTAAAAGCAATGCACAAATTCTTTCAAAGTATGGAGCCTACAGCAAAAAATGATATGACAGGTAAGTATAAAGGGTATAACTTAATCCTTTTAACTGCAGAAGGTTTCTCTCCATATGCTGTTCATAAAGAAGTAACCCCAACCTTATATAAATTAGTTCATGAAGGCTATAACTTTTCGAACTTTTATACGCCAATATGGGGTGTTAGTACTTCAGATGGGGAATATGTTGCACTGCAAAGCTTGATTCCGAAGAGTGGAGTATGGAGTTTTCAACGATCTGGTAGTAACCATCTTCCATTTGTACTTGGAAATCAATTAAAGAAGTTGAATTATAAAACAAACGCATATCATAACCACACATACACTTATTACGGTCGAAATATTTCACATCCAAACATGGGATATGATTATAAAGGATTAGGTAATGGCTTAGATGTGAAAGAAACTTGGCCAGAATCTGATTTAGAGATGTTAGAGAAAACAGTTGACGACTATATAAATAATGAGCCGTTTCATGCTTATTACATGACGGTAAGTGGTCATATGCAATACTCTTTTACTGGGAATTATATTGCTTGGAAGAATAAAAAGCATGTAGAGCATCTTCCATATTCTGAGCAAGCAAAAGCATATTTAGCAACACAAATTGAGCTAGATCGTGCATTGGAGCATTTACTTAATAAGCTTGAAGAAGCTGGAGTAGCAGACCGCACTTTAATCGCTTTAAGTGCTGATCACTATCCTTATGGATTAGATGACGAAACAATCGATGAACTAGCAGGTCATAACGTTGAAAAGAACTTTGAACTATACAAAAGTACATTTATTCTCTATAACAAAGGTATGGAACCAACGACAATTACGAAACCTGCATCAAGTCTTGATATATTGCCTACATTATCGAATTTAATGGGAATTGAATATGACTCAAGATTGTTAATGGGTCGAGATATTTTCTCAGACTCTATGCCACTTGTTACTTTCTTAAACAAAAGTTTTATAACCGATAAGGGAAAATACAATGCTGTAACAGGAAAATTCATTGCGAATGACGGTGTAGAAGTCGATGCTGAATACGTAGAATATGTAAAATCGCTTGTTCAAGCAAAATTTTATTATTCAACAAAAATCTTAGATCATAATTATTATAAAAAAATATTACCAAACTAAATGTGAAAAATCGGGAGGTATTGTCACCTCCCGATTTTTTTTACTGTAATTGCCTTTGTATTTTTTGTTTGTCTACATTGCTGGAAGGCACTTTCTTCAGCGATACCAAGCTTAAATGCTGCCTCTAATTTTTCGATATCTGGTTTTTTCTCAATAATGATGCAATCTTCTAACCTCAATTCTTCTAGTAATTGGACAGTTGATGCTTCGTCATATAAAATGGCCGAACGGATTTGCCGTTGTAATTTAAAATTACCACGTTCTAATTCTCCTTTTTCTAACTCTCCAATCTCCGAATCCAAGAACTGATGAAAGAAAGATTTTAATTGATTCATTTCTTTCTCAATTTCCTTTTTTTGCATATTCAATTCAAAATATCGTTGTAGATCTCTTTCATTGACAGTTACTGAATCCTGATATGCTTCCTTCACATTCATACCTCCAGACTTATATGGATAATAATGTGTATGAAGCTGCAACTTAAATATGACTGTTTTTCTTAGAAATAATGATCGAAGAAAGTATGGTAAATAAAACCATTCTACATAAACGGAAAGTTCGAAATGATTAAGGGCAGTCAAGACGGTTTTGTATGGTGAATTGTTGCAAATTGGTTGAGAGCAGCAGTATGAAGACGGTTTTGGTAAGTGTATAGCTTTAAAATGGTTGAGAGCAGCGTTATCAAGACGGTTTTGGAAAGTGTGATGTTTTAAAATGGTTGAGAGCGGCATTATCAAGACGGTTTTGGTAATTGTATAGCATTAAAATGGTTGTGAGTAGCACTATCAAGACGTTTTTGGAAAGTGTGATGCTTTAAAAAGGTTGAGAGCAGCGTTATCAAGACGTTTTTGGAAAATGTGATGTTTTAAAATGGTTGAGAGTAGCGTTATCAAGACGTTTTTGGAAAGTGTATAGCATTAAAATGGTTGAGAGCAGCAGTATCAAGACGGTCTTGGTAATTGTATAGCATTAAAATGGTTGAGAGTAGCACTATCAAGACGGTTTTGGTAAGTGTATAAGCATTAAAATGGTTGTGAGTAGCACTATCAAGACGGTTTTGGTAAGTGCATAGCTTTAAAAAGGTTGAGAGGAGCGTTATCAAGACGTTTTTGGAAAGTGTGATGTTTTAAAAAGGTTGAGAGGAGCGTTATCAAGACGTTTTTGGAAAGTGTGATGTTTTAAAATGGTTGAGAGCAGCGTTATCAAGACGTTTTTGGAAAGTGTGATGTTTTAAAATGGTTGAGAGCAGCGTTATCAAGACGTTTTTGGAAAATGTGATGTTTTAAAATGGTTGAGAGCAGCAGTATCAAGACGGTTTTGACAAGAGTAATGCTTTAAAATGGACTAGAGAGGGTTTATCACAACCAATTGACCTAAACTTAAGGTCAGAAATGATCTTGATAGAAGCGGTCAGGACCATAATATACCGACAACCGTTTCAACATGGTTGTGGGAATAGATGGAAACCAAAAAGCGATTTGAAAAATTATATAAATTAATTATTGACCTTAACGCAACGTCAAGGTGTATCGTTATTGTTGAGGAGGTGAGCCAATGGAATATACAGTGCAAAAGTTAGCAAAGTTGGCGGGGATTAGCACGAGAACATTAAGGTATTATGATGAGATTGACCTTCTTAAGCCGGCAAGAATCAATTCATCAGGATACAGAATTTACGGGCAAGCTGAAGTTGATCGCCTACAACAAATTCTTTTTTACAGAGAATTAGGTGTGAACTTAGATGCAATTAAAGATATTATTTCATCACCTCACTTTCATGAAGTAAAGGCACTAAAAGAGCATCATGAAAAACTTATGGAAAAAAGAGCGCAATTGGATGCGTTAATTGTAAATGTTGAAAAGACAATTGCTGTAAATGAAGGGAGAATTACAATGTCTGATAAAGAAAAATTTGAAGGTTTTAAGAAAAAGTTAGTTGATGATAACGAAAAGAAATACGGGAAAGAGATTCGTGAAAAGTATGGGGATGAAACGGTTAATAAATCAAATGAAAAAGTGTTAAATATGACCGAAGCGGAGCATGAAGAGTTAACTAAACTTTCTGAGGAGCTTCATAAAACCTTGGCACAAGCATTTGCAACAGGAGATCCTGCTAGTGATTTAGCACAAAAAGCTGCTGATTTGCATAAACAATGGCTTTGTTATTATTGGCCGAATTATACGAAAGAGGCACATGCTGGTGTTGCTCAAATGTATGTAGATGACGAGAGGTTTACGGCCTATTATGATAAAGAGCAACCAGGTACTGCAGAATTTTTACGAGATGCTGTACACATATATACTGGGGTTAAACAGTAAATGAAGAAGTGACCAATAAGTCGAAAAAGTGGCTTTTGGTCACTTTTTTGTATGTTAACTAATAAATACCCGCTTTTTCCGATAAATATAGTCGTATTTACCTGTTGACAATTGGTAATATTTACAATACCATTAATTTTACATTTTTTATAAGTGAATTTTTTTGCAATAAAATCACACTAATCCAATAAGAATTATATAAATAGAGTGAGGGGGAATTTTAAATGGATTTATTTATTAAAAATGAAACACAAAAGAAATGGTTGGAAGTTTTAAAAGAGAAAGAGGATACGTTTAAGAGTCGTTCAGCTTATATAGATGAAAATTCTATTTTTCCAGTAGAGAATTTTCAAGAATTAGTTGAAATAGGTTATCCGAGTATTACTTTACCTAAGTCATATGGTGGGCATGGTTTAAAGGTATATGACATGGTATTACTGCAAGAAACACTTGCAAGCTATGATGCAAGTACTGCACTCTCGATTGGTTGGAGCTTAGGAACAATTGGGGATCTTTATGAAAATAAATCGTGGACAGATGAAAATTTGGAACTATTAGCAAATGAAATAGTTAATGGTGCCATCATTAATCGTTCAGTTAGTGAGGCGCAAACAGGAAGCCCAACAAGAGGTGGACGTCCAGGTACAAATGCAATCAAAAAGAATGGAAAGTGGATTATTAATGGACGTAAAACATTTACTACAGCTTCACCTGTATTAACTTATTTCCTTACATCTGCATGGATTGAAGAAAAACAGAAGGTAGGATTCTTCCTCCTACATAAGGATCTTGAAGGTCTGTCCATTGATGAAACATGGAACGTAATTGCCATGCGAGGAACAGGTAGTCATGATCTCGTACTTGAAAATGTGGAAGTAAATGAAACGAAATTGGTGGAACTACCTGATCGCTCCAGTGCGAAGAAATTTAATGGTTGGATGTTACATATTCCAGCTACTTATCTTGGTGTTGCACAGGCAGCAAGAGATTATGCTGTTCACTTCGCAAATCGTCATCAACCAAATAGTCTGAAAACACCTATTGCAGAATTACCAAACGTACAACAAACACTTGGTGAAATAGAATTAGAGCTTACGAGAGCGAGGCATTTAATTTATAGTGTGGCAGATGCGTATGATGATGAATCCCGGCGCCAACATTTAACAAATGAACTAGGAGTAGTAAAACATACAGTTACAAATTCGGCAATCACGATCGTAGATAAAGCAATGCGAGTGGTAGGAGCAAAAAGTTTACAACTAAGTAATCCATTGCAGCGTTATTACCGTGATGTAAGAGCTGGTCTCCATAATCCTCCTATGGATGATATGACGATAAAAATGCTAGCAGTTGCAGCACTTGAAGCAGATAAAAACAATTCGTAATGAACAACTAAGAAAAAGAGAAAAGGAGCTAAAGAATGATGGAAAAAATAATAAGTGGAATTGTATTAGCGTTTGGATTACTCGTACTATTAACAGGTTGTGGAGCAGATGAGGCATCAAGTGATTCTGGTGTAAGAAAAATAAAAGTAGCATATGATCAAGCATCCAAACCAATCTCATGGTTGGATGAAAACGGAAATGCAACTGGCTATGACGTTGAAGTGATGAAATTAGTCGACGAATTACTTCCTGATTATGAATTTGAATATGTAGGAACGACAAATGAAGATCTACTAATTGGTGTAACACAAGGGAAATACCATGTTGGTGTCAAAAATGCGTTTTGGACAGAAGAAAGAACAAAAAAATTTATCTATCCAGAAGAATTCCTTGGCTTGAGTAGTACGGGGCTTGTGTTGAAAAAAGAGAATAAACATATTAAAACGCTCAAGCAGTTTGCCTCTGAAAATATGACACTAGCACCAATAGCAGCTAATAATGCACAATACACAGTGATTGACGAATATAACAAAGCAAATCCTGATAATCCAGTAAAGCTACAAGCTGGTGATGCATTTTCTGTTGATGTCATCCAGTGGGTAAATGAAGGACGGGTAGACGGTGGAGTTTCTATTGAAGGACCGTTTGAAAAACAAGTACTCGCAGAGGATGGACCATATCATAATCTTGTTGATGAAGTGGTTTATAACGAATTCGCCGTTATTAAAACATGGCCACTATTTAATAAAGAAGAACAAAAATTCGCGGATGCGTATGACGAAGCGATAAAGAAATTGAAAGAAGATAAGAAACTAAATGAATTAATGAAGCAGTTTTATGGCAGAGATTTATTTGAAGTGCTGGAGAAGGTAGAAAGATAATTGTAGGGCATGGAGTTGGATGACGAAATATGTAAGTGTCATCAACTCCATGCATTCAACGAAAATATGTAGATGATTATTCCGTCAATATCACATAAAAGCTGGTGGGAATATGGAAAAGTATTTTGATGCTTCCTATCTATGGGGCGCATTTCCGATGTTAATACCTTATTTAAAAGTAACATTTTGGGTTGTCATTCTAACCGTGCTGTTTGGGACATTATTAGGATTCATGTTGGCAGCTATGAAAGTTGGAAATAGTAAAATTGCTAGAAAAATAGCAAATGGCTATACAACTGTTTTGAGATGTACACCATCCATTGTCCTCTTATTTTTAGTGTATTATGGTGTACCTGCATTAATAAGCAATATTGGAATTGATATTAATGATTGGGATAAGATCTTTTTTGTTGTACTAACTTTTACACTACAATTTGGGGCAATAATGTCGGAGGTTATTCGCTCTGCTTATGAATCAATAGATAAAGGTCAATTCGAAGCAGCAGTTAGTGTAGGGTTAAGTAATAAGCAAGCATATTGGCGTATTGTCGTACCGCAAGCATTTGTTGTAGCACTACCTAATTTTGGGAATGCTTTATTGGAATTAATGAAAGAAGGATCTTTAGCTTACACGATTGGACTTATCGATGTGATGGGGAAAGCTAATTTAATCATCGCAGGCAATTATAATTCGCATGCTCTGGAAATTTATATCGCTATTTCTATCATTTATTGGATTTTATCAATCGCAATAGAGCAGTTCTTTTCCTTGTTAGAAAAGCTATTTAGTAAAGGTAAACAAGTCATTAAGAGTGTGTAAGTAGGTGAGAATATGTCTAGTCAACTTGATTTTGAGTTTTTAATAGATACATTTTTTGTAGCTTTATCTGGTGTGCCGATTGCGTTATTGATTACTGTTGTAGCAATGACGATTGCACTACCATTAGGTTTTTTACTCGCCTTAACGAGAATAAATAGATTACCGATATTGAGTCAGTTTTCAAGTGTGTATGTTTCTTTTGTCCGTGGTACACCAGTCATTGTTCAAATTTTTATTATCTATAATAGTGTGCCAATCTTGTTAGAGGAGATTTTCCAAAAATACGATGTTGGAATGAAGGTGTATGATGTAAATCCAATTTGGTATGCATTTATCGTGTTTTCCTTAAATACGACTGCAATTCTAATTGAAGTATTTCGATCTGCGATTAGTACTGTTAGTAAAGGGCAGTTAGAAGCAGCGATGGCAGTGGGATTAACAACTCTGCAAGCATTTAGAAGAATCATTATTCCACAAACATTAGTTGTTGCACTACCAAATATATGTACAGCAACTGTCAATTTAATTAAGGCGACTTCCCTTGGTTACGCGATGTCACTACATGAGATTACGTTAAGAGCACAAGTAGCAGCCAACCCGGGTTACAATTATGTAGAAGCATATATAGATATATTTTTAGTATATTTGATTATTTGTAGTCTAGTTGAATTCTTATTTAAGTTATATGAAAAACGCTTGTCTAAATATAAATTAGTCATTGCCTGATAAGATAGGGGGCAGTAATGATGTTACAAATAAAAAATATCCACAAATCCTTTGGAAAAAATCAAATCTTAAAGGGAGTAGACGTTCAAATTCAAAAAGGTGACGTAACCGTAATTTTAGGTCCAAGTGGTTCAGGAAAAACAACTTTCCTACGTTGCATTAATTTTTTAGAACGTGCTGATGAAGGGGAAATAAAGGTAGATAATATAGAAACGAGTTTTAATAAAGCTCGTAAGAAAGATATTTTAGCCATTCGCAAAAAAACAGCTTTTGTTTTTCAAAATTACAGTTTATTTAATAACAAAACGGCACTTGGTAATGTAACAGAGGGTTTAGTTGTTGGAAGGAAAATTCCAAAAGCGAAAGCAATAGAAATTGGTAAGCAAGCACTTGATAAAGTAGGGCTATCTGATAAATATGATGCCTATCCCTCTCAACTTTCTGGTGGCCAGCAACAAAGGGTAGGTATTGCTCGAGCAATAGCAGTCAACCCAGATATTATACTTTTCGATGAACCAACATCTGCACTTGACCCAGAACTAGTCGGAGAAGTATTAGAAGTGATGAGAACTTTAGCGAATGAGGGGAAAACAATGCTCGTAGTCACCCACGAAATGTCCTTTGCGAGGGATGTAGCTAATAAAGTAATCTTTATGGATGATGGCGTGATTGTGGAAGAAGGAACACCTGACGAAATATTTGCAGCACCAAAAGAAGTAAGAACACAACAATTTTTAAAACGAATATTAAGAGATTAAAGCGTTTCTACATGAGTAGGAGTGCTTTTTTTGTACTTAAGGGTTGAAAGGTGTAGGATATTAGAGAAATCGGGGGTAATACTCGCGGAATCGAGTTCGAGATTCGTATTAACTGAAAAATACTTGCAGAGTAGCTAAAAATAAATAGGGTTGAAATGCAATTTACGTAGACGTGGTAAATTTCCTAGACAGGGAATAATACTCTCGCGTAGAAACGGACTTCTCATAAATGAGGCTATCATTCAATTAGCTTTTCATCTGAAACTATTTTAATATTAAAATTATGATGCAATTCTTAGGAGGTTAACATGTTTACAAAAGAAACTATTAATAAGTTAAGAAGTCATTCCAAACATATGGATCAAAAAAGAGAAGTGCCTGCAGAAGTTCTAGACTGGATGTATGCGGAGAAATTATTTAAGTTATTTGTTCCAGAAACATTAGGTGGAAGAATGCTTACACTACCAGAAGCAGTTCAAGTTTTTCAAAAAACAGCGGCTATTGATGGCAATATTGGCTGGCTAACGACGATTGGATCAGGTGGAGGTATGTTTGTTGCTAACTTCACAGAAGAATGGGCAGATAAACTTTTTACACCTGAAAATGCTGTTCTTGCTGGGAGCGGGCATCCAACTGGAAAAGGAGTCAAAACGGATGATGGATATATCGTAAATGGTACATGGAGA
Organism: Paenibacillus bovis; assembly: GCA_007679095.1. GTDB lineage: Bacteria > Bacillota > Bacilli > Bacillales > Bacillaceae_C > Lederbergia > Lederbergia graminis. The sequence continues at coordinate 88,553 of VEFU01000011.1, forward strand.
TATTGCAGTGGTTCTCAATTTGCATCGTTTTTTACCGCTAATTGTATGACAGACGATGATGAGATTGTTAGTTTTATATTAATGAAAGAGCAAGTTCAAGTAGTAGAGGATTGGGATGCATTTGGATTAAAGGCTACTGGGAGCCACACGATAAAAGTGGAGAATGCCCTAGTACCTGAGGATCGCACTTTTAGTATTTTTGAAATAAAAAACAATTTTAAAGGACTTGTACATAGTTTCCCATTCGTTCAATTTTCGCAAGCATCCTTTGCAGCAGTTTGCCTTGGGATAGGGGAACATTTTTATGAAGAAGCAACAGCAATTGCTGAAAAGAACAAGGATAGGTGGTCAGAATTACGATTCAGTAATGTAACCGATAAAATAAAAGAGCAAGAAAGTGTATATAAAGGTGCCGTAGACAATTTTTATAGTGGAATCACCTCATCGTGGAATAATCATGAAGCCGGCATCTCTTTATTAGAGGAAGAATTAGAAGCTTTTAGTTCTACATGTAAGCAGTCAGCTCAAGCAACCTTCGATGGTGTTCAATCGCTAATCCGAATGTTAGGGATGGAAGCTGTTATGGAATCATCAACATTAAATCGCATTTGGCGTGATTTATACACAGCTGGGCAACACAGTTTTTTAACACAATAAATAATTGAATTTTTTTCCAAAATTAGCTATGCTCTTAAAAAATAAAGATAAGAGGTGCTGAAAATGAGACTTGCATTTATTTCCGATATTCATGGTAATGCCATTGCACTTGATGCAGTTATGAAGGATATCGAAACTCGAAATGTCGATAAGGTTTTTGTTCTGGGAGACATTTGCTATCGTGGACCGGAACCGAAGCGCGCGTTGCAACTTGTTCAATCATTAAACTGCGAAGTAATTAAAGGGAATGCAGATGAGTGGGTCGTACGTGGCGTGAAAGCAGGAGAAGTTCCGGACCAAGCTTTTGATATGATGACACAGGAGCGAGAATGGATTTATGCGCAGCTAGATAGTGAAGACATTGAGTATTTACAACAGCTACCAACTAATATCAACTTTTCTCATAATGGGATGAACATTCATGCTTTCCATGCAACACCAAGTAGCTTATTTGATATTGTTCTACCTTCAGAAACTGATGCGACTATCGAGGAAAAATTACTTGTAGAAGGGACTGACATCTCGATATATGCCCATATTCATAAACCATATATTCGCTATATAAAAGGAAAATGTGTGATGAATATTGGTAGTGTTGGACTTCCATTTGATGGAACACGAAAGTCATCCTATGCCATAGTTGATGTGGAGGAAAGTAGCTTCCAAACATCGATTGTCCGTGTTAATTATGATGTAGAACGAGTGATACAACAATATCAAGAAGTGAACTATCCCAATGCACAATTAATGGCAAAGGTATTAGAAAACGCTAGTTTATAAGGATGGATTAGATGAGTAAAGTAATAACATTGCATGATGTTTCACTTAGGAAAAATGGTAATGAAATATTAATGAATGTAAATTGGGAAGTGAATGAGGGGGAGCACTGGGCCATACTTGGGTTGAATGGCTCTGGTAAAACATCGCTTCTTAATATAATTACTGGCTATCATTTTGCTACAACTGGTGAGGTTTCTGTATTAGGAAATATATTTGGAAGCACAAACCTACCAGAGTTACGTAAGGAAATAGGGTATGTAAGTAGTTCCCTTGAGCGTTTTTCACAAGTGATGGACTATGAAACGGTAGAAGAGATTGTCGTAAGTGGTAAGTTTGCTAGTTTTGGGATATATGAACATGTTTCTGATGTTGATTGGCAAAAAGCAGAACGAATATTGACAAAACTGAGGTTAGATTATTTATTAAGAAAACCATATCAATATCTGTCACAAGGGGAAAAAAGAAGGGTGCTAATAGCAAGAGCATTGATGAGCGATCCGAAAATACTCATTTTTGATGAACCATGCTCCGGGCTTGATGTACTCTCTCGTGAAGAAGTATTATCACTCGTACAAGAAGTAGTCAAGGAACAATGCCATGTACTATATGTTACACATCATATCGAAGAAATAACGAAGGAAATCACACATGTTCTCCTACTTAATAAAGGACAAGTAGTAGCCGCAGGACCAAAAGAGGAAGTAGTTACTAATCAATTACTTTCAGAAGCTTTTCATATCCCAGTCAACATTCACTGGGAAAATAGTAGGCCCTGGTTAACTGTATTAAATAAAGACATCGTGAAAAAGGGGTAAAACTTTTTTCACGATGTCTTTTTGTTTGTAATAGTGAATAAAGTGTATTCATACTAATATTTGGGAAAACATAACGGGAAAGACTGCAATTATATTTTTGAAAAGATGGGAGGAAATTTCTATTATGAAGTATCTTCAAAATATTGGTCGTTCGCTTATGTTACCTGTTGCGGTTCTACCAGCTGCGGCTATTCTAATGGGTATTGGTTATTGGATTGATCCAGAGGGATGGGGAGCAGGGAGTCCAATAGCCGCTTTCTTAATTAAATCAGGCCAATCGATTATCGATAATATGTCGATACTATTTGCTGTCGGTGTCGCATTGGGGATGTCAAAAGATAAGGATGGATCTGCTGCCTTAAGTGGTCTTGTTGCCTATTTAGTTACAACAACACTTCTATCAACTGAGTCTGTTGCTATGTTACAAGGAATTGAGGAAGCAGATGTAAATGCAGCATTTGGAAAAATAGAGAATCAATTTATCGGAATTATTTCAGGTATTGTAGCCTCAATTATGTACAACCGTTTCAGTCATGTAAAATTACCAGACGCATTAGCATTCTTCAGTGGAAAGCGTTTAGTTCCAATAATGTCAGCGGTTTCTATGTTGCTTGTTTCTTTAGTACTATTTTTTGCATGGCCAGTCATCTATTCAGCACTCGTTTCCTTTGGTAATGCAATTAGTAATTTAGAATATATTGGTGCTGGGCTATATGGTTTCTTTAACCGTTTATTAATTCCAACAGGCCTTCACCATGCATTAAACTCAGTATTTTGGTTTGATGTTGCAGGAATAAATGATATTGCAAACTTCTGGGCTGGTAAAGGGGAAAAAGGTGTAACAGGTATGTACCAAGCTGGATTCTTCCCGGTTATGATGTTTGGTTTACCAGCAGCAGCACTTGCTATGTACCATTCAGCAAAGAAGGAAAAAAAGAAAGATACTGCATCTTTGATGTTAGCAGCAGGGTTTGCTTCTTTCTTTACAGGTGTTACAGAGCCGCTAGAGTTCGCGTTTATGTTTGTAGCGCCTGCTTTATATGTCACTCATGCAGTGTTAACAGGGCTATCGCTAGGAATTGCAGCATTTTTCCATTGGACCGCCGGATTTGGTTTTAGTGCCGGTTTCGTAGACTTTTTCCTAAGCTCTAGGTTACCACTTGCAAATAGTCCTTATATGTTATTAGTTCAAGGTTTAGTGTTTGCAGTAATTTATTATTTGTTATTCCGCTTCTTAATCGCAAAGTTCAACTTAACAACTCCTGGAAGAGAAGATGATTCAGAAGAAATCATCGAGGATGCTGTTGAAGAAGATACAAATGCAGAAGGGGATAAATATGCAATAATGGCCAGAAAAATATACGAAGGACTAGGATCAGATGCTAACGTAACTGCGGTGGATCATTGTGCCACTCGCCTACGTGTCGAGGTAAAAGATATGGATACAGTGGATCAAAAGAAGATAAAGAGTACTGGTGTCCCTGGTATCAATATTGTTGGACAAAATAGTATCCAAGTCATTGTAGGTCCACAAGTGCAATTTGTGTATGATGAGGTAAAGAAAATGAGAAATAAATAATAATTTTAGTAGGAATATAGTGTGTTGTTCCAGCTATATTCCTTTTTTGATGTTTACTTTTATCATCCCCCGAAAAAAGACTCCCTCTTCAAGCTCGTGAAGGGCTTAAGCCCAAAGATAAGGTGGGAGATGAAT
>VEFU01000120.1 GCA_007679095.1 Paenibacillus bovis
GAAAACGGGCAAGTCCCTGAGGGACTTAATCAGGAAATCCCTAATTATAAAGAAATTGAGGACCCTAAAGAAGCAAAGGCAACAATGAAATCCTACCTACTAGAGACCATCACAAATGTAGAGGAAACTATTAAAAAAGAAAACAACCCAAAAACGAAAGAAGTACTAGATAACGCTAGAAGAATATTAGACGACCCCAAATTTTTGGAACAAAAAGGGGTTCGTTCTATCGTAGACCAGGAAGCTAGAGTTGGACATAAAAGTAAAACATCTCATTTCTTTGGATACAAAACGGAATATATGATGACAACAGAAGAGAGAATTATTACAGCAGTACATGTTGATAATGGGGCATATGTAGATGGAACTGTATTTGATAAATTATTAGAATTAACAAAGAAAAGTGGCATAACCATAGACGAAGTCTATGGAGATAAGGCATATTTTAGAAAACCAATTTTAGATAAGATAGATGAAGTGAAAGCAAAGGCATACATACCGGTAAGTGAGATGGCCTACAAGATTGATGAGGAACTATATAGTTACAACAAAGATTCCGATGAATGGTTTTGTGCACAAGGAAATAAAACATTAAAAAAAGTCTATAAAAAGAAAAAAAACGGAAGAGAAACTTACAAATATTATTTTGAAAGGGAAAAATGTAGAGATTGTCCGTTAAGGGATGTTTGTATAAAGTCAGCTGGTACAGTAAGCAGAATACTAGAAATCAGTGTCAATACACCCGAGTTTTATGAATACAGCCAGCAACAAAAGACGGATGAATTTAAAGAAAAATACAAGAACAGGTCTTGCCAAGAATGGAAAAATGGCGAGATGAAGAATTTTCATGGGTTAGATCGTGCCAGGGGGTACGGTCTGAAAAGCATGGAATTACAAGCTAAATTAAC
>VEFU01000121.1 GCA_007679095.1 Paenibacillus bovis
AGGCCCCTTGGTCAAGCGGTTAAGACACCGCCCTTTCACGGCGGTAACACGGGTTCGAATCCCGTAGGGGTCATCATAGAAAGTTCGTGCACAATATAAGCAGCGATGTGATTATTCACAAAGCTGCTTATATTATCGGCTTTCGTATTACATCTTTTCAGGTCCCGTGGTGTAGCGGTTAACATGCCTGCCTGTCACGCAGGAGATCGCGGGTTCGATTCCCGTCGGGACCGTCATGTTATTGGGCTATAGCCAAGTGGTAAGGCAACGGACTTTGACTCCGTCATTCGTTGGTTCGAATCCAGCTAGCCCAGTCATGAGCCATTAGCTCAGTCGGTAGAGCATCTGACTTTTAATCAGAGGGTCGAAGGTTCGAATCCTTCATGGCTCACCATTAAAAATAACTAATAAAAAAGTGTTGACATTGTCTTCCGAAACTGATAATATATACCTTGTTCTTAAAAAGAGAAATTAAAGATAAGCGGTCGTGGCGGAATGGCAGACGCGCTAGGTTGAGGGCCTAGTCGGGGTTTCCCGGTGGAGGTTCAAGTCCTCTCGACCGCACCAAAACAGAGCGCCCGTAGCTCAATTGGATAGAGCGTTTGACTACGGATCAAAAGGTTAGGGGTTCGACTCCTCTCGGGCGCGCCATTTTAAATTTCATAATTATAATGCGGGTGTAGTTTAGTGGTAAAACCTCAGCCTTCCAAGCTGATGATGAGGGTTCGATTCCCTTCACCCGCTCCAAAAAAACCTAAAGTTTGATCTTTGAAAACTGAACGAAACGAAGCGTTAAACAATAATTAAGTAAGACCAGCAATTTTGAGCTACAAACTTCAATGAGAGTTTGATCCTGGCTCAGGACGAACGCT
>VEFU01000122.1 GCA_007679095.1 Paenibacillus bovis
TGCATATTTAAACAATATTGAAAGCAAATGGAACGAGCACAACTAACTCATTGTGTTAGTTGTGCCGTGTAAGTTTTAAAACCCCCTCACTACATCCTTTTTCCATCAATCAATTGTGGCAAATTCAATACTTCTGCAACTGTAATAAGTAAACCTGTGCCAATAAAATGAGCTGCTGTCGCTTTTGCATTAGGAATTCCTGCTCTTTCAAATTTCAGTGTTAAGGAGTCAAAAATTTTAAGAAACAAATTACGAACATGTTCGCGAATGCCATATTCTGATATTGAATGAGCTTGCATGACCATCAACACCTCATCACGATGAGTTTGAATGATTTGACTAAACTCTCTTCCCATAGTTTCAATTAATTGATCAGCAGGTGCTTCAACTTCAGCAAACGTATCATAAATACGGCTAAACGCACGATCAATAACTGTCTTAAATAATTCCTCCTTGTTTTCAAAAAAGTGGAAAACATATGGCTGTGTTACTCCTGCAGCCTTCGCTACCATCGCAGTCGTTGCTCTATAGTATCCCTTCTCAGCGAAAACCACCAAAGCGTTTTCAATAATTAGTTCTCTTTTATCTTTACGAACAGCCAAGACCATCATCCTTTTAATTATTTATTGATCAATAAATAAATTATATAATGTACTGTAATATATTGTCAATTGCTTTTGTGAAATTTTCCTTTTAAAAATCAAGAAGTGTCTTCTCGATCTAGATCAACTTTATAAATCCTACAGAACCGAAAATACTAAAAAAACCATATGGTGTTTAGTGCAAAATGAAAGTAGAGAGTTTTGCAATCAAAATCTTAGAACATTGCACTCATAAAAAAGAGGCTTGCC
>VEFU01000123.1 GCA_007679095.1 Paenibacillus bovis
TTTTCTTTCTCTTCCTCCGGGTACTTAGATGTTTCAGTTCCCCGGGTCTGCCTTCCATTTCCTATGTATTCAGAAATGGATACTACCCCATTACGGGCAGTGGGTTCCCCCATTCGGAAATCTCCGGATCAAAGCTTGCTTACAGCTCCCCGAAGCATATCGGTGTTAGTCCCGTCCTTCATCGGCTCCTAGTGCCAAGGCATCCACCGTGCGCCCTTACTAACTTAATCATCCGTGCAATGATAAGCGTCGAATATCTGCGTCAGCTGCGTTCCATCGCATCCTCACATATTTAATAAATACGTTCCGGTGCTCTTTCACTTGCTTCCTTGATCTTCTCGCTTCTCCTTGCCCGTTCGTTATTAAAAGGTACTACATGTTCTTATGGAAATACTCCATAAGGTGAACGTTTCTCGGTTTATTGTTTCTTCTCATATTATCTAGTTTTCAAAGAACGATTGGTGGAGCCTAGCGGGATCGAACCGCTGACCTCCTGCGTGCAAGGCAGGCGCTCTCCCAGCTGAGCTAAGGCCCCTTTAGACAATAAAATCCCCATTCAAGTAAGTAAAATGTGGGATGGTGGGCCTGAGTGGACTCGAACCACCGACCTCACGCTTATCAGGCGTGCGCTCTAACCAGCTGAGCTACAGGCCCACATATGAATGTGTGAAGGATTTGAACCTTCAAAACTGAACGAAACGAATGCGTTTATTTTAAAGTGTCCCACAGACACTTTTATATTCCTTAGAAAGGAGGTGATCCAGCCGCACCTTCCGATACGGCTACCTTGTTACGACTTCACCCCAATCATCT
>VEFU01000124.1:0-282 GCA_007679095.1 Paenibacillus bovis
CGAACACGGAAGTTAAGCTCGCGCGCCGATGGTAGTGAGGGTTCGCCCTTGTGAGAGTAGGACGTTGCCAGGCAAATAAAAGTCATCTTCTGAGGAAGGTGGCTTTTTTGCGTTTTGGAAAAAGGAATGAAGAAAACCAGTTATATAATAAAGCCCGAATTAATGGGAGAATTGAATTAAGGTATCTATTCAGAGGGAATAGTGCTCATGATAAAGAAAAAGAGTGGAAGAAGTCACTATTGAGGCTGAATAGTGCCCAATAGTATGAAAAAAAGCAAAAGA
>VEFU01000124.1:371-795 GCA_007679095.1 Paenibacillus bovis
AAAGCAAAAGAGGTCACTATTATGCCTGAATAGTGCCCAATAGTATGAAAAAAAGCAAAAGAGGTCACTATTATGCCTGAATAGTGCCCAATAGTATGAAAAAAAGCAAAAGAGGTCACTATTATGCCTGAATAGTGACCAATAATAAGAAAAAATTCAAAAGAGGTCACTATTGTGGCTGAATAAATCCCTAATGAATAGGAATATGAACATTAGGTATCTATTCAAGTGGATTAGATACCATGATTAAGAAAATGATTAATTACAGTCACTATTCAGTAAGAGAGAATTATGTTTGATTCCCGAAGAATGAAGAATCTCTTCAGGAAGGGAATCAAAGTGCGTTATATGATTCCCAAAAGGAGAAAAATCCCTACAGGATGGGAATCAAAGTCGTTGTATGATTCCCAAAAGGAGAAAAATC
>VEFU01000125.1 GCA_007679095.1 Paenibacillus bovis
TCACGGATTTTGTCCTTCATCCGTTCTATGCTCACTTTGGCTATTCGAACCTTCGGTTCTTTATGCGGAGTAAAGCTAAACCCCAGAAATTTCCTCTTCCAAGGACGGTCTACTGCGGATTTACTTAGATTAACTTTCAACTTAAGTTTCCCTTCAATAAATGAAGTAATAGATTTCATAACCCGATTGCCTGCTTTCTTTGTTTTCACATAGATGTTACAGTCATCGGCATATCGGACAAATTTATGACCTCTTTCTTCTAGCTCCTTATCAAGTTCATCAAGGACAATGTTTGAAAGGAGAGGACTGAGAGGTCCTCCTTGTGGAGTTCCTTCTTCACTGACTGTCACAATACCATCTATCATGATGCCCGATTTCAGATATTTACGGATTAACTTAAGTAGTCGTTTATCTTTGATTCGTTTTGCAAGTGTCCCCATAAGTCTGTCATGGTTTACTCTGTCAAAGAATTTCTCCAAGTCGATATCAATTACCCAACGATTACCTTCCTGTATATATCCTTTTGCTTTCCTTACCGCGTCATGGGCACTTCGATTTGGTCGAAACCCATAACTATGGTTTGAAAATGTTGGGTCATATAGAGAGGTTAATACTTGAGCAATAGCTTGTTGAATGAGACGATCTGTCACGGTTGGGATACCTAATAATCGCACGCCACCATTAGGTTTCGGGATTTCGACCCTCCGGACGGGTTGCGGTTCATAAGTCCCCTCAAGGAGTTCCATCTTCATAGATTCCCATTGTTCCAAGATGTGTTTCCGTAGGTT
>VEFU01000127.1 GCA_007679095.1 Paenibacillus bovis
CTATCGACCTTGATTCTATTAGTATTTCTCAGTTATCACGACGATTAAATGGGCTGAATCCCGACCTTTTCCAAAGACTGTTTCTCGATTTAGTATCACAAATTCATGCCAAAACGCATTATACGAAACTTGTAATGCCATTAAAAATTATTGATTCTAGCACTTTGCCACTGAATTTGACGAATCATAAATGGGCAAAATTCCGCAAAACAAAGGCAGGAGTGAAACTGCATCTGCGTCTTGTATTTATGGAAAAAGGCACTTCTTACCCAGAAAAAGCCGTAATGACAACTGCAAAAGAACATGACCGAGGCCAGCTTGAAATTATGGTAGATGACAAAGAATGCATGTATGTGTTCGACCGTGGTTACTTAGACTACGAACGTTTTGACCGCATGACCGATGAGGGCTACTTTTTCCTTTCAAGGCTGCGGAAAAACGCAGTCATACGGGAAGTTTACAACTTTAAGTTGCCCGAAAATATGCCTGTTTTATCAGACCAAATGGTCTTAATTGGTACTACACAAAACCGTGCTGAAAATTATTTTCGCCTGATAAAGGTCTTGGATTCAAAGGGAAATGAACTCCATTTAATTACAAATCGTTTTGATTTAAGTGCCGAAGAGATTTCAGAAATGTACAAATCACGCTGGGCAATTGAATTGTTCTTCAAATGGATCAAACAACATCTCAGCATTAAGAAGTTTTACGGTCAGAGCGAATGGGCGATTCAAAACCAAGTATTTATCGCACTTATTGTTTTTTGCCT
>VEFU01000128.1 GCA_007679095.1 Paenibacillus bovis
TTAAACTCGTTGATAACATTATTATATCAGGCTTTGGAGGTGAATTTAGGAATGATTTCATCACGGATTCAGGAGAAACTTTTGATTCCATTATTAGCCATTACATTAATGGTAGTACCTATTAATTCAACTGTATTTGCTTCAGAACCTGTTTCAGAGACACAAACTATAACAAAAGAATTGGAAGACGGTCTAATTATAGAGTTATATGAAGATGGCAGGGTTAAACCTATTGAATATAATGCCTATCTTTCTGAGAAGCATTTGGACGCAATTCTTACTGAAATTGGTTATCCTAGTCAATACATAGCTAGTAAAACTCTAGAAACTAAGCGATATCTTGTTAGTTTAGGGGGAAAACTAGTAGATGCAAATGTAACTATGAAAAATGAATATATAGCAAGTGATGGAAATGTATATGAAATTACTCCATTTAATAAACAAGAAGTTAAAGAGATTCAAATAGATGATCTAAAAAATTCAGGAGTTTCTGAAGAAGAAATTGGTAATTATAATATTGTAGATGATGGTATAAGCATAATGAGTTGTACTGGTCCATTTGAAGGTACATGTCAGGATGGAAAATGGTTTGGAATGCTTATGATTCTTAGAGCGGGCGAGACTCAGAATTCATATATTTATAGAGCGATGTTAGACGCTTCTTGGAGTGGAACATCAAAAATAAACTTTGGTGTATTTTGCAAGTGAAAAGTTGAGAAAAATGCAAAGAAAAGTTGAGAACTTTGCCAGCCCTTTATTTGTTATAATT
>VEFU01000129.1 GCA_007679095.1 Paenibacillus bovis
GGATCTTCGGGAATTTCAGAACGGAGTTCGGCTAAAGGAACGTCTAATTGATCTTCAATTTTCTTTTCAAAAAGGGGAAGACTCGCTTCACGTTCTGCCTTTTCAATCATCCATTGTTCTCGTTCTTCCTTTGACTTGCGACCACGCTTTTTGGGTTCAATTTTGGGTTGTTCCTCCTTCGGAGGTGCCTGATCTTTGGCTTCAAAATGGGTAGCATCAATGGCGACTGTATCATCGGTAATAAATCCTTCCGTGATGGCTTGATGAATAAGAATTTCTTGAACCTCTTCCAGCACGTTTGATTCACTAATGATTGTAATCATTCTCGAATAAGCAGCCTCGGATGGAATAGTGTCAGATACTAAAAAACCGCAGTCCAGACGGAAAATCATGTCATTCCTTAGTCGCTTTACTAAATCTTTAATGAATGAAATTCGTTCTGAAATTCTAGCAATTAAGGAATAAACCATCGCCCTGTAGTTAAGGTTCACAGGTCTACCAAAACGCGATTTCTTTGCGAGCGAGGCAATGATAGGATCGATGTCAACCGCTGAAAAAATAGCATCAAATCGTTGGGTAGGTTCTAAATCATATAATTCTTGTAGTCCAAAAAGGCTTCCTTGTCGTATAATAGTCATAGGGAGTCTTCCTCCAGTCATTGAGTTTTGTGTCGCTACTTACTCATTTCGACATTTTGGGGAGGTACTCCTTTTTTTACGTCTCAAAAACCTTGGGGCTCTAAGGGTTTAATTTATGAAATTGATTC
>VEFU01000012.1:0-70498 GCA_007679095.1 Paenibacillus bovis
AAAAAGCAATAAGATGAAAGAAAATTAGGATTTATCAAAATCACTGAAACCACTACTTTTTATCACGGATTCAGGATAAAACTAAAAAGGATAGGTGAAGTCAGCTTTACATATGCTGTTCACCTATCCTTTTTTTCATATACATTGTGCAATTAATGAGAGATGTTATTCAAATCTCACAAGTTATTGCTTTATTAAATCCATTACCACTCGGCGACTGTACCATCAACATTGCGCCAAACAGGATTTTTCCAGTCATGGCCAATTGCTGCCACTTCGCGGATTTTCTCCTCATTCATATTAATACCGAGCCCTGGTCCTGTTGGTAGTGACACGGAACCATTTTCATATTTGAATGTTCTCGCATCCAACAAGTAATCTAATAGATCGCTTCCTTCATTATAGTGAATACCTAAACTTTGTTCTTGAATGAATGCATTTGGTGAACACGCGTCTACATGCAGGCAAGCAGCAAGTGCAATAGGTCCTAATGGACAATGTGGTGCCATCGCAATATCATAGGCCTCTGCCATCGCAGCAATTTTACGAGTTTCTAATATCCCTCCTGCATGGGATACGTCCGGTTGAATAATATCTACAATTCCATCTTGTAGAAGCTGTTTAAAACCCCAGCGTGTATACATTCTTTCGCCTGTTGCTATTGGCGTGGATGTATATTTTGCTATTTCTTTAAGAGCCTCATTGTTCTCCGGTAAAACTGGTTCTTCAATAAACATCGGACGAAATGGCTCCAGTTCTTTGGCAAGAATTTTGGCCATAGATTTATGTACACGACCATGAAAGTCAATCCCTATCCCAAAATCCTTTCCACCAACTTCACGTACAGCTGCCACCCGTTCTAGAACCGCATCAATTTTTGAAAAAGAGTCAATATAATGCATTTCCTCTGTTCCATTCATTTTAACAGCTGTAAAGCCAGCATCAATTTGCGCTTGAGCCGCTGCCTTCACATCACTAGGACGGTCGCCACCAATCCAGTTGTACACTCTTATATTGTCTCGGCATGCACCACCTAATAATTCATAAACTGGAGCATTATAATATTTTCCTTTAATATCCCAAAGTGCTTGTTCAATTCCTGAAATCGCGCTCGTTAAAATTGGTCCGCCACGGTAAAAACCACCACGATACATCACTTGCCATAGGTCTTCAATTCGAAGTGGATCTTTACCGATTAAATAACTACTTAGTTCATCGACTGCTGCTCTAACTGTTTCCGCACGACCTTCAATGACAGGTTCACCCCAACCTGTCAAACCATCATCTGTTGTAATCTTCAAGAATAGCCAACGAGGTGGCACTTTAAATAATTCTAGTTTTTTTATTTTCATTCTGAATGCTCCTTTGTAGATAAGCTGTGAATGTCTATTTAATTTTTATTTGCAAATGGGTTGAAATGGCTAGCATTTGCTCCAGATCCTTCTCCCCTATTTAAAACCAGTTTGGGATCTACCATTTTTTCAACATCTGCATCTAATAGATACTGACCTTGATTCAAAAGTAGCCCCCTTACTTCATCAATGTCTACCTCACGAGTGGTAAGTCCATTTCTCACAGCAAGTGCAGCAGCTGTGCCCGCTCCTTGACCAATTCCCATCGATGTCGCCATTACACGAGCAGACCCGAATGCTGCATGTGTGGCTGAAATCGATCTACCGGCAACTAATAAGTTATCAACCCCTTGCGGAAGTAGCGAACGATATGGAATTTCATAAACGGCTTTTCCAGATCCCGTGAAGACTTGCTGTTCTCCTTCGGGTGGATGGATATCAATCGCAAACGTTCCACAAGCAATTCCATCATGAAAGCTACGACTGGAGAGGACATCCTCTTCATACATTGTATAATCACCAATAATATGGCGTGTTTCTCGAACCCCTACTTGAACCCCACTATCCAAAATGTAAGAATCTTCAAATCCACCAACATGCTTTTGTAAAAATTGATGTATTTGCCATGCCTGTTTTCGTGTTTCCATTTCTGCTCGTGTTAGATCATATACATTTGTACCGTCAATACCTTGTAACCGCGTGCAATTCACAGCGAATTGTCCTTCTTTCGGAAGCTGGTACATTAAAATTCTTGGTGCAGCATCAGGCGATATTTCCCCTGCATCAATTGCTTTTTTCACTAAATCTTTTAATCCTAGGAATGCTAAGGCTTGATTCGAATCTATTTCTTCATCTGTTGGTGAATCTTTCAATAAATCACGATTTTCTTTCATCCAAGCCTTCAAATTTGCAGTGTTTACGTTTCCAATTCGATAGAATAATGTAACTGGCTGCATCATTCCATCTTCTTCTCTTCCCTTAATAAAAGGCGCTCCGATTCTAGCAACAATATCAGCATCTGCTGAACAATCAATCACCATTTTCGGGCATATAGCTTGTCTACCAGATTTATTTTCTATGATTACTGCTTTTACTTCATTGTTTTCTCTAATCGCATTGGTTACAACAGAATGAAGTAGCAGCTCTACACCCGCTTCTTGCAACATTTCAAACAATACGAGTTTCATACCTTCTGGATCAAATGGAGTCATAGAAGCATTATCAAAAGTCATATCGGAAACATGTCCTAGAGAACTGGTTTTCTGTATTAAGCGTTCTACTAATTCTCCAGCAATACCACGTATGACTTGCTGCCCCTTCACATCATGGAATGTGAACATAGGATTAACCATCGCAATCGTTAAGTTTCCACCAACAAACCCATAACGTTCAATCAACATAACTTTTGCTCCGTTACGAGCTGCCGCAATTGCCGCACCAATCCCGGCTGGTCCTCCACCTACAACTAACACATCTGGTTTCGCAATCACTTCTACTTGCTTTTCTGGTTCCACAATATAGTTCATTTTCTCACTCCTAATGTATGATGATTGTAAACTATTATTCTTGCTCACATTTAATTAATACGAGAGAATGTGCAGGGCATTTCCAGGATGTTATTTTCTCTTCTATTTTCTCTATTGTTGGTAGGATATTTTCTGGATTGTCGAAGTCATTTGCTGCGTAAATATCGTGGTGATTTAATGTCCATATTTCGGTTGGTTGTAACCCATTCGGAATAACTAATTCGATATCTATCTCTTCATCTTGATGACGATTAATGATGGAGATTACGATCGAACCATCGTCATTCAAGGAGGCAGCAGTGTCGATGTAGCTAACAACCTCTTCTGTATATTCTCTTTTATAATATGGGTCTATTAATTGGGGAGTTGGTGCAATTCTAGTAGGACTGTCTATACTTGTTTCTAGCGATACCCCGTTCATCCATCGTCCATATTGCTGAAACACATAATAAAGTGGCGTTTTAACGACACCTTCTTCATTCACATTCATGACACCGTTGCCATTCACAAGGAACACATAGTTTGCCATTCCTACACGTGGACTTAACTGTATCATTGTATTCAAAATTCCCGCAGCAAAAATCGCGTCTTGTATATTTCGTGGACTTTTTCGATTTAGATGATAGCGTCCATTTTCATCCTCAATAAAATGTCGTATATTCCACTCATCCATGCTGATTTTTACGTAGTGGTCCGATGATAACGTTTTCTCATAATCTTCTATAGTACTAATCATCTGCTCTATTTGCTTCTTAAAATACGTCGGTGAAAATACAACTGAATAATATTCATCGCCACTTTCACGATCGACTGAAAAGCCATAATTATGAATCGTTAAATAATCAATAAATGTTCCAGCTTGTTTTAGTACCTCTGCGTCCCATTCAGGATCAAGACCTCCATTGGAACCTACAGCTAAAATACTGGAATCTGCTTGATATTTTTTAATAAATTCGACCCAATTCCGTAGTTTCTGGCTGTATGTTAACGCATCCATTTGTCCAGCTTCCCAAAAGCCCCACGTTTCATTTCCTACTCCCCAATGCTTTACATGGTAAGGAGCTTCTCGACCGTTAGCTTTTCGTCTAAGTACATCTGTGGTTTCTTCTGTTCCAATACAATAGTCCATCCATCTAAGTGCCTCATCCAATGTACCAGTACCTAAGTTAAAATTAATGTACGGATCCGCTCCAACAGCTTCGCACCATTTCAAAAATTCATCCGTTCCAAATTGATTAGACTCCAAACCACCCCAATGCCAATTACGGCGTACAGGTCTTTCTTCTTTTGGACCAATACCATCTTCCCAATGGTAAAAATCCGCAAAACAGCCACCTGGCCAGCGAATTATAGGAACTGACAATTCTTTTGCTGCTTCTATTACATCTTGTCGAAGTCCTACTTCATTCGAATTCTGCGACCAACTATCCATTACAGAAGGATAGATGCAGTCTTCTAAATGTTCGAAGTATTGTCCGTAAATATATGGACTAATTCTCCCCTTTTGCTTATGGACGTTAACTTCTACTAGTGCTTTCAAGTTAATCACTCTCCTAAAAACTATTCTAACATAGATGATGAGGCGGATAGTTCCCCATTCCCCTAAAAATTTTCATTTCTTTTGTTCTGAATACCAATCATTTACTTCCTTAACAATTTCCGCTCCTCCATCTTCTTTCCATGTATTTTCTATGAAATTATCAAAACTATTTAGATCTTCATTCCCCAATAAAAACCTAATAAAGAAATCTTCTTCAGCTTGGTTTAAAGCTTGCCCATTTTTAGATTCCGAGTCCATAGGAGGAGCCCAAGCAGTCGGATCTGATTTAGCATACTGATCGTAAGGGTTATTTAGTTCTTGAAAATAGTGAAAGATATTTTCATCCTTCTTAATTCTTGCTAACCACATATCAGGATACTTGTGTTCATCCATACCATTTAAATACCACCATGCATCTTGACGTTTTTCTGAGAATAATGGGTGAATTGGATTATAAATATCATTCTCTTCTGTAAAAGTTTCACCTTCTACTCCTAATGTAAGATACTGGAAGTTGTCAAACTGTAGCTTTTTATCCATAAAATTAATAGCATCTTTATGTTTTTTTGAATATCGAGGTATTGCATGAATCCACATTAAACGTTGACTAGCTTGAATTCCAACACTACCGTCTTTTCCTTCTAATGGTTGTACAATAGAAATAATAGAGCTTGGCTCACTTTCCTTTAATGGCGGCACTAGTTGAGGTGAATCATTCCATGAGCCAAAAACAAATGCTGCTTTTCCACTAGCAAACTTTTCCTTAACTGTCGCAGGTTGATTGATTGCCCAATCTTTGTCTAATAATCCTTCATCATATAGTTTCTTCATAAAGGCAATGTATTCTTTTGTTTCTGGCATTAATAATCTTGGTACTAAACTTCCGTCTACTTCTGCCCAATCAGTTGCAAGACCAAATGCACTGAATATGGTTGGAATCCATATTTGGGGACCCCCTGTTAGTGGGACTAGATTAGTTTCTTCTTTTATTTTTACTAATGCATCATAGAACTCATCTAAATTGGTTGGTATTTTAATATCCATGTTATTTAAAATATCCTCTCGTACATATAACCCACCTTCAATATTTGCACGTTCATTTTTTTGAGGAATTCCAAATATTTCACCATCAAACGTTGTCAGTTCCCAACTTTCTGGTAATATTGCCTTTTTAATATTTTCTCCATAATCATTTAACAAATCATTTAGAGGTAATAATGCTCCTTGTGAAGCTAATGTATAAAATTGACTTGGTGACAATGCTAAAATATCATAGTCAGCCCTTGATGCAATTTCAATGTTTAACTTTTGATCTGGATTTTCACTCGGCAACATAAAGTATTCAACTTTGTAACCTGTTGTATCCTCTATATCTTTTGCCATTACACTTTTATTGGGATCAAAAGGTGCATTAAATCCCAAAACTTTTAATGTGGATTTCCCATTTTTGACATTGCCATCTGAATCACTTTCTTTGGATGTACAGCCAGCTAAAACTAGTAAAAATGAAAGAAATAATAAAGCTATTGACTTCTTCATACTCCCTACTCCCTCCAAAGACTATTATTTTTAACTCGAATTACCATTAAGTATGTTGCACTTTATTTCACTGATCCTATCGTTAATCCCTTTTCAAAATGTTTTTGAAGAAATGGATATACAAACAAAATCGGTAGAACAGCTGCAATAATTGTTGTTGCTTTCACTCCTTCAATTGTTATATTAGCCATTTCCTCTAACCCCATTTGCCAAAACTGATCCCCTGATGAAGTAACCATGTCATATAAATATAGTTGCAATGGCTTTAATGAGGGTTTACTAATAAATAACAATGGATGAAAGAAATCGTTCCAATAGCTAACAGCTATAAATAATCCTATTGTCGCAAGTACTGGCCGTGAAATCGGCAATATTATGGAAAACAAAATTCGCATATTAGAAGCACCATCAATTTTCGCTGATTCAACGATACTTTCTGGAAGTCCTTCAAAAAATGTTTTTACTACTAATAAATTAAAAGGCACAATAAGAAAAGGTATAATCATAGACCATACTGTATTAATTAGACCTAAACTATGCATTAATATATAACTTGGTATGATTCCTCCGTAAAAAAGCATACTAAATACATAGATTAGTAATATTAATTTTCTACCTTTAAAATCAGGTTTTGAAAGTGGATATGCAGCCATAACGGTAAATAATAAACTACAAAAGGTACCTACCGCTGTTATAAATACAGATATTAGTAAAGAATTTGCAAATCCAGTTTCAAAAATAACATATTTGAAGGTATCTATTTGAAACCCTTTCGGTAAAAAGGAAATATCCCCGGCAATAATCGCATTCTTACTACTAATTGATTTAGCTAACACATGTGCAAAAGGAAGAAGACATAAGATTCCTATAATACTCAAAATGATTGTATTAATTACTGAAAAGAGATCTAATTTACTTTTTGACATAGCACAATCCTCCCCTTTACCAAATACTCCTACCTAACGTCTTTCTACAAATTGCATTGCTTGATACTATTAAGATAAAAGCAACTACAGATTCAAATAGTCCTAATGCTGTCCCTAAACTAAAGTCCATCTTCCCCAAGCCAATTCGATATACAAATGTTTGAATAATATCACCGACTTCATATACTGCTGGATTATACATGGCAAGTATTTGTTCAAAACCTGCATTCAACACTTGGCCCACTCTTAATATCAACATAAGAATTACAACGGGGAATATTCCAGGAATACTAATATAAACCATTCTTTGAAAACGATTTGCACCATCAATTTTAGCTGCTTCATATTGTTGTAAATCTATACCAGTTAATGCGGCTAAAAAGATAATCGCTGACCATCCAACCTCTTTCCATCCTTCCGTGGTAACTAATAAACCTCTAAATAAATCTTGCTCAGTGAATGGATTAACTTTTTCAAACCCTAAGGAAGCTAGCACATTATTGAATATGCCGTCATTTCCAAGTAAAGTTGCAAATAACCCAAATACAACTACCCAAGATAAGAAATGAGGCAAGTAAACTAATGTTTGTATCGTTCTTTTAAATATTTCTAATCGTACTTCATTTAATAACAAAGCTAATAAAATCGGTAATGGAAATAGGAACACAATTTTATAGACGCTGATAATAATAGTATTCCAGATTTTTTGTAGTAGCTCCGGCTCTGAAAATATCTTCTTAAAATGATCAATACCGACCGAGGGGCTATTTATTACTGCATCAACAATATTATCACCTGCAAAAATATTAAAATCTTTAAACGCAATTGTTAATCCAAAAAGAGGAATGAATTTATAAACAATTACAAACAGTAGCCCAGGTATTGACATTAAATATAAATCATAATTTTGTTTAAAATAGTTCCAAAAAGCTTTAATCTTCCGTTGCTGTTTTACCTGAATCTCTCTTTGACTCTTAGATAATTCCACCTACTTCCCTCCCTATGATTTGTCAAGAATTTTTGATAAGATTTAGTTAAACGCTTACATGGTACTTTTATTATAGTTTGAGTAATGATTAGTTAGTAGGTGACAAAATTATAATTTCTGGTGTATTCTTATAGTCTTTTTTAAAGGGGGAAATGCAATTGTATAAATTGCTTATCGTGGATGATGAACCATCTATTAGATTTGGATTACGTGATTACTTTGAATGGAGTAGCTATGGTATAGAAGTTATCGGAACAGCTGAAGATGGAAGTATCGCTCATCAAATGATCAT
Organism: Paenibacillus bovis; assembly: GCA_007679095.1. GTDB lineage: Bacteria > Bacillota > Bacilli > Bacillales > Bacillaceae_C > Lederbergia > Lederbergia graminis. Next base: position 8,164 of record VEFU01000012.1, read on the forward strand.
GGAACTCCACCCTGATATAATCCTTACAGATGTTCAGATGCCTAGAATGGACGGAATTACTTTAACACAAGAATTAATAAATAAGAATTTAAATATCAAAACTATTTTTATTAGTGGGCACAATGATATTGATTACGTAAAGTCTGCACTGAGACTCGATGCACTTGATTATATTTTAAAGCCCATAGATATGGAGGAATTAAGTAGAGTAGTTGAGAAGGTGATAGCGTTGATGGAGACAGAAAAAAAACTTATCAAACAAATTTCTCGGATGAAAACTACTCTCGCTGAAAGCATGCCTCTCCTTAAAGAAAAATTCTTTATAACACTAGTAAGAGACGGTATTGAAAATGAAGAAACGCTACAAAAGAGATTGGATTTTCTCGGGGTACATTTTAAATCCAATGCTTTATTTTCAATAATGATAATAAGCATCGACCACTACTTTTCTTTAAATCACGATATGTCTGAAACCAACAAACAGTTAACCTCTTTTTGTATTATCAACATTTGTAAAGAAATTATAGATAAATATGTTTATGGACAAGTATTTGAAAATAAACAAAATGAATATGTATGTATTCTCAATCTAGAAAAAATAGAAGATGAGGAGATACTTTTTACAATTGCTAAAGAAATAAAAGATGAGCTACTAACATTACTTCAATTAAGTGTCACAATTGGAATGGCAAAAACTACTAAGAATCTACGTGCTTTACCTGAATTATATCATATAGCTCACGAAGCGATTGCTCAAAAGTTATTTCTTGGAAAAAACAAAATAATAACTATGGATAGTTTTGAAACTAATAAAAGAGACTTTTTTCAATTAAATTTACAAAAGCGCAATAAATTTAGTTTGATTATTAAAGCTGGAAATGAACACGCATTGTCTCCCTTCCTTCATGAATTATTTCAGGATTTGGAGGATAATAGAAATATTACACTCAAGAATTGTCAAAACATTTGCTTACAGCTTATGTTAATCTGTTCAAATATTTTATTAGAGTTAGAAATATATCATAATGAACTAGCGGAAATGGAAAATAATATATGGGAACAGCTTTTCAAGATGGAAACTTTATTGGATATGAAATCATGTATAAGCGACTACTTCCATAAATCGATATTTTATATTAAAGAAAAAAGAAGAAGTAAATCAGACAATATCGTTAATAGAATTAAATCTATTATTTTTGAAAATTATAATCAAAATATTACAATACAGGAAATTGCTAGTAAAGTATATCTCACCTCTACCTATATTTGTATGATATTTAAAGAAGAAACTGGGGAAACAATCAACGAGTATTTAACTAAAGTAAGAATGGAGAAGGCAAAGGAAATGCTGAAGGATAGTCGAAATAAACTTTACGATATATGTTATTCAGTTGGCTACACTGATCCAAGTTACTTTAGCAAACTATTTAAAAAATATACTGGATTAACACCATCTAATTATAGGGATAGTATAATATGAAGCTGTTACCAAAATTAAAAGCTTGGATTTTAAATATTGAAATACGGAAGCGCTTTATCTTTTTTTATGTTTTTCTTGTGTTTTTACCTGCATGTATAGGGATAATAATTTACTATCAAAAAATATCCGAAATTACAGAGGAGGAATTTAACGAATCGATTTTGCAAACAATCGAACAAGCAGAGATTAACATTACTTATCGCTTAGAGAATATCGTTAATCTTTCTAATATTGTGGCCTATAACCCTAATCTTTATCAACTGTTAACAAGTACAAATTCATCCAGTTATGAACAGTGGCAGGATTTCAGAGAGTTAGAAAAGCTTATAGATGGCATAACAAGTACACAGAAATCAAATAATTTTCGATTATTTGTTAATCCAAAGCTAATGTATTCCAGAGAACAAATTCATTTTTTTTCATTAGAAGAACTCCATTCATTAGATTGGTTCAATAATATGGAACGAGAAAGAGGAAATCTATTTTGGAAGACTACTTACTTCCAAGAATATATTGACCGTCAAGATGGTTATATCATTTCATGTGTAAGAGTCTTAAGAAATCCAAAAAATTATGAAGAAATTATTGGAGTATTACTAATTGATATCTACGAAAAGGATTTTTATAACATCATATCAAACACAATATTATCAATGGAACAACAAGTATATATAGTAGATAATAACGGTATAATTATTTCACATTCGAATAAATCTCTTGTAGGGAATACAAAACTAAGTTCGCAAATTATTCATACGATGGACAAAGATACAAAGGGATTTTTCAAAGAACAAGTAGGGGACAAATCTAATCACTTTATTTACAAACAAATTCCTTTAACTAATTGGAGTATTGTTAGTGAAGTACCGGCAGGAAGTATTAATAAAAACTCGGATACTTTTAATAAAATTTCAGGGATTGTGTTTTTAATAGGTACAATTATTTTCTTTATTCTTATATTATTTTTAGGTTTTGCATCCTCTACACATAAGACTAACCAAAGAATTTGGGAGTTAACTCGTATACTTAATACCGAAGGGTTAATTGGTATTGATAATAAACTCGATCGTAAATCAGGTGATCTAGAGGAACTAGAATATAATATTAAATCCATAATTCAAACTGTAGAACTTTTAACTGCTAAGTCATACAAAGCACAATTAAAAGAAAGAGAATCCTCATTAAGAGCATTACAAGCCCAAATAAATCCACATTTTCTATATAATACGCTAGATACAATTAATTGGATGGCCATCAAATTAAACGCAAAACAAATTAGTAGAATGATTATTCTATTATCCAACTATTTCCGTATGAGCTTAAATAGTGGAAGGGATATTATAACAATTAGAGAAGAAGTTGAACTTACCAAGTCATATATAAATATCCAAAATATAAGGTTTGAGAATAGTTTTAAAGTTACCTACCAAATAGATGATGCGGTTAAAAATATAGAAGTACCAAAGCTAATTATGCAGCCAATTATTGAAAATTCAATCCTCCATGGTATTCAAGGAAAAAAAGAGAAAAAAGGCAATATTAATATCACTGTAAAATTAATAAATAATATGCTCGTCATAAAAATCATGGATGATGGAATCGGAATGAATCAGGAAGTACTTAATAAGTTAGGTAAATCTAATGGTTACGGATTAAAAAATATAAAGGAACGATTAAAGCTGTTTGCTGGAAGTGATAGTAAGCTAGAAATTGACTCTAACCTAGGAGTAGGAACTGTTGTTACAATCATAATTAGCGTGAATAAAAATGAAGTTAATTAGGTAAAGGTTGGTACAATAGTATATGGTTGCAAATAAAAACCGAACTATAACTTAAATTCCAAACAAGATAGTTCAATCACTTTTTCATTTTTTATAATTTTATCACCAGCGGAGGAAATACACGAAGACTCCTACCATGGAAATAAAGCTTTAAAAAGTTGAATCTAACTTATACATGCATCGAATAGACAACTACCACTAGCATTATTTCCATTCTCTGTGGTGTATTTTTGGTATACATGATTGACTGCGGGATGTACGGTAACCGGGAGACCCCACAGGCGTTTTCAGCGCCGAGTAGGCTCCCGAACCGCCCGCGGAAAGCGAAGTGTATTTCCGAAGGGGTATAGTTAAATTTACATTGTTAGGATTTATTTCCAGGTCAAATCGTTCTGTCTCAACCTATTATTTATTTTGTTAAACTTATTTATTAATTTCGCAACTAATTATTCATCTTGTAACTCAGGAAGTGACGTTATCGGTCCATCTTTTTGCAATCCGGAAGTTGGACCGTTGCCATCATTCACTACTAGCCAGCCATCGACCCATTCAATCTTGTCCATCATAAGCGCCCTTCCCCATTGCGGGTTTCCTCGATCGTATGCATGGTACAGAATCCAATCCTGTCCTGCTTCGTCCGTTATGATGGAGTTATGGCCAGGTGCATTAAATTTCTCATTTTCCTCCAATAGTGGTTTGTACTCTTCATCAATCTCCCAATATTTTTGGAAGGGACCAAGTGGAGAATCAGAAACAGCTACAACTACAGCATAATTCGCCCATTCACCACAACAATTATTCCCTGATACAAATAAATAGTATTTATCATCACGTTTAACTACCCACGGTCCTTCTAATAATTTTTCATATGGTTTATACGCCTCTACATCTAGAATTTTTATTGGCTCTCCTTCTAAAGACATGCCATCTTCTGAAAGCTTTTGTGCCATTATAGGTTGCTCAGCAGATCCCCAATACATATACCTCGTTCCATCATCTTCCATAAAAATAAACGGATCAATGGTTGAAAACGATGGACCAATTACGATTGGCTCTCCTTTATCTTCATATGGGCCTAGAGGATGATCAGCAACTGCTACCCCTATACCGAAGTCCTCATCTCTATCATTTGGTTTAGACTTTCCAGAATAATACACATAATATTTACCATTGTGTTCTACCAAATCTGGCGCCCACACATTGACTTCTCCTGTGTGAAGCCAATCAGGAAGTTGAGGCAACACTTCACCAACATACTCCCAATCCACTAGGTTTTGTGATCGAAGAATAGGTAACTTTTTTAATGAACCATAATACATCGATTGAGTTGTAACGATATAATAAAACCCATCATCAGCTTTCACGATTCCCGTAGGATCCGGAGCATCATGTTTAAATATCGGATTTTGAAAAGCAGTCCGTTGCATTCCCTCAGGTACTACAGGAAGTTCCACTTCTTCCTCCTTGTTCTTGTCAGGATTGTCATCTGAATCGTCAGACTCATTAGGCTCTACATTCTCAACCTCCTTTCCCTTATCTGTGTCTTTAGCTGTTTTCTCTACCTCATTTCCGCCCTTACTCATCCATAAGATAACTATTGCCAAACCAATGATAAGTACACTTACGGAAATTCCGATCCATTTCATACGATTCATTTGTAATCCCCCCCATTAGTGAAAAAAATTAATGAATACCCAACTACTCCATTCTTCCTCTTTCGGTGTAATCGTTTTCATTTTCTAATAGTAGAATTTTTACTTGCAGCTCTTTTCACATATATTCGTTTTAAAATAGTTTAACAAATACTTAACTTAGTAGTTCTCTCTATTTAATAATGTACCATCTTTTTACAACGAAGCAAATAATACTCTATAATATTTTGCTTATTATTTGGCCTTTGTTTTAATAGTCATTTTCCAAAAGAAAATGCACTTCCCGTGAGAGAAGTGCATTTTATCTTATTAGATTACTTCTAAATCATCCTTGCTACCTAATTTAGGGAACTCTGCATGTGGTTCTAATTGGTACCAGAATGATGTGGATGCGATATCGTCTTGTAATGGAAGGTATCTACCTTCAGAACGCCATCCTAGTGCTTGTATCGTTACTTTTAAGTCTTGTTCAAAGCGGATTGGATCCATGATATGCCATCTGTACATACCGAAACGTTGTTGGCTACGATATAGGCCGTCTGGTTTGATTACTTGTGGCATACCTAGGAATGGTGTAGAGAATGTACCGTATTCACCTTTTGGATGTTCAAAGTTCCAAGCTCCACCGAAGTAATCTTCTGTACCTGTTCCTACAATTGTAGCAAAATCTTCATCACCGTCTAGGTAGAACTTAATTTCACCTTCGCCCCACCAGCCATTGCTGTTTACTTGCCAAGCAATATATGTTCCTACATAGTGTCCAACACCTTTGATGCCATCTACTAAAGTATGAACCTCTTTATATTTTAGTGGATTACTTCTTCTCCATTGTGCATGGAAGTAAGCAGCATCCTCAGGAATATCTGTTAGTGCATAGTTAATTTGATAGTACAATGGGAACACAACGTGATCTCTGTTTTCCACTGTGATTTTTGCTGATTTTCTAAAAGGCATTTCCCAGTAAGAGTTCATTCCACCAGCAGGGTTAACTGCGATTGGTAAAGAGTTAACGTTTACACGCTCGCACCAACCATTTGCAAAGAAGTCACCAAAAGGTACTTCTACGGAAGGTGATTCTTCTCCATCCCAATACATACGAATAATTACGTTACGCCAGTGAGCAGGGAAGCAAGTCATCCAAATGCTTTGAATTACCCCTGGACCCTCAATTTCAGCAAGTGTAGTTGTAGTACCTGGTTGTAGATCGATAGAAGGTGAGATTTTCCAGCCTTGTCCTAAATCACGGCCAGGACCTGCACCAGTTCCTTCAGTTGCCATACCACCTTTACCTTTTTCACCTGTGAAGTTCTCTGCACTTATTGATCTTGATTTCGCTTTAGATACGCGTGAAATATTCCCAAGACCTAATCCTAACCCGTTAAACTCAGTCATGTGATAATCCTCCATTTAGTATAATAATTATTTTTTATATAACATCTCTCCGCTAGAAGAGAAAGTTATTCCTAGATTGATTATTGCTTAATATCCAAAGTAGAGTGCATTAAGAATACATTATAAGGACCCCACTCTGATGTGAGATAATATAAATCTCTTCCAGTATTTGTCCATGGATGAATGAATCCTCCATATAGACCTGGATAGTCCTGACTAGTCATTAATACTACTTCATCTGACCAGCCATCGGTTAAACTAGAGGAGCTTCTCATTACGATAGCTGAACGATGCTCATTTAAGTACACCATAATCCACTTTTTATAAAAGGAATTATAGGCAACAGACAGCTCACTTACTGGAGCTTCGATAACTGGTGTAGCTGCTTCTTCCTTATCTCTCTTCCATTCGGAACCATCCCAATACTCATATTGATTTTTGTCTAATATGGACTGTTCCTGAACTCTAGCGATGTAAGCGGATTCCATTCTGCCCGAAGGAGTACCCAACATATAAACAAAACCGTCTGCCTTCACATAAGCAGCTTGGGCAAATTTACTTTCCGCACCCCATTTGACTCCTGACTTAACCCAGTTCTGTCCTTCATCGTCAGAAAAGGCGATTTCGGAAAAGTTTGTATCCCATCTACCAGGCTCTCCCCATTTTCGGACTTGCATATAGTGTATAAAATGGCGATTTCCAACCGTTATGCCAGCTGTAGGAATTGCTGTATGGTCTCCATTACCTGAAACATCATGTTCGGAATGGATGATTTCCTTTGCATATGTTGGATTTTCGTCTTCTGTTATCATTCTCGTAATCTTTAATCCATTTTCTACATCACTATTTTCTGAGATTGCTAATAAACTTCCCCGCCAACCAGCAGGATCACCACCGCCTCCAGACCCACACCATCCATCATCATAGGAATCTCCGAAGGCAATCATGATTTTTTTCTTCGCAGGATCTGTTGTAGCATCCCACATAATCCCTAAATCTGTTGCTCGTAAACTATAATTCTCGCTTGTGTTATTTGGATTCGGTATTGTTTCACCAGGTAAAGATACACCCGTTACTCGGGCGACCTTTCGAGTGGAACCTGCGATTAATTCAAATGATTGTGACTTTGAATTATAGGTAATGACCTTCATCCCCCAAACTAGTTATTATATTTCCTTTGTTTTTACGTTCATAATTGGTTCAAATATTTCAGTTACTGGTTTATTTATTTTTCTAACTAAACGATTAATTAGAATCTCGCCAACCTTTACACCCATTTCATATGGTGATTGTTTAATACTAACAATCCCATCTGGGCTTAGTAATTGAGCAGCCTCTGCTTCACCATAGGAAGCAACAAGTATATCATCTGGAATTTGTAATCCCATTCTTGTTAATTGCAACATGACACCGAATGTCATGGTGTTATTAAATGATAAAATGGCAGTTGGCTTTTCTTCTCTATTGAAAAAATAAGTGACAGCATTACTTCCATCTTCTTGTGTAAAGTGACCGTTGAAAATGAAATCCGGGTCTAAGTCTAGGCCATGTTCTTCCATTGCTTTACGGTAACCGAGATAACGTTCTGTACCCGTACTCGAAACAAGGGAACCGTTTACAACTCCAATTTTCGTATGGCCTTTTTTAATTAAATAATTAGTGAGTTGATATGCTCCTTCAATATTATCTTCTACGACTAAATCTAAATCGTCAGAGTCTGTTTCTAGCTTCCTATCGATAAGTACGACAGGGATACCAGAATTCTTCACTCGGTTAATATCTTCTGCATTACCACCCGATGTTGCTATTACAAGTGCATCTACTCGCTTCTCCGTTAATACTTGAAGCATTTTCTTTTCTTTATCGGAATTTTCATCACCACTAACGAAAATTAGATTATATCCCGATTTTTGCAGTGTATCTTCAATTCCTCTAGATATCTTCATAAAGTACGGATTGGAAATATCCGGAATAATTACACCAATCGTGTTTGTCCGATCCATTTTTAAACTTCTCGCAACAGCATTCGGTTGGTAATTTAATCGTTTCGCAATTGATCGTACTTTTTCTTTTATTTCTTCACTAGCATAACCTTTATTACTTAAAACTCTAGAGACTGTAGCGGTTGAAACACCTGACTCTCTAGCAATATCTTTTATCGTAACTTTATTCAAGTGTCAACTCTCCAAACATAATGAATTCGGAGGGGTATCGCCTCCATTATGTAATCGTTTACGTTATCATAGTACACATTCATCTCTAATTCAAGCATTTTCGTCTACTTTATTCAATAATTTTGGGCCGATTGCCTTATTTTTATTTCCAAACTGGAAATCCTGGCTCATTCGGAAAAACCCCAGCTTTTATTTTTTCGTGAAGTTGTTGAACAGTTAGAGTTTCGGTGTAATCTTTTCCATCTGGACTAATTAAACCTAAATCTTTTTTGGAGCGATATGATACTTCTTCTGGATCTAAGATCGTTCTTAATAATCCCTCAAATTCTCGCAAAATTTCTGCATACTGAGGATCATGTGCAAGTTCATTATTTTCTTTTGGATCATGTTTTATATTATATAAGGTTGGGCGTTCTTTTACATAGTAGGTGTACTTATAATCACCTTTTACTAACATATACCAATCTTGCTGAAAAAAGTTTCCGTGGTATTCAGAGAAGACATACTCAGGTCGTTCATGATTTTCACCACGAATCAATGGCAACCAACTCACACCAGGGCGATCGGATTCAACATCTAGATTAGCCATATCCATAATCGTAGGATATAAGTCCACTAGAGATACAGGGTGGTCTACTTTTTGACCTTTTGGTACGTTTGGTCCCTTTACAATTAATGGAACCCCGACAGATCCTTCATACGAACATTGCTTATAAAACAAGCCATGTTCACCAAGTGATTCGCCATGATCGGACATGTACACAATATACGTATTATCATATAATCCTTGTGCTTTTAATTCTTCCACGATTTGTCCAACCATATCATCCATCGCCGTTATCATACCATAGTAAGTGGCAATGACCTTCTTCAATTGTTCTTCCGTTACTACACCTAGATCTAATGATTGTTGAAAACGAAATAACGCAGGGTGCAAATTTTCATTTGGAAACTTCGCATCATGTGGAAGTTCAATTTTATCTAGTTGTTCATAATACATATCATAGTATTTTTTCGGTACAGTAAATGGCCAATGTGGATAGAGTAATCCGACATAAAGTGCCCATGGATCGTTTATATCAGACTTAGCTTTTTCTTTAATATAATCAATCGACCACTCCGTTACAATCCGATCATGGTCATAGAATCCCAATGGCCCATGCCCATTTTCACCGTCGGTTATTACATCTGGACGAATGCCTGCGTTTTCAATGTGTTTTCGTTTATCAGGTCGAATATATCCTTTTAAACGAGAGTCCAACGGCGTATTCCTTGGATAAGGGTCATATGCAGCTCGCCGTTCGATAATCTTGTAATCTGTAAAGCCACCATCTTGATAGTCTCTGCAGAAATCCATTTTCCCTAACATGGTAGACGGAATCCCTGCTTTGTCTAACCGACGGGCCCACGTCATTTCATTAGGATCTAGGGGGCACCCAATAAACCAACTATCAATCTGAGAAACGTATTTCCCTGTTATAAAACTCATTCTACTAGGAGTGCACACTGGCGAGTTACAGTATGCCCGTGTAAAATGAGTCCCGTCCTGCGCAAGCTTATCTAAATTCGGTGTTTTCACTAGAGAGTGTCCTCGATATCCTGTCATCAATGGGTGATGTTGATCACTGCAAATAACTAGAATATTAGGTTGGTTCGTCATTATTTTACCTCCAACATAATGACACTCCTCGGATTGATAGAAAATGTGAAAGTGCCATCTTCATTTGCATCCAAACGGGTTTGACCCTGATAAACATGTAATCTTTCATTATCTAATTCAATGTTTTCCTTATCTAAAGCAAACGTTACATTTTGACTCTCTTCACTTACATTAGCAAAAAACAACCCAATACTTTCATTCTTATATTGCCACGCAGAATGAACAATACTATCTACCACTAATTCACCTTCAGCATCATAATCAGGGGAATTTTCTCCACAATTATAATGATACCAACTAAGCTTCACTTTATTACTAGAAAAATCAAGTGGTCGTAACATTTTTCCATAAGCTAAATATTTATTTCCCATCCCTGTCCGTAAATTGGCAAACTGACCAACATATTTAGCGCGTTCTGGATCAAATTCATATCCCTTTGGTTGAAACGAAAAATAATGTTCCTCAGGTGAATTTTCCTCCCCGTCAATTGCTTCCATTGGACTATATTCATAGTTTAATTCATATAATCCACCCCACAAATACGTACGGGCAACAGTATAGTAAAATAACTCACCAATCTCGTTTACTAGCTTTCCCCAACCATCTAAGCGGACTGCACCATACTCGTGATAAACATACGCAAACATTGGAATGAGTTCTGCTTCCCCAGAAATTAATAAATGTTTTATATTCCATCCTTCTAGCATCGATGCTGGTTGTCCACCCGCTCTTGCTTGATAATAATCGAGCACATCCAAAAATATTTCATTCATCATTTCTGTGCCCATTGGAACATACTTACCTTGTGCTTCTTCCCTCAATGCTTGCTTTGTATTTATATAATTATCTCTGAATGCGTGAGCAATTTGTCTTCCCGCTCCTATCGTATGTTGATGTGATTCATCTGTACAATTCATCATGACATTATTAGCGGAAATATCATAGTACACCGCATCTACATCTTTTTCTTTTAATAACTGTACGTCACGTTCAACATGAAGCTTCTGTGTAAACTCCTCTGTAGGACAAAGAATCGGAAATACATACTTATCAATACTTTTCGTTGGAGATTTAGGTATTCTTTGCATTGCCTTCTTTCCGAGTTCACCATCGGAACCGTTTACATTAAATAAATAGTCAAATTCAAACGGAGCATATTTATCTCCATATGCTTTTATCGCTTTTAAGTTATTTTCATTAAACCTTGTTGGAAACCAATCCCCTATGCCACCAGGAAAGCGATTATGAAAATCTTGCTTTGTATTTGGCCAATCTGGTCCTAATATATGAAACATCTTTGTTTCGATGTATTCATGATATTTTTCCAGCCATTTCGTCCGATCTGCTCCGGCATTGATTCCGAATGTGGAAACACCCATTTCTTCTAACAACCATGTAGGTTTTTCTTCATTAGGTAAATCTACTACTTTACCCTTTTGACACCAATATTGGTTGTGTGCCCATCGTTTATACTTATCAGCAGCTTCATACCAATCCAAACCATCAAGCAAGGATACGACAATGGGATATTCCACTTTCATTCCTTTATGTGCGCCAATATCCTCACACGCATGAATGAAGGATGCCTCTAACAAATCATGATCATTTTTATAAAAATTGAGCCATTTCAAATAACTATCTGGATCATACGCCGCAAAGTACAGTCCGCCTTTTCCTTGTCCATAATAACTAAAGAACTGCATCGTCGAACCAGAAAAGGATTCCGGATAAGGCATGTAGGTAAATCCTCTCCAATCCTTATTAAAGTGAATAGAAGGATTGTGTATCCGAAAACCCGTTGCAAAGGAATGTGCAAGATAATCATTGTTTCCTTCTTCTGTAATCATACCTAAGTTCGGGATTATCGGATACTCTATACTAATCACGGAATGAGTTGATCGATTATCTACTTCGCTAGTAAATGACACTTCCTTTTTGCCTTTAGATAAGGTTACATGCGCCGAAACATGTAAGTCGGATTGTACTTTCCAGGTAAAAGCAAAGCCCTCATCTCCTAACGATGTTTGCGTAAAATCTTCAAATTCACTTATCCGTTTATCCTCGATTTCAACGCGAAATGGTACGGCATGTTGTTTTTCTTGAATGTACTCTAGCTGCTTTTCTTTATCGAAAATACTTGTAATCGATCCTGTTTCATGATTAAAAGAAATCGATAGGTAATCGTTTTCTAATCTCATCATGCTTCCCCCTAAGTTTTTCGTTTTTTTCAAACTTTCACTTAAAGGTTATCATTTTTTCTACGGTAAAGCATTACTTTATTCCAGAAATTTTAATTCCTTCCACAAGATGTCTTTGGAAGATCAAGAACAATACAATAGTTGGAATCGCCGCTACAGTTGATCCAGCCATTATCATCGCCCAATTTGTATTTTGCTCAGATCGGAAATAAGATAGTAACTGCATAATTTGATATAAGCTTTCATCCGAAATTGTCATGATTGGCCAAATTAATGCGTTCCAATATCCTAGAAATGCACTAATGCCTACAAGTACAAATACTGGGATGGATAAAGGAATGAATATATACCAATAAATTTTGAATCTGGACGCTCCATCTATAAAGGCAGCCTCTTCTAATTCGGTTGGGATGTTTAAATAAAATTGACGCATTAAGAAAACGTTCATTGCAGAAGCCAAACCTGGAAGAATAAGCACTGCCATTGTATTTAGCATTTGTAGTTTCGCAACTACTATATATGATGGAATCAAGATTGCCATTGACGGAATAAAGATTGTCATAATCACGTACATAAACCAAAAATTCTTTAAAGGGAAATTCAATCGCGCAAACACATAAGCAGCCATTGAATTAATTAGTAATACTAATACTGTAAAAATAATCGCTCCAACAAACGTAATTCCCATCGAACGTATAAACGCAGGGTCTTGGAACAATTGTTGATAGTTTGAAAAGTCCCATTCTGTCGGGAAGAACTTGAATGGATAAGCAAGTACTTCTCGGTCTGATTTGAATCCGGCAAGTGCCATCCAAAACAGCGGGAAAATTGCTGCTAATCCGATCAGAATCCCTATAATTCTAAGGGTTATTTTCTTTACTTTGTTATGCATATGCTCACCTCCATTGTTGTTACACAATTAGTCTTTATTAGAATTCATAAGTCTGAAGATCAATGCTGAAATAGCTCCTAATATGACAAACAATAGTAATGCTGATGCAATTGTATAGCCCATATAAGGATCATTTTTAAAATGATTATAGATAAATAGGTTTGGAGTAGTCGTTTCGTTTAATGGACCTCCGCCTGTCATCATATATGGTAAGTCAAACTGTTGAATTGCACCTGTCACACCAACAACGAGTAAATATACAAATATATTCTTCAACAATGGAATTGTAATACGGAACATTTTTTGAACCGCATTCGCACCATCTATTTCTGCAGCTTCATAATATGAACTCGGAATATCATTTAAACCAGCAAGCATAATAAGGGTTGTAAAACCAAATCCTAGCCAAATTGCAGGAACGGATATACTTCCTAAGGCAATCTTAATATCATTTAGCCATGCAACTGGCTCTGCACCGAAAATTTCCAGAACAGCATTAGCAAGACCACCATGATAATCATAAATGAAAATAAAGATAATAGATGCTACAACACCGGAAATTACGTGTGGAACATAAATAGATGTTTTTACAAAGCCACCAATTTTCCCACCAACAAAGCGAATTAAATTAGCAAAAAGAAATGCTGCTATTAACTGAGCAGGAATTACGATTAATGTGAATTTCACACCTACCCATAGCGCCTTGAAGAAAAGTGGATCTTTTATAACCCTTTCGAAGTTTTGAAAGCCAACAAAAACATTATCTTGGTAAAAACTCCATTCATAAAAACTTACATATATTGCATAAATGAGTGGAATGACAACGAAGGCTGACAATAAAATAAGATTCGGAAGTAACATTCCATAAGCTGTCTTCACATCATTCTTTTTTAAAGAAAATTGGCTTTTCATCATTTCACCATCCCATTAGTAAAGCGTAATTACCATTTAATTTCGTTTCACAAGGTATAAATTTGGGAGTCTGGAGAATTGCTTCTCCAGTCCTCCCTACTTGAGTCAAATTATTTTTGCTTTGGATTTGTACCTGCATAATCATTCGTCTTAATGTAGTCATTAATTTCTTTTTCAGCTTGTTCTAATGATTTTTTCACATCTGCACCTTGCAGATAAACACGTTCCATTGCATTTGCATAAGCCAAGCTAATTTCCCAAGCATAAATTGGTTCTGCTACCGCATAAGGGACAACTTCTTCTGCAATCATTTTTCTCCATGGATCATCTTTTGCTTCAGGATCCTCTGCTAATACTTCATCAACAGATTTACGAACAGCAAATTTAGAGAATTTTGTTGTATTCTTGAAGAAGTCAATCATGATTTCTTCATCGCCAGCTAGCATATATTGAATGAAATCAGCAGCTTCTTCTTTATGATCAGAGTTACCATCAATTGTTAATGTCCATCCACCTAAAGATGCAGTAGGGACATCTTGATTACCATCTGGTGTCGGTAATACAGCTACACCAATATTATCTAGAATTTCAGGATAGTCATTTCTTAATTGGCTAATTGCCCAAGAACCATTAATTGTCATTGCTGTACGACCTTCAGCAAACGGCTGAATATCTGTATATGGACCTGGCATTTGTTTAGGGAAAATACCTTCTTTATAAAGTGTTCCCCATAAGTTTAATAGACCTTCATATTTCTCATTGTTAATTGTTGCTTCAGACCAATCATCACTAATCGGTGAAGCTCCTACCATCGCTTGAAGACCCCAATGTGTCCAACCAAGCTCTGATGTGTTACCTGCAGCTGTTAAACCAGAAATTCTTCCATCCTTTAATTTCTTACCATATTCGATTAGCTCATCCCAAGTCTTCGGTGGCTTGTTCGGATCTAAGCCTGCTTTTTCGAACATTTCTTTGTTATAGAAAAGTAGTGAAGATGGTTCTACTAGCATTGGGTATGCGTAATGCTTACCATCAACCGAAATAAAGTCACGAACGTTATCATATAGATCATCGAAAATTGCTGCATCTACATAATCGTCTAATGCTACGATTTTCCCTTGGTCTGCAGAGAAAACAATTTTGTTATAGTTCATCGTTGTAATATCAGGGCTAGTTCCTGCAGCTTGTGCAGCAGTTATTCTTTGATCCCAAGCATCTCCAGGGATAATTTCAATTTTTACATATACATCTTCTTGTTCTTTGTTATACTTATCAATCCATTTATTCCACCAATCTTCTGATGCTTCATCCCATGCGGGTGTCCAGAAATTTATAACTGTTTTCCCTTCCATATCTGGATCATTCTTTTCACCTGGCCCATCACCACATGCGGCAAGAATAGTAGAAACAAATAATAGTGTAGCAATTAGAAATATAAAATGCTTTTTACGTTTCATCTTCCAAACGCCTCCTTATTCATATTTTTCTCAAATACAATAATTTACCTTGATGTATGGAAACTTCTTTGAAGTAATTCCCAGGTAAAGGTTTACATAAAAATCAGTGTTGTTTTATCGACAAATTTCGACAAATCGGGCGCATGATTACACGCCGGTTTCGTGCACCACCTCCTTTAAGTTGTATAAAAGCAGATAAGCAAATTGTTGTTTATCTACTTTTATACAAGATGATGAGTTGATAAAAACCTAATAATTATTTATATTCTTTCATAAATTTCTCAACGTCTTCGGCGTATGGTAAAGATGGAATAGCGCCTTCTTTAGAAACAGTTAAAGCCCCAACCGCATTTGCATATCTCACATTTTCTTCCAACGGTTTACCGTTTACAATCCCAACGGCAAGTGCTCCGTTAAATGAATCACCTGCAGCTACTGTATCAACTGGGGAAACAGGGAATCCAGGAACAAAGATTGGACCGTTATCATTCATAACTAAGCAACCTTTTTCCGCAAGTGTCATTACCACATTTTTCACGCCTTTATTTAAAAGCGCTTTCCCAGCACGTACAGCATCATCATCTGTTTCGACTTTTATACCAGTTAGTATTTCCGCTTCTGTTTCATTTGGTGTAAGATACGTAACATTTGCTAATAATTCATCGCTTAACTCTTGTGCAGGTGCAGGGTTTAAAATTACTGGTACATTATTTGCGGCAGCATATGCTACTGCATCCTCTGTCATTTTTAAATCCATTTCTAACTGAACGATAAGTAAGTCGGATTTTTTGATAATATCCTTTATTCCTTCTAAGTCAGATGATAAGTAATTCATATTAGCGCCAGGTACAACGATAATTCTATTATTACCATCTGCCTCTAATGTTACAGAACCAACTCCTGTTGACAACTTATCGTCACGTAAAAAGTAATCAATATTAATATTTTCATTTGCAATTGTAGCTAATGCTTCATCTCCAAATGGATCGTTACCAACTTTACCAACCATCGTTACATCGCCACCTAACCTTGCAGCTGCAACTGCCTGATTAGCACCTTTCCCACCTGGAAATTGCGAAAAGCTAGTACCGATGATTGTCTCTCCATTTTGTGGTGCTCTCGGTGTTCTAACAACCAAGTCCATCATAAAACTTCCGATAACTAAAATACCCACTGCAGCATCTTCCTTCTACTGTTTATTTAATAATAACTATGGTAATCGTTTTCAGGATATTCCTAGATTGATTAGTAATCGTTTACACAATTACTATTGTTTTTTAAAAATCTTCTAGGTAATCGTTTACATATATAATAATATTAACATGAATATTAGTCAACTATTCTTTTGAAAAAAGTTAAGATTCATAGAAATGAGTGCTCTACTTATTTCTATGAAAGTAAGAGAGCACCCTTTCTATAAAGACGATGATTAAGCTTTTGCAGAAATTGTCCCAAATTTATACTTGGTTACGGAAGTACGTTTTTGATCTTTCTCTAATATCCAATTTGGGAAATGTGGATGATTCGGTGCATCTGGATAACCTTGTGTCTCAAGGCAAATCCCTAAATATTTTCTAGAAGGAACACCATACACTTCTCCCTCTTCTGGAAGCATATTGGATGTATACACTACAACTGCTTTTTCATCTGTTTCAATTGTAAGTGTACGTCCACTTTCAGCATCTTCCAAGTAAATTTCACTATCATGGTTGGTACTTAAGACAAATGGATGATCATATCCAGAATCCGCTAATTTATTTTGAGCATAATCGGATTCCACACCTGTTCTAATCTTTCTACCAGAACGGAAATCAAATGTCGTACCTTCCACAGGGATAAGTTCACCTGATGGTAGTAGATTATCTTGTAATTCTAAAAACTGATCACTCTTTAATGTTAATGTATGATCTAAAATATCACGTTTCAATTCGCCACTAAGGTTGAAATATGAATGGTTCGTAATATTTAATAATGTTGTTTCATCTGAAATACCGTCATATTGAATCGTGAATTCGTTATCATTATTTAAAGTATATGTTACTTTTAATTGTAAATTACCTGGGTATCCTTCTTCCCCATCAACACTTAAGTATGAGAACTCAATGCTTGCTTCATTTTCGCCTTCTTTTACTTCAGCATCCCAGATTACTTTGTCATATCCTACTAATCCACCATGAAGATGGTTATCGTTTTCATTTTGTGCTAGCGTATATGTCTTGCCATTAAGTTCGAATTTAGCACCACCAATTCGTCCAGCAACTCTCCCTACTACTGCTCCAAAATATGGTGATCTATGTAAATAATCTTCTAGATTATCATGACCAAGCACAATGTTTTCAAGTTTGCCATTTTCATCTGGTGTGTAGAGCTTTGTGATGATGCATCCATAGTCAATTGCTGTTAGTTCTACATTGTTGTCGTTTTTCAGTGTGTAAGCGTATACTGGTTTGTCTTGCAAATGCCCAAATAACTTCTTCGTTACATTCATTTGTTATGTCTCCCTTTTATTTTGTAATCGTATCCATACTATGATTCTATCATAAATTATGGAAAAGTTATAAGAATTATTAACATTAATACTTATGGATTCATAGACAGTATCCGCATAACATTTTTATGAATATTACTTGTTATCTCTTTATAAAGTCATTCCCTGTTGTTCATACTTATTGTCACCAACGAATTTATACCCAAAGCCGCGTACGGTTTGAATATATTCAGGTTTAGTCGGATCATTTTCTAGCTTGCGTCTTAATTTACTGATATGAACTTTGACTGTTTGAATGCTCCCTTCTGAGTATTCCCCCCAAACATGATCATATAATTGTTCCGCTGTCCATACACGATTTGGGTGTTTGGCCATCAACAATAATAGCTGATATTCTTTTTGCAAGAGACGGATTTGCTTTCCATTTAAAAAAACTTCATATGTATCTGTATGAATGTGTAATTGATTGAACGCAAGAATGGTAGAATCTCTTTTATCTTTGTTCCCCCATTCACCACGGCGTAAAACCGCATATATCCTTGCTTCTAATTCATTAAAATCGAAAGGCTTTGTAATATAATCATCACCTCCGACTTTTAATCCATTGATCCTATCAATCGAATCCTTTTTACAACTTACAAAAATAACAGGAACCTTTGTAATCATACGTATTTGCTCACATATATCAAAGCCCTGCATCCCTGGCATCTCCACATCTAGTAAAATGACATCCAGTTGCTGTTTAATAATAATTTCTAGAGCTTTATATCCGTTATCTGCTAATAACACTTCATAACCTTTTTTCTGCAAGAATAATTGAATTAGTTCACGAATTCCCTCTTCATCATCTACAACAAGAACGCGATCCTTACTCACTAAACTCTCTCCTTTATATGAATTCGATTTTGTAGAAGTGGCAGCGCAATATAGAATGTAGTTCCATGAAGAACTTTACTTTCTACCCAAATTTCTCCCTTATGGGCATGGATTAATTCCTTAGTAATTGCAAGCCCTAGCCCCATCCCATTATCATCCTTCTGTATATTGGACGCTTGATAGAAACGATTAAAGACGAATGGAATATCTTTTTCTGGAATCCCTTCACCATTATCATGAATTGCAATTATTACTCTACCTTCTAATTCATCCTCAGCATACTCCTGCACTTCTTCCTGCATTTCAATCGTGATAGTAAGCGTAATTTCTCCTTCCATCTCGGAGGTATGTTTAATAGCATTCCATATTATATTCGTGAAAACTTGATCCATTCTTTCTTTATCAATGGTGATATATAAACCGTCCATCTGTTTATACTCTTCAAGTGGAGGATAGTGAAATATGCGCCCACTTTGGTTCGTATCAAGCTCAATTGTTTGCACGAATTTCTCCACCCAGTCCCCAAAATTTACTTGCTGGAAATCAAGATTAATATGATTTGACTGCAGCTTCGCTAATTCTAATAAATCTTTTGTCAAACGATCTAACAATGTCAACCTCTTTTGAATCATATTTATATATCTTGTATTGTTAGCCTCAATTAGTCCTTCCTGCACTGCTTGAGTATAACTTTGCACTAATGTAATCGGTGTTCCCAATTCATGTGCAATACTTGTTAATAATGCAGTACGTGACTTTTCCATCTGTCTAAGTTGCTTATTAGCGACTGCCAGTTTTTGACTTTCTCTTACTTCACGTTCCGCTATTTCCTTCTCCCGACGCATAATCGTAATGCGATCTCCAAGTGCTAATGAAAGCAATATCATTTCAAATACACCAGCAATTTGAGCTGAATATTTTGTCCAAACAACTAACGGCAGAATTCCACCATCAGCTAGGATTGATACAAAAAAGCCTATTAAATAGACAACCCAAGCTAATAGAAAAAAGCGAGCTTGCCTTATACCTTTTTTCAAGCAAATAAATGATGCGCTCAATATCGTTACAATCGTGACGACAGCACTAACTACCATTACATTTAAAGCAATGGGATAGGAAATAAATAGAAGACCAGCATTTAAGAAGTTCATCAAGATCGCAAATTGAAAGAACCGCTTAAACTTTGGTAAATATATGTTCATATCTAAGAAATTCCTTGTGAACAGAAGCGAAAATGCACTTCCTAAACAGATGAAAAATACGATGGATCGCATATTCCACCATGGATAATCTGGCCATACGTATTGAAATGCTAGACCATTTAAAGCTAGATTAGCAAACATAGAAGTGAAAATTACCATCACATAGTATAGATAACTTTTATCACGTAAGCTGAAGAAGAGGAACAAATTATATAAAATCATGGAAGCTGCTATACCGTAATATAGACCTAAATAGATAAACTCTTTTTGCGTTTTTTCAATAAAGGTAGTTGGCTCCCAGAGCGTTAACGGCATTTGGAGTGCTCCGTCTGTCTCGAAACGAATATAAATCAGTTTACTTTCTTCCAGTTCCATATCGATAGGTACAACAAAATTCCGATGAATGATTTCTCTAAATTTAAACGGATACTGGTTTCCATACTGGTGTTTCTCATATTCACCATCTTGATTTGGAATATATATAGATATCTCATTAAGTGGTGGATAACTTATTTCTAGCATCCACGTATCCAGCATAGATTGATTCGTTATTTCAAACCGTGCCCAATATACTGATGCTGCATAACCAAAGTTTGGAACCTCTGTTGATTCATGAGAGCTAAATTGATTGGAGTATGTTGGTGAAACTACATCTTCTATTGTTAGACTATTATCCTTGTCTTCCAATAATTCTAAAGATGAATGTAAGATTAGTTTATTGGTGGAAGGTTGTAAGGTGGCTGCTTGTACTTTCGGGTGACTTATACTATTAATAAAGATAATGATGAAAAGAACAAAAACATATTTTAGTAGTCTTAAAGACATAAACTCCCCTCTATCCAACGCAAAATTTATGAATATATTTCCAATTATACCATTAAATTGTGCCATATGTTGTAAAATTCCTAAACATTTAGAACCAGGAATTTTATATATTTGGTGAGAGAAGACCCAACATGTATAAGAGAATAGGAGGAGAAAAGAATGATTTTGGATGGGCTTCTTTTGAACAAATTTTTTGATTAATAGTGCACTATATGATTTTTCTTTTTAGGATACGAAGATGAGGTGTTGATTAGAACCATTTTTATTGAAGGAGGTTTCTATTAGACATTTCAACTCAGATCCGATGACGAATTGTCCATTAGAACGCCTCTATAAGACATTTAACTCAATATCCCTTCACCAAGTGTCCGTTAGAACCTCTCTATTAGACATTTAACTCAATATCCCTTCACCAAATGTCCATTAGAGCATCTCTATTAGACATTTCGACCCAAATCCTTTAATCAAATGTCCGTTAGAACCGCTCTATAAGACATTTCACCCAAAATCCTTTAATCAAATATCCATTAGAACCGCTCTATTAACAAACTACATTTTGAAACGCAAAATGTCTTTAACATACATATAACCAACAATCATTATAAACCCCAACTAAAAATAAAAAGGCAGCAATTTATTCAACCGCTTGAATAAATAACTACCTCTAATCGTTAAAGGGAATATGCTATTAATGGTTCATTCTTATCATTTTTCGTTCTTTCTAATGATTCTACTACCCTTTCTAAATAACTAATATACGTTTCTAGTATATTTTTATGGTATGGGTCCAATTGCATGAGTGCACGTTCGATTTCATGTTCATGAAACTCTGTAACAGAATGGACCGCTTTGTCATACAACTGCTGCATTAACTCCTCTTCCGTTAGCACATCTGTATAATAGCCAGTGTCTAGACAGAACTCCCGATAAAGCGGTTTGCCGTTTATTACGATTTTTTCATACTTCACCATTCGTCGCATTCGCCCCCTATAAGAAATCACCTTTAATACCAAAAAATTCACATTACTTTCATTTTAATGGAGTAAGGTTAAAATTAGGTTAAAAAATCATAAGTTAAATCATTTTTCTTCTGTTACTTTCTGTCAAAAAAAGAAAGAAAACTGTCGAACACACCTTTCGTACCGCATCTTAAGATATAGAGTTATATAAATACACAGGAAAAAAGAAGGATACCTTCTTCACTATATGGTGCAGTGAAGAAAAATATCCTTCTTTTTTTATTAGTTATCGATCACTTTAAATATGAAGCTATAACGATAAGTTTCATTCGCATATAGCGTAAACTCCGGATGAGTTTTCTGGCCCCAACTATCATCGCCACCTACGCCCATTTGCTTATGATTAATCCTTAATACCGTTTGCTTACTTTCTGGTAACTTATAGCTGTGACTATGTTCTTCCAGTTCTACAGGTGTATATGGGAGTGCATTGATTTCCACAGTATCTAGTGCTGCAACTTTCAAACCAACACCTGCATTATTTGTTATCGTTGCCCACCTTACATCTGTTTTATTTCCACATTCTTGTGGTTTTAAATACGGAACATACTGATCTTTTACTTTGCCGTCATAAAGTCCAAGTTTTGCCCCTTTATTTCGATCAATGTAGTTTTCATGTGGTCCTCTTCCATACCACTTCAGATTTTCAAATTGCTGCTCCATTGTAAAGAGTAACCCTACTTCTGGTATTTCCGGCAAATCAGAACCAGGTGCCAATTCATAATCTACTTGCACTTCGCCAGAGCCATTAATCGTATATTTAATTTCCACTCTAGATTCAGTTGTTGTAGGAACACTATAGAGTACTGTAACGACAACCACTTCATCCGTTACTTCATATTTAAAGCTATCTAATTTCCGATTAAAGCTCGCTTCTCTCCATGTTGCACTACGTTCATTCAATCTGCTACCACGGTCATTATCGGTCATAGCTCTCCAAAAGTTTGGTACTGGAGCTGATTTGAATAATTCAACACCACTAGCAGCAAATGATTTCATCTCTCCAGTCGTTTTATTAAAGTGAATGTCAAATTTATTTCCAGAAATAATGACTTCGTTATCCAAATCTGCTGTTTTTGGAGCAGCGCTCTTTTCTAGCTGCTTACGTTGAGAAGGTTGTAAAACAAATTGTTCATATGCAATTTCATGATTTTTATCTGCCCACAATGTAGCTGCTTTTTCATGAAAACTTACTGTTAGAACTAACTCGCCTGTATTCGCTTGAATGTCAGCAAAATTGTAACCTAATTGGATAGATTTTGTTTCTCCAGGCTCAATGGAAACTGCTACTGTACCTTCTTGAATTACTTCTCCATCTTCTGCAATTGACCATTTGAAATCGTACTTATTGACATTAATAAATAGGTTTTTATTTTTGATTTCTACAATGCCTTTTTCTACATCCACTGCCGTAAAATCAATATTTTGATAGCATTTCTTCACTTCCAATATTTTCGGTGATACCGTTCCATCTGCAAAAATAATTCCGTCACCTGAGAAGTTACCATCATGTGGAGATTCTCCGAAATCACCACCATATGCTAAAAACTCAATACCTTCTTCTGATTTTTTCCTTAAAGCCTGGTCTTTCCAGTCCCAAATAAATCCACCTTGTAAAATTGGGTATTTATCAAAAAGATCGGTATATTTGTAGAGATTCCCACATGAATTCCCCATCGCATGGCTATATTCACAAATAATGTATGGTTTCAATGGCTGTTCTTGCGCTTTAAGCGCATATTGTTCCATTTTATCTGCAGGGATGTACATCGTACTTTCCATATCAGATGCAGCTGCTGATTCACGATAATGGAAAACTCCCTCGTAGTGGACAAGACGAGTTTTATCTTTCGATTTAAGATGAGCATGCATCTTTAAGAAGTTATCGCCACCAAACGATTCATTTCCAAGTGACCAGATGATGACGGACGGATGGTTTTTATCACGTTCGAACATTGTGTTACAACGATCGATTACATTTGCTGTCCACTCCGGTTTGCTACCTGGAATTGCATCACCTAATCCCTTTTGTCCATACTTCCATGTACCATGTGTTTCCATATTTGTTTCATCAATCACATACAGACCATACTCATCACATAGTTCATAGAAAAGTGGATTGTTTGGATAATGAGATGTACGAACTGCATTGATATTATGCTGCTTCATCAACTTTACATCATGAACCATATCTTCATAAGTGACGGCACGCCCACGATCGGCTGCAAATTCATGACGGTTCACACCTTTAAAGACAATACGCTTTCCGTTTATTTTCATTAATCCATCTTTTAGTTCAAATTGACGGAAACCTACTTTACAACTCTCATATTCTATTATCTCACCACTAGCATCATATAAACTTAGTACAAGTGTATATAAATTTGGCGTCTCCGCACTCCACTTTAATGGATTTTTCACGAAAACCGAAGTACTAATTTCACTAACTTCTTCGTTAGATACATCTATACGTTGATTAATCGTTTCAACCTTATTTCCCTTCGCATCAATAAGCACTGCTTCAAACGTAGCTTCTTGATTTTCCTCTATATAGTAATTATTAATTTTCGCATCCATTTCTAATTCTGCATCACGATAATCTTCATCCAATATTGTTCTTACGAAAAAATCTTGGATGTGAAGCTTAGGTGTCGCATATAAGTATACATCTCGGAAAATACCGCTCATTCTCCAGAAGTCTTGATCTTCAAGCCAGCTTGCATCACACCAGCGATACACTTCTACTGCAAGTTTGTTTTCCCCAGCTTGTAAGTAAGGAGTTAAATCAAATTCAGCTGGTGTAAATGTGTCCTCACTGTAACCAACAAGTTCTCCATTCACCCAAACATAGAATGCGGATTCTACGCCTTGGAAACATATATAAACAGGGAGACCGTCCCAATCATTAGGTACAGAAAAAGTCGTAATATATTGCCCAACAGGATTATATTCTGTTGGCGCAAATGGTGCTTGCACATCTTCATTTCCATCCCATGGATATCTGACATTTGTATATTGCGGATAATCATACCCTTGTAGCTGCCAATGTGCTGGTACTTTAATTTCATCCCAGTTAGCACTGTCAAAATTAGCCTCATAGAAGGAGAGATTTCGTTTCTCCGGGTTCTCAGCAAATGAAAACTTCCACATGCCATTTAGTGATTGATAATAATCTGATGCAGTACGGTCCCCTCTAATTGCTTCTGCTTCCGTTTTATACGGCATCAAAGTAGCATGTGCAGGTAGACGATTAAGTTGAAAAATATCTGGATTGTTATTCCACTCTGGATAACCATTTGCTGGTGGCGTGTACTGGAATTTTTTTAGTTGTTTTAACATGAGAAAACCTCTTTTCTTCTCTTATATATTTTGTTTATTTAAACAATATTTGAACTAACTGCTTGTGGTTGTTCAATAAAATTCATTAAAGTTAAGAACCAATAAAAATGCAACCGGTCCCAATTCACATTAAAAAAATTTATCTTTTTGCTTGGCTTGATTCTCTTATTATGAGTTTTGTATCTATTGTAATATTTTTTTCAACCGGCTTTTTCTCTATTATATTTTGAACTGATTTGACGATTTGTGAACTTAAAATTTCATAATTATGATTAATTGTCGTTAAACTAGGATACACGATATCCGATGGAAAAATATCATCAAATCCAATAAAGGAAAAATTATTTATAGGTACATTTTGCTCTCTACATTCCTTTAATGCACCATAGATTACCATATCATTCATCCCCATAATCGCGGTCGGTAATGTTTGTTGCTCTAATAATTTTTTCATTGCTTCTCTACCATCATCAATATTGAAGCCCGAATAAATTTGCCAATCTTCCTTAAAGTCTAATCCGTGTTTCTCTAATTCTTCTTTAAAAGTTCTTACTTTAACATCAGCAGTAGATATTCCCTTTTCACCGCCAATCAAACTTATATGTTTATGTCCTTGTTCAATTAAATGGGAAACGATTAATCGTATGCCATCTTCCTCATTAGTGCAAATACAATTACAGTTCACCCCATCCATCTGACCATTCACCATGATCATCGGAACTCTTTTAATAACCTCTAACATTTCCTCTACTTCTTGTGGATTACTTTCAGTCTTATTAATCCGCCCCCCCATAAAGACAATACATTCTACACGTCTTTGCACAAACTCACGTAAATGAACAGATTCCATCTCTCTTCTATTCATTGAATTCCGTAAAAGAACGGTGTAACCAAGTTCATGTGCTCTTCTTTCCACTTCTATATATGTTTGGGAAAAGAAAGGGTTTGTAATGTCAGGTAGAATAAAACCTATCATATTTGTTTGCTTCCTCGTAAGACTTCTTGCAGCTTCATTTGGCGTAAAGTCTAACTCCTTCATTTTTTCAAGAACTAACTTCCGGGTACTTTCTTTTACGAGCGGATTATTTGTTAGCACCCTTGAAACAGTTGTTGGTGAGACATTTGCTTCTTTCGCAATATCATAGATAGTAATGTTTTTCTTATTCATGATAGTATTACCTCATTTTAGTCAATATACTTTCTTCCTACATTATAGCAACTTATCATTGTTTTAACATATTTTTAATTGGTAATTTTTAAAATGGTCTATCATTTTGTCGAAATTTCTAACAGCTCGATGATGTTTATGATTTTTTCTTTTGCGATAACAAAATCACTTCTTCCATCTTTCCTAATTGCAAAAAAATTCCGATCATAAGAAATATAGTCCAAAATAGAATTATCACCATTGTTAAAAGTAATTTCAAACCGTATTTCTGGCTTCTCTGAGAATTCCTGTTTTTCAGATTCAGCATCCGCATTTAGTTCCATCATAGCTAAATATATATCCCTTAATTCTTGTTCCATCTTAAGCCCATTTAAAGTAAACTTGTCTTCTTTAAAATTCATAAAATATGTTTTATCTTCTGTTGTAACTGTTATATCCTTAATATGTTTCAAAAATGTATACACAGGAGCCGTATTTGCAACATCAAATGCTGAAATGTTTAATAACTCTTCTAGGTTATCTACTTTTGCCGTATAAACTGTATTCTCATCATTAAATAATGCATAGTAATAACCTGGTTCCAATTCATTACCTAAAGTAAGGGAACGTCTATCTCCTTCAAATGACTCTGCACATATATATAAAATAGGAGCATCTAAACCGTATTTCCCTAAATTTTCACTTTTGTTCTCTATCACCTCTAATGGAGGTATAGATGAAAGCGAAGTAAGGATAGTTTCATATTTTTCACTTGTTATATCTAATTCTGGTTTTGTACTATATGGCTCATTCAAATAAAAATTACTAAAATTCACCTCAGTTTTTGTTTCAAATGGAACTATTGAAAAATAGGAATTTTGACTCCTATATGTAACCTTTTTAAAGGCAGTGTTACTAAAATCTTCATTCCCTTTCTCTTTCATTAAATTATTTATATCTGTTTGCAACAATTTTGCTACATTACTATCAACTTTATATACATTCTCATCTCCTTTTATATAAAAATAATATTCGTTACCTGTTAATAGTTGATTTCCTAAACGTAGTTCATATGATTCGCCATTTCCCCCTTCTATTAAAAGTTTAATTTCCGGGTCTTCCAATCCATAAATTTCTAAGTCATTAATATTATCTACAATAATATCCTTTGTTTTCATATTAGATATTTCCGTAATTAATTCGTAAATTTTTATAGGATCAATATTGCTATTGTCTATACCTTTGATTGACCAACCTTCTTCTAGCTTATTCTCTAGCACTAGGACTTCTTGGTTGCTGATAATTTTTATAGTAGTTAATTCTTTCTCTTTGATAATAATATTATCCAATACCTTCGCTGCTGGAGTATTTTTACTAAATAATGCCGGGTTTATAAAAAGTAAATATGCTACTAATAAACCAATAAAAGTCGCTAACAAGGCATAGATCCGTTTATTTCTCATTTTAACCCTCTACTCCCATTAATTATTTTTGCGTCGGTACCAAACAAATAGTCCTATTGCCACTAGTAACAATGGGATGATACCAATTACTAAAATACTTATCATTAATTGCTGTGACTGATTCATAGTAAGTATTTGACTTGAAACATCCTTAGCTCGTATTGAAATACTATCTTGACGATCTGTTAACCAGTTCAAACTATTCATTACAATGTCTAAATTTCCATTATTACTTGCTTCAATCAGCTCTTCTTTTAATATATAAGAGCTAGAAAAAAGAACAATTTCCCCTTTTGTTTTACTCTTTTCTTTATCTATTATGTTTGAAATTGCAACCGCAATGTTAAAAGGCCCCGATAAATCACCATCTGTTTTTCCTTGTGAGCTAGAATTTTTCATTACTTCTACTGTTTTCGCATAAGAATCATTTGAAGTCATTAGTAATGTCTGTATTTCTAGTGTATCCTTTTTCACTTTAAGTGTTTCTATTGGTTGAGCATAAACTGATATTACTGATGATTTCGTTGCAAGTAACGGGTTCGTTATGGTGTGATTTGTTACCTCAGGTAATAAATAAAAATTTTGTGTTGTAACAGTATAGGATTTATCATTTTCGAAAACCATCGCACTGTTCACATCTACACCAAAGGTATTAAGTAGAATATTAAAGTTCGGGAAGTCTTTATCTGTTAAGTCTACAAAAAGGATTACTTTTCCATCTTGTTCTAAAAACTCTAGCAAACTTTCTAATTCACCATCAGTTAAATCTTTTTTTGGACCATTGATAATGACAACATCATTATCATCCGGGTCCCAACCATCTTGTAAAAGCTGCAAATTTTGCACTTTATAATTCTCATTTTCTAAAGTCTTTTCTAAACTACCTGGTAATAAACTTTCATTATGTCCTGCCAATGTATATACAATTGAATCATATTCATTAGCTACATATAATATGGAATTAGTGATTTTAGATTCAGCTTGGACAGACTCAATTTTTTGATAATTTTGATCGTATGTATACATATCTGTAGCTGAGATTATTTTGTACTTATCACCTTTTTCAACTATTATACTTCCATGCGACAAGATAGAATATCCCTCTTGATACTTCTGAACAATATTTGGATGTAGTTCTGGGTCTACATATGTAACTGATACCCTGTCTGATGCTTTATCATATTCCTTTAAAATTCTTGTAATTGTAGACTCGTTTGCACCACTTTTATGAAGTAATATTAGTTTTATTTCTTCATCTAAGCTAGATAACACTTGCTCACTTTGTTGTGAAAGGCTAAATACCTTTGTTTCAGTCATATCAATTGAATAATTTAAGTGCTTCATAAATAAATTAACGATTATAATGATTCCAATAACTAGAAAAACAAGGAAAAGATTTTGTGTCCATTGCTGCCTTAGCTTTCTTTGTGTATGAGAATGTTTTCTGTTAATGTTTATGTTCGTGTTCATTTATGTCCACCGGCGCCTTTCAATAGCAAAAATGGTAAAATAAAGAAATAGGCAAATTAGAGATATAAAGTAGATTAAATCGGAAAAGTCTAATATTCCTAGATAAAAATCTTTACTATGTAGTGGTATAGAAAACCAATCAGAGAATCTCTTTATCATTCCTTCAAAGAAAGATTTTTTCGCATAAAATATTGCACATAATATACCAACACAAATAATAGTCAAAGACATTGTTAACCAAATATTTTTGCTGAAATAATAGACTATTCCATTAAGAGCAGATGCTAGGATGATTAAAAAGATAAATCCTGAAAAACTATCGACTGGAAATCTGCTTGAAATTGCTTCAACTAACCACAAAATCATCGATATACCAAGTGTAGAAACCCCTGCAATTAATTGATTCTCAGTTAATGAAGATATGAAAATTCCTAGCCCAATAAAGGTACATCCCATAAAGAAAAAACCAATATATGCGATAACAATCGTTGGTAAGTAAATATCCCCAAAGAAGCTCAATATAATTGGATACAATGTTGTAATAAGTAATGTTATGAAAAATAGGATTATGGCTGCAAAAAATTTCCCTAAAACAATTGCACTTACCGATTTGGGAGATGTTAGTAATAATTGGTCTGTTTTATTCTTTCTTTCTTCTGATAGAGCCTTCATTGTAAGTAATGGTGAAAGCAATACAAATATAAATACCATATTTTCTATCGTGACAGTGTACGCATTATTTGGCGTAGGATTTATATTTATATAGGTAAAATAAATACCAAACAACATTAAATAAACTATCATAAAAATGTATCCTGTTGCCGTTTGAAAATAGGACTTTAATTCTCTTGGTAGAATAGTCAACATTAAGAAACACCTCTTTTATTGGCAGTTAACTTAATAAAAGTTTCCTCTAAAGTGACATCATAATTTTTCATCATTAATAACGGAAAGTTATGATGAGCAAGCACAAAAGATACACTTTCCCTGATATCGTTTTCAATATTACTGTGAATAACTAAATCTGTTGTTCCTACTTCTAATTCTCCTAAGTGTTCAATCATGCTTATACCTTCAATGGTGGAAATATACTTACTTGCAGCTTCACTATCTCCTTTAATTCTAATGAGCAGTTTATTACTATTGTTTATTTTATTCACTAGTTCATCTGGAGTGCCCGTTATGACATGCTTTCCTTTATCCATAATCATTATCTTGTTACAAAGAGCACTAACTTCAGAAAGTATATGAGAACTTAATATAATAGTACTTTTCTTGCTAATTTCCTTAATCGTTTTACGAATTTCAATCATTTCCATAGGATCTAGACCAACTGTAGGCTCGTCTAAAATTAAGATTTTTGGATCTCCAATCATAGCCTGCGCTAGTCCTACTCTTTGTTTATAGCCCTTTGACAAATTTCTTATGAGTCTATTTTTCATATGACTGATATTCATAATTGACATTTTTTCTTTTATTTCGTTTGAGATTTGTTTCTTAGGTATACTTTTCAATTTACAAACAAATTTTAAGTAAGCAGCAACTGACATGTCCATATATAATGGTGGAATCTCAGGTAAGTAGCCTATTAATTTTTTCACCTGTTCAGGGTGATCAAGTATATCGTAACCATAAACCTTTACTGTTCCTTCAGTCATATAAAAGTACCCTGTAATAATATTCATCAACGTTGATTTACCAGCACCATTTGTACCTAAAAATCCAGTAATATCACCTTCATTTATCGTGATGCTAATATTATCCAATGCGATAGTATTTCCATATTTCTTTGTAACATTTTGAATTTCAATCACATTATCCATTTATCTCCACCTCTTTAACTTTTGCTTGAACAACAGAAAGTGGATGCCTTACAAGGAATTGAATAATTAATGCAAGTAGTCCTGGAGCAACAATAAATAGAATAGATGGAAACATAAAAAACATAATTCCCACTAATATAGTTGCAACTAAGATTAATAGAGTTACTTTAAATTCCTTTAATGAGAAATATAGTGCTAATCTAAATGTATCTTTCGTGCTTAAATAATACTTTGATATTAAAGGGAAGATATAAAAGTTCGCACATAATAAAAATGCGGTTAATAAAAATATAGGAAATATTAAGAACTCCGCCGTACCAGTTTGGATAATAATATAGTAATTTACCATTGCCAGCGTTAAGAAGAAAAGTACAATACTCCACGCTAATATAGATTTCCCGAAATTTCTACGGTAACCTCGGAAGAAATCTGAAACAACCGCAACATCTGAACGCTTAATGACTTTATCCATAACTGTAAAGAGAGCAGTAAATGAAGGGCCCATTGGCAACGATGCGATTGCAAGTGCCATGAAGATAATAAAGACTGGAATTGCTTTTTGTTGTAATGCTGCAACAGAAACAAATAGGATAAAGGCAAAGGCAATATTAGTAACAATAAATAGAATGCTAGACATTAATATCCAGTATATGTAGTTAACGACTGTATACAGTTGGCCATCAACAAAGTCTTTATTCTCATTTACTCTCATTGTTGTCACTCCAGTTTTGTTGTACTAGGGCCATTTCAAATGGCCCCATATTTAAACTTTTAAATCCTCTAGTTTCCACTCATCTTGCCATTTGATCTCTATGTTACCATTTTCATCAATTTCTAGTGGTAACCATACATATGGTGACTTCCCTAATTCATCAGGTGTCCAGCGATCTCCTATATATATAAACTTACCTGATTCTTCATTAATAGGTAATACAAATGTACTTTGTGATTGGAATGTTGTTTTGTCCACATCACCTACACATGGATCACCTAAAACGATATAATCTCCTAATGGTGTATCTGCCACTGCATATTCTGCTTGGTTCGGCTTCCATCCAGTACAAGCAGATGTAATTACATAATACTTATCTTTATACTTAAAAGGGGTAGGAGCTTCACGCATTTTTCTAATAAATTGTCGAGACCATACTTTCCCTAAGTCTTCCTTTGTACATTGTGGTCGGACTCTTTTATCTGTTTCTGGAAGATCAATCCATGTATACTCTGCATTAAGTCGGACAATATACATTGTCCAATTACCTTCGGACGAATAAAAAACGTAAGCATCATTTACCCCGTCACCATTTGAATCAACATCATCTACAAAAATATGCATATCTCGGAATGAATTTCCTAGTTCTTTTTCATTCGTATGTTCATCAAAGCCCTCTTCTTGTTCAAACAGGACTGGTCGGTCATAGAATAAAAACTCGAAGGGACCGGTAGGATTATCACTAATTGCAACACCTGCACTTGAAAATGCATACCCCGAGCGCTCAGCATGCATCCACATTACAAATTTCTTTGTTTTAGAATTAAAAATAACTTTTGGTCTTTCGACACGACCATTATTTTTCCCCTGCAACTCTTCAGGCATGTCCTCTTGTTTTAAAGCAACACCTTCATATTTCCAATTGTATAAATCACTAGAAGAATAGCAACTAACACCAACATTATTTAAATAACCACTACTGTTATCTTCACCATACCAATAATAAGTCTCTTTATACTGAAGTATCCCGCCTCCATGAGCACTAATATGTTCGCCACGGTCATCTAACCATAACTGTCCCGGTTTAAAACTTTCCAACTGCACTGTTTTCATCGATTTCACTTCCTTTTTTTATTTAGGGATGTCACTTTGAAACATCCCTAAATTTGTTTAGTATCAATTATTCTTCATCGATTCCTAGATCAGCACCGTTCTTTTGGAAGTCTTCTAAAGCTGCTTGTATCTGTGGATCGATTGCTTCTAACCCAGTTTGAACAGTTGTAGATCCAGAAGCTAATTCTCCAAAGAAGTTATTAAATATTGTATTTATGTTTTCAAAGCCACGAATTAAATTAGTCTTAGTAAAATCATTAAGCATTAATGCATATTCCACTGTTTGAGCATCTCCAGCAGATTGTTCAAAATCATTTATTAGCCAACGTTTCCAATCATCTTCACTACCTACATCAAGTATTGCATCCCAAATTGTTACTTTCTCTTTTGGACTTTCTACTGTTTGTAGCATAACTTCTAAAGCTGCTTCATAACCATATGAAACTGGGACATTATTGGAAGGTCCGGATGGGAATGGAACAAATCCGTATTCATCTTCCATTTTCCCTACGAAATAACTATTTGATACCCACCATTCCGCTGAAACCATTGCAATCATTCCATTTGCGAAATCAGTATAACGGAAATCCCAATTTGCACCATCATACCAACCACGTTCAACAAATCCTTTATTTTGAGCATAGTTTTGATAGAATTCTAGGGCTTCAATTACTTTTGGATCATTCATATTTATTTCTATACCTGCATCGGTTTTTTGGATAGATTCATAACCATTACTATAAATTAATTTCCATGGTAAATTCTCAGCAGCAAATCCATATATATCAGTCTCACCATCATTATTTGTGTCTTTCGTAGCTGCTTCGGCTATTTCTATCATCTTTTCCCATGTCCATTCATCATTTTCATATACTTCATATAAATCAGGTAGGCCTAGCTGGTCAAATAATGTTTTATTCCACCAAATACCATCACGTGTATTAATACCATTCATTGAAAGTGAGTATTCTTTCCCTTTGTATTCACTTGCTTCTCGAGATGTTTGGTTCCATTTCACATCATCATAATCAATGATTCCTAAATCACTAACAGGGTATACTATACCATTATCTACTAAATTAGGGTAAAACTGGGGTGTTAACATATAAACAATATCAGCAACTGGATCACCAGCTAGTGTAGTACGTATGTAGTTTCCTACATAGTCATCCCAGCCAATTTCAGTGACTTCAAAATTGAAGTTCCATTTTTTCTCTAATTCCTCAATTCGAGAACTCCATCTTTCATTAAATTCACTTGCATTAGGGTCAATTTCCCTTAACCACGGGGCTCCCCACTTTAATGTCAATCCTTTAAAGTCATAGTCGGCTAACTCTTCCTCTACTACTTTATCTTTGTCCTTATCCTCTGGATCTTTCTGGTTATTCCCAGCTTCATCACTATTACATGCAGCTAAGAACAAAATAACACCTAACAAAGTAAGCAAGCGCAACAATCTTTTCATTTTCCGTCCTCCTTTTTAATAGGTACTACATGGAACAAAAGTAGACAAACCCCCAAATAGAAAACTAGAATGTTAACTTTGAAAACCTTACACCCACCCCCCAATTGAATAATCATTCTATATTTTAAAAATGATTGCTTTAATCATTTTTAAAACCTTAGCCAACAATACCAGAGCGCTCTATGCTTTCTACAAAATAGCGTTGAGCAAATAAATAAATAATAAATAGAGGGGCTATCACCAGTACTGTACCAGTATTATTCATCATCGATGTAAGTGCTGGGCTTACAAAGGTTAATTCGTTTGAAAATATATTGGCTGATAATGACCCAAGAGCCCCCGCCATTACTTTATAATCAGACAAATATAATCCTGTATAGAAACTATCTGTCCATTGCCAAACAAAACTAAATAAGAAAATTGTAACAAGCATCGGCACAGCACTTGGAAGCATTATTTTATAGAATGTTTTAAATGCACCCGATCCATCAATGTATGCTGCTTCTTCAAGCTCAAGCGGCATGCCTTTAAAATATTGGCGCATCATAAAAATATATAGCCCATTTTTAAATCCCATTGCGGTTATTGATGTTAATAGGAAAGGCCATACACTATCTAATAAATTCAGCCCAGCTTTACCAGTAATTGTTTCAAACAAACCAAAAACATCAAAAAAACGAAAGTGTAAAAACAGTGGTAACATCAATGTTTGGGGTGGAACAAGTAAGCACAAAATTACAAACATGAATATGAGATTTTTAAATGGAAATTTAAATCTAGCAAACCCATAACCTACAATTGTACAGGATGCTAATTGTAAAAGACTGGCCATCAAAGAAAGGCCAAGTGTTCTTAAAAAAGTAGGAACATAATCCATACCTTCAAGTGCAACTAAATAATTTTCAAAGGTAATATTATTTGGAATGTATACTACGGTTGCATCGTATAAATCAGCCTCTTCCATTAAGGAAACAGTAAACTTTGTGAACAATGGTTGTAATATAATGAAGCAAATCCCAAAGATTAGTACCATCCTTACGAAGGACCATAATAGATTTCCGCCTTTTTTCGCCACCACTTGTTTCTTATCCACGGCCGGCATGACCAAGAAATTTCTTACTGCATTTTTTTTGGCTGTTAAATCCATAACGACACCTCTTAATGTTGGTATTTCGCAATTAATTTCATTAGTATTCCTGACATCACGGCCAAGATGATTGCTATTGACACAAAGTAGATCCATGCCATGGCAGAACCAAAACCAAATTGAGACTTACTAAAAATAGTAGATTGTATCGTCTGCATCATTTGATTATCTGGACTAGTAAATGTGTTAATTACTGTATATACCATGTTTACTAGAATTAACGGGCTAATCATTGGAAAGGTAATTTTCCAAAAGTTTTCCCAACCAGTTGCTCCATCCATTGTTGATGCTTCATATAAAGCCTTTGGAATCGATTGCAACCCTGCCAAAAAGATTAGAATCTGTACACCTGAAGCAATGACAATTTCATAGATTTGATCAACAGCAAGTACTAAGAAATTAATAATTGGTAGTGGCATATTAATTGAAAATAACAATTGTCTGAATTGCAAGAATTGCATTCCTTTATTATTACTTTCCAATTCTTCTTCTGCAACTTGTTGTGCGGAATTAAGCAATAAGTCAGAACTTTCCATAGAAATAATTATTCCGGATGTTAAAATAACAGGTAAAAAGAATACAGACCTTGCAAATCCTCTTCCCTTAAACTTTTGATGTAATAGAGTTGCAGCAAAGAAACTAAAAATGATAACTACAGGAACTTTTGATACCATTTGAAGTATTGTAGTTATTAGGGAAGGGACGAAGTTAGGATCCACTCTTAATACTTGATTGAAATTGGCAAAACCAACATTACTTAAAGTGAATCCACTGCCTGTCACCTTTAAATTACTAAAACTAAATGTTAGTGATTGAATTAATGGTGTGATGAAAAAGAAAATAAAACCAATAAGGAAAGGTGAAATAAATAGAAATCCCAATCCTGCACGTTGCTGCGATAGAGTAAGACCGCCTATTAATTTTCTTTTCGTTTTTACATTAGCGTTCATATTATTCATGCTCCTTGCACCTTAACGGAAAAGTCATTCGCTTTAACAGTAATACCCTCATACTGAATATCCTTGTCCGAATAATTAACGTACACTTTAACATCCTCGTACGTAACTTCATAAAGTTCTTTCATCACCCGTTTATGGTCTGTAATTTCTTTACCTCGAACCGGTTGTAATGCGGTATTAATTCGTTTATACAACGAAACTGCTTCATCGTACCAATTTGCGTAGTTTACTGAGTATAAGTGTTCAAAGTCTGTTTCTTTTAGAATAGAATTATCAGCATAAATCCACTCAAAGTATAAACCAGCTCCTGTTTCAATAGATTTTAGTAATTCATATGTGTAATCATCTGCTAAATTTAAAGGAGCGCCTGCATAGTTAACATATCCATGTAAGACAAGTTGATAAAATGGTATTGTCTCATCCAAAATCAAGTACTGGTTAGAATCCATTGGGACATTCACAATATCATTCGTGTAAGCAAAAGCATAAGCATTAGAGTTATTACCTAACATTTTCATGGAAGCATCACTAAACTTTCGCATTGCTGCTTCAATTTTTTCCAGACTTTCTTGTCTGCCAATTGATTTTTTCTTAGAAAAGTCGGATGCTACCGTGGAAGTTATAGTACGTAAGGAGATATTGTTAATACTTTTCCCTTCAGCTTCTTCTATAAAATTATCTACAAGTTCACCAAGTTCTCTAGTATTTAAAAGAAATTTCGATTTTGCATTAGGTGAATCTCTCCCTGTTACTTTCTGTGTTAGGTCATCTCCAGCTATCTCTACTAAACTATTGTCAAAGAATCGTGCACTATCCTTACTAGTAGAAAATCCATCGAATAATCTATCATCATATATATAGCCGAAGTCCGCATCAAAGAAAATCGGAATGTTTGATTCCTTCATTTTGTTTAGAAATTCTTTTTGTTTAAATCCTTTATCGACACCTTTTAGTAAACGTATTTTATTTGGGAAGTAATGATTTAAACCACCGTTAAACCAACCACTATATTTCACTCTCAGGTTTTGTATCCCATCTTTTTGTAAAGAATCAACCATACTATTTGCTTGTTCGTACGTTGTAAGAATCTCTGTTCCTTGATAGGGAATTCCGATAAACCGTTTTGTAACATTAATTCCACCTATAAGGCCAAGGTAGAATGGAAGATCCTCAGTTGTAGAACTCTTTTCTTTTAAAATATCATTATCAATTAAATATTGTTGATATGAATTAGCCATCCCAACATAAGTAGCTTCCTCTTTCGGTAGAAATCTATATCGAACTTGGTATGCACCTTGATATGGCTTTTTTTGGTAGAGCTGTAGTATCCCTGTACCTGTCATACTTTCAAGTGAACTTTCTCCATTTGGCAAGTAGTTAAATTCACTAAATACACGATTATATGAATTAGTTTTTCCGCTAACATCACCGTAAACACTTGCATACGCCTCTGCTTCCTCCACAATTGCTAGCATTGCTTTTTCTTCTTTTTTAATTCCAAAAACAGGTATACGTGCTGATAGCTCTTTATCCTTATTCGAAATCGTGTCATAAGTTAACGTTTCATCATCACCATATATTCTTGATACATACGTAGTTGATTTTGTTTTTCCATTATTTAAATAAATCAATGCTCCTGACCCATCTGGTACAAAAATATAACCTTCATCTTCTAATCCTGCGGCACCAAAGAATTCTAGAAACTTTATATTTGTTAATGGATAATCACTTACATACTCGACCTTATCAACCAATAATCGTGCGATGAAATTATCTTTATCAAGTTTATATTCTACTGGAATTGTAAATACTGCTCCACCAACTCCTTCTACACCATTCTCCTCATTATCCTTGTAGTAATCTTGAAGTGTATACCCTGCTTCTTCTAAGTATTTTGCTGCATCCTTTTGTTTAAAGGTCGCACTTGCTGTTCGAAGTATATACTTACCTTCATCTTCATCACGCTTGTAAATGGATTCTACTAGGTTTTTTTCTTCATCATCCATTGCATTTAAGAATGGCTCCATACGTTCTATTGTGATAATTTGTGGAATCATATTTCCTTTTACTTCTTCTCCAAGCTTATAAGTTACACGGACACCATCATCAATTACTTCCATAGTAGCTTGTTCAAGCGCAACACTATCCGTATAAGAATTCATACTACTTTCTTGGACTTTTTGGTTATAGTAACGTATGGATAATTGAGATTTTAGTTGATCAGCGCTGACACCGGTTGCAATTGTGTCATTCTCCTTATCTGGTGGATTTGAATACCATACATCACCACTTGACTTAACAACAACAGCAAACTCAAATGTCTCTTTATCCATATAGAAAACTAAATCATCATTCTCAAGCACTATATTCATATTTGTATTTTCAACAAGTTCAACAATTTGATCCACTTGTTCTACCTCTTTCTGAACAAGCTTATTAGTATCATTTTCTTCATTTGCAATCCCTGGAGAACTTGGGATAATTAGCGTAGTTACAATCAATACGACAGAAAGGAAAATGCCGATATATCTTCTCACTTCATTCCCTCCCTTCTAAAATTTAAATACGATTTCTTTGTATATGACATAGAAGAACCCAATAATTTGTTGAATTACACTTGTAAATAATAGACCTAGAAAAATCATTACTGCCATACTTATTAAAATCCCCAGAACTGTAAGTAATGTTTTCTTTAATGAATAATCATGTGTAACCATCGTGCCAAGTACTAATAAACCTGCAGACCATAAAATAGATATAGAAGCGAAAAAATAGTAAAATGCTCCTTCTTCTAAATTAATTAAATAGCTTAATAGAATTAATGGAGTATTGATTATTATAAGTGGTGTCAGAGCATAAGATGTTGCAATTACTATATCTTTAAATGTTCCTTCACCATCAGCTAAAGTTGTTAAACACCAATTTGCAATACACCACAGTA
This sequence comes from Paenibacillus bovis, assembly GCA_007679095.1. Classification (GTDB taxonomy): domain Bacteria; phylum Bacillota; class Bacilli; order Bacillales; family Bacillaceae_C; genus Lederbergia; species Lederbergia graminis. The sequence goes on from VEFU01000012.1 coordinate 47,751, forward strand.
AAAATGGTAATAGAACACTTACTATTTCTAGTACTATATTTAGTTCGTTTAAATTATTTAAGTTAAACAAAAATGCTGTATATTGTCTTTGCAAAATATAAACGAGAATTAAACTAAACATTATTGTAAGAGCTGCTCCAAGTGATCCACGTTTCTCTCGTTTTAAATCCCAAAAACCATCGAAAGGATGAAAAATGACATAAAGGCTATAATGAAGCTTATTTAAGTAAGTATTCATTTGTAGCTTTCCTCCTTATACTTTCCCGGTTCTTGCGATAACGCTTTAACATGAACCTCGCAAATATGAAAATAATGAATGTTATAATTAAACCAGTAACGATAGCTCCAAATTTATCAGCCAAAAATTCTCGTCGATAGAATGTGAATGCTTTACTATAATATTTGCGGTTGTTTGCAAGATCGAAGTACTCCATAGCTTTTTTATATTCACCGTTTCTTAATAACACTCGACCTAACCCGATATAGGCCATGTCGGAATTAGCATTAAACTTTAATACTTCCTCCCATTTATTAGCTGCTTCATTGTATTTACCCTCATAGTGAAGGCGAACTGCATCATTTACTAGTGCACCGTATTTTGACATTTTGAAGGAAATAATCGCATTTTTTCCAGAGTCTAGTACAAATAAAGTATCCTTATATTGAGCGACGGAGACCGCATTTGTAAAGTTACCTTTCCGATCTCCATTACTGCCAAATACATACAGTAAATTCCCGTCATAATCATAAGTAAAAAGCTTACCATTCGCACCATCAAGAGCAGTATAGAGTTTGTAGTCTGTAACAGTGATATCATTAAAACGAGTTATTTTCCCATCAGTTTTGAAGAAATAATCTCCTACCGGTGAACCATATCCGAAATCACGTAGAACATTTTTACCTGTCGGATTTAATCTTCTAATTACATCAATACCGTAATCTTCAACCTTCACATTTCCCATCGTTACATAAATAAATTCTTCATTATCAAGAAAGAGGTTATTATACTCCGTCGGTATAACTAGCTCCATCCTTGCCAACTGTTCCTTCGTAGCAAAGTAGCGACGCCAAATAGATGTAATTGGATTAACAGAAACTTCACTTGCCCCCATAAACCCCTGGAATGTTCCATCTGGATTAAGTTCAACTATCCCAGAATTTATCCCTATTGCTAATGCATAAATTCTTCCTGCATCATCCACGACTACTTTCGTTGGTCGAAAGGAGGTTGCATCTGTAATTAGATCTGTTTCTGGTCTATTAATAGTACGAATAAATTGCTTATTTGCATCAAATTCAATAATTCTCTCATTCTCTGTATCTGCCACAAATAACCTATTGTCTTTAGTTACATATATCCCTTTCGGTTGGTTGAATGTATCCCCATTGTGAAATGTTGTTATCTCATCTACAAACTCCATATCCTGATTGAACCAAACAATGCGATTATTGTTTGTATCTGCGATATACATATAACCATTATCTGCAATAAAAAGATCACTTGGTGCGTTTAAATCTGTAGTCCCCATCGATGAACCTGTTGATTCTTTATCTGGCAAATAAGCATGTGGGCTTCTGACAATATCTAACCAAAAATTATACGTATAACTCTCATATGGAACACTAGCTTTAACATTTGTAGGTTGCAAACTAGCGAAAAGGAGTACCATTATAAGCAATCCACAAAAAACTATTTTTTTATTAATAGTTTCCATCATTCGACCTCCCTTCTAATCCTTAATTCCCGAAGTCGACATAGTCTCAATTACTCTACTCTGAGAAATAATAAAGAATGTTAACGGTACAATCATCATAAATAAAGCAATTGCTGATGCTGCACCTGCACGAGCAAATCCAGTGGCAACAATTTGTTGTAATGCACTAGGTAAGGTCTTTAAAGCTTCGTCATAAATAAATGTGCCTCCATTCATATTCCATAATGCTTGGAATGAAAAGATTAATAGAGTTAACCATGCTGGTTTAACAAGTGGCATTGCGATTTTCATAAAGATAGTAAATTCATTTGCACCATCTAATCGTGCAGATTCCAACAATGAAACAGGAATTTGTTCCATAAACTGCTTCATTAAAAATAAACCTAGAGGTGCTGCAATAGCTGGCACAATTAATGCCCAATATGTATCAATCCAACCTAATCTTGAAATAATTAGGTAGTTTGGAATAGCCGTAACATGTGGCGAAAACATTAGTGCCATAATGACCATATTGAAGAAAATTTTCTGCCCCGGAAATTTATGTTTGGCAAGGGCATAGGCAGCTAAAGATGCAACAATTAAATGAAATCCTGATCCAACTATTGTTATAAAAAATGTATTAAAAATATATCGAGTAAAAGGAACCCAGGATGCGTTCATAAGAGTGAATAAATCACGAATATTATCTAGCGTTGGATTTCTAACAAAGAACTTTGGAGGAAATTGGAAGAGTTCCTCCAAAGGCTTGAAAGCATTATTAATTGCATATACCAATGGCAACGACATAAATGTTGCAAATGCTAACAAAATTAAAATATTCGTAAAATCTCCTGAAATTGAGCGGTTGGGAGTGCGACGTTTTAGCTTCCACATTCTATGTTCCAACCTTTCTTAATATTTTCTGGATAAATATATTAGCTCCTACCATTACTAGGAATAGCATTGTGGCAATTGCTGAAGCATAGCCCATTTCAAATCGGATTGTCCCATAGTCCACTAAATGTGATACAACTGTATGTGCTGCATAGTCTGTAGATGGAAAACCAGCTAATGGAACAATAACATCATGAATTGCAAATGATGCTGTTATTGTCATAATTGCTCCAAACATTAATTGTGGCTTCATTTGTGGAAGTGTAATAAACCATAATTCTTGCCATCGATTACTAATTCCCTCAACATATCCAGCTTCGAATAAGTTTTTATCAAGTGTTTGGAAGCCTGCAATAAATGCAAGGAAGCCAGCTCCAATGCTCGTCCAAAGAATAACAATTATTAATACAGCCATCATATATTTGGGATTTGTGAGCCATTGATATGGCTCTGTAATTATACCTAGTTCCATTAGGAAACCATTGATGTAGCCATATTGATCACCACTAAAAATAATCCCCCAAATGACAAAAACCTGTCCGGATAGTGATGGTGCATAAAAGATTACAACAAGAATTGCTCTTACTCTTCGTGGCAATTCATTAATAAACCAGGCGAACAAAAAGGAAGCTAAATAACCTATTGGTCCTGTAATCAATGCAAAAATAAATGTTATTTTTATAGACTTTAAAAATAATTCATCCGCTACAAAAAGATTCAAGTAATTTTGCCAGCCAATAAATTTGGGTACTTCCAAAATGTTATAGTATGTGAAGCTTAAACCCACTGATATCAATACGGGCAAAACATAAAATGTTAAGAAAATAATTGCAAATGGGGCTATGAAATAATAGGACGTTTTATTACGTTTAATTTCTCTACCCAAAATTTGTATTTTTCCCTTTAACTTAGCGAATCGATTTGGTTTGGTTTCGTTAGTAGGCATACCACTATTCGGCATTACTTCTTCCTTATTCGCTTTCTCTATAATCACCTACTTCACCCCTCTTTAGTCCGCAGTTTCTAACCCAAATTCTTTCCTTTTATTTGTAATCTCTAAATCAATAGTGACGGAATAATCAAGAATCGTTTCCCTTGGATCATCTAAGTCGTTATACACTTTTCTAAATGCATTTTCTATATGTCGTGGCATGAAATACCCCCCAGGTACCTCGGGGTTTCCTTGTACCCATTCCCATTGTTCTTGTAAGTTTCGATGCACTTTTGAAGTCCAACCTAAAAGTTCAACTGCTTCTTTATTAGCAGTAGCATATCTAGCTGCAACACCGATTATACTTTCTAATTCAGATCCGAACTTTGCCTGAATATCCGCAGACGTCCACCATTTCAAGAATTCCCATGCTTCCTCTTTCTTATCTGAATTCTTCATAATAATACTTGCTAATCCAGAGCTACTAACAGATTTATCAATTGTTCCATTTGCCTTTTTAGTACCTGGCACCGGTACCATTTCCCACAAACCCTTTAATTCAGGTGCAAACACAGATAAGTAGTTATATGTTGAGTAGTCTGCAATTCCGATTGGCATTTCACCAGTTCTAAATCTATTTGCAAAGTCATAAAGCACCGGTATCGAATAATTCACGTATAATGAAGTCCAATCTAAAAATGCTTGAATAGCTCCTTCTTCATTTACTGCGGTCGATATCCCATTCCCGTTATATAGTTTACCTCCATTCTGATATAGGAACATTGTATAAGAACTTAAAGTAGATTCAGTTCCTCCTACAGATCCTGTCCCAGTTACCCCATTAATCGGTATGCCAATATTCATATTACTCTTTTGAATTTTTGGCATAATATCATATAATTCATCCCATGTATTCGGAGGAGATATTCCCATTTCTTCAAAAATATCTTTGCGATAGAACATCATTGGAAATGTTTGTGTTTCTGGGAGTGCAAATACACCTCCATTAAACTCAAAAGGAACCAAGGCACTTTCATCAAATCTATCAGCAACTATTTCAAAGTCAGGAAACTGACTAACATCTACAACAGCATTTCTTATCGCATAGTTTACTGGATCTCCAATCCCTACCTCTAACGCTACATCTGGTCCTTCACCTGCTAATGTTGCAGGTAACAAAGTTCCAGCGTCTACAATTTGGACATTTACATTTATATCTGAATAAGGTTCAAATTCATTTTCGATTAATGAATTTATAATCAATCCATAATCCCTACTTCCTACCCAAACAGTTATAGCATCTTCCGAAGTAGAGCCAACTGCAGAGTAATCTTCTGTAAAGGATGCGAAAAATGATTTTATTGCAAAAATAGTATTTTTGAAAAAGCCTGCCTTCGCTTTAGGAACATCAAGATTCTTCGATTTAATAAATAAATAATCAAGTTGTAATGGTTGTTCCTGCATTTCAAGTACCCAAGCTCCTAAAGATGATAAATTCATTTGGAATGAAGACCATCTTTCTGGGATTGACTCTACATCTTCATACATCTGATTTAACTGTACGATTAATGTTTCTAATACGGCTGTAGAAACACCTCTTTTACCAGTATCTTTGATTAACTTCTCTGTTACTTCTTCAAGTGCATATTTTTGTTCATTAAGAATTTCTAATACATCCGGTATTTTCTTATCTAACTGGTAATCTCGGAAAATATCAGGAGTACTTCCAATTATCATTAGCATTTGTCGATATGCGTAGTTTAATTGGTATAAACTTTCTTCTACATCATTTATAATTTCAGCGGTATCCCCTAAAGAAACTTCTAATGTGATTTCGTGTTCTCCTTTTTCTAAGTAAAACAAGTAAGGGTTTTTACCTCCGAAAGCATCAGATTGCCATGAACTATCATAGTTAAATTTTAAGTTTTGCATTTCTTTAAATGGAATTTCACCATCAATTTTTAAAGTTCTACTAACAAAACGTCCACTTTTAAAGTTTTGCCAGAACTTTACTCCCAATTCGTATAAACCACTTTCTGGAACTTTTATCTTCCATGTAATCCATTGTCCAACATTTTTCCATGAATCCCCACCAATTGTATTAAGTCTTATTTTTGAAGCATGACTAGGTTCTGTGGCTGGTGAAGAACGGTCATATGTTGGATATAACATTGAGTCAGATTTTAACGATGCATTTTCAGCTTGAATTTTTATTACATCATCCAATTTAACTTGTTTGTAACCTTTTGTTTCATATTCTTTCAGCTTCTCCTCATATGTTGGAATAACATCGGCTTGTTCAAAAGTAATTGTATGGATTAACATCATATCCTGTACTGATTCTAGCTCTATAGAGTTAATTCCCTTTTCCAAATAAAATAGATAAGGTTCATTATGATAACCCATATAATCTTTTAAATACGTAGTTTTCCATATCGGTTGCTCTTTTGATGAAGGACGTTTATCGTTCCCATTTTCATCACGAGTGATCTCCGACTTTTTTGTCCAAATCCTGGTAAATGGTAGATATTTTGCTCCATCGAATGGTACTTCCCCATTAATCTTTAATTCTCTTTCAATTGTCATCCCTTTACCTTCAATAGGATAATAGTCAAATTTAATATTATATAATCCTGCCTCTGGAATATTGACTTCCCATTGAATAAAACCTTCTTCATCACTATAAATAGCTGTACCTACTTTACCTTCATAATCTTTATATTCTTTCGGTACAGGGAAAGCATCCGAATATTCTGCTGCTGAAATCTCAATCGTTTGATTTGGCCTCTTTTTATTTTTATGTGTATCTAGATAGTCATCGTAGGTGATTTTCAATGTTGTATTTTGGACTAATTCGTCGATTGATAGATTATTTGATTGATTAACACTATCGTCCTCTCTACTTTCTTGGGCATTAGAATATGGTACTTCAATAACAATTGATGCTACCAGTAGTAAAAGAGATAGAAATACAAATACAACTTTTGACTTAATCATCAAAGACTACCTTCTTTCTGAAAAATTCTTCACTTTTTATTGGTACCGGTACCAACCTTCATAACAATTATTTGAAACCGCTACCATTTATAGCATAAAAAAATACCGTTTATTCAGATTCGCATTTGAAACCGGTACCATTCAATAAATAAAATATACTTTTCTTAATTTTCAAAGTCAACCTTTTTGTGAAAATTTTTCCTTTTATTTCATTTACATAATTCGACATTTCTAGCAAATCCCAATTAACTAAAAGGTACTTTCCTCCTACAACCATCCTATTGACCCCACTAATTGGAAGTTATAGAATTATTTTGTAAAGTATTAATCTATGAATTGCTTGAATATTACTCTGAGTCAGGTCCTAGTGTTTTTTCATACTTTTTTTGCATCGGACCCTTGTTGATAGGGGGTGAGCATTTTAATGAAAGAAGATTTAGTTTCACATTTTGAAACCGATTCCAAAAAATATTTAAGTTTTTTTCACGAATAATGGTACCGGTTTCATAAAAACATTGTAATTGGAGGAATGTATAGTGTTGAAAAAATACGGACTGTTATTACTAACCACAATTCTTTTAATCGTTCCTGTCTATCAATCATTAGGTATCACTTTAGCAGCTTCTACTTCTATTTATGATGATTTTACAGAGGAAGAACTTGCAGATAATGATTACATTATCTACATGGTAAACGCTGGTGATCCAAGCCCTGACACGTTAGAGGGAAATGATAAATTAGGATTATTTACTAGTAAAACTGACCAAATGTATGGAACAGATGCAGTTACAGGAAAAAAATGGGGATTAGTAACAGAAACAACAGCACCTTCTGTAAGAGATGAGACTAATAAATATGGTTCCTTACGATATTATAATGGACCACAAATACGTGATAAAGCAATAGAATATAAGTTTGAATTACCTGTAGGCGAGTATGATGTTGCAATCGGATTCAAGAATCCTTGGAGTGGTCGAAGTGTCAATATTTTACTAAATGATGAAAATGTTTCTATAGGCGACTACGACATAGGCAGTTATAATGCAGAAAAGGAGTTCGTTTACCGCCAGTTCTCGGTTACAAATGGGGAATTAACAGTTCGAATTCAAGGACCAGCAACTGCCGAACTTACAAACCACAATGACCCCTTGGTAAATTATATTATCGTGAAGAAGAATGTAATTATACCAATTACAGATTTAGAAGCAGTAATCGCAGATGCACAAATTGAAGCAGATAAGAATGACTACTATACTACTTCTAGTATAGAAAACCTTGCAATGGCGATTGATGTGGGTCAGGAACTTGTAGATAGCGTTCTCATCGATGGAGTTGATGTGAGAACCATTCAAAATGAAATATTCACAACTATACAAAATATCACTACTGCAGTAAATCAACTTGCAGTGAAAGAAGATATCGGCATTGGAGTAATGCCATTTGTCACCTCGGAAAATGCAAAATTTATAACCAATGCGCACATCCAATGGAGTGAAGTAACTGATACGAAAGTCTATGTACTGTATCGTTCTGACAATCCTAGTGGTAAGTATAAAGAAGTGTACCGAGGTACTGCGACTATGTTTGGTGACTATGATTTGAAAAAAAATAGAACATTCCATTATAAAATTCGCGCAATTGAAGCAAATGGTAGATATGTTGAGTCAGAACCAATAGAATTTAAAACATTTAAAATGCCGAAAAATGTTGGTGTTTTCCATAACAATGAAGAAGGTGGATTCCAAGGAGATCTAGGTCCAGGCGGAATTAAATATGGAGACACCTACTACAGCTATCGTCAGGAAAATGACGGTAATGGATTTAAACAAATAAACTTGTATACATCACCTGATGGTTATAATTGGACATTTGATAAAGTTGTAATGGATCGAAATTCACATCCAGATTTGGCAGCTAGCAAGCTAGAATCTGGTAAAGTATTTTTTAACCCGAATACAGAAGAAGTCGTCGGATGGTACCATTATGAGAATAATAAAGATTATACACTTGCCAGAGCTGCAGTAGCATCTGGTAAACCAGGTGAAGAGTGGACATTTCATGGCAGCTTTAGACCAAATGGCAATGAATCCCGTGATATAACTTATTTCATTGATGATGATGGTACAGGTTACATTATGTCAGCTTCAAACAATAACGCCGATTTTACTTTATATGAATTAAAGGATAATCACTATGAGATTGAAAGGGAAATTACAACCTTATTTAAAGGCCAACATCGTGAAGGTCCTGGGTTTTTGAAAAAAGATGATTACTATTATATCTTTACTTCTGAAGCAGCAGGTTGGTATCCATCCAAGGGCGGTTATGCATCAGCACCTTCCATGGACGGACCTTGGACTGAATTGCGATTTACTGGTAATAATTCCACATTTAGTGCACAGTCTGGATATACTTTTGAAGTGTCCGGATCAGAAACAACATCATATTTTATGAATGCATATAGATGGCAACACGGTTGGGCAGAAAAGCCCGGTGGTGCAGGTGATCGCTGGTTCTCGATTTCTTTGCACAATGGTTATGCTTTCTATGATTACTTTGAAAAAATTCTTATCGATTATCAAACTGGTTATTCAATTGGTGTTCAGCATGGAGAACTTTTGTCACAAGGAAAACCTGCATATGCAACAGATGAGCAAGAAGGTGCAGAAGCTACTAAGGCAAATGACGGGAATTATCAAACAAGCTGGGTATCTGAAAATGCCACTTGGCCAAAATCGTGGACCATTGATTTAGAAGATATCTTTGATCTACGTAATATCCAAATTTCTTGGTACTTGCATAAAGGTTCAGAAGGTACCCACTTGTACGAAATTGAAACAAGTCTTGATGGTGAAAATTTCGAATTAGCATTAGATCGAACAGACAATAAAAACTACGGTTTCACCTCTGATGCCTTGGAAGGTGAAGCAAGATATGTCAGAATTAACTTAATCGATGCAAAGCTTCACAACAATCCGAATAACTGGTATACACCACAACTATCTGAAGTGAAAATCTTCGGTCACGAGCTAGAAGCACCAAAAGGAAACAAACATAAACGCTGATTATAATTAATGCTATACACAAGGAAAGAGCCTTTATAACTATAATGTCTGGCTCTTTCTTTACCAATGATTAGTTAAGTTATCCCATATTGCACTAAAACCTTAAAAGAAGCAACTAAGCATGTAGGAATAATCAAAAACCAGTTTTCGGAATTTGCTTAACTTCTATTGTATTGGGTTCTTTCTCTCCTGTTCGAATAAAATATATATTCTCATGTGCTTCGGTAACATGTTTAATAAATTGATCGTATGGCTTTTGACAAACATTTACAAATCCTATTTGATAGTTTTCGCCATCAAATCTCCCTAAAGCAGGCTGATCTTGATATTGAAAATAGTGGACTCCTATTAATTCTGGAATTACAGCTGCTTGTTCGACATAATAACGGTAGGCATTTCCACGCTCCTCTTGAGTTGCTAAGGCACGAATTCCATATGCAAGTAAACCAGCATCTGCAGCACCGAAATGAAATTCACCTATCATAACTGGGCGATGTAATTTTTTACTAATATATTCAATATGAGCTCGATTCGGCTTCATACTATAAGAGTTGATGGAAAAAACATCAAAAGCCTCACAACCTTGCAGAATATCATCATTTTCAACCCAAGCATACCGCATACCCAGATTTAAATGATTTGGATCGGCCTTTTTGCAGTATCCAGCAGGGATTTCTACGTAACGTTGAATTAACATTCTATTAAATGCATTGATATCAGCCTTTTCATTTGACGAATGGCTTAATTGTATTTTTTCCACATCCAATAAATCCGCAAAACTAGAATAATGGGACGTCCATGCTGTATTTAACTCAGTTATAGAATCATACCGTTCCATTAACCAATCTACAAATCTCTTTTTGCTAACAAACGGATATGGCTGCTGAAGCATAGTCTCAGTGAGATTTAATTGATCAACAAACGCCCAATGTGGTTCATTTCGCAAAAAATAACCAACTAGCCATTTATCATCTTTTAGAGGGAGTAATTGGTTTGCAAATTCTTTGGCATTATCCTCATATTCCATACTAAATACATCTGGAAAGTCGCGGTAAATCTTCTTTTCCGTTGTTGGAAAATTTGCCAATGGATAGACATATGGGAGCTTAGCTTTATGAATAAACTTTTGCTGTGACCAATTGCCAATTGTATTGAATTTCCAATTGTGTAATCGTGTCTCTGTTAACGTCGCCCATTTTTCCCACCATGATTCTCCAAATGTACGAATCATGTTCGATACCGTATAGCTATATCCATTTTTTGACCAAGCATCATGGTACTCCCCATCTTTTTCAGGGAGCCATGAAATTAATTGCTCCATACCACTAATTCTCATTTCATCATACGGTTGAACACAATCCATACCTGTGCTGAATAATGCATAACCCTCCGGATCAACAAACCACCAGTTTTCCCCATCATACTCCGTTCTAAAGAAACCAGTAGCTGCAAACTGAAGTTTTTTCCAACCGCCAAATTGGCCGATTTCTGTATCTTCTTTTTTCACTATTTCTAATTGCTGTTGTAAATAGCTCGTCACTTCAGTTTCTGTTTTCATTTTCTCAGGCCAATCTCTTTCTAGTAATTGACCAAACTTATCAATATAAGGATGGACTTCCACAGGGAAATCTGGAACATCTTTTCTAACATGAATATTGGATAATTCAAATTTCCTTCCTCTTATTGATTCTATCGTCGTAATCGTTAAACCCGATATCATTGTTCGATCAATGGAAGGGTCTCCACGGAGAACACATTGTAAGACACTTGGATAGCGATCCAAAAATAATTGTTCTCCATTAAGGGCAGCGAGAGGAAAACATAATCTCGTTTTTACATTCGGAAGAATTCCATAATGTACAGAAATAAATTTACTATCTCTTTGATGAAACTTTAAGATAATTACCATCACATCATCCGTTTGATGAAATACATCTAAAACTAAAAAATCATTTTCTATCCAGACAGCAGGCGCAAAAATATCTTCACGTAAGTATAATCCACCACCTTTTGAAGGAACCTGTAAGCCGATTACATTTTCTGCAACAACATGTATCTTTACATCCTTATCCGCAATAAAACTTTTACTGGCAAAAAACACTTAAATATCCCCTTCCATCCATGTGAAATTAAGTAAGTAACAGACGTGGAATTTCCCCTTCAAGTTTTTTGTTCATACATAAAACAGGTAAGCCCCTTTACACTATTTGATATGTAAAGGGACCCGAAAAATTATTGTCCTATTTCTTGTTTCAGTTGTTCGATTTCCGCTCCAAGTTCACGATAAACCCTATCTTCTATTTGATTCATAGTAGTTTTGGAATCAATATTTTCGTCAATTGCTTTGGCAACTAGTTCAATATAAATTTCCCACGCAGCGCCATCCAGTGGAGTTAATCTTCTTACAGGAATATCTTCGTCTAGTTTGTCGTAGAATGCATAGTCTTTTTGACCACCTAAAAATTCACTTTCATGATTTGCATACCAAGGTAATGTTGAGATGCTATTCCAACCTGGTTGGATTGAATGTTCTGTAAATACCTTCCATGCCTCTTCACTGCGATTCATCCACTCAACAAATGCCCATGCTGCATCCTTATTTTGACTCTGCGATGGAATAACATGTGCAGAACCACCAAGCCCTGCATTAATACCTAATGGATATTTTGTTACTCTCCATTTTCCTGCTTGATCAGGAAATGTGTTTTCTATATCTCGAGCCGCTTGACTTCCTCCTGGAAAAGAAGCTGTTTTCCCTTGGGCAATCAATTGCTTTCCTTCATCAGAGAAGGCAGAAATTTGTGGGGACCAGCCAACTTGAACACCTTCTTTAACAAAATCAAGTAGTTCCACCATTCGATCATTATTTCGGACCCAGTTTAATTCTGAGTCAAAATATCCAGTTCCATCTCCATAATGGTTAGGAGGTGAATCGCGCCACTCAAACATATAAATATCATTAGCCGCTAATGTTTTTGCTGCTTCTATTACATTCGTATCGTCCTGTAAAAATTCACCAAGTTCTTCCGGATCACTTGGTAGACCGTGTTCTTCATAAATATCTGCTCTATAGTAAAACACTGCTGGTGTAACATCCCATGGCATCGCAAGTAACTTTTTGCCATCAATAGATTTCCAACGTTCCCAGTTATATTCAGATGTGTCATCTTTATAACGGCCTGCATTATATGGCTCTTGCAACAAATCTTCCAGCATATCTGCACCATATCTAGTGAACGCACCTTGTTCCACTACTGCTACATCCGGAGCTCCAGTCCCAGCAGCCAATGCTGTTTGTAATTTGTCATGCATCTCCCAACCCATTGCTACTTGATTCACTTTGATATTTGGGTATACCTTGTTAAATTCAACGATGACTTCATCATAAATGTTAGGAAGGAAATTCCAAAATGTAATTTCCCCCTCTAGTGACGTATCAAATGTTAATTCCTCTTCTAAACTTTTATCCTCATTCGTATTTTTATTTTGATCTGAAGTTTTATTACTGCTGCTACATCCCGAAACTACTAAAATAGCAATAATTAAAAATAGTAATGTTTGTAATGATTTCTTCATTTTTTATCCTCCTATTATATGTGCAACTTAAACATTGAAACCGGTGTCATTTCATCCAATAGATTATTAATTACAGTTTCTTCTAACCCCCCGTTGATCACTTCCAACCGCAACCGGTTTCAATTAAGGGGAAGCAAAATTGAAACCGACTGTGCTTGAAAGGATAGTTAAAGTAAGCACTTTATTGCAACCGGTACCAATAGATTGAATAAGGTTATGAAACCGGTACCAATTGCATATTACAAGAATACTTTTCTTCTTTTTTGAAGTCAACCTTTTTATGGAAATTACTGTTTTACATTTTGTTGCATTTTTCGACAAATACACCTATAAAAAGTCCCTCTTAGAAAAGAGGAACTTATCCCTTCACTCCTCCAACCGTTAATCCTTCAACGAAATAGCGTTGGAAGAAGACAAATAGAATGATAAATGGAATTATTGTCATCATGGATCCAGCAATGAGCACATCATAGTTGTTCCCATAAGGTGTTAATAGTGTTGCGAGACCAATCGGCAATGTAAACATATCACTTGATCGTAAAATGATTAATGGCCATAAGAAATTATTCCAACTACCCAATCCTTGTAAGATTGCCATTGCCGCAAATGCTGGTGTCATTAATGGCATCATAATTCGGAAGAAGATTCCATATTCTGTAGAACCATCTATCCGAGCTGCATCCATTAATTCCCTCGGTAATCCTAATGCATATTGTCGGAAGAAGAATACAGCAATCGGCGCTACGATAGCTGGGAGCATCACACCCGTATATGTATCAATAAATCCCCAACTAATCATTAACTGGTATAGCGGAAGCATCAAGATTTCAAACGGCACCATTAAGATAAACAACACTAGCACGAAGAAAAAATTCCTACCTTTAAAATCATAAACTGCTAATGCATAACCAACCATGGAGGAAAAGAATAATGATAGTATAATAGTAATTACGGTAATTATTAAACTATTTCCATACCACGACCAGTACTTACCTGCTTCTGTAAATATATACGTATAGTTATCTAAATTTAATGTGCTTATATCAAATTGAATACTAATTCCATTTCGCATTAACTCAGAGGATGGCCGAAAGGAAGATAGCAATAAGCTTAGTATTGGAAATAAAGCAATGAATGAAATTATAACGAACATAATGTTCACTATCCATTTCAACCCAATATTTTCTCTCTTCTTCACTTATTCATCCCCCCTTTTAAATGCTCCAGTCAGGACTAATTGAATAAAGCTGACAATAAAGATGATAATCATCAATACAACACCAATAGCCGCTCCGAACCCTAAGTTATTTTGCTGTATACCTTGTTGATAAATGTATCCAACAACCGTTAACCCGATATTACCTGGTGATCCTGCTTCCCAGAATACAAAACTCTCTTCAAACATCCGATAACCATTAATGATGGATATCGTCGTAACGAAGATTGTTACAGGTTTCAAAAACGGCAATGTAACAAATCGAAATTTTTGCAGTCGGTTGGCACCATCGATGTCTGCTGCTTCGAATAATTCTTTCGGAACATTTTGCAATGCTGCAAGAAAGTATAATATATTTACCCCCATCCAACGCCAACTGCAAAGTAACACCATTAACAGCATTCCAGACCATGCATGATAACGCCAATCTACTGAACTTAATCCTAACCAATTCATAATTTGATTGGCTGCAGCATTATCTGTTTCCCCAAACATAAGACGAAATACCATCCCTGCTACAATGGTCGAAGTTAATGCTGGAATGAATAAAGCCGCTCTATAAATTGTCCTCATCTTCACAAAAGTAGAGTTTAGTAGAGTAGCTAAAATTATCGGAACGGTAACTAAAATGACAACTGTGAGTACGACATAAATCGTCGTATTCGATAATGCCTTATAAAAAGTTGGATTAAATATTCTCGAATAATTAGCTGTTCCAACAAATTCTATTTGTCCTGGTAATATACTTTGAAAACTCATTATGATTGCCCTTATAGATGGATAAAGGGTAAATATGAGAAATGTTATGACAAAGGGTGCTATAAAAATATAGGGAACCACTTTTTTTGAATTAAAGAAGTTAAAGAGCTTATTAGGCTTTTTCATCGGTGCAAGCGTGGCTGTTGTGTTCTTAGACGCTGGTAACATATAATCCCTCCTTCATTCATTTGCAAGAGGGGTTATTTTTCGAAGCACTTTCGAAAAATAACCCTAGGAAAAGACATACTATTGCTCTATCAAACTCAAACTATTTCATGCCACTTTCCACTGCTTCCTGCGCTTGGTCTAATGCTTCTTTCGCAGTTTGTGTTTTCTGTCTGAGCACACTATTAAATACATTGGTATTTATCTCGGTAGCAACTGCTGGTGTATATTCTGTAATATTTACAGCATTAATTTCATCTCGAATATCTAGGAGAGTATCGAAAATATCATTACCAAAAAATTGATAGTATTTATTATCAGCTTTTACTGCCTCATCTTCCCAAACATCCCAACGCGGCGGATCAAATCCTAACACTGTCCATAACTTGATATTTGCTTCTTTGGATAATTTCGCAAATGCTAGGAAATCTTTCGCAAGTTCCGCATGTTCTGTTTGATTAGTTACTACAGTCCCTGTACCTCCCATACCAGCTGAGCGATTTCCACCTTCTTCCCAAGCCGGCATTGGACGAATTACCATTTTTCCTTTCAGGTCTTCCATATAGTCTGTGAATCTACCCATATACCACAATGGCATCACAACACTAGCTGCTTTCCCATCATTCATGTAAGCATAGAATTCTTCCGCATGTGGTTCTCCACCTGGTGTTAGCTCTGCAATCTCATGTTCATATAATAAGTCATATAAAAATTGTAGTGTATTTACATTTGTTTCTGTATTCACAGTTAAATTTCCGTTTTCATCAAACCAGTCCGATCCTTGTTGATTTACCATTTGCCAAAAAGTCATATAATCCCCAGTATGAACTGTAGTCATCATCGCATCTGTTTTTTCAACTACCTGTTTACCTGCTTCCACATAATCATCCCAAGTAACAATGGAATCAATATCTACTCCTGCTTTATCCATAATTTCCTTGTTGTAATAGATGACTGAAGCACCAACGTGTGTCGGCATACCGTAATATTTCCCGTCTTTTCCATATATCTCAAATCGCGATTGCACAAAGTTATCTATTTCTGGATCAACATATTCATTCATCTCTAGTAATTGAGGCTCACCCTGCAAAAAGTTTGGAAAGCGGCCAATTTCAATATCCGCAAGATCCGGGGCACCTTTTCCCGATTGTAGTGACATGAGTAGATTATTATGCATTTGATCAAAAGGGTACGTTTCTGCTACTAGTTTTATAGGTCTATCCGGATTCTCCTCATTCCACCTCGGAACAGCATCTTCAAAGAAGTCCATGTGTAATTCAGCAAACGTCCAGTACGTCAATTCCGTGGCACCTTCAACATCTCCACCAATGACTTTAGATTCCTCTGCATCACTGTTTGAGTCTTTTCCACCACAAGCAGCTAGTGCAAATACAACCATCCCTAAAAGCATTGTAAAAAGTAGCTTTTTCATCAATAATCCCCCTTCAATTTATCTTTAAATTGAAAACGCTATCATTAAAGCTCCAAATTACACCTCCTAACCACAGTTGATGGATAAAAAAGTTGATTAATTAACAACATGTACGAACAGGTTAACATCTCACAAAAAGTCAGTCAAGAACAAAACCATTGTTTCATACCCGTCAAAAGCCTATATTTTCACGACATTTTACCTTGTTTTTAGTTCAGAGGACTTAGCCAATTTTGCAGAAAAATCTCTATAACTGTCATTTATTATAGTAAAATAGTACGTACAACTTACCTTAGTCCTATGACTTTATAATCAAAATTAAAATGATATGTAAGGGTAGGTCCATCTTACTTTTGTTATTCCTGTTTTAAGCAAAAATAAAGAAGCAGTTGAGGCTTTCGTAGAATGTGACGAATGTAGCAGAGGAAGCGTGGAAGACCTTCGTGTATGATTCGATCCAACCGCATGGAAGCACACAACAAAGTCACTATGGTATCAAGAGCATGTGAATAAATATCTAGCTAGGCATTTGGGATGATAGATTATCTGACTCTATTAATGGAAAACATCCCAGTACGACGTTATACTCCGCTAGATACACAAGCTTGCCAATTTATACACTAATCTGTAGATAGTAAAATTGCTTCTAGAACAGAAAAAAATTGAAGAAGCAGAAATGAAACGGGTGGGAACAGAAATTGAGAAGTTGAAGCAAGGAACAGAATAATGGAGTAATAGAAAAGCACTAAATAATCATATAGGTCAGAGTGCTTTTAAGATTCATCGATTTTATACGACTCTAGTAATTAATGTAAAACACATCACTTTCCTTTGTTACAAATGACGTTAGGCTAAAAATGTTTCGTCCGTCCCTCTATCATGAAGAACAAATGTATCTACAACCATATCTCCTGAGTTACCTTCGACGGGAATAAACGAAACCTCTCTTTTTGCTAACTCAATTACTTACCACTGCAAACCCCCTTACATTTTACAGTAACCACCCTCCTTGCCATTTGCAATAAAATATTGCTACATCATTGTATTGATTATGTTTATTCAGTAAGATATAAGTGTTGTATATTCATGATAATTTTTCCCAACGTTTCCTTCAATGGTAAAAATAAATGAAAGTAGGGTAAAATATTGCCTTTTGATCTACAAAGTAAGAATTATCAATCGTATGGATTTCTTTTTAAAGGACAACATCAAGAAGATATCGTTGGTCTTTATTCAATGGGATGGGAAGAAGTGAAAACGCATACGTATAATTGGCATGGAATGGAACGAGATGAAATTGGAAAGTGTGTTTTTCAATACACGTTATCTGGTAAAGGTGCAATTGAAATTAATGGTCAGTATCACACATTAGAAGCTGGTGATGCATTTCTTGTACAAATTCCGAGTAACCATCGGTATTTTTTACCGCAATCAAGTGATGCTTGGGAATTCATTCACATTACGTTATATGGAAATGAAGCAAGGAAGACATATCAATATTTACAAGAAACAAAAGGGCATATTATTCAGGTAAGTCCAGATTCGGATTTAATAAAGTTATGGTTTACTATATTTGAAGAGGTTTCTAGCAAAAAAATTAGTGATTCCTTTCAAGCTTCTACTTTTGGATACGCATTCATAATGGAATTATATCGATATGCTCAAAATATTGCTTCATCACCTGAGAAGTGGCCAGAAGCGGTAACAAAAGCCATCATCTTTATGCAAAATAATTTTAGTAAACAAATAGGTTTAGATGATATCGTGGATGCTTCTGGACTATCAAAATACCATTTCACAAGACTTTTCCATAAAGTGACTACCCTCACTCCAATCCAATATTTAACAAAGATTCGAATCGATAAAGCGATCGAATTATTACGTTTGACGAATAAGTCTATTGAAGATGTTGCCATGGAAGTCGGTTATTCAAATGGGAATTATTTTAGCAAAGTGTTTTTAAAGAGGATTGGGATGTCTCCGGGGATGTTTCGCGAAAGTAAAAATAAAATACCTGTGGATTATTTAGTGATTGATTGAGACAGGGACAAAAAATAATGAGAGAAATAAAAAGCCAAACTATGCTTACATCATTTTTAACATAGTTTGGCTTTCCTATTTGAAATTTTTTCTGGTAATCGGTAGCGGTATAGCTACACATTTCAGAGTATTGTTAGTTTAATTCTTCTCATTCACCCAAACAAGCATTTCTCCAGGTTCACGGTTACACCATGCGTAGTATGGAATTGCTTTTATTTCCGTAGGTGTTGTGTTCGTTTCAGCTCGACGATATAAATGATTTCCCCAATCTTTCTCAATTACTCTCTCTGCGAGTCCTTTTATTTCCACAACTCCATCGAGTAAATCAGGGTTAAATTCTGCTTGTAATTCAGCTGTTCTTGGTAAGTAAATACCATGTAAGTTCTTTCCGTTATCTACTTCCTCCAAGCAATAAACGACTGGACCACGTTGTAGTGCTACTTTTCCATTATTATGTCGCACTAATGGATTTGCCTGAATGCGCTCAACTTCCATTGGTAGAATGAGCTCAATTTTGTCTTCCTTCTTCCAACTCCGTTGAAGACGAATGTATCCATCTTTGATTAATGATTCATGATCAATGAGCTGACCATTTATTTTTACGATAGCTTTTCTTGCCCAACCGGGAACACGAAGAGAAATAGTGAAGTCTGATTGCAGCTCTGTCGATACATTAATCGCAACATGGCCATCCCAAGGGTAATTAGTGTGTTGTGTGAGAAGGACCTCTTTTCCATCTAACTCGAACTTTGCGTCATTCCCCATATAGAGATGGACAAATATCTCTCTTTCTTTTTGTGAATAGATATAGTGGCCAATCGATGCAATTAATCGAGCTAAGTTTGGCGGACAACATGCACAACCAAACCAGCCTTGTCGCACTGATTTTATATGACGTTTGTCCCCACGTTTATCGCTAGCTTCTGGTAAAACTTCTAATGGGTTCACGTAAAAGAACTTTTTACCATCAAGATCCATGCCACTTATCGTCCCATTATATAAGGTAAGTTCCATAATATCGGCATACTGACTATTTATATCTAAATCTAGCATTCGATTTGCCCAAAATACGAGTGCAATTGATGCACATGTTTCTGTATAGGATAAATCATTTGGAAGGTCATAATCAAAGGAGAATGCTTCACCAAATACCATGGAGCCAATGCCACCTGTAATATACATTTGCTTACGGGTCACATTTTCCCATAATGTTTCACAAACCTTTTTCAATTCGGGATCATTTGTTTTCGCCGCTAAGTCTGCCATTGCTGTATACATATATACAGCACGTACGGCATGTCCTACTGCTTCTTTCTGTTCGCGGACAGGTTTATGCGCTTGGTGATACGCGTAATTATTGTTAAACCAAAATGGATTTGTATCATTTCTTTTTTCTTTTTCAATATCAAAATAATGTGGTTGCTTTCCTCTTTCATCTATAAAAAACTTACTTAAGTTTAAGTATTTTTTATTGCCCGTTACATCATATAATTTCACAAGTGCTAGCTCAATCTCCTGATGGCCTGGATAACCTTTAATCTTATCCTCTTCTGGGCCAAAAACAGTATCAATGTAATCAGCATATTTGATCATAATGTTTAGAAATTTATCTTTCCCTGTTGCACGATAGTAGGCGACAGCCGCTTCAATTAAATGTCCCGCACAATAAAGTTCATGATTATCACGTACATTCGTCCAGCGTTTCTCTGGTTCTTTTACGGTATAATACGTATTGAGATAACCATCTTCCCCTTGCGCTCTTCCTAATAAATCAATTACTTCATCCGCTGTTTTTTCGAGCTCTGGATTTTGTTTCGTTTCAATGCTAAACGCAACCGCCTCCAGCCATTTTGCGACATCACTATCTTGAAACACCATCCCATAAAACTCACCTTCTGCTTCACCTGCCGCAATTCGGAAATTCTCAATTGCATGACTCGGTGCAGTGTTAGGTAGCCTATCATTCAATGCTTCCCATTGGTAAGGAATAACTTGTTCGCGCACAACTTCTTGATAATGTCCCCAAAACTTATCACTTATCTTTACACTGTTCTTTGCTTTTTCAACAATCATCGTGAATCCACCTTTCGAATTGGTTTAATTAAAAAAGGATAATACCTGAATTTCTGCAATTCTATCTGTGGTTGATTGTGTTATTCAAGTAGCATTTTTTTAATACTTACATTTACTTTTCTATAGCTTCAGCTGGTCTCTCTTGAGCTTTGTCGGCTTCTCCGGCATTTTTATTTGCGGCTTCGCGGTCTTTTGCCATCTCCTCGACTGACTTTATTTTTATTCGGGCAGCACCAGTGTAATTCTCTTTTGTTGGGAGTAAGTCTCCTAATTCTAACCTTTCCTTAGCAGCAGCAATTGCTTCTGTATATTGCGGCAACCACTTTTCTTGAGCGACAAGGAATTCATCAACCATTTGCCAAATTTCCTTCGGATTACAAACTGCTCCAGTTAATGGATCCATCATCATTGCTTGACGTAATAAAAAGTCATCGCCATTGACTGCCGCTTCCACTGCAAGACGTTGGACGGAAATACTCACATTACAAACTGCAGCTGGACCAAGTGGTAACTCTCCAACTTGTGCCATATTAATCCCATTTCGATCGACATAACCAGGTGCTTCAATAATGGCATCATCCGGTAGGTTTGAGATCACACCGTTATTTACAACATTGAAATGGCCACGATATAGTCTGCCAGTTTCTAACCCTTCAATAATATAGGAGCCATGTTCCTTACTGCGATTCTCTTGTTTATATTCAAATGGCTTATCTTTTAACCAGTTTGGAAAATCTGTTTCAAACCAATTTCTTCCTTCTGTACAAACTCTTAAATATCCTCCCGTTTCTCCATTTATCCAAACGCCAAGATCAATCCAGTCTTTAATCTCTTCTGGACGCTTACGATACCAAGGTACATATTCACTTAAATGGCCATTGGATTCCGTACTGTAATATCCAAATCTACGCAACATATCAATGCGTACTTTTTCCGTTTTGCTATATTCCGGATGTTGCTCAAATGCAGGGAGCAATTTATCTGTTAAATCTTCCCCATTATGTTTGATACTGATATACCATGTTTGATGGTTAATACCTGCACAAATAATATCTACTTCCTCTTGTTTCAAGCCAAGCACATTTGCTATTTGCCAATGACCATGCTGCACACCATGACAGAGACCAATCGTATTCACGCCACCATATTTATTACATGCCCACGTAATCATCGCCATTGGATTCGCATAATTAAGTAAAAGTACATCAGGAGCAGCAACTTCGCGGATGTCTTTACATATTTCTAGCATTTCTGCGATACCACGCTGACCATACATAATACCGCCAGCACACAATGTATCGCCCACACACTGATCGATACCGTATTTCAATGGTATGTCAATATCTGTTTGGAACGCTTCAAGGCCACCAATACGCACAACTGAAAAAATGTATTTCGCATTTCGGAACGCCTCTCTTCTATCAAGTGTTGCATGGATTTTAATATGCAACCCATTCTCATCGATATCACGTTGGCAGAGCTGTGTGACCATGTCTAAATTACGTTCATTAATGTCAGTAAATGCAACTTCAATGTTTGCGAATTCTGGTACTGCGAGCAAATCCTTCAACAATCCACGCGTAAAGCCAATACTACCTGCACCAATAAAAGCAACTTTGAATGACATATGGTTTCCTCCTTATATAGATTGATTTTGAATCCGATTTTGGTGTTTTTTCTTACTTAGGGGGAATCATTGGACGACTTTGATTCCCGTTTTAGAATTTTTTCTGCTTGGAGGGAATCATTGAACGACTTTGATTCCCTTTTTGGAATTTTTTCTGCTTCAAGGGAATCATTGGACGACTTTGATTCCCTTTTTGGAATTTTTTCTGCTTGGAGGGAATCATTCGCGACGTTTGATTCCCGTTTCCGATTTTTTTCACTTCAGAGGGAATCATTGGAC
>VEFU01000012.1:70592-90694 GCA_007679095.1 Paenibacillus bovis
AGAGGGAATCATTGGACGACTTTGATTCCCTTTTTGGAATTTTTTCTGCTTGAAGGGAATCATTCGCGACGTTTGATTCCCATTTCCGATTTTTTTCACTTCAGAGGGAATCATTGGACGACTTTGATTCCCGTTTTGGAATTTTTTCTGTTTGGAGGGAATCATTCGCGACGTTTGATTCCCGTTTGCGTTTTTTCTCGCTTCAGAGGGAATCATTGGACGACTTTGATTCCCGTCTTGAAATATTTTCTGCTTGGAGGGAATCATTCGCGACGTTTGATTCCCTTTTTGCATCTTTCCTACCTTTGAAGGAATCAAAGCTAGAGTCAATTTATACTAGATCTCATTCTTTTTCGTTCGTTATTCTTACACCGAATATTCCTCCGGCTACTTTTCCTTCTTCTGATGTAAACTTGACCTCTATTTTGTCTTCCCCTTCTATCCAATCAGCAGGAATTTCATAGCTAACATCATAGAGGCGGTCCGTACGCTTACCATCTAGTTTATGTTCTGCTAGTTTTTTACCATCTATTAAAATATCAAACTTTCTTTCATACCACTTACCATTGAAGAACATGGCTCTGTCACCATCAAAATACGTAACTTGCAAATACATTTGTTGTTCTGGCTTAACTGTCATTTTATAACTGAAGTATCCGCCATCACGGCTATCGCGCCAACTTCTTTGAGCAATATTCAAATAGCCTGCGTAAGAATTTTCTGATTGGAAATCGTGTTCAATTTCTGGTTGTTGTTCTCCAGGTTGAACATAGTCAACCGTGATTCTTTGTAGTTTTTTCACACGTTCCTGTTCTTCATCCACAAAGTTCTTATACGTTTCTTCATCTAAAATATTCCAATAAATTGTATAACGTTGGTGGTGTAGTTCATAAAAAGGAATGAGCGTCACCTTTACGTCACCTGGTTGTCCAACTGCAGCCGTTTCAAATCTTAAAGCTTTCTCGTCTACACGTGTGATCCAACTTGCTATATCATTTTTATCTGCGACTAAATCCGGAACATTTATAAGTGGATGGTTATCTAGCTTCATGTGATCGTCTAATATATCTGTTTCCGGGAAGTCCTTCGTACCAAGAGCACCAGCTAACACAACTGGTCCATATAAAATTCCAACCTTATTAGGGTCATCTTTTGCTTCATATGTGTGTAGTCCCATTGGGAAGTTTATTGCAATAGAGTCCCCAGTATTCCATGTGCGGGAAAGCGTAATATAGCCATCAACAGCTTCAACTGCAATATTTTCTCCATTCAATGTCACGGTGACTGCACCTGCAACCCAATATGGAACACGGACTTTCACGGATTTTACTGCTGAACTAGCATGTACAATTTCTAGGTTAACTAGTTCTGAATTCGGGAAGTAGGTTACTTGTTTTACTGAAAAATCACCATCCACACTTGTCCATTCTGATGCAATGTATAAATTCACAAATAATGTATTCTCTGTATGGTAGTAAATATTGCGATTATAACGTGCTGGGTTTTCCATTCCTGTTCCTGTACAACACCAGAAAGAATTATCTGGAGAGTTATAAATCTTAAAGTGGCCAGGCTGTGTTGGAATAAAATACATTTTCATTCCAGAATCAGGATCTTGTGATGCGAGAATATGGTTGTACAATGCTCGTTCGTAATAATCCATATACTCTGCTTTTTGTTCCCAATTATATAAAAGTTCCGTTAAAATTAGCATGTTATACGTATTACAAGTTTCCGCCGTTTGAACACCAAGCTTTTCTTGATTTGGTTGTCCGAAATGCTCATAAGCACTATTTCCACCAATAATATAAGAGCGTTTCTTCGTCACTTGTTCCCAGAAAAACACAGCCATTTGCTTATATTTTTCTTCTCCAGTAATATCATATATTTTCGCAGCTCCGATTACTTTCGGGATTTGTGTATTCGCGTGTCTTCCTTCTAATTGATCAATTCCTTCCGCAAGCGGATCTAAGATTTCGTTATGGCAAAAACGAATTGCCAGCTCGAGATAATCTTTGTTTTTAGTAATATTGTAGAGGTCTGCCATCACCTCGTTCATTCCACCATGCTCGCAAATTAGCATGCGTTGAAATTGCTCATCACTCAAATTATCTGTACCACGTTTCGCCCAATTTGCTAGTTTCACTACAACATCTAATGCCTTTTCATTTCCCATTAGTGTGTAAACATCGATTAACCCTGCATAAATTTTGTGTATGCTGTACCAAGGTACCCAACTACCACCAAGGCCAAATGCTTGTACCTCAAACGTTCCTGTAAATACACGATCAAAACAATCACGTGGAAAGCCACTTACATATCCATCTGCATCAAAGCTTTGCACATGCGCAAGCTCATTTACCGCATATTCTACTTTTGCACGTAATGCTTCATCATTTGTAACCGTATACATTGTAGCTGCAGCTGACAACCAGTGACCGACAGAGTGACCGGCAATTTGCTTCGCTTCCCAACCACCATATCGTGGTTGCTTCGGCGTGAGATTGACAGCTTCATAACAAGGTGCAATCAACCTATCTACATCTAAGTACAATAAATACTCTTTTCCTTTTTCTTGAGAGCGCTTAAATAAACCATCTAGCAGTAATGTTTTTTCTCTATTTAATGTATGTTCCATTATCCTTCACTCCTCCATTAATCTTGTAATACTAGATTGCCATCTACTTCTTTTATTTTGAAAAATACAGGTCGTTCCATTGGTGAATTATTTGGCGCGTGGATTGTGAGCATTAGTTGCCCTGAAAAACTGTGGAACAACATGCCATGACCACCATCTGTATCGAATAATGCCTCTTCGTCGTGTACCCACGGACCTGTGATTTCTCCTGAGTGGGAACGTGCAGTACCAATGGCGTACCCTTTTTCTCCAAAGCTAGACCAAAGTATGAGTAATTCTCCCTGTTGGTTTCGATATAGAAATGGCCCATCTGTTATACAATTACCGTCTCCGGTGAAACTGCTCCAGCTTGCCCCGCTTGCTTGGAAAAATACAACTGGCTCACTTACAGCTGTTTTCAAATCATCGGAAAGTTGGATGGCACACATCTTTCCATCCTTCACTTGTACCCATTCATGACAGAAAACCATCCATGGACGTTCCTGTTCATCGATGAAAAGTGTTCCATCTAAACATTCCCAATCCCTAGGTGTTACCGGCTCATTTGTTAACGGTTGAAATGGACCTTGTGGACCATCAGCAACTAGTATTTGCGTTCCACGGCATTTATCATCTGCTTTGAAACTAGCAAACATATAATACTTTTCCTTATAAACATGAACTTCAGGCGCCCAAAAATTTTGGTCTGCCCAAAAATCCTCATCTGGACGGAAGACTGGAAATGGCCCTTCCCAATTTTCTAAGTCCTTACTTTTATACACATCAAAGCCAACTGCTGTACCGTTCCAAGGATTTACATCTGTCGTCCCGTATAAATAATAGGTTTGGCTCTCTGCAATTGGTAAGATAAATGGATCTCGAATACGAATATCCTGGCTTTTCAACATATACTCCCCCACCTTTTTTACACTATAATTCTATTATCACGTGCAAGAGAGCTATTTTGAATTCACAATCTCACAGAATACATATCCTTTTTTTAGATTTTATGGTACGTTTAATAAAAAGAACAAAGGTGATGTCGATGCATCATTTTCAGTTACCTATCCATTCACTACCGCTCGTTCGCGAAACCGGATACATGTATGACACAAATGGAGAGTTCACACACCCTAATCGAAAAATGGAGAAAATCCATGTATTTGTTTTTGTCGTAGAAGGGTGTATTTATGTTTGCGAAAACGGTGTAGAGTATAGTGTAAAAAAAGGCTCATATCTTTTTTTGAGGAAAAACAATACTCATTGGGGAACGAAACACTATCATCCTGGAACAAAGTGGTTTTACATTCATTTCTATCAAGCTCCTACTGTAATTGGAGATAAACCCGAGTATAATCATTTGACGCAAACTTCATTAATTTACGAGGATGTCTATGATTCTAAGATAAGCTTTCCTATTCATGGAGATATTACAAATGTGGAATATATGGCAGCTAAATTACAGAAACTGGTCTCTATGTATGAACAACCGTTACCAATGCGCCCTTTACATTTATCGATTGCTGCATATCAATTTTTCACAGAATTGTACTCTACTCAATTGGAAAAGAATCAAGAAGCGAATAAACATTATGTTGTGAACCAAATGATTGATTTAATGAGGAATTCTAAGCACAATCTTACAGGTGAAGAGATTGCTGAGACACTTGGTATGAACTATGCATATCTATCTACTTTATTTAAGAAGCAAACGGGCATGAGTGTAAAAAGATTTCAAAATGAACTGTTAATCGAAAAGGCAATCGAAATGTTCAAGAAAAAAGAAGGAAATGTTTCTGAGGTAAGTGATGCGTTAGGATTTTCCAATCCATTTTATTTTAGTAGAGTGTTTAAAAAAGTTACAGGTGTCCCACCAACCACGTATATAAATGAGAGATTTTATTAATAGTACGTCTCGCAGGTTTGTGTTTGTTAACTAACTTAAAAGTAAAGGAAACTAGGAGAAAAGAATATTGGAGAAACCAAAAACCGAACTATTCCAACTCATAATAGTTCGGTTTTTATTCTATCAACTATATGATTTTAAGTTTTCCAAAGCGGTATAGGTACACTTACATTATCCGAATTTACATCTAGTTCAAATTGTTATGTCCCAACCTTGATTGTTGTTGTTTAATGAGATTGTTTATTTTTACGTTTAAATACTAAAGTGATAGTACCAACTAGTAGCATGATAGTTCCAAGAAGTAACCAGTTGTAATTTGTAGTTGTTGTATTAGGTAGCAAATCTCCTGAACTACTTTCACTTGAAGTATCTTCTTTGTCCGCGTTACCATTTCCCCCTACATTATCGTCTTCATCTTGATTATTGTTTCCATCAGGTTTATTGTCTTCCCCTGGATCATTGTCTTCCTCTTGATTGTTATTTTCTTCTTGATGGTTGTCTTCATCGGGATTGTTATCATCATCTGAACTAGAATTTAGCTTTTGTGTGTTTAATCTTTTCCGCTCCTGTAAAGGTAGCTTTTCAATTTCCTCAATTGACATGGAACCAAATCGGTCTTCTAAATCAGATAATGGTTGTATTTGAGCGACTGTATTCCAAACTAACCATGTGCCAATTCCAGAATATGCCAACTCTGTAACATTACCACCTTCTTCTACTAAGCCTGGATGCGCGTATCCCCAAGCTCCTTTCCAGTCAGCTGTGTAATTAGCATTGTTTTGTAGTAACTTTGAAAAACGTAGATATGTTTCATCATCTGTAAATAAATATAGACGGTAATATGCTTCTCCTAAATAAGCCATATACGTATCGACATAAGAATGGCCGGTTGCTACAAGACTTTGTCCAATCAGACCACTTTCATTGAATGGAGACGAAAGATTTGTGTCGATATTCCCATCTGTAGCATATTTAGGTGATTGGGTACTTGATGAGGCAGTTGTTTTTTTACCTAAAGCAAGATTGTTTCCTGCGTCATCTAGAACAAGAAATTCCCATATACTAACCCATGCTCCAGGATTTTCTGTCCCGATTACACTTATTCGAACATATCTAGCACTGCTACTCTTCTCATCTACATATTTCGGATTTCCTGGCTCTGTATTATTTGTACGATCGGCAAATACAGTCCAATTTTCACCATCCGTTGAGACTTCTACTTTATATTGATATGCCATATTCGGAAATTCCATATATGTCTCTACTCGGCTAATATCTACTGTTTCTCCAAGGTCCACCTGTAACCATTGTGGCTTCGTATCCCCGTTTGCTGCCCACCTTGTACCTGCTGGTGGTGTATCGTAGCTCCAAGCAAATGTCCAAGTAGCAGTGAAATCAGCTGCTCCCTTTAGCGCCTCTAACCATCGATCCTCTTTCGTTTCATCATATAGTGCCAAAAAGGCATTCATTGCCATGACACTAGCTTCTTTATCAATTGTATTATCATTGTCAGATGTTCCACCAACGAACATAAATGGTTTATATATTGCTTCGTATGCGAATTCTCCTGCTTTTAATGCAGCATTCTTATACTTTACATCATTTGTAATCTCATAAAGTTTTAGCAAAAAACGGATTGGATTTGTTGTATTAAAGATGCCTTTATGAACGGGATTTCCCTCTAAATCATAAATTCTATAATAGGAACCATCTTCATTTTGATTATTTACGAGCCAATCACCAAAGGTCTGAATATATTCCAACCATTCTTGTTTTATATTCCCGTGCTGTTTCATTATCTGGAAAGCATCTGCTGCACCTTCCATGCCATCTGACATTGTTCGAATATCCACATCATGGTTTGTAAATACCCCAGTTCCTTCAAAATATGGTTCATACCAAGTTTTCGGAAGACCAGATGGCGTCATGGAGTTTTGCACCCAGAATTCCACCATTTGTGTTCCTTTTTCAACTAAATTTGGATTATTTTGTTCTAACCCATATCTAATCATCTGGTATGCAGCAGGTAATTGTTGGCCTACAAATCCCATTACCATCGCATTACCAGTAATTTCACCATCCGGAACATCTGCCTTGAATGGTAATCCAAACACTCCGTTATAATCTCGTGCATATGTGTCTAGTAAGTCAATCGCATTGTTATATAATGCTTGCACATCAATATTTTTAACCTGAGGATTAAATATTTCGAAATATGTGCGCCATTCCTGTTGGAGTGCTTCTTCATAATCAGTCGTTCGATCAAATCTCAGTACTAATTCATATTGTTGTGAAGCATCTGCATTTACTGGATGACTACGTAAGACCCATGGTTTATTGCGGTCAATATAATTAATCTCACCTTCCATTGCAGGATATACGAAATCTAGAGAAGGTTGAGCTAATTTGTGAATCCCTAAACTCCCATATGAAAACGAAGAATCAACAAGCCAATCTCCATTTCTTTCATTTACTGTTGATTTCGGATTCGCATTTTTATGACTAATCGAAATCGTATCACCAGTCACTTCGTTTCGCATCATAAAAAATGGAAGTGGTAAACGCATTTCGCGAATATAGAAATATTCATGGCTATAATCACTCGCAAATGCACCTTTTACAACATTGGAATTGTCTTTATACCAATTTCCTGGAGCTAACATCTCATATTGTTCCATATTTTCTGTTGCTTCTGGCATCAAACTGAATTTAGAATTAAAGCCTACATCACCCTCTGTTGCCTTCTCGATATTTACTTCTCTCTTCACCTCAAAAACTCCATCAGAATTGCCGATACTGAATATATCCTTGAAGGAAATAATACTTCCACGATTGGTTCCAACCTTCCCTGTAAACACTAATGTTCCATCACTTAATTGCACGTCATTATATGCTGCTTCATAAGCAATTCTACTATCTTGATCATCCTTAATAAATAGTTGCTGAGGTTTGTTATTATAGTAAACTCGTTTGCCATTTTTATAGACTCCTATTCCATAACGACCAGATTCATCTACTTCAGCAACTAATTCATAAGCACCTGAGGTTACGGACTTATCAGTTTTTCTTTCCACTTGATCAACTCCAAACACTCTAAATTCCCAAATGCTTGGCCACATAGGATCCGTCTCTGTTCCCGTAACTGTAATACGGATATAGCGTCCCTTACTATTACCAACATCGGTATAACTTGGATTTCCCACAACTGTATTCTGTGTACGATCGGCAAATACTTGCCAATTTTCCTTGTCCTCTGATACCTCAATCATATATTGATAATAGGAATCTATATGTTCAAAATAAGTTTCTGTCCGGGCAATTTCCTTACTTACTCCTAGATCTACCTCGAGCCACTGCGGCTTGCTAGCTCCATCACTAGCCCACCTTGTTGACTTTCTATTTCCATCTACAGCCATTTGTCCACTACGTTCTGCATTTTGTTCGGATGAAGCTAATACCTTTTTACCTTGAGCTAGATTCTTAGTTCCATAAACTTCAAAATCCCAAATACTCGACCACATTTCCCCGTGTACCGTTATGCGAACATAACGAGCAGAAACTCCTCCATTATCCATATAACCTAATGAAGCAACTTGTGCATTTTCTCTTTGATCGCTAAAAACACTCCAATCTTCTCCATTCTCAGAGGTCTCAATAAGGTATTGATATGCTGCATCGTTAAACTCAAAAAATGTTTTTGTTCCAGTCACATAATAAATGTCTCCTAAATCAACCATTAACCAATGAGGTTGATCATTGTTTGCTGCTGACCAGTGAGTTGTTCCTACTAAACCATCTACCGCTTTAGCAGGACTGAATTCATCACTCATCGTACTAGAGGCAGTCACGTTTTTACCGATAGCAATATTTTCGCGTTTTTCTTTCAATGTTGCTTCTTGTTTAGCTGGATTTAGCTGAAATTCTTTTATACTGACCCACATGCCTGGATGTTGAGTATTTGTCACTGTAATTCGTACATATCGCCCTTGCTTATTCCCCTCGTCTATATACCCTTCGTTTCCTGGTAGTTCCGTATTTTCGGTTCTGTCGGCAAATAGTTCCCAGTTTTCCTTATCTTTCGAAACCTCTATTTTATATTGATAATAGGAATCATCGAATTCGAATACAGTTTTAATTGTGCTTATGTTTTTAGATTCCCCGTAATCAACTATAAGCCACTGCGGCTTACTATCTCCATCCGCTGCCCAGCGTGTTTCCATATTACCATCGATTGCTTTTGCAGCCTGATTTACATCTTTATTTTGTTCAGTGGAGGCAGTTGCAATAGCATGAAGTTGAGGGTTAATACGAAACTCTCTAATACTAACCCACATTGGAGCATGCTGAGTATCTGTAACTGTAATTCGAATATACTGCGCAATAGCTGAACCTATATCATAGTATCCATTTGAAGCTGCAAGCTCCGTGTTTTCTGAACGGTCTACGAATATATCCCAATTTTCACCATCAACGGATACTTCCACTTTGTACCGGTAATAGGAATCATTGAACTCAAAAACGGTAAGTAATGAGTTAATTTCATACGTATCACCTAAATCAACCTGTAGCCACTGTGGTTTACTAGAGCCATCCGCAGCCCAACGCGTCGATGGGTCACCATCAATTGCGTATTTAGCATCATGTTCGATATTCTGAATAGAAGATGCTGAGGATTCCTTTCCTTGCTGAAGGTCATATCCTGTTTGAGGAACATCGGCGGCTTCAGACGGGGTTCTACTAATGCCAACAGAAATACTTGACAGTAAAAGCACCGAAATGATGATGGTTAAAAACAGTGGTTGTGTAATCGTTTTCATTTTTGTTAACCTCCTTTTATCAATTGTATTTAAATCTATACATTTATTAGTTTTTTCTAACAAGTACCAGTCCCACTCTCAACGACTCCTTAAGTGGAACTGGATTACATTCGTTTAAGCTATTAATCTATAACATAAGGCACTCCATCTTCCCAACCAATTTCCACTTTGGAAAGATACCATGTTTTCCCCATGTCGTTATTCCCTTGAAAGAATAAGTATGTTTTGTCGCCATCTTCAAATAAGAAAGGGTGACCTGATTCGCTAGAGTTCCAACTACCAGGCGCACCATTTGGTAATAACGGTTCTTCAAAAAGTCGTTCAAAATGAATGCCATCTTTACTTACAGCGCATCCAATTTGTTGTGGTGCATTGTTATATGCTCCTGCGTAAAACATATATAATTTCCCGTCTCGTTTACACATTGCTGCAGCTTCTATGCAATCTTGTTCCCAGTCTAACTCTGGTTTCAAAATAGACTCTGTACAAACTTGAGTCCAGTCTGTTCGTGCAAATTCTGAATCTATCGGTGCTGTACAAACTCCCTGCATTTGCACTTCCCCTTTTGGATCCCGTGTAGCAAAATACATGAATAGTTTTTCATCATGGACAACTACATCCGCATCTATCGCTCTCCCATTATTCCAGTCTCCTGTTGGTGAAAAAACAGGATTCGTAGCATCTTTTATAAACGTAACGCCATCTTCTGATAAGGCATGGCATAGAGCATCCTTACTGCCGTTCCCATATGTTTGATAGAATAGATGAACTTGATTTTGAAGGACGATAGCGCCTGGAGCACATATCCCATTTTGTTCACATGGTTGTTCCATAGGAACCTCACCAATAATTTCCCAGTTCTCTAAATCAAAACTTTCTGCAATGCTTATCCCCCAGCGTCCGTCTTCAGAAGGTGCTTTTGAATAATATAAAAAATACTTACCCGCAAATTTTACTACTGCGGGATCCTTCGCAAAAGGATAACCTCTAGAATTATCGGCAAACATCATATAAACCACTCCCTACTATTGTTATAAGAACTTATTTATCTATAAAACTAGTAGTTCTATCCATCATATATACGATTATTTTCTTTTTCTTAATAGTGGTAAAACAATTCCCAAAGTAACGATTAGGATGATACCTATCATTATAAATACACTGTTGGAATTACTGGATTTCGCTTCATTCGATTTATTCGTTTCTGTATTGTTTGCTTGTTTTTCCTCATTAGGTAATTCATGGTTTTCCTGAGGTATTTCTTCCTCTGTTTCTGTGCCCCAAATAGCAATCCCCTTATTCGACAATACCGTAAATGTGAGGTCAAAGCTTTTTGAAGTTGGATCCCACTGTTTTACAAATACACCCGAATATGTATCGCCATCTATTGTAATGTTTGCTCCAAATTCATTTATTTGTTCCCAATTCCCTTGTACCGTTCCTGTAATCTTTCCATCTTCATGCAACTCAATGATGGTAGATTTTTTTATATCTGCAGTAATATCTTTTCCATGATTGATATACTTATATTTTCCACTAATCTCCGCTTTCGAGATAGGTGAAATGGATTCTTCGGCATAACGGAATGGTGCAGCAACTGGCCAACCGTCGGTATTCATAAACATTTGATGAACGCGAATTTCATGCTGCTCCCCACGATTTGGAAAGCGAGTATGGAAGATAAGAAATTGTTGTCCAGTTTCTTCATCATAATAGACTGAATTATGACCTGGAGAGACATATCCCGTTTGAAAACCGGCTTCACCAATCCCCCATTCAAATTGATAGTTTCCCATTAATTTCACTCCATATGGAGAAATGGCAACATCATTAAAAAAAGAACCTGTTGGGCCATGAGCATCAACCATGTCATTGCCTTCTGCGTCTACATATGGACCGTCCGGATTCTCCGAACGAGCAACACGAATGTTATACCCACCTGCAGAATCTAAACCACCGAATGTGGTGTACAAATAGTAATAGCCAGTTTCAGGAACGTATTGAATATATGGCGCTTCAATACGACTATGATTCCCACCCATTAGCTTTGTTCCATATCCTTGATCTGGATATGGGAATCCAGTTTTCGGATCCATTTCTAAAATAAAAATACCGCCCGAGTATGATCCATACACCATCCACAATCTTCCTTCTGTATCAAAAAATGCATCAGGATCAATCGTATTAGGGTGCTTAGTAGCATCATAGATTTGTCCATCTGGACTAGTTTCATTCCACATCCCTGATTTCAAGAAAATACCTAAGTCGCTGTAAGGTCCTTCTATCTCATCTGCAACAGCAACTCCTAATGCAGACCTTGGCGAGCTACCTTCACAAGCGTTGTAATACATATAGAACTTACCATCTTCTAACTGGATCACGTCCGCTGCCCATAATGTCGTCGCATCAGCCCATGTAAAAGCTTCTTTCAATTCCTCTGTCACATCACTAAAAAGTGGGTTTTCTGGCATTACACCAGATGCAACGATATCCCAGTTCATCAAATCAGTTGATTTTGCTACCGCTAAATGAGAACCAAAAACGTAATACGTGTCCTCTACTTTTATGATAGAGGGATCATGCACAGATGCATTCTTAAATTGTGGTTCTACAATCTGATTCACTTCTTCTGCCCATACAGTTCCACTTACTAATAACATACATAATATTGTTAAAACGAGATGTTTCTTCATGCTTTCTCCTTTTATCTAGTTGTCAATGTTAAATACGAATACCCCAAATTGATTTTCCTTCATTAGACAATGCAGTAAAAGCTGTGTCCACTTGTTCCGTCACTTCATTCCATTGTTGTAAAAACACACCTTTGTATGTTTGACCAGCAATATTAATTTCGGCTTGATACTTGTTGATTAGTTTCCATGACCCTTGTGTAGAACCAGCAATTGTTCCATCTTCCTGTAAAGTAATTGCGGATGTTTTTTTCACCACTTTAGAGATATCTTTTTCATGATTCACAAATTGATAGGTACCAATGATTTGGTCCTTTCTTATTACTTGTAAACTCTCTCCTGTATAACGAGAAGGTGCGACAACTGGCCAAGCGTCTCCATTCATAAATAATTGGTGGATACGTAATTCATGGCGCTCCCCTCTATTTAAGAAACGTGTATGAAAGACTAATAGACGAAGATTATTTTCTACATCTACATATACAGAGTTATGCCCTGAGGACACATAATTGTATCCAACTTCTTCCTCCACATTCTCAATAAATTGGAAATGACCAAATAATTTATTCCCAAATGGAGCATGGTCCGTATCATGGGTACCATTCAAATCAGTTGTGTCAACTCCCATGAAAGCATGCTCTGGCTTAAGTACAGCATCTTGCCCTGAAATATCTACATATGGACCATCCGGTTTTTTCGAGCGGAATACCCTCATCTGATATTCGCCATTAGCCCCTAGCCAGCCATAGGTAACAAATAAATAATAGAATCTAGTCTCTGTATCAAAATAGACATATGGCCCTTCACAGGATTTGCGATACCCTCCTGCTATTTTCGTACCAAAATAGCGATCTATTATTCTTCCATCTTCCGTTACTCCATCTTCACCAGGATAGATAGCTCTTCCTGATTCTTTATCAAGTTCTAGAATAAATATGCCACCAGACCAGGATCCGTATGTCATCCATAGCTTACCTGTTTCGTCATAGAATAAGTTGGCATCAATGGCATTAGGGTACATGCTATTATTGTAAGCACCATCGGGATGGAACCAATCTACTTTCGCATCCTTATTCCTAATTTTCCCAGCTTTTATCAGTTGTAAAATATTCGTATTTGACCATTTTTTATTCACATTACTGCGTTTATCAAACGCATCATCTCGTGTAAAACCAGAATAAATGAGGGTATCAACATATTGATAAGGTCCCTCAATTTCCTTTGCAACCGCAAAACCAATTGCAGAACGAATTGGTGTAGAAGAAGCACTATAGTACAACATGTAGGCACCTTTTGTTCCATCTTTATGTAAGTAATCTTTATTCCAAAATGGTTCAGGAGCCCATACACCAAAACCACCTTTACAATTGGCGTCATCCTCACCAGCCCATTTGAAGGTTTCTGCTAAATTTGCAGACATATCGCCATATAATGTGTTATTTGGTGTTGTATAACCATTTGTAAACCTTGTCCATTTCATGAGGTCCTTTGACTTAGCAGCAGTAACATGCGTTCCAAACACATAGTACGTATCATCTACTTTGATGATGGATGGGTCATGTACTGATACATTTTCGAATTGTGGATTAATTAGAGCGTTTTTTTCACTTTCTACATTCGTTTTAATAGGAAACGCCTCCATCTTGTTTTCATTCTTATTAATATTATTCTGCGAATTTCTCTTATTACCTTTGTTAAATAGAAAAAAGAATGGTAAAAGCCACGATGACATGAATCATGACTTTTACCTATAAAACTCACATATTATCTAAGACTTCTACGTCTGATGATAAACAACGATACTCCACCTAAAGCTAACAATATGAAACCTATTAATAATAGGTTATACATTGATGTCGCTGTGTTTGGAAGCTCATCATCCTTATTATCATTTTGATGGTCATTGTCTTGGTTACCAGGCTTTTCTGAGTCACCTTGGTCAGCTGAATCATCTGAATCACTTGAGTCATCTGAATCATCTGGAGTGCCAGGATCACTTGGATCACCTGGGTCACCTGGATCGCCTGGATCGCCCGGATCACCTGGGTCGCCTGGATCGCCCGGATCGCTCGGATCACCTGGGTCACCTGAATCTGCGATTTCGAATACACCATAAGCGCTAAAATGACGAACCTTCGCTGTTACAATGCCGTTTTCTCTGTCAATAGATTCCGGTGTAATTTCCTCCTGTTTTACGCCATTTTCATCAATAAAGACCACTTTTAAGTTATCCCAGTTTGTAACTTTGCTTGGATTTACTGTGAAAGTCAACGTAATCGGCTCAGCAAATTCAGTTACATTTTCACCATTTGCTACGATAGTGAAGTTATACAGTTTGCTTACAGCATCCGTATTTTTCTCTGCGATTACATCTGAAACTTCACCGAAATTAAACGTAATATCCGCTCCTGCTTGTAAAAGTGCAACAGGTATTGTTACGTTCACTTGTCCATCCGTTAGAATAATTGAAGCATCTTCTTCTAACTGCTCTAATACTTCTTTCTTTAACGTGACAGACTTAGCAGGTTTTTCAACCTCATAAATACCATCACCACTAGCTATTAAATCCTCCTTCGAGCCAACTTCTAAAGAATCAACTGGAGGAAGGGAAATAGACTCATAGTAATCCTTAATATCTTCTCCAGATAACACCATATTCTCATAGACAAGTAGTTCGTCCATGAAACCTTTGTAAGGAGTATCCCAGTAGTTTACACCGAGTGCGAATACTGCATCATCCGTTGTAAAGACGTTCGGGAACCCAGTGCTCGTGAATTTGTTGACACCGTCAATGTACACATCCACTTTTCCTTTATCGACTGTGAATGCGACGTGCGTCCACTCATTCGCTTTGATTTGCAAGCCCGTTGGAGCATCGAACCACTGAGTACCAGACCATAACATCGTTTGATCATTTACTGGACCACTTGGAACGAAGCTTATCCAACTATCTGTTGTTCTAGCACCAAAGAATGTCGTTGTAAAGGCCGTTAACTCTTCTGGTTTTAACCATAAGGAAACAGTATATTGATTACTACTTATTAATCCTTTTGGTAAAAAGCACCCCAGAATCGCCATTAAAATATGCTGCTTTTCCAAGCACACCATTTTCAAAGGTGATTGTTCCACCTTCAGCATCAATCCGATTACCGGTAACCGTTCCACCTTCGCTATTCCCACTGTTATCCACTAAGTTATCATCGAAGGAATAGTGAGCAACTAGTCTTCCTTCCGCTACAACAATAATCGTAAAGGTTTTAGTTGTGCTTGCTTCCCTTTTCGTAATTGTTGCAGTCAAGGTTACTTCTGCATTTCCAGATTCAAGAGCAGGTCTTGTCACAATACCTTCATTCGAAACAACCGCTTCGTTAGAGGATTGCCATGTGATTTTTGCTCCGTGAATACCCTGTGATGGTAAATCTAGGTTACTGTCGATTGAGCTTGTGTCACCAAGGGTTAACTGCTCTTTTACAATTTCTACAATCTCTAAATCTGATTGTTCATATGTTTTTCTAATTCCCCAAATGGATTTACCTTCGTTAGAAACCGCTGTAAAGGCTATTTCTGTTGATTCGGTAACTTCATTCCACTGCTCTACAAATACACCTTTATAGGTTTTACCATCAACAATTAGCGTTGCATAGTAATCATCTTTTAACTGCCATGATCCACTAACAGGTCCAGCAATCGTGCCATCTTCATTCAATGTAATGGCTACCGACTTTTTAATCGTTTTGGAAGTATCCTTCTCATGATTTACAAATTGATATTCACCAATTATTTGATCAGGATTAATTTTCGTGAGTTTTTCTCCTGTATATCGGGATGGTGCGACAACTAGCCAATCATCCTCATTCATAAACATTTGGTGAATTCTTAGTTCAAATGCTTCCCCTCTATTTGGGAAACGCGTATGGAATACTAAGAATCTTTCACCTGTTTCCGGGTCGATGTACGCAGAGTTATGGCCCGATGAAACATAGCCATAGCCTACTCCAGTACCAGGGTCTCCTTGTTTTCTTTCGAATAGGAAGTGACCTATTAGTTTATTCCCAATTGGCGAATGATCTGCACTACTTGTGAGAACTGCGTTTTGTCCTGAAATATCTAGGTATGGACCTTCTGGATTCTCAGCTCTAAACAAGCGCATATTATACTCACCATCTGCTGCTAGCCATCCATATGTCACATACAAATAGTAATATCCTGTTGCTTTATCATACGTCACATAAGGACCTTCACCTGATTTACCAAAGCCACCTGAGATTTTTGTACCGAAATATCGGTCTATTAATCTACCATCTTCTGTTGTCCCATCTTTTCCAGGATGTATTGGCTTTCCTGTCTCTTTATCTAATTCAAGTAGGAAAATTCCGCCTGACCACGAACCATAAGTCATCCAAAGCTTACCTTCTTCGTCATAGAAAATATTTGCATCAATAGCGTTCGGGAAAACACCGTTGTTATAAGAACCGTTGTTATTAAACCAACCTGGTCTTACATCTGATAATGTCCCATCATCAATCAAGTCTTGAATATTCGTGTTCGTCCATTTTTTATTGACATCACTGTCAGCATCATACGCTTCATCTCTTGTAAAACCAGAATAAATAATCGTATCCGCATACTCATATGGCCCTTCAATATTTTTAGAAACGGCAACCCCAATGGCGGAACGAATATATGTCGAAGATGCACTATAATACATCATATAAGCACCTTTTGATCCGTCTTCATTCACATAATGCTCATTCCAGAAAATTTCTGGTGCCCATACGGAAAATCCACCTTTACTATCGGCATCATCTTCTCCTGCCCATTGGAACGATCCTGCAAGGTTCGCAGATAAATCACCATATAATGTATTACCTGGTGTCGTATAGCCATTTGTGAACCGTTCCCAATTCATTAAGTCATCTGACTTAGCAGCTTCGATATGTGTTCCGAATACATAGTACTTTCCATTTGCTTTAATAATGGAAGGATCATGGATTCCGACATTCTGGAAATTCGGATGTGCTTCCGCTTTTTCCAAGCCATCGATAGCTGCTTGTAGTGCAATAATTTCTGCACTCCAGTCATCCTTCGTATCACTTTCAAGTGCTGCTTCAAACTCTTTTATTAGTGTTTGTAATGCTAAGAAAGTTTCATCTGTATACGTGCCATAATTTTTAATTACTTTAGCATTGACTAGTAATTCTTGAAGTTTTGTCCTTCCCTGGTTTAGTCCTGTTGGGAATTCACCTGTTTCGTAGTACGTTTTTATTTCGTTCGCGGATAACACCATTCCATCATATATGAGTAATTCATCCATTAACCCTTTGTATGGTACATCCCAATAGTTGACAGCTAAACTAAATACAGCATCTTCCGTTGTAAAAATGTCTTCCAATCCTGCGCCAGAAAATTTTCGTTCTCCATTTAAATAAACTTCAACTAATCCTTCATTTACAGTGACAGCAAGATGACTCCACGTGTTTGTTGGAATTCGTGAGCCTACCATACCATCAAACCATTTTTCACCATTCGCTGTATTCGCTCTAGACCAAAGACCTGTTTGATTACCCGCGTTCCCACCTGGGAGTAAGCTAATCCAGTCATCCGTTGATCTTGCTCCAAAGAAGGAAGTAGTGTATTGCGTTATTGTATCTGGTTTTAGCCATAAAGAAATGGAGTATTTATAGCTAGAAATTAAGCCATTCGGTAATTTCACACCAGAGGCTCCATCAAATACAGCTGCTTGTCCGCCGTTTACACCTTCTGTGAACGTAATCTGACCATCTTTATTATCAATTCGATCACCTGTAACGGTTCCATCTCCTGCATTTAAAGTTTCATCGGAGAGATTACCATCAAATGAATAGTATGCAGATAAGCCTGGTTGTTTGATTTCAACCAACCCATTAATAGCTGCTTGTAAATCAGCGATTGCTTGATTAAGTTCTGTTTCAGTTGTAACTGTACCAAGCGCTGCTTCTGCATCCAAAATAGCTGTTTGCAAAGCAGAAAGACTCGCTTCTGTAAAAGAACCTTCTACATATTGCTTTGCAGTATGGATTAACTGTTGTAACTTTGTTGTATTAATAGGAGTTTCTAGTTCAGGTATTTCACCTGTTTCATAGTAATCTTGTATCTGTTCTTCCGTTAGGTTTCCATTATCATAGATGAGTAGTTCATCGATTAACCCTTTGTATGGAAGGTCCCAATAATTCACACCGAGTCCAAACACGGCATTTTGTGTGGTGAAAATGTTCGGGAAGTTTTTGCCTGTAAACTTATTTACACCATTAATGTAAACTTCTACATTCCCGTTATTAACAGAGAAAGCAATATGTGACCATTCATTTACGTTAATTTTCGTATCCGTGACGGCATCATACCAAGCTTCTCCTGACCATAACATCGTTTTTCCAGCATCACCGAGACCTGCTGGAAGAAAACTTATCCAGCTGTTTGTTGCACGTGCACCAAAAAAGCTTGTAGTAAATCCAGTTAGTTGTTCCGGATTCAACCAGAATGAAACTGTATATTGATTGCTGACGATGAGTCCTTTCGGTAACAAGATTCCAGAAGCACCGTCGAACTTAGCCGCTTTCCCTACTTTTCCATCTGTAAAACTGATTGTTCCACCTTGCTTATCAATGCGGTCGCCTGTAACAGTTCCCTCACTGACATTTCCGGTTTCATCAGTTAAATCATCTTCAAACTGGTAATGAGCAACTAAACCTGCTACTTTTTCAGCTAATACAGTGATTTCAAAGCTTTTCTTCGCAGCATATGCCCCTTTTGTAATTGTGGCGGTTAACGTCACTTGGACATTATCTGCTCCAGCTGATGGTCTTGTTACTACTCCAGTTGTAGAAATAACAGCACGGTTGGATGATTCCCAACTAATTTTCACACCATTAGCACCTGCTGTTGGAAGCGATAAGTTAGCAATGATGCCACTCGTATCACCAAGGTCTATCTCATTTTTCACTGTATCAACAAGTTGTTTATCTGTTTGGCTTATAGTCTTACTTCCCCAAACTGCTACGCCTTTTCCAGATAAAGCGGTGAATGTAAGATTATAACTTTCTGTTGTCGGGTCCCACTGACGTAAAAAAACTCCTTTGTACGTCTCTCCATTTACTTTCAATGTCGCATGATAATCATCTGACAATTCCCAGCTTCCTTTGACAGGTCCTGAAATAGTACCGTCTTCTTTTAGGGTAATCGTCGTAGGTGTTGCGAGATTCATGACGATTTCTTTTCCATGGTTAATGAATTTATAATCACCACTAATGTCTGCTTTCGAAACCGCTTGTAACGTTTCCTCTGCATAACGATATGGTGCTACAACTGGCCAGCCATCAGCATTCATGAACATTTGATGAACGCGAATTTCATGCGCTTCTCCTCTTCCTGGGAAACGTGTATGGAAAATTAAGAAGTGTTGTCCAGTTGCTTCATCATAATAAACGGAGTTATGTCCAGCAGATACATATCCAGTATCTACTCCCGCTTCTCCTGGGTTTCTAGTAAACATGTAATCTCCCATTAGTTTGACACCGTAAGGCTTTATCGACTCATCATCAAATAATGGCTTACTTCTGTCCGCTTTTACTTTGGACATATCATTACCTTCTGCATCCACATATGGACCATCCGGATTTTTGGAACGGGCAACACGCATATTGTAGCCATCACCAGCAGCAAGACCACCAAAAGTTGTGTATAAATAGTAATATTCCGTATTTGGGTCGTATTGAATGTAAGGTCCTTCAATTCTACTGTGATTGCCCCCAATTAAGTGCTTTCCATAGCCTTGGTCTGGGTATGGGAATCCTGTTTCAGGATTAAGTTCCAAGATAAAAATTCCACCAGAATAGGATCCATATACCATCCAAAGTCGATTCTCTGCATCGAAAAAGGTATGTGGATCTATCACATTAGGATGAACAGTAGCATCATAAATGGTGCCATCTTCACTGGTTTCATTCCACATGCCAGATTTTAAGAAAAACCGGGCATAGCCCGGT
Source organism: Paenibacillus bovis (assembly GCA_007679095.1). Lineage (GTDB taxonomy): Bacteria > Bacillota > Bacilli > Bacillales > Bacillaceae_C > Lederbergia > Lederbergia graminis. Next base: position 90,644 of record VEFU01000012.1, read on the forward strand.
CCTTTTCATGGTTAGAGAATATCCGATAATTTGTACTCTATGCCATGTACC
>VEFU01000130.1 GCA_007679095.1 Paenibacillus bovis
GATAGTGTCGAAAACCTAAAAATTTGTGTAAATGAAAAGGCCGATTTCATAATTAAACGAAATCCTCGCCGTGAAAAGCCTGAAAACTGGCTCATGGTAGCTGAACAATTCGGTAAATGCGTTCAGGAGCGAGAAGGAAAACGTGTATTCTATGGTGCTTTAGAAACAACTCCAAAGGGAATGAAAAAAGCCATTCGCCAAGTCTATAAAGTAACAGAAAGAACGATTGATAAAAACGGCCAAATCCTCTTAGTCCCAGATGTTGAGTTTGAGAGCTATTGGACTACCTTACCTAATGAAACAGAGGAAATAATTAGCCTTTATCACGAACATGGCACTTGTGAACAATTCCACAGTGAATTAAAAACGGATTTAGACCTAGAACGTTTCCCTTCTGGGAAATTTGCCACCAATGAATTAATCTTACATCTTGGATGTTTAACCTACAATCTCCTTCGGATTATTGGCCAAGAAAGCCTGAAATCAGGGGATGCGCCGCTTAAAAGAAAGGTCTTCCGTCGCCGAGTAAAAACAGTGATCCAGAACTTAATTACACTGGCATCAAAAGTTGTTAAGCACTCTCGGAAAGTATACTTAAAATTCGGGAACTATAGTCCTTGGTTTCCCACTTTTAAGCGTCTGTATCTTTCATTTTCGACATGAGTCCAGGAAACTGAATAGATAATAAGACCTGTAAAAAAAATTGGCTGAGCAGGTTTAATTTGGTGTCCTCAAAAACGCTCTTATTTAACTTAAAAAGCAATAA
>VEFU01000131.1 GCA_007679095.1 Paenibacillus bovis
GATACCAAGGAAGGGAAATATCAATTAATTATAGCTAATGGAATCACAAGAGAACCAATTGACATTCTTCCAAATCGGTATAAAAAAACGATTAAACGGTACCTTCAAAAACATGGAGCGCAAGTACAGATCGTAATCATGGATATGAGTCCATCCTTTAAAGCAGCTGTACAAGAAGCTCTGGGTAAACCAGTTATTGTAGCGGACAGGTTTCATTTTTGTCGATATATTTATTGGGCATTAGATAAGGTTAGGCGACGTGTCCAACAAAACTTTCATGCGTATGATCGTAAGAAGTGTAAGAGAATGAAACATGTCTTTCATAAAGCAAAAGATAAGTTAAATAATGAAGAACGTTGGCTTCTAGAGAGATATCTATCTATGTCGGAAGAATTAAAAAAGGCCTATGAACTGAAAGAAGCCTTTCGAGCATGGTTTACAAGGGCTAAAGAAATTGGAAGCACACAAATTAAGAAGGTCAAATATGAACTCGAACAACTCTTAATAAGATTTAAAACCGAAGGTATTTTAGAGATGTCTGATGTAATAAAGACATTCAAAAATTGGCAGACGGAAATACTCAACAGCTTTGTGTACAATTACTCAAATGGTTTTCTTGAGGGGATTAACAATTCCACCAAAGTAATCAAACGAAACGCATTTGGATTTAGAAGTTTTGAGCGCTTTCGTGCCAAGATATTATTAACACATCAATTTAAGGGAATTGGAATACATGTTGGATAAA
>VEFU01000132.1 GCA_007679095.1 Paenibacillus bovis
TTGTATCTTTTGAAAACCCCTGGCTATGCCAGGGGTTCCAGAGAGCTTATAGCGAGGTATCAAAAAAAGCCTCACTTCGTGATAAGATATAGTTGGTTTCCCGACCACTACATCTAATATACGAAGGAGGCATGTCCAAATGCAGGACAAGAACAGTTTAGCACATACAACATGGAAATGTAAGTATCACATAGTGTTTGCACCAAAGTACAGAAGACAAATTATCTATGGAAAATACAAACAAAGTATAGGGAAAATACTTAGAGAACTATGTGAAAGAAAAGGTGTCACTATTCACGAAGCAAATGCATGTCGAGATCATATTCATATGTTAGTGAGTATCCCACCCAAGTTAAGTGTTTCTCAATTTATGGGCTATTTAAAAGGGAAAAGTAGTTTGATGATATTCGATCGACATGCAAATTTAAAATATAAATATGGAAATCGAAAATTCTGGTGTCGAGGGTTCTATGTCGATACAGTGGGCAGAAATAAGAAGCAAATAGAAGAATATATTAGAAATCAGCTCAGAGAAGATTATATGGCGGATCAATTAACGTTATTCGAAGAGTTTGATCCATTTACCGGAGAAAAAAATAAGAAGAAATAAGAGATTCTTTAGAATCAGCGAGTAGATGTGGTGCATAAGGGGAAACCATTCAGTGGGCCTTTTAGGCCGAGGCCGGTAAGAGAGGCTTTCAGCCGCAGAACAAACCACCAGTTCACACTGGTGGTTTTGATT
>VEFU01000133.1 GCA_007679095.1 Paenibacillus bovis
AGGGGTAATGAGAAGTGGAAAAGAAGATGAGGGAGGGGAGGTTGAAATTATGGTAGATGAGAAAGAATGGATGTATGTGTTGGAGGGTGGTTAGTTAGAGTAGGAAGGTTTTGAGGGGATGAGGGATGAGGGGTAGTTTTTGGTTTGAAGGGTGGGGAAAAAGGGAGTGATAGGGGAAGTTTAGAAGTTTAAGTTGCGGGAAAATATGGGTGTTTTATGAGAGGAAATGGTGTTAATTGGTAGTAGAGAAAAGGGTGGTGAAAATTATTTTGGGGTGATAAAGGTGTTGGATTGAAAGGGAAATGAAGTGGATTTAATTAGAAATGGTTTTGATTTAAGTGGGGAAGAGATTTGAGAAATGTAGAAATGAGGGTGGGGAATTGAATTGTTGTTGAAATGGATGAAAGAAGATGTGAGGATTAAGAAGTTTTAGGGTGAGAGGGAATGGGGGATTGAAAAGGAAGTATTTATCGGAGTTATTGTTTTTTGGGTTGATGTTGTTGTGGAAATTGAAAGAAAAAGGAAGGGAAAAAGGGTAGAAATTAGGGGTTATTTAAGGGGTGGATTATGGAAAGGAGGGGATATTTGGGTTGGAAAGATTGAAGGGAAATGGGTGGGTTAATAAGGAAATTGTCGTTGTGACAGAGGTGTAATTGTAAATTATTTCGAAATGGATGGAACGAGGTCTACTTCGGTATTTACTTTTTTGGCTGTAAAG
>VEFU01000134.1 GCA_007679095.1 Paenibacillus bovis
GATATCTCTCTATCTAAATTATCTATGTTCTCTGTAAGGAAATCGATATGTCGTAGGATGGTCTTTATCATGAATCTTTGGTGTTCTTGTATATATCCTTGAAGGGCTAGTTTTAGCTCTTCTTTTTTTTGTTTCATTTTCCCTCTTGCCATATTGGCTAACGCTTCAAGATCATCATTCCCCTCAGCGATGGACCGAAGCATTTCCAATGAAGATACACCAGTAATTTCAGAAACAACAGAACCTAATTTGATATTAGCTCCTTCTAAAACTTTCTGAATTCGATTCAGTTGTCTTGCGCGTTCTTCAATAATACTTCTACGATAACGAACGAGTTCTCGTAACTCCCTTTGATTTCGATCCGGAATAAAGCTAGCTCTAAGTAAACCGTGACTAAGTAGTTTCGCAATCCATTCAGCATCTTTTACATCTGTTTTTCTCCCTGGAACAGCTTTGATGTGTTGCGCATTAACAACAAGAAATTCAATTTCTTCTGCTTCCAATAAATTAACAATGGGTTTCCAATAAACACTAGTACTCTCCATCGCCACATGGGTGCATTGGTGTTCCTTCACCCAATCCACTAGCTCAATGAGATAAACCGTTTTAGTTGGAAATGTTTGAATCTCCTTTCCTTCTGGTGTAAGAATACATGCGGTTATACTGTCCTTATGAACATCCAAACCACAGGCTCTTTCAATGATTATATCCATTGA
>VEFU01000135.1 GCA_007679095.1 Paenibacillus bovis
AACCCGATGAGGGCCCCTAGTCCAAACAGTGCTCTACCTCCAAGACTCCTACCTTGAGGCTAGCCCTAAAGCTATTTCGGAGAGAACCAGCTATCTCCAGGTTCGATTGGAATTTCACCGCTACCCACACCTCATCCCCGCACTTTTCAACGTACGTGGGTTCGGGCCTCCAGTAAGTGTTACCTTACCTTCACCCTGGACATGGGTAGATCACCTGGTTTCGGGTCTACGACCTCATACTTATTCGCCCTATTCAGACTCGCTTTCGCTGCGGCTCCGTTTCTTCCACTTAACCTCGCATGAAATCGTAACTCGCCGGTTCATTCTACAAAAGGCACGCCATCACACATAAAAGTGCTCTGACTACTTGTAGGCACACGGTTTCAGGATCTCTTTCACTCCCCTTCCGGGGTGCTTTTCACCTTTCCCTCACGGTACTGGTTCACTATCGGTCACTAGGGAGTATTTAGCCTTGGGAGATGGTCCTCCCAGCTTCCGACGGGATTTCACGTGTCCCGCCGTACTCAGGATCCACTCTGGAGGGAACGACATTTCGATTACAGGGCTGTTACCTTCTCTGGCGGACCTTTCCAGGTCGCTTCTTCTACATCGTTCCTTTGTAACTCCGTATAGAGTGTCCTACAACCCCAAGAGGCAAGCCTCTTGGTTTGGGCTTTTCCCGTTTCGCTCGCCGCTACTCAGGGAATCGA
>VEFU01000136.1 GCA_007679095.1 Paenibacillus bovis
GGTAGTGTCAAAAGTTCTATGAAAACTATGTAAAGTATAAGATCACTTCCATATTGGGGGACGTGAGGCCCCGCAATCGCTCTTGACAAACAGTCGAAAAAGGTTGCGATAAAAGTATCAAGGGCGAAGGGAACAAAAGTAGGCATGACAAATAACCCTTGACATTTACCAATTTTAACCTTTTTCTCCGTTCGGTTTGTCAAGAGTTCGCTTCGCCGATTGCTGAATATCTCAAGGGCTCTGCTAAACAAAAAGTTAGGCGGCTCGTTGTTCAACAATCCATTGTTGAGCTAATTCAATTAGTTTTGTCCATCTTGCTGGCATTGTTGGAAGCCCCGATAACTCTGGGTTTACGACGGGCACTTTACCTTCCAAAGATGCATGGGGCCGCAAAAAGTTAAAGTAAGCTACAAACAACGTGACATAAGAAACAGACCCTTGCTCAGATCCAAACCCATGAGTAGAGCGATAATTTCCTTTAAATGTCCGATTGAGTCGTTCGATAATCTGTTTTAAGTATCTATATTCTGTCGAAATGGGATCTTCATTTGTTAGGCCAATTACTTGCTTCACATCAAAGGAAATGCCATGTTGTGCAAAAAAGTGTTGAGCTAAAAGATAGATTGGATTTCCATCTACTATAAAAGTAAGGTCTTCCGGAATCTCTTTCATCTTTATTAACACTTCATCAATCGCACGTACAGC
>VEFU01000137.1 GCA_007679095.1 Paenibacillus bovis
CACCGCCTTTCGTTCCTTTTAAGATAGCTATAGTATACGCTATGGAACGAAATATGAATAGTTAAAAAACACCTTTTGGCGATTTTTGTATGGCTTTAGGCTGTTGAATAGCTAATCCTTCAAGCAACCATCTCAGCTCCTGCTGCGATAAATTACGAACTTCATTTTCATTTTTAGGCCACTGAAGCTTGCCGTTATCTAAACGTTTATAAAGCAAGGCGAATCCATCACCGTCAAAATATAAACATTTGTATCGATCTTTGCTCCAACCGGAAAATAAGAAGATGGAATCCCCATATGGGTCTAGCTCGAAGTTATCTTGAACGAGCGTAGCTAGTCCGTCGATTCCTTTTCTCATATCCGTTTTACCGCAAACGATATAAATATTCTTGACGTCTGTGTAATCTTGCCTCATCCATTCCTCAACTCCCTTATCACGGTTTGAATGATATGCTCATCCACACCTTTAAAGAAGGAAAGCTCAAGGTTACCTGATTTCATCATACAAACAGGGACAGGGGCTGCCGGAGATTCTAGCGGGAGCTCTAACGTAGATTCTTTCTTTTCAGGATGGAGTGTTACGGGGACGATGATCAGTTCTTCATTTGGCATAGAGAAGCACCTCCTTCAATTGATATTTCTATCTTAGCAGGAGGTGCTGGATTCTTGTATGCGTTGTTTGATTACGGGCTTAC
>VEFU01000138.1 GCA_007679095.1 Paenibacillus bovis
ACATTTTGGGGAGGTACTCCTTTTTTTACGTCTCAAAAACCTTGGGGCTCTAAGGGTTTAATTTATGAAATTGATTCTTTTAATTAATTTTTTAATCTCTACTTCACTGTACGGTTCCTTTTGCTCTTTATCTGCTTTTATGAGGTTTATTTCATATTTGGAAATATAATCTTCCTTCATTCCATAATACAATAATGCTCTTGCTGCTCGTAAATAAGTATTAATTGTTGTATCTTTTAAATTTTTATCTTTAAGCCATAATATATAGTCATCTACTATTTTCTTATCAATTCCACTGCATTTATTTACAATACACTCATCCAAAAAGTGGAATAAATGGACCAGATTTTGATTGTAAAACCGAATAGTCATTTCAGAAAGATTTTTTATTCTGTTTTGTAGCTGAAAATCTTCATATAATTCCCTTATATCTTTTTCTTCCTCTTGTGCTACAAATCGTTTTAATTTCTTTTCTCTCTTCATTGCTACGTCTCCTTCAAGATAGTTTATTTTGTCTCAAAGTTATGGAATAACCGTAAATTATTGTCCACACGATTAGCAGTTCACTTTACTTTACTAAAAACAAAAGGTTCTAAGTCAATTGTTGGGGTAAAATACTAGGCTACCGCGCTTACGCTTGGTGGCCTTTGTATGTTTGGAGGGTC
>VEFU01000139.1 GCA_007679095.1 Paenibacillus bovis
ACTCAAGTCCCCCAGTTTCCAATGACCGTTCGTGGTTGAGCCACGAGATTTCACATCAGACTTAAGAGACCGCCTGCGCGCGCTTTACGCCCAATAATTCCGGACAACGCTTGCCACCTACGTATTACCGCGGCTGCTGGCACGTAGTTAGCCGTGGCTTTCTGGTCAGGTACCGTCAAGGTACCGGCAGTTACTCCGATACTTGTTCTTCCCTGATAACAGAGTTTTACGATCCGAAGACCTTCATCACTCACGCGGCGTTGCTCCGTCAGACTTTCGTCCATTGCGGAAGATTCCCTACTGCTGCCTCCCGTAGGAGTCTGGGCCGTGTCTCAGTCCCAGTGTGGCCGATCACCCTCTCAGGTCGGCTACGCATCGTCGCCTTGGTGAGCCGTTACCTCACCAACTAGCTAATGCGCCGCGGGCCCATCTGTAAGTGACAGCCGAAACCGTCTTTTAACCTTCCCTCATGCGAGGGAAGAAGTTATCCGGTATTAGCTCCGGTTTCCCGAAGTTATCCCAGTCTTACAGGCAGGTTGCCCACGTGTTACTCACCCGTCCGCCGCTAACTTTTCGGGAGCAAGCTCCCAAAAAGTCCGCTCGACTTGCATGTATTAGGCACGCCGCCAGCGTTCGTCCTGAGCCAGGATCAAACTCTCATT
>VEFU01000013.1 GCA_007679095.1 Paenibacillus bovis
AAGTGAGGCTTTTTTTGATACCTCGCTATAAGCTCTCTGGAACCCCTGGCATAGCCAGGGGTTTTCAAAAGATACAAAAAAAGCTGTGCAATGAATTGCACAGCCTTTTTTAAGTTTATATTGCTCTCATAACTTTAAATTGAGCTTCAATTAGACGGTAATATTCACCTTTGTGTAGCATTAATTCATCATGATTTCCTTCTTCGATAATATTACCTTGCTCGAGTACAAAGATTTTATCTGCTTCTCGAATTGTTGAAAGACGATGAGCGATAATAATGGATGTTCTTCCTTCTAGAAGTAATTTTAACGCTTTTTGAATTTGTACTTCTGTTTCAGTATCAATACTTGCAGTTGCTTCGTCCAAAATGATAATTCTCGGATCCGCTAACAACGCCCTTGCAAATGACAACAATTGTCTTTCTCCAACAGAAAGTATATTTCCGCGCTCTTCTACTTCCGTATCATATCCCATCGGTAATTTTTCAATAAATTTATTTGCGCCAATCGCAGTTGCTGCTGCAATTACTTCTTCATTCGTCGCTGTTGGTCTACCGAAGCGAATATTCTCCATAATAGTACCAGAGAAGATGAACGTATCTTGTAGCACAACACTGATTTGATGACGAAGACTAGATAATGATACATCACGCAAATCATGTCCGTCGACCAAAACTGCACCAGCAGTAGGATCATAGAATCGAGAAATTAAGTTAGCTATTGTAGACTTACCAGAACCAGTATGACCAACTAGAGCAATTGTTTGGCCTGGCTTCATTTCTAGTGAAATTCCTTTTAGTGCTTGACGTTTATCATCATATGAGAACTCTACATCTTTAAATTCAATTCTACCTTCAATATCATGTAATTCAATTGCTTTTTGCTTTTCATTGACAATTGGACGTTCATCTAAATATTCAAAAATTCGTTCAGACGAAGACATTGCCATTAATAACTGATTATATAACTGACCAATTCTCGAAATTGGTTCCCAGAACATACCTAAGTAGAAAGCAAACGCAACAAATTTACCAAAAGACAAGCTGTCTGTTTGAATTAAATGTGCCCCATACCAAATTAACACAGCAGAACCAATTGCATTTGTTAATTCAATTAATGGACGGAAGTAGGCACTTTTCTTGGAGGCGTTTCTCCATGCCTCATAGTTCTCTTCATTTACACCATTAAAGAAAGCCATGTTTTCTTTTTCTTGTGTGAAACTTTGAGTAACTCTAATTCCTTGAATACTCTCGTTCAAGTGAGAATTTAGCTTTGATTGCTTTAATCTCATGAACTGCCAAGATCTACGGATGTTACGACGTAGTTTAGTAGATATTAAGAACATTAAAGGTAAAATAATTAGAACAGCCAACATTAACTGTGGACTTAACGTGAATAAAATAATAATAACCCCGAACAACATCAATATATCCATAAAGATATTAATAACACCATTTGTAAATAAATCTTGAAGTGAGTTAGTGTCGTTCATAATCCTTACCAAAATTGATCCGGCTGAACGTTGATCAAAAAAGTTATGGGATAAATTTTGAACATGTGTAAAAATATGCTTCCTTAAGTCATAGACAACATTTTGTCCAAGCTCATTACTCCATTTTATACGGTAAATATTGGCGACATAAGAAATCAAATATAAGACAGCAATTGCGAATACTAGCCACATTAGCATGGAGAAGTCTCTATTCTCCTCAATCGCCTTTTCTAAAGCATAAACACCTATCATGATTGGTATTATTAATCTTACGATCGTTGTTATTAAAACCGTGATAATTGATTTTAGCAATAAATTTCTAGAATATGGTTTTAAATATTCTATTAGTCTCCCCATTTGTTTCCAGTTAAACGGCTTCTCAATTAACTGTTCAGAGGAATATCGGAAACGCTCTAACACAAGTGGATTGACTTTTTTTGTTTTATCCATCTTCATTCCTCACCCTCGCTGACCTTGCAAAATTGCTTGCTGATCCTGGAATTGGATTTTATATACACGTTCATAAGGACCGCCATTTTGAAGAAGTTGTTCATGCTTCCCTCTTTCAACAATTCTACCATTATCTAATACTAGTATCTCGTCCGCATGTTTTAAGGAAGAAATACGATGAGCAATTATAAATGTTGTTCTTCCATTCATTACTTCACGGAGTGCACCTTGTATTTTAAACTCAGTCTCCATGTCAACTGCACTTGTTGCATCATCTAGTATTAAAATGCTTGGATCTTGGCAGATAGCGCGAGCAATAGAAATACGTTGCTTTTGACCACCTGATAAACCTAATCCACGTTCACCAAGTACTGTGTCGTATCCTTCAGGTAAGTCCATAATAAAATTATGTGCATCTGCTCTTTTTGCAGCTTCCATAATGTCTTCCATCGATGCTTCAGGACGACCATAAGCGATATTAGCCTTAATTGTGGAAGAAAATAGAAAACTTTCTTGCATCACAAAACCGATATTGCTTCTTAATGATTTTAAGGAGTACTCATTTACATTTCTTCCATCAATTAGTACTTCGCCTTTCTCGGCTTCATAAAATCTAGTAATCAACTGGGTAATACTAGTTTTTCCGGAACCGGTTGCACCCAATAATCCAATTATCTTTCCAGGCTCTGCTTTAAAGTTAATGTCTTGTAACGCTTCGTTATCATCACCTGCATACCGAAGAGATACATTCTTAAATTCAACTTCACCTAACAACCTTTCTGGAGCATAGGCATCCTCTTTCTCTTGGATTTCTTCCTTCACTTCGAGTACTTCTAGTAATCTTTCACCAGAAGCCTTAGACTGAGAAAACATGTTAATTGTAAATCCAAGACTCATGATTGGCCATAATACAAAACCTACAAGACTGTAAAATGCTACTAATTCACCTGGAGTTAAGCTGCCATTGATTACAAGGTAACCCCCGAATGAAAGCATCACTACAACACAGAGGTTTCCGAGGAATTCCATCAATGGAAAATACTTCGCCCAAATTCCAGATGTAAAGATCATTTGGTCTTTGTAATCCGTATTCGATACATTAAATTTACCATTTTGAAATTCTTCACGTGACAAAGATTTGACTGTGTTAATCCCAGAAATATTCTCTTGAACATTCGTATTTAATCTTCCGAATGATTTTCTAATCCCTCGGAATGCAGGATGCACAGAGCGATCAAACTTATATACGACAAAGAGTAGAAAAGGTAATGATACCATTGTAGCAAGAGTAAGTGGTACAGAATAAAAGAACATAACCCCGAATGCTACTGATAACATTAATATGAATCTAAATAACTCGGAAAACCCCATAGATAAAAAGAATCTGAAAGTCTCCACATCTGCTGTTAATCGTGACATTAAATCCCCTGTTTTTGCGTTATCATAATAACTAAATGGCAAAAACTGTAGTTTTTCATATAGTGCGTTCCGCATTCTATACACAGATTTAATTCCAAATAAATCACCGGTATATTGCTGGATATATGTTGCTATTCCTTTGATAACCATAATTCCAAGAAATCCTAAAGTTAGTGTTGGAATTAAATCATACTGACCCTTATATATCACCTTATCAATCGTTTGTTGTAGTATAACCGGATATACTACTGTGAGTCCTGTTACAATTAACAAGAAAACCATTGAAAAGATGAAGTAATTTTTATATGGCCAGTAGTATTGCCTTAACTTTTTAAAAACTTCCACGCAATTCCCTCCCTTATGCCAAATGACCATGATAATAAATATATCGGTTTACGAATTATTTTTCCAGTATTTTTTCAATTATTTTCATTTTTCCATCCAATTAACGAACCCCCCTACATCAAAAGTCTGAGAAGAAAAAAATCATAAGTTCATTCCAAGCAAGTTTTTAAAAAAAGTGTAAGTTAAATAAAAAAAGAATGCCCTAAAAATAATATGGGCACTCATAACATCTTATGAACTTTGATTATTATTCTTTTTGATTAAATAGCAACTATTTATTTACTACTTTTTCATTTGAATCAACGTTCATTCTAGGCAATAGGAATATAAGGAAAAAACTAATAAGTGCCACGAAAAGTATTGTAATGTATACCGTGTGAAGCGATATCTCTAATCCTTCTTGAAGTAAATTCTTAACCTCCGGTAAAAGAGTATTTCTTTCTTCTTCATTCAATAACTTATTCGTCGAGTCCAATGTCAAGAGCTCACCAATATCGTTTCCTTGTTTTGAAAAATAACGCATAATTTGACCATTTAGAATTCCACCTAAAAGTGCAGCACCAACTGTATTACCAAGATTCCGCATAAACATATTAGATGCAGTAGCAATGCCTCGTTGTTGCCATGCTACAGCTTCTTGTATTAGTACAATAAAGGATGTTGATGTTAGTCCCATTCCTACTCCTACAAAAAAGGATGAAACAGCTGCTCCTATAGGACCGAACTCCGGAACAATGAATACAAATAAACTGCCACCAATTACTAATGAGATACCTCCTAAAATGGAGGTATTTCGAAAACCAATTGTAAGTATCAATCTTCCTGATAATGTCGATGCTATTGGCCACCCAATAGACATGGCTGTTAATGTAAAACCAGCAATAGTTGCATTCTTCTCCATTACACCTTGAACAAACGCAGGTAGAAAACTCGAAATACCAATTAATATTATCCCTGTTAGAAACGAGACAATATTAGCTATTAATATGGGACGAGTATTCCATAATGAGAAAGGCATCATTGGTTCAGGTGTTTTTCTTTCCTTTAAAATAAATAAAATAAGCGTAACGAAAGAGATCATTGATATTAATATTGTCTCCATCGAATACCATTCCCATTGTACTCCTCCTTCTACTAGGACGAGCATACAAGCAGATACTGAAACTGTAAGCAGAATCGCTCCTACATAATCAATAGATGCTTTTCTTTTTACATTAGATTCCTGTAGAAAAACCCATAATCCAATCATCGCAATGAAACCGATAGGAATGTTAACCCAGAATACCCAACGCCAGCTTACATATTCAACGAGCAAGCCACCTACTGCAGGACCCATTACTGCTGAAATTCCCCAAACACTAGATAAATACCCTTGTATTTTAGCCCGTTCCTCTTTCGGATAAATATCTCCGATTATAGTAGTTGCAATCGGCATAACTGCACCAGCACCAATGCCTTGTACAAAGCGATAAACAATCAACTGATTCATTGTTAGAGCAAATCCACAAAGTACTGACCCAATAAGAAAAATGATAATTCCAATTGAGATGATTATTTTCCTTCCAAATAAATCTGCTAATTTTCCGTAAATCAGAACTGTAATCGTTGTCATTAATAAATACGATGAAAATACCCAGCTATAATGTGAGAAGCCACCCAGGTCACCAACAATCGCAGGTATAGCGGTAGCAACAATTGTTCCTTCAATTGCCCCCATAAACATTACAAGCATAACACAGATAAGTACATAGACTCGCTTCGTTTGTTTTGTATTGGATATTGTATGTAGGCTCAACTAACATCCCACTCCATTCAAAATCGGGAAATAGTAAATGTAGCCCCTACATCCAGGAGCTACATTTATTATTGATTAATAATATGATGTTTCAATTCTTTCAAAAGAATCCTTCTCGTGAAAATGCCCTCAAAAAAACCTTCACTATCCTCAACACAAAGAAAAGGATGGTTAATCAATAAATCAATCGCTGTTTCGAGGTTCTCTTCCAAAGTAATTTTGGGTATTTTAACTAACATTACATCTTCCACTTTTTTATCGGCTAATTTTTCAAATTCAATCCGTTCTAGTCCTAAAAGGGATTCTGTAATCATTGCAGAACTAATGAGTCCATGTAAACGAAATCTGGCATCCAGAACTGGTATAGCGGAATACCCACTCTTTGTCAGTACTAGGAGTGCATGTTCTAGACTATTCCCAATTTGCACATGTGCAACTTTTTCTGCGGGTATCATATACTTACTAATTTTTGGTTCTATAAAATCTTGATTATGACGTAAGGAAAGCATCGAAAAACTCCCTCATCTCTATATTTCATTTCTAATTCATTTTAACATAATTGTATATAGAAGATTGGGTTAATGTGTAAATTCCATTAAGAATTCATGAAGATGATGTTTTTTCCTCTTGTACAATCTCAAAGATTTCAATGGCAGCCATATCAATATCATCAAATTGATATTTTTTCTTGTAACGATCTTTATCATATTCTTCTACTTCATACATATTAGTTGCTGGAAAGTATTTAACCTGACATAATACCTTCCCATTTACTTCAAATAACCTTTGCGGTAAATCCTCATGATCTTCTGATTTTTGCATTGATTGCAACCTTTGAATTATTCCTGCTAATTGAGACATTTAAAAACTCCTTTCTTTGGAAAGCCACTTGTTATTATAAAAGAGTTTGGTATGTGATTGCAAACATCAAAAAATTCACTTTTATTAATATTAATCAATACTGTTAAAATCTACTTCGTTCTCTTTCCTTATAATAAATACAATGATATAATATGCATAATTTAGTTTCTTAAAATAAAGAAAGGTGAAATTTAATGGATTATCGAACCCGTAATTCAACCGAACTTACTGTATCGAACCTATCACAAGCCATTTTTACCGTTAATCGGCATGCAAAAACAGCTACTAATCCTTCATTTTTATATGACCTAAAAAAAACAGCAATAAACAAAATGATTCGAGAAAAAAAAGCAACAAAAATAGGTCTTCATTTCTCAAGAAACCCGAAATTTAGTCAACAAAGATCTGATGTACTTATCGAATGTGGTGACTATTTGTTTCATATTCCCCCAACAAAAGAGGATTTTAAAGAATTGCCTCATCTTGGTCAGCTAGACTCAAATTTCCGCAACCCAAAAACCTACATGTCTCTCAGTATAGCAAAAAAAATACTTCAACGTTATACCGGCATAAAGGAAGACAATAAACCTCAAACAAGGACACCTAATAAACCGGTATTTAAGAAGCTTGGGGAAAGTTTTTATAATTAGAAATAGCCCGGACTCCTTCTATAAGGACTTCGGGCTATATTTCTTTTGCTTTTATGCTATATTTTTGTGATTTTGAATTGTATCCAAAACCTTTGTAAAATCTACTAATTTTATCGCTTCTTTACTACCAACCAGTACTTCAGCAATTATGAATGATTCTTTTACATCTTGCACATCCTCTATTTCTACTATTTGTTCAGAGGATACTCGAACAATATCATTAACTTCTTCTACTGGAAAAACAACACTGTGTCCTTTCACTTTGGCAACAATAAAGCGTGTATAGTTTAGATGTAAATCGTTGTTATTCCATAATCTACCAAAGTCAATAACAGGTAGAATTTCTCCCCTAAGCTGGATTATTCCCGTTATTGCGGGGTGTGCATATGGAATTGGTGTAATAGTAGTACTCTGAATAATTTCTTGTACTAGTAAGACATCTATTCCGTAACTTTTCCTAGCTAACCGAAATTCAATCATTTCTTTACTTTCATCTTTCATATACTCTTCAAACCTTTCATATACTCTTCAAACCTTTCATATTCAATGCCGATTTTATTCCCAAAACTTAATTAATGCTTGTGTACCACTATTTTCTTCCCCATTTTGAGCAAGGGTTGCATACATTTGTTTCGCTAATTTTAGTCCTGGTAATTGTAGATTCATTTTCTCAGCTTCCTCAATAGCAATGCTCATATCCTTAATAAAATGCTTAATAAAAAAACCAGGCGAATAATCCTTCTTTAATACACGAGGAATTAAATTTGACATAGACCAACTACCGGCTGCACCATTACTAATGGATTTTAATACAGTTTCTGGATCGAGACCTGCTTTTTGTGCATAGACAAACGCTTCTGTAACACCGATCATATTGGAGGCAATTGCAATCTGATTACACATTTTTGTGTGTTGCCCAGACCCTGCAGGACCTTGAAATACAATATTCTCTCCAATGACTTGGAACAGTGATAATACTTTATCAAAAGTACTCCTGTCCCCACCAACCATAATAGATAATGTAGCATTTTTAGCTCCAATATCACCACCTGACACAGGTGCATCTAATGCTTCCACTCTGTGCTCTTTAGCAAGCTGGAAAATTTGTTTCGCTAGTGTCGGTGTTGATGTTGTCATATCTACTAATATAGTTCCCTCTTGAACTCCAGCAAAAATTCCCTCAGATCCTAAATACACTTCTTCTACATCATGAGGGTACCCAACCATAGTGAATATAACATCTGATATTTCAGCTAGCTGTCTAGGACTGTCACACCATTTTGCTCCTTCTGTAAGTAACGTATTAGCTTTTGATTTTGTTCTAGTATTTATAGTTACAGTAAAGCCGTTACTCATTAAATTACGGACAATACTCTCACCCATTACACCTATTCCAATAAAACCAATTCTAGTATTAGTATCCATCATAATAGTGTCCTTCCTTTTATGTAGCAAAGAGAAAACCTTTACAGCTACATCTAAATATTATTTTCCCTCTATATTTAACTCAATCAAATTATTATCTGGGTCAGTACAAAATACTTGGACAAAACCACTTTTCGTCCCTTTATTCTCAAAATACGGAACATTATTTTCTCGTAAACATGTAATTGCTGCATCGTAATTTTTCACTCTAATTGCAAAATGCCCATCTTTTGTATCTATATTTTTTTTCGCTCTAAATGTACTGGATTCAGGATAGGCGATTAGATGAAGCTGTTGATCTCCAATTTGATACCATGCTCCTGGAAAATCAAATGGTGGACGCTCTATTTCTGTTAATCCGAGAATGTTTCCATAGAAATGCTTACACTCCTCCAGTTTTGTTACTGTAAGACTTACATGGTGCATCCCAACAATTTCAATCATTATGCTCTTCCCCTCTCATATAATTCTAAAATATTTCTATTATTACCATACTATTCTCTCTAAGCGAATACCATTATTTTTTACTTAATTAGAACTTCACTTGAGCTACACATAAAGATTGGATGATTTCACTAATAGTTATTTTCATTCATAACATAAAAAAATCCGCTAGACAAATGTCTAGCGGTAAAAAGGGGGAAAAATGAGAATGAAATGACTAGGAATCGTCATATCAATCATGATTATTAGTCTATACCACCTTTTTATAATTTATACACTCAGATAACATTACAATTATATTACAGTTTTGCTTTTAACAAGCTCGATAACTTCCTCAACTGTACCTTTTGTCAATGCTACCTCAGCTAACTGGGCCATTTCTTTTTGATTAAGACCCTTTATTTGGCTTCTTGCTTTTAATATAGATGATGCACTCATAGAGAATTCATCTAAACCTAGCCCTAGTAAGAGTGGGATTGCTATCTCATCTCCAGCCATTTCACCACACATACCTGCCCATTTACCTTCACTATGTGCAGCATCAATTACCATTTTAACTAGTCGTAATATTGCCGGGTTATAAGGCTGGTACAGATAAGATACTTTTTCATTCATCCGGTCTGCAGCTAGTGTATATTGAATTAAATCATTTGTACCGATACTGAAAAAGTCCACCTCTTTAGCAAATTGATCTGCAATTACAGCTGTTGATGGTATTTCAACCATAATTCCAACTTCTATTTCTTCTGAAATCGCAACACCATTTGTCTTAAGTGATTCTTTCTCTTCTAATAATATTGCTTTAGCTGCTCGGAACTCATTTATAGTAGCAATCATTGGGAACATAATTTTTAAATTCCCATAAATGCTTGCTCTCAATAATGCTCGAAGCTGGGTTCTAAATAAATCCTGTTCTTCTAAGCAAAGTCTAATTGCTCTAAATCCTAAGAATGGGTTCATCTCTGTAGGCAGATTTAAGTAAGGTAGCTGTTTATCTCCACCAATATCCAGTGTGCGAACTACTACAGGTTTTTCTCCCATTTGTTCAAGGACCGTTTTATAAGCTTCAAATTGCTCATCTTCAGTAGGTAACTGATCCCTTTCCATGTAAAGAAACTCTGTCCTATAAAGACCGACACCTTCACCACCATTAGAAATTACCGACTCTACATCTTGTGGAGAACCTATATTAGCAACAAGTTCCACTTGTGTACCGTCTTTGGAAATAGATGGCTCGTCTTTCAATAATGCCCATTCTGACTTTTGCTTGATAAAATCTTGTTGCAGATTTTTATACTTTTCGATCGTTTCTGGTGATGGATTGATATATACTTCACCATTAATACCATCTACAATTACCATATCTCCATTGGCAATCGTTTGAGAAGCAGAATTTGTACCTACTACAGCCGGAATTTCCATCGAACGCGCCATAATCGCTGAATGAGATGTACGACCACCAATATCAGTCGTAAATCCTTTAACGAATTCTTTATTTAATTGAGCGGTATCTGATGGTGTTAGATCTGTAGCGATTATTACTACAGCCTCATTTATTAATCCTGGATTTGGGATTTCCACTCCTAAAAGATGAGCAAGTACACGCTTGGATACGTCTTTTATATCTGCTGCTCGTTCCCTCATATATTCATTATCCATTTGTTCAAACATTGTGATGAACATATCAGCAGTTTCTTTCAAAGCAATCTCTGCATTAACCATGTCTGAACTAATTTTACCTTCAATGGAAGATAACAATTCTGGATCGCTTAATACAAGCATGTGAGCATCAAATATTTGCGCTTTCTCTTCTCCAAGCTCATTTAATGCCTTTGTTCGAATTATTTCCAAGTCCGACTTTGCATGACTTACTGCAGTTTGAAATCGATCAATTTCATTTTTTGTATCTGAGATAGTTTTTTTCGTGATTGTAAAATCTGGTTCTACAAGACGGTATGCTTTTCCAATAGCAATACCACTAGATGCTGCTATCCCTTTTAAGTTTTTCATTAGTTTGCAAGTCCCTCTTTATTGAGTAATTCTTCAATTGCAGTCATTGCTTCTGCTTCATCATTGCCTTCTGCTGAAATTGATATTGTTGCATCTTTACCAATTCCAAGTGACATAACACCCATAATTGATTTTAAGTTAACTTTCTTACCTTTATATTCCAACTGAATATCTGATGAAAATCTACTAGCAGTTTGAACTAATAATGTAGCAGGTCTAGCATGAATACCAGTATCAGCGATAACAGTAAATTGTTTTTCTTGCATTTACTTCATCTCCTTATTAAGATTAATTTTTTACTTCTATACAAAATTAGCGAATTTTTGCCATTTCGTCAAACAAATCGAATGAAAAAAGCGTTTTATTATCAAAAATTTGTATGAGTTATGAAGAAATTATTTTTAATCCTTGCACTTTCAAACATATTAGTGCAAAATATGGTAAAAAAGCAAAGGGGGAAATTGTATGAGAGTCGCAGAAAGAGGAGATATTATTGAATTCAAGGATGGGCTAAAAGGAATCGTAGAAAAAATCAATGAGAATTCTGTTATTGTAGACTTGACTTATATGGAAAATTTTCGAGATTTGGATCTTACTGAAAAAACCGTTGTTAACCATAAAAATTATAAAATTATCAAGGAATCTATTAAAGCATAAATGCAAGCGCTTACGGATTCTATTGGTTTTTCTTATCATCACTCATGGCAGATTATTCATGAGTTAGTTATAATTATGAAAGACTAATAGAAAGGATATTGTAATGAATACACGCAATATAGACTGGAAATTACTAAGCGGAATAGTATTAGCATACATATTTATCTACTTTAGCTTTGATCATACACAAGTATTCTGGTATTTATATACTGCTAATATATTGTTTTTAGTTAGCTTCTCGATTCTTAACGAGAAACTAGATGAAACATCTATTTCATTAGAAAATCTTATCTGGGGGTTAATATCAGGTATTTTCCTATATGGTATTTTTTATATCGGAAGCTCATTCCTATCATTATTTCCATGGAATATTAATTATCATATTGAACGATTATATACTTTATTTAAAATGAAATGGATTTGGCATTACTTTGTACTAATACTTATTATTATTCCTGGAGAGGAAGTGTTTTGGCGAGGTTTTATACAGAAACGGATCAGTAGACATTTGACTCCATTCCGAGCAATTATGACTACTGCTCTATTAAACAGCCTCCCCTATTGTTTCACTGGTTACCCACTCCTTATAATCGCTGCTTTTTTTAGTGCTATTGTTTGGGGTTGGTTATACGTTTGGAAGCGAAATATCATGCTAGTAATCATATCGCATTTAATATTTGACGTATTACTAATCATTCTTTTTCCACTAAATTAAAAAATTAATGTGAATGGAATTAATTAACCAAACTTTTTCTTGAATTGTTTTTAAGAGAGTTTGGTCTTTTTTTTAGCTCTGTTAAACTCTGTTGTTGATTTTCGCTCCTGTACATCCGCTACAATCAACTAAGTTGTTAACAACAATGAACTTTAACAGAGCCTTTTTTTTAAAAAAAATAAAATAAAAAAATGAAACTGAACGTAAATATCTCAGAACATTTGCTTGTCTCGGGCCACACGTTGCGGGTCAGGAAGGCGTTGCGAAGTACAAAGGACTTACTAGTGCAGGCGAAGCGACTGGACGTCGCTGTTTGAGCCTGCCCACAGGAAGATATGAAAATTAGCCTTCCTTTGAGTTCCAAACGCCTTTCGCTTTTCTAAGCCCGTGGAAAGCATTCGACTAGAGCGGAAAACAACTATGCAATTTGTTTAATTTTCAAATGACTTTTTGACTATAAAAAAGTATAGTGTTATTTATTGCTCTAATTTATCTATCTTATTAAGTTAACTTTATCCCTTCCACATTTCATTTTTTAACGGGCTTAAGCCATAGAAGTACTAGAAATATTAAACTTATATAACCAAAAGCCGGATATAACAAACTAAGCAATTTCCCATATTCTACTCTACTAATACCATATACAATCATGATAATTCCTAGATAAATAAATACACTCTTAACAGATATATATTTTTTTATTTGTTTTTCTAAACCATATAGATTGCCAATAAGGGATGTAAAAATTTCTCCATAGATTATGAATAAATAAACAACATAAATACTACTTATAGTAGACTTAACGATAACTGCCATCGGAATTTCAAATATCATTAGCTCAGGTAGTGACAATAAAGTTACATGACTAGCAGCTAATATAACTGTTAGAAAAATCCCTCCTAGTATTCCACCACGCTTAACTATTTCTTTATCATTTACTTCCGTTGCGATAGGTACCAAAACAGCTTGTGCTAAAGTGAGATTAAATGCACTATAAGAAAAAGCAGACATAATTACTCTCCAACTAAATTGTTTATTGGATGTTAACCAAAAATTTTGTATAAAGTAATCATTTGTCAGAGTAACAATCAATAAAGTGATATTAAAAATAATTAGCATCGGTACAACAAATGTATTTACAGCAAAAATTCCTCTCACACCCATTGCCATAACTAATAATGCTAATGTAATAGTAATGATAGAACCGATTGATTTTGACAGATGTAATTGTTCCACAAATAATGCTTCTGCACCAGATAACATCACTGCACAAACACCAATTAGCATCAACATCGTAAAGATATTCATGATTTTAGCTAGTTTCTTTCCAAATAAATATTCATTGAATTCTTCATATGATTTTGCACGAATCTCTATTGAGATCGTCATAATCTTTGATCCTAGAAAGATAAATAAATAACCAACAAGTAATATACCTATAAATCCAGCGATTCCATACTGTGAAAAAAACTCAACAATTTCTTTTCCTGTAGCAAATCCCGCACCAATGACTGTTCCTACATAAACAGCAGCCACTTGAAAAGCGCCTGTCCATTTTTTCAAAGGTCTTCCCCTCTTCATTTTTATTCTCTTCTAACACCATATGTTTCATTTTTGAAAAATAACCAACTTTTTTTCTTGAAAGTCAAAAAAGGTCAGTGTATAATAAAATTACCAAAGGTCAAATTAAGTCAAACTTAATTGACTATCTTTTTTCACTCATTGGTCAAATATAGTCAAATACGGAGGATTGATATTTATGTTATGTAGTAAATGCAAACAGAATCATGCGAATATTCATCTCCACTTAAATATTAATGGTAAAAAGCAAACTCTACCTTTATGTTCAAGTTGTTATGCGATAGAAAAAAACAAAATAGGTTCTATTCCAAGTTCAAACTTTGGGTTCAGTGGATTTGACGATATATTTAATAAACTTGGATCCTCACAAATCAATAATACGACGCAAAAAAATGATAGCTCTACAAATAATGGCTTCTTAGACCAATTCGGAAAAAATTTGAACAACGCTGCAAAAGCTGGTCTCATTGATCCTGTAATTGGTCGAGATGAGGAAATAAAACGAGTAATCGAAATATTAAACCGTCGTAATAAAAATAACCCGGTGCTCATTGGAGAACCAGGAGTCGGAAAAACTGCGATTGCGGAAGGACTAGCATTAAAAATAATTGAAAAAGATGTCCCTGCAAAACTGTTGAACAAGGAAGTTTATATATTAGATGTAGCTTCATTAGTAGCAAACACTGGTATTCGAGGTCAGTTTGAAGAGAGAATGAAACAATTAATTTCAGAACTCCAGCAAAGAAAAAATGTCCTATTATTTATAGATGAAATACATCTTATTGTAGGTGCTGGATCTGCTGAAGGTTCAATGGATGCAGGAAATATACTAAAACCTGCTCTCGCAAGAGGAGAATTACAAGTAATTGGTGCAACAACATTAAAAGAATATAGACAAATTGAAAAAGATGCCGCACTTGAACGTCGATTCCAACCTGTTCAAGTAAATGAACCTTCTATTGAAAAAGCAATAGAAATACTAGAAGGACTAAAAGATAAATATGAAAACTTTCATCAAGTCACATATAGTAATGAAACAATACGTGCTTGTGTAGAGCTTTCCAATCGCTATATTCAAGATAGGTATTTGCCTGACAAAGCAATCGATTTAATGGATGAAGCTGGTTCAAAATTAAACCTTACTATTAAGACGCCTACTAAAGAAGAAGCACAACAACGTCTTTCGGAAATTGAAAAAGAAAAACAGAGTGCTTTGGCTGAAGAAAATTACGAATTAGCAGCTGAACTCCGTGATGAAGAGTTGCAGTTAGAAAAAGAGTTAAGTGCTGATACAACAGACAAGATAATAGAAGTAACCATCGATCATATTCATGATATTATTGAATCGAAAACAGGTATTCCTGTAGGTAAACTTCAGTCGCAGGAACAGCAAAAAATGAAAAACCTAGAGGAAAATTTAGCGAAAAAGGTAATTGGACAAGAGGAAGCTGTCAAAAAAGTTGCAAAAGCAATTAGACGTAGTCGTGCAGGTCTAAAAGCTAAAAACAGACCAATTGGTAGTTTTCTCTTTGTAGGTCCAACTGGTGTTGGGAAAACAGAATTAACCAAAACCCTAGCTAGTGAATTATTTGGGACAGAAGATGCATTAATCCGACTTGATATGAGTGAATATATGGAAAAACATAGTGTATCGAAACTAATCGGGTCCCCTCCAGGTTATGTTGGACACGAAGAAGCAGGACAATTAACAGAAAGAGTAAGAAGAAATCCATATAGTATCATTCTTCTTGACGAAATAGAAAAGGCTCACCCAGATGTACAGCACATCTTTTTACAAATACTAGAAGATGGCCGTCTAACTGATAGTCAAGGAAGAGTTGTTAGTTTTAAAGATACGGTTATTATCATGACAAGTAATGCCGGAACTGGAATTCAAGAAATTACTGTAGGATTTGCTAATAGTACAGCAATTAAAGAGTCTAACATTCTTGATTCACTTGGATCATTCTTCAAACCAGAGTTTCTAAATCGTTTCGACAGCATTATTGAATTCAATAAATTAGAGAAACCTCATTTAGAAAAAATAGTTTCATTACTATTAACTGAATTGCAACATACTCTACAAGAACAAAATATTACGATAGAATTCTCGGATCATGTGATAGATAAAATTGTAGAGTTAGGATATCATCCTGAATTTGGAGCTAGACCATTGCGTAGGGTAATTCAAGAACAATTAGAAGATCAATTAGCGGATTATATACTAGACTATCCAGAAGAAAAAATATTCTCTGTTGATGTGATAGAGGATAACATATCAATAAAACCAAACACAGTAAATGTTTAAGTCAAATAAAAAAAGATTGCCTTTATGGCAATCTTTTTTTATCCGAGTTTTTTTACAGACAGACCTAACTTTTTCAGTAAGGTAATAGCAGTTTCAATTTCATCTGGTTCAAGGGCTGACATTAATTCATATATTCTTTTGGAATGTTCGGGGAAAAATTGTTCTATGAAGTTCTTACCCTTTTCTGTAACTTCCGCATAAATTACTCTACGATCTTCTGAACTCGCATTTCTTTTTACTAATTCTTTCTTTTCAAGCTTATCAACTACATACGTAATACTCCCACTCGCCAAGAGGATTTTACCACCTATTTGCTGAAGTGGTTGTTTGCCCTTATGATAAAGAAGCTCTAATACTGCAAATTCAGTTGGATTTAGACCTGATTTTTGAATATGTTTATTAACCTCTTCATTCACAGATCGATAAGCACGAGATAAAACAATAAAAAGCTTTAATGACTCTTCATATTCTTTAATCATCATATCAATCCCTCTACATTAATTACTCATAATCCAATATTAGCAGATTACTGAACTATTTGTAATATGTTGGGTAATGTTCCTAAAATAAATTTCAGCTTTTTATAGAAGGGTTTCTGCACCGTCAATATATATTTCTGAACCAGTAATATGACTAGAAGCATCAGATGCTAGAAAGTGGATTAAATTAGCAACTTGCTCTGGTTGTCCTGGAGCACCTTCTAACGGATGACTACCTTCTGGATATTCTACAGGGATTTGTACTTTTTTAAGCTTTTCTTGATCTGGGTGTGTGTTTTGACCAATGTTCGTTTCTATTGCACCGGGACAAATAATATTTACACGTATTTTGTAAGTAGCTAATTCTAGTGCTGCCATTTTTCCAAATGCCATTTGACCAGCTTTAGAGCTACTATAGGCAGACATCCCAATACCTGAGAACTTCCGATTACCATTAATGGAACTCGTAATAATAATGCTCCCTCCATCTTTCTTCATGTGAGGTATAGCATATTTTACTGTCAAAAAAGTGCTTTTTAAATTTGTTGAAATTGTATGATCCCATTCTTCAGGTGGAAAATCCTCAATCGGTGTAACTACACCATTTATACCAGCATTTGCAAAAACAATATCTAGTCGCCCAAATTCCTTTACAATTTCATTAATTCCATTATCGATACGTTTCGGGTCAGACAAGTCCACATCTACTACATGTGCTTGTCCCCCCATCCCTACTATTTCTTTCTTAACATGTTCTGCTCTTTCTTCTTTAATATCTAGTAATCCAATTGCTGCACCAGCTTTAGCTAGCCGAAGTGCAGAAGCTTTGCCTATACCAGATGATGCACCAGTAACAATTGCAACTTTATTCTTTAATGAAAAAATTTGTTCTTCCATATGTACCTCCAATAGAGTTTATTTGATAGTTTACCCTTTGAGATACATTCCATGCCTATATATATAACAGTAAACGATTACACGTACGTATATGTATAAATCATTTTGCAGTAAGAAGTAAGTGTTGTTGTTTACTAAAAATATTTGATACTGATTTGAGAGGTAAAGAAGATTTCTTCTTATTCGTAGGTGCTTGAAATAAATGATAGTATTCGTTTAATAATGCATCTAATTCCTGACTACATTTAATCGTCTCGGTTGCATTTAATCCATAAACTTCTCCTAAAATACACATTAATTCTCGCTTTTTTTGGATGCGAATTAAAAATCGCATTTGTTCCTTACTGCTGAAATGCATTCCTTTTCTCCCCCAATTATTTTCCTATTAATTCAACCTCGTAATTATCTCAACTCTCCTATCAAAAGTAAATAGATTCGCAAAATTAGACATTTTTCTTAAAAGAATTCACTATTCGTTAACAATTAGTCCGCATTTTATCAAAAAGATTAAAACTAACTGATGAAATTTCTAAATTATCGCCTTAATTAAGCAAAAATTTTAGTCCATATTTTCTATGGTAAGAAAAACCTATCTGCGTGCTTAATCAAATGTTACATATCTTTTCGTAGTGTTTCATTACTGTTTCACTTGAAAAGGAACTGTTGGAGAACAGTAATGTTATTCCTATATTTATGCGGGTAGAATGAAGTTATGGAGAGGTGATTACATGGCAAAAAGAGATTATTATTTTGATAATGCAAAGTTCATTTTGATATTTTTTGTTGTGTTCGGCCATTTACTTCAATCCTATATTGGTGCTGATACGTTTATCTTTATACTATATAAAATTATCTACACATTTCATATGCCGGCTTTCATATTAGTTTCAGGTTTTTTTGCAAAAGGATTTTACGAAAGAGGTTATATAAGTAAAATCGCTAAAAAGTTGATTCTCCCTTATATAATATTTCAGATAATATATTCTGTTTTTTATTATTTCTTATTTAGTGAGTCTATGTTAGAAATAGACATGTTAAATCCACATTGGTCGCTATGGTTTTTAGTAAGTTTATTTTGTTGGAATATCTTATTAATCCTTTTTAATAAATTAAAACCGCAACATGCGATAATCTTATCGATATTGATTGGTCTTGCAGTCGGATATATGGACTTTATTTCTAATTACCTTAGTCTATCTAGAACATTCGTTTTCTTCCCTTTCTTCCTTATCGGCTATTATATGAAGAAGGAACATTTTCAATTGATCACAACAAAAAAAGCAAAGATAATTTCTGGAATGATCATTTTAATGGTAATCACTATCCTATTCTTTTTTCCAGAAATGAACGAAAAATGGTTTTTTGCTTCAAAACCGTATAGTGAATTCACTTCTATTGCAACAATTGGCTTAATAAAAAGAGTAGGAATTTACATGATGAACTTTATTATGATTATAGGATTTTTCGCATTTGTACCTAAAAACAAGCTTTTCTTTACTCAATTAGGAAAAAACACATTGTATGTTTATTTACTCCATGGTTTTATTGTCCGGACTTTTAGAGAAAGCAATATAGAGGAATATTTGAAGGATTCACAACCAATACTGCTTGTTCTGCTTTTTACCATTCTACTAACGATTTTCTTATCAAGTAAATTTGTAAAAAACACAACACAACCATTAATTGAAATGAATTGGGTTAGTAAAAAACACTTATTTAATCAATATAGACAATAGTTAGGAACAGTGTAAAAGCTGTTCTTTTTGTATGATTTTCTAGTCATTGTGATTTCCTATAAACTCTTGTAAAATAGATTAGATATATTAATAAAGGAGCACTTTGATCAATGAAAATTATTGCAAGTACACTGAACGCGAAATATATACATACTAACTTAGCAATACGGTACTTAAAAGCATATGCAGCACCTGATTTCGATGTAGAATTAGCCGAATATACTATAAAAGATCCTACTTTGAACATAGTTACTGATTTGTTCAATAAAAAGCCGGATGTAATAGGTTTTAGTTGTTATATTTGGAATATCGAAGAAACAATTAAGGTAATTGAAATTATCAAAAAGATAACACCAAATGTGAAAATTGTGTTAGGAGGACCCGAAGTCTCCTATGATGTCATTCATTGGTTAAATAGACTACCACAAGTGGATTGTATTGTTATGGGTGAGGGTGAAGCAACATTTAAAGAGCTTTTAGAACAATTTCATGGAGAAATGAATCTTGAAAATATCCAAGGTATTGCTTATATGAAGGACGGCAAGCCTATTATTAACACTGTTCGACAAAAAATTGATTTAAGAGAATCTCCTTCTCCTTTCCGCTTTAAGGAAGATATTCCTCATCTCTCCAAACGAGTTACATATATAGAAACTAGTCGAGGATGCCCATTTAGTTGTCAGTTTTGTTTATCATCGATTGAAGTTGGTGTTAGATATTTTAACCGTGAAAAGATTAAGGAAGATATTCGTTATTTAATGGCCAACGGGGCAAAAACAATTAAATTCGTTGACAGAACATTTAATATTAGTAGAAGCTATGCAATGGAAATGTTTCAATTCCTTATTGATGAACATCTCCCAGGTACAGTGTTCCAATTCGAAATCACTGGAGATATTATGCGACCAGAGGTTATCGAGTTTTTAAATAATGAAGCTCCTGCAGGACTATTTCGATTTGAAATTGGGGTTCAATCCACAAATGATTTAACAAATGAACTAGTGAAGCGGAGACAAAACTTCGAGAAATTAAAGAGAACCGTGACAATGGTGAAAGATGGCGGAAAAATTGCCCAGCATCTCGATTTAATTGCAGGTTTACCAGAAGAGGATTACCAATCATTCCGTAAAACATTTAACGATGTGTTTGAGCTTGGTCCAGAAGAATTACAGCTTGGCTTCCTAAAAATGTTGCGAGGTACTGGTCTAAGACTATCTGCAAAACAGTATGGATACACATATATGGACTATTCACCATATGAGATTCTAGGAAATAATGTCATTGATTTTAATGATATAGTTCGTATTAAGCAAGTAGAGGATGTCCTAGAAAAGTACTGGAATGCCCATAGAATGGATCACACTATTCAGTATTTAACTAGCTATTGCTTTGAAACACCATTCGATTTTTTCCAAGAATTTGGAACCTATTGGGATAACAAAGCATGGTCTAGAATTGGTCATCAATTAGAAGATTTATTCAAACGCCTAAATCAATTTCTACAAGAAGAAAAAATTCCAAATGCTGAAATTGCAGCTGGATTAATGAAATACGATTATTTAGTCAACCAACGCTACAAACCAAGAAAAGCATGGTGGATTGATATAATTGAAAGAAATGTAAGGTCTAAAACGTATCTAACAATTATCGACGACCCAAAAATTGTTGGCAATGGGTTCATTGATTTAAAATTGAATGAACGTGACCTATATAAGCATACACTAATCGAATCATTCCCATTTTGTATGAAATCATATCAAGAGCAAGGAATTATCGTACAAAAACCATCCCTAGCGTTAATTTACTTCGAGCCTACTACAGGTGACTCAACAATCTATCCAATTGAGTTTGAAATAGAAGTTGAAAAAACAGAGACTGGCACAAAGTAATATAGATGAAACTAAAAACCGAACTATCAACTCAAGATAGTTCGGTTTTTTTATGATAGGACTGTTTGAATATTGAATACGAAGTGCATTTCCAAAGCGGTATTTATAATAGCTCTTTTCTTAATTGTTCTGGAGACTTAGATGATAATAATCCAATAGGTACATCAAATACTGTTTTGGCACCAGCTTGTCCCATTTGATTCATCTTGAAAGCAGCTCTCGCATATGCAACTAAAACACTTGCAGTATATTCCGGATTGCTATCAAGTTTTAAGGAATACTCCACAATCTCTTTATTTCCTGCACCTGTTACTCCACTTCGAATGACGAAGCCACCATGCATCATTTTGGAATGATTATTTTTCAGTTCCTCTTCAGAAATAAAATTTACAACCGTCTCATAATCTGCAAAGTAGTTCGGCATTGTTTTAATTGTTTCTTCAATTTCACGAAGATCTGCTCCATCTTCAGCAACTACGTAGCACTCTCTTAAGTGCTTTTCCTTTGTTGTCAAAGTTGGATTTTCTCCATTTCTAACTCTATTAACTGCTTCTTCTATTGGAATTGTATATTGCACACCAGCTTTTACACCTGGTACTCGGCGAATAGCATCTGAATGACCTTGGCTTAAACCTTTTCCCCAAAAAGTATACGTTTCTCCTTCAGGAAGAATTGCTTCTCCAAGTAATCTATTCATAGAAAACATTCCGGGATCCCAACCGACGGATATGATACTAGTTTTCCCAGAATTTGTTGCTACCTTATCTATGGCTGCGAAGTATTCTGGAATTTTTGCATGTGTATCAAAACTATCTATCGTATTAAAAAATTGAGCAAACTCGGGTCCTTGTTCTGGTAAATCTGTTGCTGAACCACCACAAAGTATCATAACATCAATTTCTGCTTGATAATCTCTTGCTTCAGTAATCGGTAATACCTTAACAGATTTATCTTCTACCCCAACACTCTCTGGATCACGACGAGAGAATACAGCTACTAATTGCATATCTTCATTTTGCTTTATAGCAGCTTCTACACCTCGCCCTAAATTTCCGTATCCAGTGATACCAATTCTAATCTTCTTTTCCATATTATCCCCTCCTGTTGCAGAATAAAATATTACGTAAAATTTTATTATTTGTCAAATTACTAAAAAGTCTAATTTTAATTTAACCGATAATCACTCTCTCTTTTGGATAGTGGAAATCTGGTCGCTTTTCATTATCTGACATCGACAATAAAAAGGATAAAATACCAATTCTTCCAATGAACATTAATACAATTAAGACCAATTTTCCGAAAACTGTTAAGGAAGAGGTAATTCCCATGGAAGCTCCACATGTTCCAAACGCAGAAGCGACTTCAAATATGATAGAAATTAAACTTGCGTCCTCTGTTATCGATAAAATTAAGATAGATCCTCCTGCTAATATTACCGCTAATAACAAAACAACAAGAGATTTTAAAAGGTCGTCTTCATGTATTTCTCGTTGAAACACTTTTATTGATTTATGTCCACGTGCAAAATGAATTAAAAACAAAATATTTAATGCAAATGTTGTTGTTCTGATTCCTCCTCCTACAGAACTTGGAGAAGCACCAATAAACATTAATAGCGACATGAACAATATAGTTGGTGTAGATAAATCATTCACATTTAAGGTCAATAACCCGGCACTTCTCATCGTTGTTGATTGAAATAGCGCATAGAAAAAAGATTCATGCCATGACTTACCAACAAAGAAATGATTATATTCTAACAATACAATAAACAGAGTACCGATTATTAAAAGCAGAAAATATGTAGTTGTCGTAATCTTCGTAAACAAACTGAAACGAAATCTTAATTTGTTATCCTTATGAAGGATAAAATTTTTCACTTCAATCCATACTGGAAAACCGATTGCCCCTAGTACAATTAAAATAATAGTTATAAATTGAACAAAATAATCTTTAGCAAATGGTAATAATGATTCTCCACTTATATCAAAACCTGCATTTGTAGTTGCACTAACGGAAGCGAATAAACCTTGTAAAAATGCTTCTTGCCATGTTGGAAAGTATTTTAAATAATATGTACCAAGTATGATTGCACCAACTAATTGAATGATTAAAATTAAATACAATATTTGTTTTAATAAAGAAACTAGTCCAGACATATTAATTTGATTCTGATCGGTTTTTATTAATTGCCTTTGTTTCAATCCAATTTTCTTTCCGAGAATTAACCAGAAAAATGTACTGATTGTCATAATTCCTATTCCACCGATTTGTAAAACCAACATTAACAAAAATAGCCCTGTTGTACTAAATGTTTCTGAGACATTAATTGTTGTAAGACCAGTTACACTAACAGCACTAGCTGCGGTAAAAATTGCATCCATAAAAGTCCAATCTACATTTTCATTCCTGGCAAAGGGCAAACTTAAAATACATGCAGAGAAAGCTACCGTTAAAAAATAATATGAAACAAGAATTCTAAATGGAGTAAACTTTGTGAAACGCCTTTTTGCCTTCATAATAATACTATCTCCCTAAATTTATTAACCATGACTATATACTAAAGAAAAATGTATGTGATTAAAAGTTTTTTTTAATATTGAATGCTTTCTTTTACCAGTAATGGTTTTGGTCACAGCGTACATACTATTATTACAGCTTGTTAATAAAGTATTAGGAGGAAAATTATATGGCTAGACAAAGTAATAAATTGCTCGTTCCTGGAATTGAACAATACATGGACCAAGTGAAATATGAAATTGCCCAAGAATTCGGAGTAACTCTTGGATCTGATACAGTATCTCGTGCAAATGGATCAGTTGGTGGAGAAATTACTAAAAGATTAGTTCAACAAGCTCAAGCTCAATTAAAAGGTCAATAATAAAGAAGGAGCCTATTCCTTTATGGAAAAGCTCCTTCTTTCTTTAATCTTTATTTAATACTGCATTAGAAACATATTCTTCTGTATGCAGTTGACTTCCCTTCTTTTTCGAAATCAGATATCCACCTACTGCAATTGCAATTAAAACTACCCAGAAGATTGTTTTCCAAGCTGCTGATTCCGGAAAATGTTCATCTAAGATTGATACATTTGGATGAGCTAAAGTGAAAACAGTTAGCTTAACCCCAACCCAACCGACAATTAAAAATGCTGCAGATTCTAATGTAGGATATTTTGCCAACAACTTAACAAAAGATGTTGCTGCGAAACGCATAATGATAACTCCGATTAAACCACCAAGTAGCATTACTGTAAACTGTCCACCGTCGATACCACCAACTTCAAACCATCCTGTTGGTTTTAATGTTACCGCTAAAGCTACTGCAGCTAACATAGAATCAATTGCAAAGGCAATATCCGCTACTTCTACTTTAAGTACTGTTACCCAGAAAGAACTCCCTTTTCTTTCTTTCGTTTCTGAATCTCCTTCTGCAGGTTTCCGCTTTTTCATAAAGTGGTGAGCTGCTAGGAATATTAAGTATGCCGCTCCAAGCGCTTGAATTTGCCAAACATTGACAAGAAAAGAAATTAAAAATAATGCAGCAAACCGGAATATGAAAGCACCGAACAATCCATAAAATAAGGCCTTTTTCTGCTTATCTGGTGGTAAATGCTTCACCATTACAGCCATAACAACGGCATTATCAGCTGCTAAAATTCCTTCTAACCCTACTAAGACAAGTAGGACCCATCCATATTCTAATAACATCGACATTTCCAAAAAAATTCCCCCTCTGTTTTACATTTCATACGGCAGAATTTTTTTGAAAAACAAAAAGACCTCTGCCGTACAAGGCAAAGGTCTTGCTAGACATTTTTAAATGCCAACAAAGCCGGTGAATTACTTCACGAAATGACGACTTTGTTTCAGGTGAATCTATATTCACCTAACGCTACTCCCCTTTGACTGAAAGTCAAATGTATTAATTTATAATTATTATAATAGATTCATAGTGGGCATGCAACTTTTTTTAACACTCGCATATATTAATTATTTACATTGTCGCTCCAACGTACTTTTTTTCGGTTCATTTTCCTTGTTTCTTTATCAAAGAGACTATACACAATAGGTATGATGAATAAAGTTAAAAAAGTACTACTAATTAATCCACCTATTACGGCAATTGCCATCGGCTGGTTCATTTCTGTACCTTCACCAATACCTAAGGATAAAGGAATCAAACCAAGAATTGTCGTAAGTGCCGTCATAAGAATTGGACGCGTTCTCACTTTTACAGATTCAATAATTGCCTCATAACTAGCTAATCCTTGTTCCTTTCGCTTGTTTATATAATCCACAAGCACGATTGCATTATTAACTACAATCCCAGCTAGCACGATAATGCCAATGAACACTGGTACACTAAGTTTTGTCTGTGTTATGAATAGTGCTACTCCAACCCCAATAGCAATTAGCGGAATAGTAAACATAATAACAAAGGGATATTTAAATGATTCAAATTGAGCTGCCATCACAATGTAGATGAAGATGATGGCCAATACAAGTGCCAAGATCATATCATTTATGGAATCATCTAACATTTCTATTTCACCGCTATATGTTATTTCCATACTATCTGGTAGCTTGAGCTGGTCAAATTCTTTCTCTATCAGTTCTCTCATCGCACCTAAATCAATTTGATTATCATAAATTAATGTAAATTGAATGGAATCTTGTTGGTTAATCCTTTGTATATTTAATGGTCCATTTCCAATTTCAATATCACTAATGTCTCCTAATTCAATATAATTCCGATCAGGCTTTCTTATTAAAAGTGTAGCTAATTTGTCTATTTCCCTAGTAACAGCTTCATCATATTGCACGATAACGTCTAACACGTCTGATTCGTCTGTCATAATTTGAGAAGCATGTACACCTCTTGTAACATCATTAACAACCATCGCAATCTGCGCAGGATTTAATCCTGCTTCCATCGCTTTTTCACGATTGATCTTAATTTTTATTTCCTCTACGCTATCCTCTGTATTCGTATTAATATCTGTTACATGATCCAAATTGCTCAGGGAAAACATTATTTTTTCACTATATTCATCTAACAATGATTTATTTGTATCTTTTATATAAAATGTTAATGTTTGTGGTTCCAGACCTGAAGATGTTGGGATATTGAAATCAAGGTTTACATTTGTATTTATATCATGTACCGCCTTTTCTATTCGTGGTTGAATTTCATCTACAAACTCAAACAAGGATACTTCTCTTTTATCAAGCGGTTTTAATTTAATATACATTTCTGCAGTATTAGCCTTCCCTACACCTTGAAAACTTGATTCTTGTGTTGAACCAACTAAACTAACGTAAGTATCTACAATTACCTCGGATTTTAATTGTTCCTCCATTATATTGATTACTTTTTCTGTTTCTGTTATTGCAGCACCATTTTCTAGCTGTACACGAATACTAAAGAAGCCTTCATCTGTTGGAGGTAGGAATTGTACACCAACTGCACGTACACCATACATTCCTCCAACAAATAATAAAATCGCACTTACTAGCACAATAATGCGGTGTTTTAAAGACCAACGTAATGATCGTTCAAAGAAATTCATTTTTGCCCTTCTTCTAGAAACTTTATAATTTCCCCTTGTTTTTTTTATAAAGCGACTAGCTAACATAGGAATTACTGTTAGGGCTACAAATAACGATGCAAATAAACTAAAGGAAATAGTTAAGGCAAACTCTTTAAATAATTCACCTAACAATCCACTAATAAATACAACAGGTAAAAAAACAGCCACAGTTGTAAGTGTAGATGCTGTAATGGCTCCTGCAACTTCTTTCGTACCAACATGAGCAGCCTCTTTACTATTCTTACCTAATGAGAGATGGCGATTGATATTTTCTATTACGACGATGGCATTATCAACAAGCATCCCAATGCCAAGAGCTAATGCACCAAGTGTCATAATATTAAGAGCAAAATTAGCAAAGAACATTAAAACGAATGTCACTATGACGGAATAAGGAATAGCTATACCGACAATAAGAGGACTTTTCACATTTCGCAAAAACAGAAACAAGATAAGCATAGCAAAGACTCCTCCAAAAAGGAGAGATGTAGATATATTACTTATTGCAATTTGAATATAGTCTCCTTGATCAAATAATACATCAGCTTTAATATCCTTAAATTGATCCTGTTCTAATAAACGCTCCAACTCTTGTTGAAATTCTTTTGAAACTTCAGCGGTATTCGCATCTGTTTCTTGTAGGACGCTCAATAAAAGCGCAGGATTATCATTTGTTCGAGTGCTAGTATATTGTTCCTGTTCTTGTTGTTTAATTGTAGCTACATCACTTAATAACACCTTATGTCCTGTCACTGGATTAATCGTAACAGGTAGATCTGCAATTTCTTCAACTGAATGTAATGCACTAACAATACGTGTTGTTAGTTGCTTTCCATCTGTTAACACTGTTTCACCAGGCAGTGAAATATTATTTGCTTGGATTATCGATACGATATCAGATTGTGAAAGCCCTTGTTGCTTTAATGCTTCTTGATCAATAATGACCATTATTTCTTCTACAAATTTACCGTTTACATTAATACTTGCAACACCATCTACCTTAGATAATTGTGTAATTAGTGTATCTGATATCTTATGTAAGTTTTGTTTGTCAACATTTTCTGTACTTAAAGATAATTGAATGATAGGAAACTGGGATGGATCAAACTTTAAAAAACTCGGCTGTGTAGCATCACTAGGTAAAGGAGTTTGATGAATTCTTTGTTGGACATCATTCTGAATATCATCTATGGATGTAGACCATGAAAATTCTAATAAAATAAAATTAGATCCTTCTTGTGATATGGAGTGAATGTTCTTGATACCTGGTAGTGTTGCTAAACTTGCCTCAAGCGGCTTCGTTAATTTTTCGAGCACTTCATCAGGACTGGCACCTGGATATGTAGCTACCACGACACCAACTGGAGGTTTTATTTCAGGTATTAGTTTCAATGGTAATTTAAATAAGGAAACACCCCCTAGGATGATTACTAAAACCATTGTTACAATTGTAAATACCGGACGCCTAATAGAAAATTTACTTAAGTCCAAAGAATGATTACTCCTTTCATCGTATCAAGTACTACCATAAAATTAGTATATCAATTAGAATGCCTCTTTCACATACTAGCAAAAGAGGCATCTTTATTTATATTATTGATGTTCATCCATTGGATTAGTCAAAATTATTTCTGGATTTTTATCTTGAAACCATCTAAGAGCAAACTCATTCTCAAATAAGAATAATGGCTTATCATATCGATCTTTTACAAGTAAACTTCTTTGACTTGATAGGTTCTCATCAAATTTTTCGTTTTCTATCCATCTTGCTATCTTAGAGCCAATTGATTCCATAATAACATCTGAATTATATTCATTTTTCATTCGATGTTGAAATACTTCGAACTGAAGCTGACCAACAGCCCCTAAAATATAATCTTCCGTTCTATATGTTTTGTATAATTGGATCGCACCTTCCTGTACAAGTTGCTGCACGCCTTTATGAAAACTTTTTTGTTTCATCACATTTTTAGCAGTTACTCTTACAAACAATTCTGGAGTAAATTGAGGGAGTTTTTCATACTTAACATTCATCTTACCTTCAAAGATTGTGTCTCCAATTTGGTATGTTCCTGTATCATATAATCCTATAATATCTCCACTTACAGCAGAATTCACAGTACTTCTATCATCCGCAACAAACTGAGTTGATTGGGATAGTTTTATTTGCTTTCCCGTTCTTGCAAGAGTTATGTTCATACCTCTTTCAAATTGTCCTGAACAAATACGCACGAATGCAATTCTATCACGATGGGCAGGATTCATATTTGCTTGAATTTTAAAGATGAAGCCCGAAAAACCTTCAGAAGCAGGATCAATGATGCCTTCATTTGCAACACGCGGTTGTGGAGCTGGCGCAAATTGCAAGTAAGTTTCAAGAAAGGTTTGAACACCAAAATTGGTTAAAGCACTACCAAAGAATACAGGTGATAGAGTCCCATTATTAATTTTCTCTACAGAAAATTCATTTCCTGCTTCATCAAGAAGCATTATTTCTTCTAATGCTTGCGTATATAGAGATGTTTCTTTAATTTTGTGATCTCCAATCACTTCTCCATTTTCATCTAGTGCTAAATATCTTTCCTCTTCATTTACACGGAATTGCTCTATTCGTTTATTATGACGATCATATATTCCGTAAAATTCTTTTCCCATTCCGATTGGCCAATTCATTGGATATGATTCAATCCCTAATACTTCTTCTAATTCAGCTAACAATTCTAGTGGTGGTCGACCTTGACGATCAAGCTTATTAATAAAAGTGAAAATTGGAATTCCACGCATCCTGCAAACCTTAAATAACTTCAATGTTTGCTCCTCAATCCCTTTTGCGGAGTCGATTATCATCACCGCACTATCTACTGCCATTAATGTTCTATACGTATCTTCACTAAAATCTTGGTGCCCAGGGGTATCAAGTATATTTATACGAAATCCATCGTAATCAAATTGCATCACTGATGAAGTTACAGATATACCACGTTGTTTCTCAATTTCCATCCAGTCAGATGTTGCAAATTTACCGGATTTTTTCCCTTTTACGGTTCCGGTATCACGGATTGCGCCACCAAAATAAAGTAGTTTTTCCGTCATTGTTGTTTTACCGGCATCCGGATGAGAAATTATCGCAAAAGTTTTTCTTGACTCTACTTCTGCTTTCAATGTTTTTGCCATATACATATTCCTTCCGTTTATAAGTCTTTTCCTATCATAATTCCTCCACTATTGAAATTCAATCATTAAAACAAAAACAAACCTTAATCAAAATATTTCGACTAAGGTTTGATCATTTTATATTGTTGTAATGGGTGATAATACATATGCATATAATAATTTTTCTGTATTCATTAACGACGTTTCATGTGTTCTTTCAAATGCATGTGATGCTTCAATGCCAGGCCCAACCAAACCATGGACGATGTCATGACCTGATCGTATAGCTGCTGATGCATCTGAACCATAATAAGGATATATATCAACTTTATAATCAATATTATGTTGTTTGGCTAAATTAACTAGATGTTTCCGTAAGCCAAGATGATATGGTCCACTAGAGTCTTTTGCACAGATAGAAACTGTATATTCATCTGAAGCTTGGCCGTCACCTAAAGCGCCCATATCAACAGCCAAGTATTCAACTGTTTCAGGGCTAATATTTGAGTTCCCGCCATATCCAATTTCTTCATTATTAGAAATAAGAAAATGTGTTGTATATGGAAGCTTAATTCCTTCCTCCGAGATTTGTTTGATTAAACGTAATAAAATGGCAGTACTTGCTTTATCATCTAAATGACGTGATTTTATGTAGCCACTTTTCGTAATTTGAACGCGTGGATCAAAGGAAACAAAATCACCAACATTGATACCTAATTTTCTCGTTTCTTCTTCACTATTTGTAAGCTCATCAATACGTACTTCTATATTGTCTTCGTTTCTTTTTGCATCCCCTGCATCCTTATATACATGAACAGATGTCTGCTTCATTAAAATAGTCCCTGTATAAACTTTTCCTGATTCAGTTTCAATTTCACAATATTCACCTTCAACCGAATTCCAGCGGTAGCCGCCAATCATGGAAAGTTTCAAACGTCCATTTGCTTTAATTTCCTTAACCATAGCACCTAACGTATCGACATGGGCCGTTAACATCCGATGCTGTTGAACATTTTCTCCAGGTACTGTGATCAGTAAGCCACCTTTTCGATTTCGCTTCATTTCTATTTTCGAGTTTGCTAAATATTGCTCACAAAAATCGATAACTCTTTTTGTATTTCCCGAGGGACTTGGTATAGAAACGAGTTCTTTAATTAATTGCATAGTTTCATTTACATTAATATTTGTATTCATTTTCTTAGCTCCTAACTGTTCCTATCTAGTTGTTGGAATTGATTAATTCAATAAAGCGAGCAATATATTCCTCATTCTTTGTTGTAATCGGAATACATAGTATTTTATCTGATTCAGGCAAAATTTCATCAAATAAATTAATTGCAGATACTTTGATACCTACTACATCATTAGTATCATGCTTTGAATAAATAACTTCTTCATCAGAAAATGTAAGTTCCTTTAAGCCACTCATTTCGAGAAAAGAATGAACTTGTTTCTCTTCGTTCATTTGCTGAAAGACTTCTTCATCAATAATATAGAAGTCAATCATACCAGCAGCCATTTGAGCTGTTAACTTTTGTAAATCTATTCCTACTTGCATATTTGCATCATTGCCAGAAGATTGTAATGTTTGAATAAATACACGAGAATCATCTTGCTCATCTTCAGATAATAGTGCTTTATTTACTTTTTCTTCAAACTGTTGAACTGCATCTGGGAATATTAATTCATTCGTAATTACGATATTTAATACATCCTCCTTTTTGGATGTTGCATCATAAATAATGTAGGAGAGAACTGCAATTACTATTATCCCAATAATGAAATGATAACGATAATAATCCCAAATATATTTCATCTTATCTTTTGTACTTAATGGTGCTAATATTTCTCTTAGCGGCTTTTTCAAAAATCTTCACTCCACTTTCCAAGCAATATGAATATTCTTTATAATTTATATTTTACAATACAATCTATTTCTTTTCTATTTAAGTTTCTTCATTTTTAAAAAAGAAAGAGATTAAGCATTGATATGTGATTCGCGATACCATAAATCTTTGTGTTTCCTTCTCGAAAGGCCATCAAATATGGAGAAACAATCGCTGCTAAATCCAAGTATTTCGCTGTAAATAATCATAAACTGCAATGTCATGGCATTGTAAGTTTTTTAATAGAAATCTATTGCATATTTACGAAAATTATAATAGAATAATGAAAATTGGACCAATAAATTAATATGTAATCTTATCAAGAGAGGCGGAGGGAATTGGCCCTAAGATGTCTCAGCAACCGGCCATATTGGCAAAGGTGCTAATTCCAATAGGCAGAAATTTGCCTAAAAGATAAGAAGAATGACTCAATCAAATGGATCTTCTTCTTATAGAAGGTCCATTTTTTATAACTTCATTTTAAAAGGGCTGATAAACATGACGAAAAAAATAGAAACTAGATTAGTTCAGTTAGGTAATAAAAGTGATCCTAAAACAGGTGCAGTGAGTACACCTATCTATTTATCTACCGCTTATCAACATGAAGGGCTAGGTAAATCCACTGGTTATGATTATTCACGTACTAAAAATCCTACACGCGCTATTTTAGAAGAAGGAATTGCTAATCTAGAGGGTGGAGATGCAGGTTTTGCATGTAGCACTGGCATGGCAGCTATTCAATTAGTTTTATCATTGTTTCGCTCTGGAGATGAATTAATTGTACCTGAAGATATTTATGGTGGCACTTACCGTTTATTAAAGCAATACGCAGAGATGTACAATATACAAACAACTTATACAGAATTTAAAGATGTTCTAGAAACAGAACAACTCATTACGAATAAAACGAAAGCTCTTTTTATTGAAACACCAACAAACCCTTTAATGCAGGAAATTGATATACAGGAATACGCTGAACTTGCTAACCGTCA
Source organism: Paenibacillus bovis (assembly GCA_007679095.1). Taxonomy (GTDB): domain Bacteria; phylum Bacillota; class Bacilli; order Bacillales; family Bacillaceae_C; genus Lederbergia; species Lederbergia graminis. The sequence continues at coordinate 32,778 of VEFU01000013.1, forward strand.
TCAATTATTATTGATTGTGGATAATACATTCTTAACTCCATATTTCCAGCAACCAATCACTTTAGGTGCTGATATCGTAATTCATAGTGGAACAAAATATATCGGTGGCCACAATGATGTTCTAGCAGGTATTGTTGTTGCAAAAGGGCAAGAGCTTTGTGATAAATTAGCTACTAACCATAATGCGATTGGAGCAACTCTCTCCCCATCAGACTGTTGGTTATTAATAAGAGGACTTAAGACACTACATTTACGTATGAAACAACATGACTACAATGCAAAAAAAATTGTAGAGTATTTAGAACAAGAACCTTTAGTAACAGATGTCCTATACGCTGGTAAAGGTGGAATGGTATCTTTCCGTCTAGCAAAGAGCGAATGGATAGCTCCGTTCCTTGAAAATCTGCAATTAATTACCTTTGCAGAAAGCCTAGGTGGTGTGGAAAGCTTTATTACCTATCCTTCTACTCAAACACACGCTGATATTCCAGAAGAAGATCGAAACCGACGTGGTGTTGATAATCGTTTATTACGTTTTTCTGTTGGTGTGGAAGAAGTAGAGGATTTAATTGCTGATTTACAACAAGTCTTTACATTATTAAGTAAAGAAGTACACCAAAGCTTATAATAGTAAAATATTCATGCTCCTCAGCGTAGAAAATAAAGATTGCTATAACCAATAATAATGTCCCCACTAAAATTAATAGATTAGTGGGGACTTGCCATTTGCTTTTTTATGAACAAGAATTTATAGAAGGCATTGTACTATCAAGAATATTATTACCGAAGCTTTTTCCATTAATGGCATCTACACTGCTTAAATACAAATTATAACCATTTCCAAACCTTAAGTTGCTCTAAGCTTCATTAACATAATCATTAAACATTTGGATTTAGTCTTTTCTGTTCCCGTTGCTGGTTTAGCATTTGCTCTAATATTTTCTGAATTACTTTCGTTTCAACTGTAGCATTTGTTGGATGAGCTAAATTTATTTCTTCTAATGGATCTCGAGTAATGTTATATAATTCGAATTCTTCTTCTACTGGCGTTGTTTTTATTTTCGTTACAGAGATAGAAGCTTCTGTATCATCTGTGATAGGAACTCCGTCTTTCGTTCTAACTTGGACATCTTCAACACCTGGATTACTCCAAAACTGTGGATTATCAAAGTAACGAGAAAATTTCCAGATTTCTTCTACTTCATTTCCTGGTGTCTTTAACTTTGCAATTACTGCTTCAATATGATTTGGCTGCTCGACGGACTCATATGGTTTACCGATTAAACTTACTTGATTCAAACCTCTTGTTACATCATCGTCTGTCATAAAATAAACTGGTTCATGAATACTAGAACAATCACTCTCATTTTTTATTACGGAAGCTAAATTTCTCCCTACAAACGGACGAACCTCTGTATGGTCTTTACTTAATATTTTCTTTACTTCCTCCTCATCAATATTGGCAAGCCCGAGTAAAGTAGGAATAACATCCACATGACTTGTTAAGGGTTCAAATGTATTCCTTCCTGAGAATAACTCCGGACTATGGATGATGAAAGGAACATGGGTTGTTTCTTCATACGTGTTATACCACTTTTGGAATAGTCCTCCATGAGCACCAAGTAAATCACCGTGATCACTAGTAAAAATAATGATGGTATTATCATAGAACTTAGATTGTTTTAATGTATCTACAATTTTATACATTTCGTCATCTACTTGTTTCTGTAATGAGAAATAGAGCTGTCGCAAAAATTCACTGTCTTTAGTTGGTTGAAATGCCTGTTGGTACACTTCTTTATAACTTTGTTGTGCTACTGGCTTGGTTAATAATGACTCGTTTGCTGTTGGAGCTGCGGGAATAGCAGGCATATTTTCACTCACATTAAATTCAAAGCGTGGATCAATACGTGAGAGAAGTCCATAAAGCGTAATATCATGTGGATTCACAAAGGATGATACGATCAACCAAGGTGAATCATTTTCATCTTCTTCGAGTGAATCAATTAATTCGACAACTTGCTTTGAATATATTACATCCCTTCCACTGACACCATGTGCAGCTGATGAACCTGAATTTCTTGGATCACTACCATGTGGTTCAGGTCCTATCCAGCCATCAAACCCATAATCATCTAATCGATTAGCATTTACATAATATTGTTCTTTTTCTTGATTTGGTATTCCGGTATGTTGATCATAGCTCGTTAATCCATTATGGCTACCAGGTTGCAGAATATCTGCTTCAGAAATATGCCACTTTCCTTTCCAAAAAGTTCGATAACCTGCTGCACGAAAATAATCCCCTAGAGTTGGAACTGTGTTTGGATCTAGCCAAAACACATCGGGATCATATCCCCCTTTTGCAATTCCTGTCGTTTGGGTAACACCATGTAAGGAAGGATATTGCCCTGTAAATAATGTAGCTCGACTAGGAGCACATGCAACACTACCAATATAATGATTCATAAACTCGATACCATTATCCCGTAATAGTTCGTGTGTCCTTAAATTTTCTTTACACCATGCTTTAAGTTCACTATTATCATAAACAGTTGGAAAACGTTCTTCATCTACCATCAAAAAAAGAATATTAGGTCTTTGCTTTTTCTTCTTTTTGGACAACAATCATCACTACCTTCATATGAAATTCCTTTTATTAACATATGATGGTATAGAGAAAATGGTTTGGATGATATTAAAATATTAAGAAAAACCTCCCTCATATTGCTCTTATCATTGTTTTTAGAAAGTCAGCTTTAAATTCGTTATAGTTGAAATCAAAAGCTATTTTATCAATTGTTTCAGCAGGCTCTTCATCTGGATTCGCTCGAAAGTCAGCAATCGTTCTGCCTCTAGATTGTTCTGAAGTATCTATCGTAACCCTTCGATTTACATAAACAAATTGTTCTGGAGCAATAACCGCGTATAAAGTAAGAACATCGTGTACAGGTGGTCCAGCTAGACCAGGTATTAACTCTTCATATGCTTTATCATAGTATCGAAGGGTAGCATCTAAAATATTTTTAAAAGGATTGTCTGCATTTTCCTTAATATATTGGAGCATCTCTTGGTCCACAACTGCTTTATTCGTAATATTTAACGGAATGATGGTAACATTTCTTCCTTTTTCCAAAACTAGATTACTTGCAATCGGGTCACCATAATAATTAGCTTCGGCAACAGCAGTTATATTACCGGGATACAAAAATGCTCCCCCCATGGAGAAGATACTATTTACAGAGTTTACCACTTCATCTCCTGCCAATATAAATGCCATTGCAAGTGATGTTGATCTACCTGTATCAACAATTGTCAGCTCATTTTTATATTCATTTATTATATCAATCGCTTTTTGAAAGCCGAATACTTTTGGATTTATATCCTCCGGAACCTTAATTGGTCCTAATCCATCACTACCGTGTATTTCCGGATAGTATGTGACAAACTCACCTGAAAACGGTCCCTTTGCACCACCAATGATTGGAATGTCCTCTCTTCCAGCTAAGGAGAGTAAAAAAGCGGTATTATCCCTCGCCTGCTCCTCTGTCACATTTCCATATCCTGTAACTACTCCAACTAAATCAAGCTCAGGATGTAGTAAACAATACATAATCGCTATGGCATCATCGATTCCTGGATCACCAAATAAAAGTATTTTCTTCACCCAAATCACCTCTAGACAAAATATGATGTGAAAAGGGCGATTGTCACTATATAAATACTTGAAACTAAAAAAGAGACCAATGGCCTCTTTTGTTTGTTACTTTCCTTTATCTACTTCATCTGCTAACTGCTTTAATGATTTTACTTTACCATGAGGATTTTGAGATTGTTTTCTATCTTTAAACCGACGTTCTTCTTCTCGTTTTGGATGGCTCATATAAGGAAATTCTCCTTTGCTTAATAATTAGTGCATGCCTTTCCATTCACCTTGGTTTTTAGATGCCTTTTCTTTTTTTGCTTTATTTTTATGAGCTTGGTTTGCTTGTGCGCTTCCAAACTCTTTCCCAAATTCACTATCTACTTTACTAGAGTCAAACCCCTTTTTATTTTTCTGCTTTGCATCATTTTTCTTCGTTCGTTTAGCCAAGTATATCCCTCCTTTTTTTGTAGTATGATAATTGCCGGAGGAAATATACATCATATTGGCATACAATATTCAGTCGGTTTTATCGATATATTGTTGTAACTGAATCATCTCATTTGCTAAGTTATGGAGCCTTTCGATAATATTTTTATCGACTAATTCACTTTCGTCATCAAACGCATCATTTGTTACAAAGACATTACTGTAAGGGACAATTCCTTTTAAATAAGCAAGGATAGGTCTTAATTGATATTCCCCTACGAGAAAATGTTTTTCTGAACCAGCTAACGTAACAATCCCTGTTACTTTTGATTTTAATCCATTTATAGGCAAATGATCTAACAGATTTTTTAGAGAACCTGTAATGGATGCCTGATAAATTGGGCTACCAAATACTAACAAATCAGCATTTACTATTTTTTGAACCACATTCCAAGTATCTTTATTATAAAATGATAATGGACTTCCATTCACCAATTCGATTTCATAATCCTTTAAATCAATTAATTCTGTTTCGATCGTAGGGTCAATCTTCTTTGCAGCCGATAATACTTCTTCAATAACATTGTATGTTTTCCAACCTGCAAGAGATCCCGATATACCGACTAGTTTCATTGTGCTCTCACCCTTATCTATTATTACATAAATTTTAACATAGAATTGAAAAAAGCCGTAAACCATTGACTGAACCGTCTCCTTGTTGGATAGGTTCACCGGCTTACGGCTATGTTCTATTCAAGTAAATCTGCGATTCGTACCCATTGTTTTGTTTGTGAGGATTGTTCTACTGCTTCCAATACAGCTGCGTTTCTTACACCATCTTCAAAGTTTGGAAGAGGATTATACCCTTCTGCAACCCCATTTAAAAGTTCTGTTACTAAGTTTATGAATGTGTGTTCATAACCAATTATATGCCCTGCTGGCCAATATGCGCCTGCATATGGATGAAGCTCTTCAGTACAATTAATCGTTCTGAAGCCTTGTAGACCAGGTTCATCATCATGAAAATATACTTCTAAGTTATTCATGTTTTCCATATCCCAGCGAATCGAACCTTTTTCTCCGTTAATTTCAATACGGTTTCCGTTTCGGTTTCCACCTGCAAAACGAGTTGCCTCAAAAGTACCAATCGCCCCATTTTCAAATCGTGCGATAAATACACTTGCATCATCTACTTCGACTTTACCAAATTTGTCAGTGGACGCGCTTCCTGACAAACCTGAGCTTGATTCTACTATTGGTCGTTCCTTAATAAATGTTTCTAAAATACCGGTTACTTCCTCGAACTCACCGACTAAAAAGCGTGCTAAATCGATAGAATGAGCTGCTAGGTCTCCATGAGATCCTGATCCACTAATATCTTTATTTAATCTCCATACTAATGGAAACTGTGGATCCATTATCCAATCTTGTAAATACAGGGCACGAACATGATATATTTTCCCTAAGCGACCCTCATCTATTAATTTCTTTGCCATTTGAATAGCTGGAGAAAAACGGTAGTTATGATTAATCATGTGTATGACACCATTTTCCTGTACTGCCTTCAACATTTCCTTTGATTGCTCCAAAGTTAAGGCTAATGGTTTTTCACAAAAAACATGCTTCCCGGCTTTTGCTGCAGCAATTGCAATTTCTGCATGGCTATTATTTGGAGTAACAATATCAATTAAATCGATATCGTCTCTTTCAATTAATTTTCTCCAATCTGTTTCATAACTGTTCCAGCCCATCTTCTCAGCTGCTTGTTTCAAATCCTCTTCTTGGCGACCACATATAGCCTGTAAAACTGGTTCTACTTTCGGATCAAAATAAAAGGATACATCTCGGAAAGCATGTGAGTGTGCCTTCCCCATAAATTTATAACCTACCATTCCAATTCTAAGTTCCTTTTTTACATCTGCCATACATCACCGCTCCCTTTTATTAATATTATTTGAATTTATTTTTTGATTGAAACGAAGAGACCATCTTCTGGTACCGGATTTGGTGAAACACATTGATTTTGCATTTGATGGTGTATACCTTGTTCGCTAGCAACATGGAAACCATGCATTGCCTCTAAAACATGCAAGGCTAAATTTCCATTTGCTCGATGTTCTTTTTCTTCACGAATGGCTTGTACCATATCTAGTACACCGATTCCTCGAGAATTGCCTGAATGCTGATGTGTGATTGAAACTTCCGTCCAATCTTTTTCCCCGCGTTTTCGCAGCAATACAGGCCCTCCAAAATGGTTCGGATCCGGAACACGTAAATTACCTTCTGTTCCATAGATTTCTATATTAGGAAAGTCCACTCGGGTAAAAATATCAAAGCTCATAATCATTGTTGCTACTGGACCATTAACAAAGTCAATCGTTCCTGTTAAATGTGTAGGTGTTTCAACTTTAATTTTTTCACCATATTTTGGTTGACTCGTAATTGTGCGTTCTGTATAAGCTTTCGTTGCACTACCAGTAACTCGTTTCATTGGACCCAATAATTGTACTAAAGCAGTCAAATAGTAAGGTCCCATATCAAACATTGGTCCACCACCTGGTGCATAATAGAATCCAGGATCTGGATGCCACATTTCATGTCCAGGTGCCATCATAAATGCAGTTGCTGATAACGGTCTACCAATTGCACCTTCATCAATTAGCTTTTTTGAAGTCTGAATACCAGCACCAAGGAATGTATCAGGGGCACAACCAACCCTTACTCCTTTTTCTTTAGCTAGAGCAAGTATTTCCTCTCCATCTTTTAGTTCAGCAGCTAGAGGTTTCTCTACATAAACGTGTTTACCAGCAGCAATGATTTGCTTACAAACTAGAGCATGCACCTTAGGAATGGTTAAGTTTATGACTAGTTCAATTTCCGGATCATTAAGTAATTCATCAACCGTATAAACAAATGGAATATTAAATCTTTCTGCTTGTGCCTCGGCTTTTTCTGCCACTAAATCAGCACATGCTTTTACTTCAACTTCCGTAAATTTGTTCAAGTTTTCAAAATAAATACTACTAATATTACCGCAGCCTATTATTCCAAGTTTCATTGTTTTCATATAGTAAATAACCCCTCATGTGTTAGAATCTCTTACTCTTCATTATTAGCATTTCTTGCTGCCCATGTCATGCCATTTCTCATTAATTGCATTACTTCGGGCATGCTCACTATTTCTGCTACATGTCCCAATGAGCAATAATACACTTTTCCTTTTCCCCATCTTTTAGTCCAAACAACAGGCATATCTACTTCACCATTAGAAGCATAAGGTCCATCAGCAACTGGGAATCTCGTCGTTGCATGTACTTTTACTGCTGGATCAACATGCATATAATACTGTTCTGAACATACATTAAAATCTTCCATTCCTGCAGTTAGTGGGTGATCTGCATCTAAAATATTAACTACGTAATCTATTTTGTCATTCCCAGGATGTGCTACCCATTGGCCACCAGTCATAAACTGATAATCTACTGCCATTCTAAAGCTGTCACCCATACCACCATGAAGTCCCGCTAACCCAACCCCACCTGCAATCGCTTCCAATAATGGGGTTAATTGTTCATTCGTTATTTGTCCTTGTGTCCAGTTAGGAACAATTAAATCATATGAAGACAAATCATCCGTTGCTAATGTTTCTAATGTATCGGTAATTTTTACTTCAAAATTCTCTTCTCTTAAAATCCCAGCAAGAATATCGGCTGTTTTCTCAGGCTCATGCCCATCCCATCCACCTTGAAAAATTAATGCCTTTCTCATGTAAATCCCCCTAAGTATGAAATATTCTTTCACTTAACTATTATTATAAATATGAAAAAATAGTAATACTACACACAATTTGTTTTCCACTACTCATATTTTGCTCTATATTGTGAAGGGGTGAATCCATTTATCTGCATAAACCAGCGATTAAATGTTTGAATACTATTAAATCCTACCTTAAATGCAATTTCACTAATAGGATCTTCTTTATTTTGCAATAATATCATTGCTTTTGTGATTCTAGTTTCATTTAAAAATTGAATAAAATTAACTCCAATTAATTTTTTAAAAAGACGGGAAAAATGAAAAATGCTTACTCCCGATATGTTCGCAGCCTCTTCAAGCGTAATTTCTTGATCATAATTTTGGTCAATATGTATTAAAACACGTTCTAATAACTTTAACTGTTCCAACCTCTTCTTTTTTTCATTATCCATTAATTGCTTAACGGGCACATATTTAATGATGTTTCCAGCAAGTTTATTAATTTCAGCTTTTAAGAATAGTTCACCTCCAAGTACCTTCTCATTACGTAGGTTTACTATTTTTAAAATACTTTCTCCTAATAGACGATAGAATTCGTTTGTTGGTTCTATAATTGGAGCTGGAAACTCACTATTAAAAATATAGTCTGAATACGGTTCAAATATGGATCTGCCTAGATGAAAAATAATTAGACTACTTGAAGAAGATTGAAAAGGAAAAGAGTGTACCTCACCAGAACCTATTAATAATATATCTTCTTCTTTTAACGTATACGTTGCTCCAGACAACTCCACTACCTGCGTGCCTTGTTTCACATAAATAAGCTCTATTTCTGCGTGCCAGTGTTTCGGAAACTCTTGAAAACGTGATTGAATAATATTAATTGGGTTAAACGGTTCCAACGATAATTGCTCATGAATTATTTTCATCCTCTACCACCTATTTATTATGCATATATATTATTATATCAAACATTCAATTAATATAGATAATTGATTATTTTTCTACTCTGTAAATCTGAGTACATATATATTTCAATAAAAAAGAGGATGTGACAGAGGTATATGGTTGCAAATAAAAACCGAACTATAACTTGATTTCAATACAAGCTAGTTCGGTCACTTTTTCAATTATAAATATATTATAGTTATCAGCGGAGGAAATACACATAGACTCCTGCGGGAACAAAGGCCTGATGAGACCCCGCAGACAGAAAAGCGAAGGCGACTGATCAGCGGCGTACGAACGGGAGCCAATCCTGTACTGAGGATAAAGGAAACACGGCGAGGGCCCACAGGACGTACAGGATGTACTAATGCAGGCGAAGCGACAGGACGTCGCAGCTTGAGCCTGCACAGGACGTGCCGCTTTTAGTCGACGTTCCTCTTGCCGATGTTGACTTATCGTAGGGAAAGGATTGGATCGTTCGCTAGCCGCTAGGAGCCTAAGCTAGACAGGCGTTAAGCGTCGAGGATGCTCATTAGCCTTGTCTAGTTGTGAATAAATTAATATGGATCTGCCTCGTGACTCTCTTTCACCGCGTCTTTTGTTGCTGCATTGGCATCGATTGAGCCTTGTCCATATTTAGAAGCCCCTGCTTCTTTTCCTGGAACATTATTTGTCTCCATTCCTTGTAATTCTTGCATTTTCTTTTCAATGCCATCTTTTACTCGGCGACCGTAATCTTCGTCTGCTTGTGTAAAATGCTCAATCATAGCATCCTGTATGCGTTTGTCACATATAGCTAGTGCTTCTGACAGATTTTTAATTAACTCCTCACGTTCCCATTCATCGTAGCTTCTGTATGTCTCTCCTGCCTGACCATAATTATTTGGTCGATCAATTGGCTCACTCAATACAGCAGCATTATAAGTTGGCTGATGCGGAGGACGTTCCTGCTTACTTGCTTCCTTATATCCACCTAGCATGGAAGGCTCATAGTTAATATGAGCGTTATCTTTAAATTGTTCTGGATCTCTTGGATCCATTTGTCCTCTTCGTTGATTTGTACGAACAGGAGTTTTAGGAGCATTCACCGGTAATTGTAAATAGTTTGCTCCAACTCGGTGTCGTTGTGTATCAGAATAGGAAAAAGTACGACCTTGAAGCATTTTATCATCGGAGAAATCCATACCGTCTACAAGAACTCCTGTACCGAAGGCTGCCTGCTCTATTTCTGCATGATAGTCTATAGGGTTACGATTAAGGACCATACGACCTACAGGAAGCCAAGGAAACTTATCTTCTGGCCATAGTTTAGTATCGTCAAGAGGATCAAAATCAAGTTCTGGATGATAATCATCCTCCATAATTTGGACAAAAAGCTCCCATTCAGGATAATCTCCACGTTCAATTGCTTCATATAAATCTTGTGTTGCATGACCAACGTTCTTTGCTTGAATTTTTTCTGCTTCCTCTTGTGTTAAATTACGGATACCTTGTTTCGGTTCCCAATGATATTTCACTAAAACAGCTTCACCCTTATCATTCACCCACTTGTACGTATTTACACCAGAACCTTGCATATGCCGATATGTAGCTGGGATTCCCCAAGGAGAAAACAAAATCGTAATCATATGTGTAGCCTCTGGTGTTCTTGAAACAAAATCAAACATCCTTTGTGGGTTTGGTACATTGGATGCCGGATCAGCTTTAAATGCATGTATCATATCAGGGAACTTCATCGCATCACGAATAAAAAATATCTTCAAATTATTTCCGACTAAATCCCAATTCCCATCTTCTGTATACATTTTTACTGCAAATCCACGCGGATCTCTTGCCGTTTCTGGTGAATCTTTTGCCCCAGCTACAGTTGAAAAACGTACTAAGACTGGTGTTTTCTTTCCAGCACCAGAAAATACTTTCGCTCGAGTATATTTTTCAACCGGTTCATTGCCGACTTTTCCATATGTTTCAAAATATCCAAAAGCACCAGCACCTCTGGCATGTACTACACGCTCAGGTACTTCTTCGCGATCAAAATGAGAAATTTTTTCAATGAAATGATAATTTTCAAGTGTAGCTGGACCACGATTACCAACCGTACGAATATTTTGATTATCTGTTACCGGATGACCTTGTCGATTTGTTAGTATTTCACGATCTATGTCTTGATTTAATGAATCTTGATTCTCTTCATTATTTGCCATAAAGAAAACCTCCTAATTTTAAATATAAACTCCACCTAGCTTTCCATAAAATTTAAAATTTTATGCTGTTTCTATTAGTACTTATGATTACTATTAAAAGGAAAAAAGCGCTGCATCATCACAAATGAAACAACGCTTTTTGTATTAGTGATTCTTATAGGGTTCGAAGCCTATATGCTGTGCACTTCGGAAAGCGTAGTGTATTTCCGAAGCGATATAGTTTTACTTCCATTGTTCAGATGTTATTGTCCTAACCTCTTTAACTTAAACAGAGTATTTTTCTGCTGATTCTACTGTTTGTTTCAACAAAGTAGCAATAGTAACTGGACCAACACCACCAGGAACAGGTGTTATTGCACTAGCAACTTCATAACAAGTTTTATAATCAATATCACCAACATTCCCTTCGTTATAACCTGCATCTAAAATGATTGAACCGTCCTTTAGCCAACTACCTTTAATAAATTCAGGCTTTCCTACTGCTGCAACAACAATGTCTGCTAGTTTTAAGATTTCAGGTAAATTGAAGGTTCTTGAATGGCAAGTGGTAACAGTCGCATTTGCATTAAGAAGTAAAGCAGAAACAGGTTTACCTAAGATTGGGCTTCTCCCTACTACTACAGCATGTTTACCATCAATTTGGATCTGGTAATGCTCTAAGATCTTCATGATTGCTGCTGGCGTGCAAGGTGGATATTCTCCGAATCCTAACGCTGTCTGTCCGTAACCTGTGCTTGTTACACCATCTACATCTTTTCGAATATCAATTGCTTCAAATGCAGTGCGTTCATCAATATGTGGTGGTACTGGATGTTGTAAGAGAATACCATGAACCGAGTTATCATTATTTAATTCTTTTATTTTTTCTACCAACTCCGATGTACTTGTTTCTTCGGGCAAATGCACACGAATAGACTTCATACCTAATCTTTTACACGCATTCCCTTTCATTTTTACATAGGTCTCTGAAGCAGGATTATCACCAACTAATATAGTAGCTAGGCATGGTATTAAACCATTTTTCTTTAATTTCTCAATACGAGTTTTCAAGCCCTCTCTTATTTCTTGGGCAACAACATTCCCATCCAAAACGATTTTATCCATAACTACGCCTCCTTAAAATATAATAAAAAAAGAGATAAGGATATATCCTTATCTCTGCCCAGACGACCCGACCATATATAAAACACAGCTTCCTTGTGGTCATTTCCACAAATGTCGTCAGTTACTGTGTCTACTTCCTTTATATAAATAAAAGATAACATATAGGGATTAATTGTCAAATTGAAAATATTATTTTTGTAATAAGTTTCCCCAATTCCCTCAAAACAGCTGTACTAATATTTTGACTCAAAACTGTATCAAAAAAAACTGCTGAAATCACTTTGTTTATAAGCAATTTCAGCAGTTTTGTATTAGTGATTCTGATTGGGTTCGAACCAACGACCTCCACCCTGTCAAGGTGCTCGGTATAAGTCCGATAAGTCTACGGTATGTCAAACGTTATGTATATGCGTTAAGTCTAGCGATATGTCACACGCTTATTGGTATTATACCGATAATTCCGCTACCGTACAAGCGTTATTTCGCATTTATCGGACAATCCTTCGCAAAAAGCACAAAAAAAAAAGACGGACCAGCTCGTAAGCCAGCCCGTCCCCATCGGCAGAACGTTCCACCGCGATAAAGAAATCGTTGTCCTCTCCGGCCGTCAGCTTGCCATCATCGAGGTTATTGCTTAGTAATTGCCGCCAATCTGTGAGCGTATAAAAAGTCTCGAAGTTAAGCTCGCAGTAATACGGCCCAACCTATTAGGCTTAATCGTTATTTCAATCCACTTGCCGCGCGGTATCATGCCGTTAGCATCCGTTAAATACGGTATTAAGTCGAAGTTCTCTCTCGAAGTAGCCGTTACTGGTACGGATTTACCATCGACAGTGATAGTAACCGACGTCGGTGTTTCGGGTAATTCGAAGATACCGAACTCAATGTCGTGAGTATGTGCCGGAATATTAATTGCCGGTATCTCTACTTCGAAGTTATGAGTGTGCGGTTGTATCGTTACGTTATGAGTGTGATCCGGTGTTTCGAAGCTATGCGTATGCGCCGGTACTTGAACGCTATGTGTATGATTACCTAAGTTAGATATGCCCGGAATTAAATGATAGTGCGTGCCGCCTGTTTCCATTATTTCAGTACCTGTAATCATCGCAGGTATACCGTCCATCCAGTTGATTGCTGCGCTCGAAGTTCGCGTACTACTTCCACCCGATGCAGTCGACTTACTGACACCACCGCCACTAGACGAGGTTGCCGTCGTACCCCCACCGGATGCCGTAGACTTAGACTGTACGGTACTTCCTTTGACGTATGCCCCACCGCCCTTAATACTCCGGCTATGCGCTCGAAATTTACTGGTCTGCCACGATAATAACATCTGATTAATATGAACGACGTCCTCCGGTAGATAGAACCGGATAATAGCCGGATGCGTTGCGTCAGCATTATCGTTAAACTCTCGGCTATCGATATTAGTCGCGCCTTGCGAATAAACTTCGTTAATCTCCTGCCTGCGCTCGATGTCCGCGATAGTTGTTCCGATAGTCTCCGTCTTATTCGCTATTTCTAGTTCAATATCGCCCGGCGCTCCTACGATGTCCGCCTTTGCCTCGGTTACGATACGCGCTTCGAAAGTGCCGACGTCCGGATCGATAATGCGTACTAGCTTGCCTTCGCGCAGCTCGTCGATACTGGCGCCCGTTATCGAGGATATATCGGCCGCTTTAACGCGATAAGTTACTTTCGGAACCGACCACTCGTCCAGCTTCGCCTGCGCGTTAGCTTTGAGCGATTCCGCATCCGTAAACCTTCTATCGACCCATACATACGATTTAAGACCGTAGTTAGCGATACTTGCGCTATCTTCGAGGTATTCGCTATTGGCGTTTACTTTCTTAATCGTAAGTTGGTTAACGCCCTCGCCAGCACCTAACGGATAGATACGATTGACGATGTTAGCTGCGTCCACTTCGCGTTCTATCTCCAATAGATTCTTAGCGTAACGTATTTCGCAAGTAATAGCGGACGAAGGTTTAACGAGATTAATAGTCCACGGATAAGTCGAAGTGTCCCAAGTCCAAACGTATGACTCGTCGAATGGCTCCGCTATCGAGAATAAAGCGCCTAGCAGGCCGTTTTCATTCTCCCACGAATAATGGAAGTACCGTGTAAAGTCGCATTGTCCTAGCTTCCAATTTTGTACGGTTTGCTGCGATAATAGATACTCGATGTTTTGACGCGTCGTAAAGTTCGATCGTTGGTGGTACTGGAAAAGCACATCGTCTAATAACGTAGTTATAACGTGCTCGAGATGGTACTGTATTTCGTTAATGGTCGCTAGTTTACGAGTTAGCGAAGGTATAATCCGAAATAGTCCAATAGATTCGTCATTGTCGAATATCTCGACGTAGTTTAACGGCTTACAATGCTCATTCTTCGGATCATCTAAGGGCAATGAAAAAGAAGCACCCCATACGTCGTTAAGGCGCTTCTCGTATCCGATATTATAAGCATTCTCCGCAACTGCGACGAGTTGACGTTGCTGATTATATACTTTTACTCTCGCTTTAATAATCGCTCACCCCTTATAATCGTCTTGCACGATGCAAGCCCCGCATTTGTCTTTGTTCGACTGCTTGTCCGACAGTACGTCCGTCTAATTCGATGCTTAGGTTCGTCATGTCTTGACGTAGGCTACGTAATTCATCCACGATCTTATCTTCGCGGGTATTAACGTCCACCGTACCATTTACCGCGCTTGCGAGAGTCGAATGAACACCGTTAGGAGTCGCATAAGCCATCGATACTTGCGGTGTATCAGGCAGCATTGCCTCGGCCATCCGATTGGTTGCGGCTTGTAACTTACTAGTCATGCTTTCTATACCTTTAATAGCTCCGCCCGGAATGTGTTTAGCGAGCGCCATCATAAGTCTCGAAGGTGACTTAATACCGAAAAAGTCGGTAAAACCGTTCTTAATTTTCGTACCGATGTTTTTAACGCCTTTTTTAACGTTGTCTACCATCGATGTCATGCCGTTTATTAGGCCGTTCATAATATCCGCGCCAATTTGTTTAAGGTCTACACTCTCGAAATATTCGACGATGTTTTCCCAAATATTAACCGCGGTTTGTTTTATCGAGTCCCATGCGCCTTCCCAATCGCCTCGTAAGAGCGCCATGACCGTATTAACTATTCCGAGGATTAAGTCGATACCATTTTTCACGGTCAATTTAATATTATTCCACGCGATTTTAACGACTCCGGAAATAATCGGCCATACCATTTGGAATATGGCTTTTATGTGATTGACAGTACCTTTAATGAATTCCCAAACAAGACCGAAGTACATCTTTACATAGGATAAAATCTGCTCGCCATTATCCGCCCAAAACTGCTTAAATTGTTCTATAATTGGTACAGCAAATGCTACTATATCGTCAATAATCGCAATAATTACGTTCTTTACTGCTTCAAACGCTATTATCGACGCCTCTTTTATCCACGCCCACGCATCGTTAACCATATCGCGGAACCATTCGACTTTGTTATACGCTAGTACAAGAGCCGCGATGACTCCGACGATGGCTGCGATAGTTAAACCGACTGGACCCGTAACCGCTGCGAATACTGTGCTCAACGCTTGAAATCCTGCGATAATTTGCGGTATGAATCCGATTAAGAGTAATAACGGGCCAGCTATAAGTCCGAGTGCCGTAGTTATGGCGGTTATAATTGAGATTGTTTTTTTAGTAGATTCGGAGAGTCCGTTAAACCACGTAAGCACTTTTCGTATACTATCCGCAATACTTCGTATAGTGTCCTTTAATGGATCGCCTATCCCAATCATTAAGCCTTCGAAAGCCGACTTTAATGACGTTATGGACCCGAGTAAATTATCTTCCATTTCAGCAGCCATTTTATTAGCTGCGCCTTCTGAACTGTTTATAGCTGCGGTTAGTTTTTCGTAATCGCTCGCGGATGCGTTAATAATCGAAAGTGCGCCCGACATTGCTTCCTTACCGAAGATTGTTGACGCGTATTGCGCTTGCTGCGCGTCTGTCAGTTTCGAAAATGTGCCTCGCATATCCTTCATAATTTGGTCGAGAGATTTAACGTTACCTTCACTGTCAGTTAACGAAAGGCCTAATTCATCCATCGCGTCTCTCATCGCTTTAGTAGGGCTGGATAGGTTCGTTAACATCGTCCTTAGCGAGGTACCCGCTTGACTAGATTTAATACCGGCATTCGCCATTAATCCAAGCGCAATGGACGTATCCTCTGCCGACATACCTAAAGCACCCGCGACCGGAGCCACGTATTTAAATGACTCTCCGAGCATAGCTACGTTCGTATTCGCATTAGATGAAGCCGCAGCGAGCACATCCGCAAATCTACCGGAATCCTTCGCTGTCATTCCGAAGGCTGTAAGTGCATCCGTTACAATATCGGAAGTCAACGCTAAGTCTTCGCCTGATGCAGCCGCAAGACTCATGATACCTTCGATACCGTCGAGCATGTCCGTAGTTTTCCAGCCGGCCATCGCCATATACTGAAACGCCTCCGCTGATTCCGATGCGCTGAACTTGGTCATTGCGCCCATTTCCTTCGCTTTATCGGTTAATTGGGCAAGATCATCAGATGTTGCTCCGGAGATTGCTTTAACCTTACTCATTTCTGCCTCGAAGTTGGCTGCGGTTTTGATTGAACCGAATAAGCCTGCGGCAAAGGTTGCGCTTACTGCCGTAACTGCCGCGCCCGCCTGTTTAAACGAATCGAACGTCTCTTTATTCTTCTTACTAAAGTCCGATAGTTTACGTTGACTTTCCGCCATAGCGCGTGAGAACTGCGTAATGTCTGCGCCTATCTTTACGAGAATATCGCTCATAGCTTACTCACCGCCCTCGAAATAAAGGCCGCATTGTACCGTTGGCTGTAGTCGATATATTCTTCGGTTAATGATTCCGCCTTACGAAACTGACCTTTCTGCAATGCCTGCGCTGCTCTAATCGCTGACTTAAACGCCTGCCTCAATAACCGAAAGTTACGTCGATCGTCGGCCGATAATTTAAGCGAATCTAATTTCGATAGACCTTCCGTCCAAAGCTGCTCGACTTGCTTCGGCGCTGATAATTCCGTAGCATTTTCGAGAATCTGACCGCCTTTGACGAGATACTGCTCGACGATTCGTTTAACGTCTGCTAAATCGTTCATAACCTTTCCTCCTTCGTAATTAGTTTGACTTTGATTAACTTTGACCTTTTAAATAATTAAAAAGACACCCGCTTATTAGCGAGTGCCTTATCGAATACCCCTCCGACTCCCCGACAGTCGTGCGAACGGGGCATATTTTAGATAAACATTGTTGCTATCTCAAATTGTCGTTTTATATTTGAGTTTCTTTTAATCGAACTTAGCATGTCGACCTCCAACGCCGCTTCGGATTGTTTCTCATCTCGTGATTTCACCTTTAAATTATCGTAAATTTCTCTGATATACCTATTACGAGTAGGAGGACTTATATTTTGACCGAGACTGTCTAATTCTCTTTTAATTTCCGTAAAGTCCGCGAGCAACTCCGAAGCTACATTTTTATCAGCCATCTTTACTTCCTTTTGAAGTAATTCGAGCGCTTCTGTAAAGCTAGACGCCATAGTAACGTCAGTTTTTATATGTCCTACTTTAACCCTTACTACATCTTTGTCGTAGTCTAACTCCGACTTTAATTCGCTTGCCTTCTCCATCGCTTTTTCCAGTAGATTATCGAGTTCTTGGCTGTATTCTGCATTAATTTCTTCGACATGTTGTTTATACTTTTCTAATAATGCTTTCTTGTCGTCTTCCTTTGCCGTATCGGTTAATCTCATATTATCCTCAATGGCTTTCAATTCTTGTTTTAATTGATCGACTATATTCGTTACAGTAGTTTCATGTCGTCTTAAAGTCGGGTAATTGACGACCTTAGCGACACCTTTACTAACTAGTTGTTCTGCGATGTGTTCTTCTACGTCGTAAATATATCCTGCTGTTTTTCTTGTTCCGTTGTCTGCTACACTCTCTGTCATATAAATTTCAACGTTTTTCATTTTTCATTTCCCCTTTTTATTTAGTAGTTTGATAGTTTCTTCGCTTAATAATTCATAGAATTTAAATCCCTGCTTAACAAACTTTCGCTTCTTTCTTGGCTTTGTCTTTTCCATCTACGTACCTCCGTTTTAATGCGCCTGCCCGCTTTCGTACCTCGGTAAAGTCCAGTTTGCCCGCGTCGATATTAGCGCCTTTAATGTCGTCGAGTTCTCTGATGCCCTTATGCGAGAATCTAATCGCAGTATTATCATGTTCCCCTATTTCCTCAACGACCTCGCGTATTTCCCATGCTACTTCGTACTCATCCCCGATAAAATGCCAGCTGCCTATGTGCTTACGGCCTTTACGAGCGTCCATCGCACCGTATAAGACGTTATTCGAAGTATTTTCCGAATAAGATACGAGGAATACAGTCGGCGCTATGCGTTGCTTAAATTGCGCAGCCGAGCACCTTTTGCCGTCCTTAACGATGTCGATACTGGCCGTTGGCTCTGCGTACCTAATTCGACTGACGGCTTCGTCATATCCTCGTCCGATAAAAAGGACTTCGCCGGCTGTTGTGCGGACTTTGTACCGTTCGTCTCCGTCTAAATCGATGATAGCTACACCGTTGGGAAACATCGGCGCCCGTTCTCCGTCTCTATTTTCTCGATACTGACATACGTGTTTTTCGCTGTGTAAAAGATAGCTTTCTCGGAATAAACGCAGTAAATAGCAAATCACTCCTTAGTTATTTCTTACTTTTTGCCCCGGGAAATAACGATCGCGAGGTGGACGCTCCCCTTCCTGCCTTATACCGTTTTTGTTATATCGTTTTTCTCTACGCTTTTTCGGCTTTTTGTTTTTATTCATTTATTCAGTCTCCAACCTTTCGTATATATCTGTCTTACGTTGCGCAGCATCCTCCGCTAGTAGTTCTGCCTCTTGCATTTGACCACGTACTCTAGTTAGGAATCGCACGTTAACACGCTCAATAAACGGCTTGTGCCAGTTCTTACGCTCGCTATACTTATTCATTTGTACAATCGCCTGCTCATCGTCCGCAAGTTCGCCATCAATCGTCTTTAGAATGTCGACGAAAGCGTCCTTATTACTAATCTTGCGTGGATAATGAAGGCTCCATATTGCGATAGTTTCTCCGCTAGTCCATTGCGGACTATATTCAGCGATACCTATTCCGGTATGTCCTTCGATAAAAACGAAGTCCGCACGGAATCGTCGTAACTTCATCGCTATCACCTCGGTTTGAAAAGTCTTATTTGATTACGGGCGACCTTTCCTTCGACAGCTATGATTCTTCCGTCATCATCGGTAGTTTGTCGATGTATCTGCGCTCGTTCGAGTAGCTGGCGTATATGTGGCGGGTATGTCGAGGAAATAATCCAATGACCGTCGATAGGGTCGTAAAGGTACAACGTCTCTTGTTGGTCCTTAGAATAGTAGCTCAACTCATCGCCAGCCTTTCCGCTTGTTTGTCGCACCAACTATTAAACTCGTTCATTACGTATTCAGCATAACGCTGCGTAAAATCCTTCGTAATTTCTTCGACTGTCTGCTGTCTAACTAGCGCCAAGTAATGGACTAGCTTCGCAAACCGTTCGTCGGTGAATTGATCTCCTCGTTTTTCGAAGAAGAAGGCAAATAACGGCATATTTCCCTTACTCGGATTACACGAAGCACACGAAAGAACTAAATTCGAAATATGCGACCTACCGCCTTCACTTATAGGTATTACATGGTCGATATGATGCGCGCGGCCGTTCTCGTCCTCTTTTTCCCCGCAGTACAGGCACTCCCCGTCGAAAGCCCTGTATAGCGCTTGTATTTCTTTGGGCGTGACTTCTAAAGGGGTACCGCTTGCTATCGCTCGTCGCTTCATTCCTCGATATACTTGACTTGCACGGTCATCTAAAGCGTACTTACACTCTCGGCAACGGTTAGTCCTGCCACTCTTAATCCGGTTGTCTACCTCGAATAATTCCAATGCCTTTTCCTCGCCACATGTGCGGCATATGCGCGTTTCAACTTCCTTAGTCATCGACGCTCACCCGCCTTAACTGCGTCTAGCTTTGCGTCTATTGCTCCGATTAGTGCGAAAATGTCATAAATAGTAATTGATTCTTGTTTTCGATTCTTTTCCATTACATTACATCCCCTTTAATTAGTTATTTTTTAATCCCAATTCTTTCTCGATTTCTTCCATTACTTTCGCTATTTCACGGTGCACGTAAGTCTTGTTTGTCTGTTGCATTAGTGCTAACGCTTGTAAGTATGCGGCCAGTGCTTGTGCTTTACTGTTATCCATTTCATTCCACCTCCTATCCATATCGCATAAAATAAAACTTGACAAACATTCAAAATTTGTTATAATTTGATTAACGTGGGGTATTCTGATTAAATTTATCTGCAAATAAATAAAAGTCATCGGATAATCCCATTTCAAGACGCGTAAGTCTCGCAGCAAGCTGTCCACTTATATTACGACGACCCTTCTCGACATAGCTGATAGTTGCAGCCGATACCCCAAGACGGCGCCCGAAGTCTTCCTGTGAAAGTCCTAGATAGTGGCGGATCGTCCTCATTTTATTAGCATGCATTTAACAAAACCCTCCTTCTTTAAACATTTTGGATTAAAAAATTAACGGGGTACTCGCCCCATTTCCTATATTTAACGGGGTTTCTCCGACGCTTTGTATTAACTTTTCTGAATATTTTTTCGATTCTTTTTCAATTTCGTCCGCTCTTTTGGCCCGTTCTTCCTTTGCTCTATTTCTCTTACCTCCTACGTCCTCAACTTCCGTTAATACCTCCGTCAAAACATGCGGATCAAAGATACGTTCTCTCTCTCGATACCTCCTTTCTCTTTCTTCTTTACGAGGACTTTTATACGCCGTCGGCGGTAAATACGTCCCTGTCCGTTCAAAATCCTTTATCGAAGCATCTTCTAACTTTCGACATTCCTCCGAGCAGTATATTTGATCCTTTCTACGAGGCTTGAAGTAGTCAAGACAGAATCGATGCTTGCACGGCTTAAACGACCATCTTATTTCTTTTAGTTCAGCGCGAGTTATTTCGCCAGCTTCGTATCGGTCGAGTAACCATCCTACTAAATCAGATAACGGAAATATCGACTTTGCTACGTAATTAAGTTCAAGCTCCGCCCAATCCGCCGGAGTTCTATTTGCGATTTCTTCACGTTCGATATTTTCCGAAACATGGTCGTAAATCTCTCCGATAATATCCTGCTCGTAGGTTGTCGGTTCGTATCCTTCCAACGATTCGTTAAGTCCGTCGATGTCTGTGATGTCTGCGCGTTGGTATTTCATTCGAATATCGTATAATTTATTATTTTTAGCTGTTTCAGTAGTTTTCAAAATGATTCCCCCTTGATTTTCGGCTGTTTTGGATATATTATATAATTGGTAGAGTGTTGGTTTTTGAACCTAATAACTTATATATACTAATACGAGTTTAATAGGCGGATCACTACGACACTCTAAATCGTTTATCGTACTCATATCTCTTTATATGCTGTTTAATCTCGCTTTCATCTAACAGTAAATGAACGACCTCTACTAGCGGTTTCTGACCGACTACCTCGACGCTCGGCTCTCCTTCTGCTGGCTCACTGACTAGTAATCTATATTTGTTAGGTTTATAGACAACGTGACCGACCTCTTTACTTCTAGCTTCATCGACTTTCCCCTTACGCGCGTATTCAATAAATCCGACTTCGACTAACTTTTTAATCGCAGTATTTACCGTAGGCTTCGACTTTGTTCCGAGCATTTCCATTCCGCTTTTCATCGTCAGATAAAATACTTTTCCGTATCTTTTGGACGTAACTAGCATCGCATAAGCCATTTGTTTTTGACGAAATGTTCCTACCTTCAATACTTCGATAATTTCCGACCTATATATCGTTATAGGCTTGTCCGCGTTACCTAGCGAATAGTTCCTGTCGAAAGCAAGGTTTACAATGCGCTCGGTTTCCTTACGCCAATAATCGGGCGTACTGCCTTTGCTAAAATACTCACGCGGTGTATTTAGTAGCACCTCCATAATTGCCTCGATAGCTTCTTCACGTTCAAAGCCCTGTGAATGAAAGAAAATCGCGAGCTTTACCGTCGTGCTATGCCGTGTATTCGAAGCGATCAATCGACCTTCCTTTAATATCTCCGCTGATTTCTTTAAGGCGTCCGAAGTATCAACCGCAGTTACTGACGTATCTGTGCGCGCCTCTATCTCTCGGAACTCTGCCTCTTGCTCGTCCGTAAGTTCGATAGCACCGTCCTTAATTAATGCGGATGGTATCGGCTTTACATCGTTTAGATAGTCGAATGACTTAATCGGCTCTAATGTTCGAGGATTGACGAACCAACAGCGACGACCAGTCCGTTGATGTTTTCCGAGTGGCAACTTAACGCCTTGCGCCCATGTCGGTCGGAACTCTACTTTATCGGATGGATAGCCTGCGTCTTTAATGACGTTATGATAGAACTTTTCAGCTAATTCGACCGGCAGCATTTCATCGAAGAATAAGTCGATATGGTAACCTTTATTACCGCTAATACTTACGTGAATATCATCGAGCGTAATGTTGTACTGTGTTATTAATGTAGCGATAATTTCCTTAGTTGCGCGTTGGCCGGCTTCGGTATCGTCAGCAAAGTCTATATCGAACGTCATGAATTTGTTTACGTCCCTGGCATTGAATACTCCATACGTGTTAGTGCCTTCTAAGTGTCGAGCAAGCATTCCGTCATTTAATGTCCATACCTTCGGAGATTTACTTCGGTCGTTTGTATAGTAGGTACTTTCCGTTTGAACTAAATATCTACGACGTGAAGTAATGTATAATTCGTTTAATTTTCCGATTGCTTGGCTGTACTTTTCCAGCGGTTTCAATACTTAGTCACCCTTCCTTTTCATTTTTGCTAGTTCGCGCTCTAATGCTTCCGACTGCTCGAATATAAATACGATATTGCCCCGTATTTTATATGAGGTGTCGAGGTCTACAATCTTAAATCCTTTTGACAGTAGATGTTTCGCTACACGATAGCTTAAAATACACTTCATGCTATACCTCCTATTTGTTGGTTTTTGAACCTAATAACTTATATATACTAATTCAAGTACGTAGAGGGCGGGTATAACGCCAATTCATCCGATAACTCCTTACTATCGTTGAATACATAGAGATATCTACCCGGCTCTAACTCGCTTTCAGTTTTTCCGAGGTAATCCTTCTTAAAGCCCGCCTCGAGCATGTCAATAGCTGTATAAATATCCGTAATGATTTTAAATTTCATTTCAATACCTCCCATCATTTGTCGACCTCGATTAATGCGGCTATCTTATCGACGCGATCCTGCCCGATTACTTCGATAATCTTGCGACCTACTTTTTCGGATACTGGCGTGTAGCCTGCCTCGATATAAGCGATTGTCGAGCGTGATACTCCGACTAATTCTGCGAATTGATATTGATTCAATTTTTCGATGTCTCTAATCGTCCTTATTAAGCGTTTGTCCATCGTAATTCCTCCTTTAGTAAATTTGTTGTTAATTTATCGGAAATAAAAAGCGAGTCATTTTAGAAATTTTCTCCGAAGTATTCAATATATACCTCGCCAGTATCGTTTACCTCTCCGGTAAAACTCCCGTTTCCATCGTCCAGTATTTCGATTGCATGATCTAAGCTATCCGCCCATACGTAAAATAGGCGTACATTTTCATCCTGCATGTGCGGGTGTGAGTCTGTCCAAAATTCAGCTGGCATATCTCCGAATGTTTCCATACTCCATAATGAGGCGTATAGATTCTTACCGTCCTCGGGCGAGTTTATCGCCTTTTGTCCGTAACCTTGTTCAATATGCAAATCTCGTAAAACGTCCTTTTGCTTGTCCTCGTCTTTTCTTAGTGCTTCAATAAGTTTTTTTACGTCAAAGTTTTCCATTTCAATATTTCCCCTTTTCATAATTTAGTTACTATCGAAACAATCTTGCTAATTTAGCCATAATGCCGCTTTTATTCTGTTTTTCTTTTGCTATATCCAATAACCTCGAAAGTAGTGAATCCATATGATGATTCATACCTTCGGAAAACTCCTTAAAGTTATTTTTAATTTCATTTATCGCTTCATCCGATTCTGCCTCGACCATTTTAATCATCGAATCAAGAAAACTCGTCCTCATTGTTTCGGGAATGGATAGTAATTCTTCCGATAATTTTACGAACTCTATATTATCAGGCGTCCGAAACTGATTAATTAATTGAGTGAGTTCTCTCAACGCTTCGTCATCTCTTAAATCGGAGAAATCGCTATCCGTAACCCATCCGATTAATCCACGCTTGACATACTGTAATACTTCGGATTTCGTAAGGATAGTTCCGGACTCTCTTACGTAAAATTCCTGATTGTCTTTATCGAACGCTATTTCATCTACGAGTGTTTCGCCTGCATAAACTTCGGAAACGCTAAATGTCGGGTAAAGTAAATCTTCGTTAATATTCAGTGAGAAGTCACTTCCGTATTCACTGGATCCGAGTTTAAATATTTTAGTTTCTTTTATTTCTTCGATAACTTCATAGAATAATTTCATTTCATCTTCTCCTTTTAGTTGTTTTTTGGTTGCCGTGGAAATACTTCCTACTGTCTTCTATACAAAAATTACTTAAACCGCACACTTTTCCGCCAAATTTATCGACCTCCTTACTTACGTAGGATACAAGCGATGTTGATTTTGGGACAATTACGTCAAACTTTTTTCAACTTCTTATTTATGTAGGATACGGAAGGCGTTCGAAATGCACCATATTTCCGAAAATATATATATATAGGTCGTAAAAAACTACTACACCTCCTTACTTGTTATATCGAAAATAAAATTAAAGTGCGGAGTTTTTCCGAAATTTCTTTTTGTGAGCGAAATTAGCCCATACTATTATTACCACCAAAGCTCTCGATTTTGGGACATTTATTTTTTAAAAATTTTTCCGCCGCTACTTACTTATTCGAAACGAGTAATAAACTTCGCACACTTTTTCCGTTTATACTATTTAAAGAGGACGAGTGCATTCGCTTTTGGTACATTTTTGCGAAACTTTTTACCTTCTTACTAATGAAGGGTGCTGGGTAGCTAAAAACTGCACCAAGAACAAATAATTCCACAATATTCAGAAATTAAATCCTGAAAAAGAACGACTGCCGCCAACCAGCCGCCCTTATGCCCCGACGTGTTGCCGCACGTCAGCCGTCTAGTATCGAATATCCTCCGCGTACGTCGCCAAAAAGGAATTGCCAGTTCCTACGTACGCTTCATCGGATTAACTTTTTACGCTATCATCCAACGTTTTCTATTAATCAATCCGAACAATTCTATCGCCTTTAATTCGTCGAATCGACTAAACTTTTCCGCAGCTTCATCATCCCATTTAATCGTATGTTCGACGTTTTCAATTACGAGTGTAGCCGATCCATCGTCCGCAAGAATCAACGTTAAACCCTCCGGTAACTTTACCTCCTTAAATTTATCGACATATTGATTACCGTCAATGTCCGTCCAAGGTTCCTCGATTACCCCGACTTCTCCGAAATAGTTTTCTAATTCGATTGTGTTTCTCATTCTACATCGCTCCTTAATCGTCTATTTAATTCCGTTTTATATTTTAAAAGTCTTTCCGCGCGTCTTTGATGCTTCGGTTCGCGCTTCGTCAGATGAACTGCGCCCAGTTCCGCCACTTTTTTCGTATACCATGCAATACGTTTCATGATTTATCGACCTCCTTACTATCTTGCATTCGACCTATGAACCATCCCAAGAAGAACGTTCCGAATGTCGCAAATAATACCGTCATTAATTCCATTACGATGTCCTCCTCTTTTACGTTTTAAGTAATACTTTATTCGTTACATTAATAATATAACGTTAAACGTAAAACGTCAAGCGATTTACGAAAATTTTTTTATAAAGTATAATTAACTTATAAATTGGGAGGTAATGAGATGAAAGCGAACGTAAAGGTAACGTTGGAAGAAACAATTAAGAAACATGAAGGTTTAACGCGCAATGCAGTTGCGGTTGAAGGTAAGATAAGACCAGCCACTATCGGAGAATTATGTAGGAACGAAAGTAAGGCGATAAGTTTCGATACCCTACAGCGAATAGTAAACGCATTGAATATTTTAACTGGCGATAAGCATACGATCGAGGACATCATAACTATCGAATATGTAAAGGAATAATCGAACTACCCGAGTTTAAAAATTTGAAAGAAACAAAAAAGCGGCCCCTTATGAGGTCGCTCTTTTTAATAGTATCGCTAGTTCCGCAATAGTTAGATTCGGTAAATCATCGATAGCTATTTCCGGAATCTTTTTACCGTCGTGTAATGTACGGCTATAAGCGTCGTCTTTCATATAAACTATTTCCGCGTCTTTACCGATAGGCTCGTTATAGTAATGAAAGTAAATGCCTTCATTATCGGAGTAGATTACGGTCGTAGGCGATACTAGATACGCTGGATAATCGATGAGCCATTCTTCGTTCCCTACATCGTCGTAATCTTTTTGTCGTAGGATGATTTTTCGCATTTGCTGCCTCCATTTATCCGATTTTATACTTAATGCCACCAGTTGCTTTCGGCTTCTGTTCCGCCTGTTTCAACGAGTTAATAAATGCGGTAACTGATTCCGCTTGAAACACTTTAAACGGGTAATTATCGTCGATAGCATATCGTTGATCCGATAGAATGAGAACGCGTGGAAACGGATTTAAGATACCTTCGTTGTATAAATCTCTGTACCTATTCATTTTATCGCGCATTTGTTGTTCCGAGTATAACGTCTTTTGTACTTCGATAAAGAATGGTGTTTGTCGGAATAAACAATATATGTCTGGCTCTGCTACGCCTTTCTTACCATACTTCGGTTCTACTAGAAAAGTTTCAAGATTTCCTAGTTTTTTAATCTCTTTGTATACTTCGACAATAGCCAAGAAATGCCCTATCTTCGCGCTGTCTTTTTTCATATTAATTTCGGGGCCGAAGTAAACGTAAGGTATAAACGCGGTAGAGCGCTGTATATGACCTTCTCGTAATAATCGAAGTAATACATTGTTAGCAGCATAAGTCGGATTCTTTAAGCCTGCAAAATGTAATTCCGCAATACTATCACGGTCCATTACTCTGAATTTATTTAAATCCTTTATTATGGCTTTATCTCTTTTAGTCAACGACATCGAAGAATACCTCACTTTCTGTTAAAATTTCCGGCTCTACTTCTTTAACTTCCTTCACTTCATTCTTCGAAATCATAAACGGATTAAGAAGTTCTTTCGCCTTCTCCATCGTCAAATATGGCGCTTGTAAGCCATATATTTTATCGCTATTCATGATAAAATGACCGCTATGCTCGAGTAGGTGCGCGTTAGGCGTATTCACTATTTTAGCTTCGACTGTATCGCGTAGCTTGAATCCGATACTCGTCGTCAGGTTAGCACGTACCGTCGTATCGAGGACTTTTGCTGACGGACGTTGCATCGATAATATAGCGAATACTCCTAGTGTACGGCCGATCGCGACTAATTCCGTCAGAATCTCCATTACTTCCTCGTTCTTATGAAGCATTACTACCTCGTCGATACAGACGATTATATATGGGCACTTATGCTCCGGTGGTAGTTCGTCAATGTGTCCTACTTCGAATACTTCCGTTAAGTTACTACGTTCGTCTAGCTCGGTCTTAATGTGCATTAACATCGAGATTATATCCGACGCGCTACTATGGACACATTTGACATGTTCGACTCTACGAAAGATATGAAATTCTGATTTCTTCATATCTCCGAGATATAATTCGAGTTCGGACGGTTTCTTCGACTTTATTAGCGTCGTTAGAATTGCACGTAATAAAGAGGATTTTCCACTACCCGTTTCTCCGGCAATTAAAATATGCGGTTGTTTCGTTAAGTCAAACGTCTTTAACTGTCCGCCTCGATCAATGCCGCAAATAATTCCGAGTTTATGAGGACTAATTATCGGCTGTATTTCTTCGAAGTCATACGGCAATGTCGCGGGCTTCTTCGTTCTTATTGATAAGGTAAAGCGCTTATATTCGCCTTCAAGTTCGATACCTTTACCGAAGTACTGGACGAAGGCATAGTAATTCTTTCGAATGATGGCCGGGTCTAATCCGTTAGGTAACGTAAATACATATTCCGTATTTCCTCCGGTAAACTTTACCGAATGAATTTTCGGATATACTCGATTGTCTCCGATATTTAGATATAGACCCGCAGACTTAAACGACTTAATCAGCTTCCTACGCGCGTTCAAATTACGCATTATACTCATAGAAACACCTCCGCAATAATGTCGATTAAATATAGGCCCGCCCCGATGCTCGCGACTTGCATGCCGAATCTTAATACTCGGCCAAGCCAGCCAAATCCGTATTCCTCCGATACCTTGTCGATAATAGCAGCGCCTACTATGCCGGCAGCACTTCCGAAAAATAACCAATCTATCGCTATCATTTTTATTTCCTCCCCTTCCTTCCCCCGCGTGCCCCCAACCATCCCCACTCGTTCGGCTTCGCCTCTCTTAACAAGTTTTCGAAACGTTGATACATTCATGTTTCTACTTGTACTTGTGCACCTGCGCGGATAAGTTGATAATGTTACGGAGTTGAATTTTAAAATATTTGATTTCCTTACGATAATGTTTTTCATCTGTTTTGCTTTCGTGTTAATAGCCTATGTAGAATCGACAATTAAATTGCTTGTCCTATCTAATTAAATTTTTGATAGGATAAAAATAAAATAAATCGAATATATTACATAGGTGATGAATATGATAATTAGGTTGGAAAGTAATATCGAAGTATTAATAAAACAAAGCGGATTAAAGAAGAAGTTTATCGCGGATAAGTTAGGCGTTAGCGTGCCCCAGCTGCGAAATTACGAGACCGGTAAGAGCCTCATACCGTTCGATAAGGCGTATGTACTTGCGGACTTACTTCGATGCAGTATTACCGATCTTTACGAAAGAGTTGAGCAAAATGAAAATAATAGTCGAAATGATATTTAACATTGGCAGAGATAATACGATGTGTTTTTCCGAGGCTGACGTACCCTATCGGTATGATCCGGTCGAAGTCGCGTATCATGTAGTCGTTAATAAACGTCGCGAATTTAGCTTAGATTCGAAACTCATTAGCGTTAAAATCGGCGATAAGGACGTAACGAACGAAGTTAAAGCGTTTGATAAGGAATACTTGCGACGACTCGACGACGAAATACCTTTTTAATTCCGAGTATGAAAATGCGGAAATCATCCTAGAATAGTGAATTAAAAGGAGATCCGTATCATGCTGCTCGAATATATCGTATTTATAACGCTGCTCCTGGCAGGCATTCTTGCGTATGTATTACATAAACCATCGAAAGATAATATCGAAATAGATTACTGCGAAAGTTATATCGAAAGGCGCTTATATAAGGCACTTCAATACCGCGGCTACTATGTGCGCACACAGGTACGCTGCGGCAAGTATCGGATAGATATTGCGTTACCTGCGTATCGACTGGCGATTGAGTGCGACGGCAAGGCATATCATAGTTCGCCTGAACAAAAGGCACATGATCGACGTAAAAATGCGTATCTAAGACGTAACGGCTGGCGCGTACTCCGATTTAGCGGCCGTCAGATTAACGGGGAGCTATCGAAAGTATTAGCGCGAATAGAAAAGGCGCTCATTGAATAACGGTAGCATACTGCCCTTTTTCGATGTTATAGCGTATTAATGAACGAATACCCTCGCAAGATACTCCGATAGTTAAAACGGGTAGTATGACGGGGGTTTTTTATGGAAGGTTACTGTAATACACAAAGCGTTTCGAAATATCTCGCGAGTAAAGTCCGGAATGTGTGCGTAGATAGGCCGGGGACCCCCAAAGTAAAAAATTTTTGGTCGCATTTTTAACCCGCCTTGCGACTTGAATTGTCAGAATACTACCCCGGGGGCATAATATTCAGACAACTTAAACAACGATAAAAAAGACAAGCGCATTTATTTCGCGCCTGCCTTTGCTTCGTATCATATCGGCTTGCTTCGAGTTGACTTCGTTAAGCTTTCGATTCTTCTTTCATTCTTGCGTACAAAGTCGCTCGTTTAACGCCAGTTAATTTGCATATGTCCGCCACACTAAGGCCGTTATTAGCACGGTCGTTCATTAATTCGATAGCCTTACGTATGTCACGGTCGCTACTGCTTGCCGGTCTTCCCATGTGTTTTCCCTGCGCTTTCGCTCGTTCCCTTCCTTCGCTTGTTCTTTCGACGATTAATGACCGTTCAAACTGCGCAAAGCTTCCGAGTATGTTAAACATAAGTTCTTGCATAGCGGTAATCTTTCCGCCTGTTTTAAACGTCATATCATCCTGAATAAATACGACACTGACGCCCTTCTCGTTAAGCTCCGATACTATCTTGTTAAGGTCGATAATTGAGCGAGCCAGCCGGTCTATCTTCGTTACATATACAGTATCGCCAGCCCGCACATTATCGAGCATGTTAGCGAGTTCCTTCCGTGGCGCTGTCGATGTACCCGTTACCTTCTCGACATATAGGCGTTCGCAGCCTTCCTTCTTTAATATCGCCTCTTGCGTTTCTAAGTCCTGACCTACCGTCGATACACGCGCATAGCCTATTTTCATAATCGAACACCCTCCGTCTAAAAGTCCGTTATCTTCTATACTTCTAATTATAGACTAACTTCGAGACGGTTTCAAGCGCTAATTTCGATTAATTTACGGCATATTCCCGATATGTCTATTAGTTAACACTTTTAGACGATGTTGGTTTTTGAACCTAATAACTTATATATAGTAATAAACGTAAGCCAGCGCGTACTACCGTTAGTTAGCGTGTTGGTTTTTGAACCTAAGTACTTATATATAAGATAATGGCGCAATAGGTTCGGTTTAGGTACCCGATTACTTTACATTCGCTCATTTCCGATAGTAACCCGATCACATTCCTTCATATAACGCACCGATAGTCATATATCGTCGAATTGTAAAGCGTTGTAAGGGTCGCACGGAAACGCCTTTCGCCTAATAAATCGTGCATATTTCCGTATACAGTTTTCGACTTACTTCTATATAGTGTCCGATTATATACGTATGCACGATGAAAGTTCGCCAGTAGTCCGATTATGACCGACTAAAATCGGAACATTTCGGAAACAAAATCGCAAGTAAACGAAAGCCTACTAACATGCTTCGAAATAGTTTCTTCATTATATGCGAACGAACATTCGTATGTTAGTCCGTTCTCTGTCAGCTACTTCCGATTAATTAATAGTCAATCGGACTGACCCCGTGAGATTTCGGAGGCCCTTCACGGTAAGCCTTCCGCCTGCTATTCGAACCCTATCGAATCTATATCCGTTGCATTATGTCGCTTCACCACGCTAAAGTATCGACGTATTCCTTCTATATATATCCGTCAAGTATATCGCCTTTACACCCGATGCAACAACCGAACTATCGACTGACATAAACATAATCACCGCAGAAATCAACGCATACCAGCGTGTAGCTGGCGAAGCAATCTTCGAGATTGGTAGACGGCTGCACTACGTCAAGTACCATCCAGCGGAGTATAACTTACCGGAAGGAACGGACAAACACGGAAATACAATCGTAGCACGCGGGGCATGGGGAGAGTGGTTGGCGGAAGTTAATACGACACTAGATGCTTCAAAATGGTTCATCAAAGTATTCGAGGAGTTGGACGGAAGCGCTAAAAGGTGCACGTACACCAATAGCGGATTAGGACTCCGCGCACTCTACGAAATCGCCAAGCCTTCCGGGAAAACGAACAACTATCCGTCACATAAAAGTGCACCGACGCCCTCATAAACGTTGATATGACGCGGTTTAGAGCGCCCTCTCCTTAAAGGAAGTAGTCGAAAAAGTGCACGCTATATTAGTATTTTTCGGAGGTATTAAACAATCGAAATTAGACGGTATTATAGTACGTTCCGATTGAATGCGATAGCATGAGATCGGTATGTTTTATGAATTGTTGACAATTCAAGACCTACCATCCGAAACAAGTTTCGTCTGGAACATTCCGAATAAAGTCACACATTCGTAATACTATCGAAATATAAACGGTCTAGCATGCGGTCTAGTACTCCGTTATAATATCCGACCACATTACGTATCTTCTTCGACTTCATCGCCATTACCGCAGCATGTAGCGCATTATAGCCGGTTTGCTCTACGTCTACCTTATCGAAGGCATTAGCGCGGAGTAGTGGCGTACTGTGGCTTAAATAGACGCCATATAAGCGCGATATTAGGCGTTGACTATCCTTACCTATCGTTGAGCCTATAAACGCCTTAAATCGAGCGTAAAACGGTTTATAATACGTATTATTTATAATATCTTTTTGTTTTAAAGAAGAAATAGGTTCGTTTTCATTTTCGACAGGCTCCGCCTTTCTCTCTGTAGGCTTGACGACTTCCCCACGAGTGGACAACTTCGACTGGACATCATAAGGCATAATTCGATATACATTAGCGCCATAGCCTCCGGAAACAGCACGCAGGAACGGTACTTTTTCGATAATGCCTAGCTCGACTAATAAGGCGATAGCACGACGAACAGTGCGGCCAGTCTTGCCGACAGTCTCCGCGATCGTAGCCGTCTTTAAATGAGCGACGCCCGGATACTTCACGCTATAACGTGCCAGCATCATAAGGACATCGCGAGCCGTATCGTTTAATTCGTATGTATGAGCGCTTATATGTGCGCTTATTGCTTCGTTAAGTTCGGATTTATTATCGAATGTCTGATATTCCGATAAATAGTTCATATGGACGGACTCCTTTCCGGTAGCCCATCCGACAAGAATGTATGTTCGATAGAGTGCACGCGCGTAAATAAACGTTGCATAATCGTCTTTTTTTCGTTATACTAACGTTAACTATATTATTTGTGTACCCGTTGGCGCGGGTGTGCGCGTGCTCTACCGACGAGATTTTTTCTTTCCACTTCTTCTTGTCGGAGGGCTTTTTTTATTTGGTTTTACGTTTTATTTTTCGTGGTAAATTTCGCTTTCCTAATACTTGCTTAATCGGTGAATACTGTTCATGCTGGCGCTTCAATGCGTCGTTAGATAAGTGCGTATATCTTAATAAGACGCGTAAGTCTGAATGTCCGAGTAACATTTGTAAATGCCTTATATCTCCGCCAGCTTCTAGGAACATAGTCGCCGCTGTATGGCGAAACAAATGCGGATGCACATTCTTTTCTATACGTGCTTTCTTCGCGAACTCATTGAGTCGCTTACGGAAATGATCGCGCGTAATCGGCTCGCCATAGACCGTAAGAAATATATAATCGCTGTCGAAGTCGTGCTTATTCTCGATAATTAATTCATTTATTAAGCGCGCTGTTCTACTCTCTATCGGAACAGTACGAGTTTTCCTATTCTTTGCAATAGCCGCACGTATAACGACGGTCTGACCGGAATGATTAAAGTCATCGACTTTTAAATGGATTGCTTCACTTATTCGCATCATGCCGTCGAGTAATAGATTCATGAGTACATAGTCTCTAAAATCCGCATAACTACGTCGATTAGGTACGCTTAATAGTCGCTGTAATTCCTCGGCTGTTAGTATATCGATATTCTCGTGATGTTCCGGCACACTTCTAACGCCATCCATCGGATTACTGTCGATAAGACCTTCCTCTATCAGACATCGATAGAATACGCGTAAAGTCTTTAATCGCGTGTTAATAGTGGCAGGCGCTAATCCGACGGTCTGCTCTGCTTCGGACTTAAAACTATGGCCTTCGAATCTTATCCAACTATTCCGCATGAATAATATGTAATCTCGTATAACACTTCGATCAATAGCGCTCGCAGTCCGCTCTATGCTGTGCTTGTCCAAATACTCGATAAAAAAGCCGTAATTCTCTCGATACTGGCGCATAGTGGCGGGCGCTCTACCTTCCGCTTCTTTAATCGCTAGAAATGTATCGAATAAATTATCTAAGTTTTCAGCGCTCCTTCTGACGTCCTTTTTGCGCATAAAAAAACACACCTCCCCTTTTTCGGAAAGTGTGTGATATACCGCTACCCAACGTCTAAGTCTTCGCCTATGTCAACGAATAAAAAAAGACGCCAAACGCTGTAATAACAACGTCTGACGTCCGTGATATGATTCTGATTGGGTTCGAACCAACGACCTCCACCCTGTCAAGGTGGCGCTCTCCCAGCTGAGCTACAGAATCTTAATATGTATTTTATTTCACACAATTAAATATACACTGAGGCTCTCCTTTTGTCAACAATACAAAACTGTATTATACATAAAAAGGCACCTAGTTTATCCTAGATGCCCCATCTCGATGGAGTTCTTATTCTGTAGAAATCCCTTTTTCTTTAAAGTATCTCATTGCACCTGGATGTATATCGAATGCAGTTCCATCTAAAGCTTTGTCTGCTGTAATAAATGTTCCTTTTGGATGGCCAAGTTTATCAGTACTTTCAAATAAAAGCTTTGTCACCTCATAAACTAGGTCTTCTGATATATCTGAATTAACGACTAACATAGCTTGTACTGCTGCAGTATGAACGTTTTCAACCGAGTCATATGTCCCCGCTGGAATAGTATCCTTTTGATAATATGGATATTTGTTAATTAACTGCTCTAGCTTATCATCTTCTAGATTAATAATTACAATATCTTTTGTAGCTTTAAGCCCTTCTATTGCTCCTGTAGGGGTCCCACTAGTAAGAAATGCAGCATCTATTTTACCATCTTGAAGAGCTGTTGTAGAGTCGTCAAATGAAAAATGACGAGTATTTACATCATCTATTGACAGTCCATAAACCTCTAGGATCTGCTCTGCATTTGTTTTTGTACCTGATTGCTCAGATCCGATCGAAACAATCTTCCCTTTTAAATCTGCAACAGAATGAATTTCAGCTTCTTTTGTTGTAACAATTTGAATCGTTTCTGGATAAAGTGTACCTACTGCTTGAAGTTTAGTTACTTTATCACCTTCATACATATGAGTACCTTCGATGGCATAATTGGCAATATCCGATTGTGTGAATGCAAGTTGAGCATCACCATCTTCAAGTAATTTCAAGTTCTCTACAGATGCTTCAGAAGTAATAGCATTTGTCTCTACACCTGTAGAATCTGTTATTAATTTGGCTAGATAGCCACCTATAGGATAATATGTACCACCAGTCCCACCTGTCGCTATCCTTAAAGACTTAATCCCATATTCACTTTCAGCCTTATCTGTATTCTTATCTTCTTTTTTCGTTCCTTCACAGGCAATCAATATGGATGATAATAGGAATAGAAAAGCAGTAAATAAAACAAATCTTTGTTTCAAAAGAACTCCTCCTCATGATGTAATAAAAAACAATTGCAAACATAATGGAATATGATAATTATCTTTTTTCACAAACCATGAATTTCTATGATAAAATTATCACCAATATTAAAATTTCTATTCTATTATGGAGGACTTCAAATGGGAAATGTTCAAGGAACAATCAAGGAATATACTTTAAACAGTCGGGAATTAAATGATCAAATGATAACACTCGTTTATACACCTGCTACATTTTCACCATTTCTTGATTATTCCGTTCTGATTGTCCAAGATGTAAAAGATTATATACAAATGGGAAAACTTACACGTTTTACAGATGAATTAATCGAGAATAACGAAATAAAAAATATAATTATCGTTGGAACACATTACAAATCGATAGAAGATCGAAGAAATAAGTATCATCCTCAAGGGAAAGAAAATGAAGCTTTTATTCGATTTTTAGCTCATGAACTTGTCCCATGGATTGATAATGAATTTCCAACCACTGCGTTAGGAAAAGATAGATATATAATGGGTGATAGCCTGGCTGGCACTGTAGCTTTCATGACTGCTGTTAAATACCCTAATATATTTGGTAATGTCATTATGCACTCACCTTATGTAGATGATCATGTGCTTACAGCAGCTAAACAGCATCCAAACCCTTCACTCCTTTCTATATACCATGTGGTCGGAAAAGATGAAAAGGTAGTAAAAATCTCTAATAATCGCGATTTTTTAACACCTAATCGCAAGCTTAACGCAATTTTAGTGGAAAAAGGATTTCAATTATTTTATGATGAGTTTGATGGTGGCCACTCATGGAAATATTGGCAGCCAGATGTTAAAAGAGCCCTACAAAAAATGTTCATATAACGACTATGTAAAGTTTTGCTAATATTTGTTATAGTATAAGAGTAAGAATTGGTTTACTAAAATAGGAATAGGAGGATATGAAATGAAATACGGTATTGTTGTTTTTCCATCAAAAACATTACAAGATTTAGCTAATTCATATCGAAAAAGGTACGATCCTCACTATGCATTAATACCTCCACATCTAACACTACAAGAGGCATTTGAGACAGATATAGATGCTGATAAATTAACAAATATTATCTCAGAAATCGCAAAAAAATATGAACCGTTTCAATTAGAAGTTCATAAGGTAAGTTCATTTCAACCAATAAATAATACGATTTATTTTAAAGTGAAAATGAATGATGTCCTCCAAAATTTACATGAGGACTTCCAACAACAATTACCTTGTGAAGAATCAAAACACCCTTTTGTGCCGCATGTAACAATCGCACAAAAGTTATCTAACGATGAACATTCAGATGTTTACGGTTCTCTTAGAATGTTAGGAGTAGAACATAGTGAAGTAGTAGATCGATTCCACCTTGTTTACCAATTAGAGAACGGTTCTTGGACCGTTTATGAAACATTCCGACTAGGAAAGGATTAATCGTATAATGAACGTAATAAAAGTGAACAACGATGAACAACTACAGGATGCTTTTGCAATTAGAAAAAAGGTTTTCGTAGAGGAACAACAAGTTCCCATTGAATTAGAAATAGATGAATATGAACAAGAGGCTACACATTTTGTTGTTTATGAGGAAGACAATTCTCCAGTGGGTGCAGGGAGATTTCGTGTTCTCGATCATTCCGGAAAAGTAGAAAGAATCTGTGTGTTACCCACATATCGTGGAACAGGTGCTGGAAAGAGAATGATGAATGCAATTGAAGATTATGCTAAAAGCCTAAAATTACAAAGCCTCAAGTTAAATGCACAAATTACTGCAATACCTTTTTACGAAAAATTAGGGTACTACGTTATTTCGGAGGAATTTATGGATGCTGGAATTCCTCATAAAACGATGAAAAAAACGATCACAGTTCCCACTACTTCCGTATAATTTTGTTCATGAAATCTAGCCTTGTACTCCTACGTGAATACAAGGCATTTTCATTACTTACACATATATGTCTATATTTTCACCTAAGCCGTCTTCTGTTACACCGGAAGTATTTTTTATTGTGTTATTAGATGTGCAAAATTGATGAACAGCTGATTGTTGAGTAAAGTTTTGTTTTAACTGTAACGGTGGAATAGCAACTACCTCTGGACTTTTATTAGTGTTTCTAGTCTTCAGCATTCTTTCCCGATATTGCAGATATTGGGTTTGGTTTATTGGTAAAATATAGCCCATCTAAATCCCCCCATCCATTCTTATAAACTTTACCCTCTTTCATTAACCTTAAACATTTTTATTTTTTATTCATCATTTTTGATATTTGCCCCATGTCTAACTTATTACCGTCTTTTGTGATGGATTCAACCATTTTGTCTTCCATTTCTTTCGATACTGGCTTATTCGCAATTTTTGATACCCTCTTAATAATCATACG
Organism: Paenibacillus bovis; assembly: GCA_007679095.1. Classification (GTDB taxonomy): domain Bacteria; phylum Bacillota; class Bacilli; order Bacillales; family Bacillaceae_C; genus Lederbergia; species Lederbergia graminis. The sequence goes on from VEFU01000013.1 coordinate 70,735, forward strand.
AACTGTTTTTTCATCTTTAAAATTTGCATTTTGTAATGAATTCGCTAATTCAAAAATCTCATTCATGTTGACACCAGATTTTTTTTCAATGTTTTTAAAGAATTGATTTTCCATTTTTCGCCGCTCCTCCCTTAAATCTTTATATTGTATGAAGGAACTTGAAAGAAAGTGAAAGCGAAATAAAATAGAAAAGAAAGATGGAATAAATGAGTATCATTCATTCCATCTTTCTACGTCTTCATATTAGCAAAAGCTTGCGCCAACAATGATTAGTAAAATAAACAATACAACGATCAAAACAAATGAATTTCCGTAACCATAACCGCCACCATAGCCGCCATATCCGTACATTCACTTTCACCTCACTTTTATTGGTTCTTTCATAATTTATGTGAGGAGATTGTTTTCTGTATGGGCATATGTGCTAACTTTTATTTTTTATCGGCAATTAACCTTTAGGTTTGAATAATAACGCCCCGATAAATCCGAATACAATTGCTGCAGAAATACCGGATGAGGTGACTTCAAACATACCAGTCAGAACGCCAACCAACCCATGTTTTTCTGCTTCGTTCATTGCTCCTTCTACAAGTGAATTTCCAAAGCTAGTAATCGGTATTGTTGCTCCTGCACCGGCAAAATCAATTAAAGGTTCATATAAACCAAAACCGGCTAAAATCGCTCCACTTACAACTAATATACTTAAGGTATGTGCAGGAGTTAGTTTGGCTACATCAAATAATAATTGTCCAATTACACAAATTAATCCACCAATGACAAAAGACCAAAAAAACATTGCAAGCATAGCTTTCAATCCTTTCTAACAACCTACTTACTCAAACTCAATTGCAATTGCATGTGCTATACACGGTATTGTTTCATTTTGTTGTACTGATAAAGGTGATAATAACGCACCTGTAGCAACAAATAATATTTTCTTATAAACTCCGGCTTTCATCTGATTTAATAAATGACCATACGTTACGACAGCAGAACAACCTGGGCCACTTCCACCTGCAAAGACTTCTTGATCATCATCATATAACAGTAAGCCACAGTCTTTAAATTGTTCATCTTTTATTTGCAGTCCTTTTTGCTCGAATAGTTTTAATGCTGTATTTCGTCCAATTTGAGCTAAGTCTCCCGTTACAATTAAATCATAATGACTCGGATCTAATTGTAAGTCAAAAAAATGTCGTTGAATCGTATCTGCAGCTGCTGGTGCCATTGCTCCCCCCATATTAAAAGGATCACTTAAACCCATATCTACTACTTTTCCAATTGTAGCAGCTGTAATTCGAGGATGAGGACTGGGGATTAAGTCACCGGAACCAATTAATGCCACCCCAGCTCCCGTCACCGTCCATTGTGCTGTAGGTGGTTTTTGTCCACCGTATTCTGTTGGATATCTAAATTGTTTTTCAGCAGATGCGTTGTGACTGGCTGCTCCTGCAAGAACGTATTTTGCTCCACCACTATTGACGATAAGCGATGCGAGTGCTAATCCTGCTGTTGATGTTGCACATGCACTAAACAAACCAAAATAAGGTATTTGATTTGTTCGAGCTGCAAAACTAGTCGGTGTTATTTGATTTATTAAATCTCCAGCTAAGAAAAATTGCACATCCTCTTCCTTGAGTGCTTTCTTCCGTAATGCAATTTCAACGGCATCTTCTAATAAGATTCGTTGCGCCTTTTCATAGGAGTCTTGTCCCATCCATAAGTCATCATGAAATTTATCAAAATCGGTTGATAATTTACTATCCTTTTCAAATGGGCCACCTACTACTCCTGTTGACAATATAACTGGTTTATTATTAAATACCCATGTTTGAGCACCTTGTAGCAATTAAAACCCTCCCCATGTTGTAAGGATTGTTTTTATTAAGGCCACGACAAATGCAGAAAAGACACCAAATACAATAACAGAACCAGCTAATTTAAAAATATTACCTCCTACTCCTAAAACGAATCCCTCGGACCGATGTTCGATAGCAGAAGAAATAACTGCATTTCCAAAACCTGTTACTGGGACTGCACTACCAGCGCCTGCAAATTGACCTAGCCTATCATAAATGCCAAAGCCCGTAAGTAGCATGGCGAAAAATACCATCGTGGATACTGTAGGATTTCCTGCTGTCTGTTCAGTGAAATCAAAGAAATATATATAAAAATAACTAACTGCTTGACCAATGAGACAAATAGTCCCACCAACCCAAAAGGCGCGGATACAATTTTTTAGAACAGGTCTTTTTAATTCTTGCTGTTTTTGCAATTTATCATATTCAATTTGTTCTGGCGTTTTTGTCTTATTCTTACTGGGCATTTTAAGTCATTTCCTTCTGTAATTTAATTATTTTATCTAATCTTTTCTTCGCATCATCAGCGGATATATTGTTTGTCTCAAGATCTTCTTTTAATCTAATTGTTTCCAGGAAAATTTTGTAATCACTTGAAACGATAAACTGATTATCAGGGTATTTTTCATGTAAGAAATCAGTTATTTTCTTTTCGATTTTCTTCATGTTAAAGCGATATAGATGTCTTACTTTGTATGAGACAACTACATCTTTATCACCTTCAATGATCGCAACATCATAAACTTCATCAAAATCTTTTACATCTTTTCTAACTTGGAATGCAATCGATTTATCTTTGTCACGATAGCTAATTTCAACTGGAGCAGGATTAATAGACTTCATCAATGCTCCCTTTGCTTTATCTCCGTCGTTTTTAGAGGCAGCAGAACAACCAACCAGTAAAAGTGACAATGCTATTAGCAATACACATATCTTTTTTTTACACATAAGGCCCTCCCAAATTAAAAAACATCAACACCTGTTAATATTTTTTACCACTATCGATAAATTATGAATGAAAATATGTAGGAAGAAGATGTACATTGAATAATAAAAATAAGGAATCACATTTTTTGTGATCCCTTATTTTTTCTTTTATTGAGGTCTTTTTGTTTGCTTTTTTATTCGCTTACCACAACCGCATCCACGTTTCTTAGGAGTAGGAGGTGTAACTGGCCTTTGATTTCCTTGTGGTCTCTGCATTATTTATTCACTTCCTAATATTTTTTTCAAAAGCAGCTTTCATTATATTTTATGTGGTAATGGAATGATTGGTCTTTATAATAGCCTTAATCCGAAAGAATTCTTTGTATAATTGTTTCAATGATTGCAGCTCCCCCTGCAAATGCAAAAATGAAAATAACTGGTTCAGCTATGATGGGATTGACTTTCCATAATAAGAAAACAGTAATTGCTACCCAAACTCCCGTACACCAGTAACAACTAAGCAATTCACCAATCCAGCCACGAATTCCGTTACTCCGGGGAATTAAATAAACTTCTGTTTCCCCTCCTTCCAATTCCTCCTCATATTCCTCCATAAATGGCGCCCTTATGAAAGCCGTTATTTGATCATATACAATCAGCCTAGTTATCCGAAACACCGCTAGAACAATTAACACAAGTTGTAACCAAGAAATATCCACTTTCTCCACTCCTAACCTGCCTATTTTCCCAAAATGGGTATCTGTCTGTAACTCATTTGTCTCTACTCTAATATGTTATTAGTGTAAATGAATCAATTATGATAAGGAGGAAATGAACTATGGGTTTTGAAGATATGGAATCAAGCGATGTGCTTGGGGTAGATAGAAACAACCACTGCGGCTGTACTTCAGGTTGTGTATGTCAAGTAGTACGCGCTATAAAAGATATACAAGATGAAGCCGTAGAAGATGAGTGCTTAAGCTGTACATCAAGTTGCTTTATTGAGCCTCTTGGCGACCTAGCACTTCCAACCCGTGAACGTGCAGATACACGTGTATTCACGTTAACAAATAAAGATGGCGATCTATTCAAAGGACTCTTTAGAGGTCATGATGGAAAGTGTGTTTCTGTTTACTTTAGAGTAGAGGAAATCTTCGATAACTGCTGTGCTACTTTACGTGTACTCATCCCACTTAAGAAAGATAGAACAACTGTTGTTAAAATAATGAATAACGGCAAAATCGATTATGAAGAACTATGCTCAGTTCGTCACTGGGCTAGAAGCAACAGCTGTATTACAGTAGATCTTCATTGCTTCTGTGCAGTACAATGTATCGCTGATGTTGATTTAGAAATTTGTGAGTAAAAATTAAATGGAAATGGAGAAAATTCTCCATTTCCATTTTTCTATTCTGAGTTTTATAAAATAATGCGTATGCCTTTAATTTCATTCACTTGTAATTCCACTATTTCTCCTTGGGAATTTCGTATGCCCACTTTCCCTTCACCAAAACTATCTAGAAAACCACGAGCCCTATTCGATTCAGTGATAAATTCACAAGCATATGGTGGTTGACTTTTTGGGAATCTTGATAAATATTGAAGCTTTTCTGGTATAGACATGCTTCTAAATGATTTTACCGGAGATAATTTCCACGTCTTTCTTTCTTTCAAATCTGGGACTTTCACATCTTTCCCTTGTTCAATCGATTGCTCTCGGAAATAATCAGCTGCTTTTTTTTGTACTACTTCTTCTTTAACACTATTTTCGTTGTTAACCACTTCATTACCATCAAGAGTATGAGTATTTTGATTATGTGTATTAAGATTAATGCCTTCGACTTCTTTTTGTATATCTCTAGAGGTGATAAATGTATCTTGCATTTTAATTACTGGTTTCGGAAAGTTTGGCTGATGAATGTATAATAAAGGTTCCCCTTTTTTTTGTATTGATTGATCCTCCATGAAGGAGCACCTCCTCTTCTTTTTTACTTCGTTTATATGTATGCTACAAATGGGCTAATGTTTCAGAATGAATATAAAAAAGCAACTGCCATCCGATGATGACAATTGCTTTTTATTATACTCCCATAATATGGTAGCCACTATCTACGTGGATATTTTCACCAGTAATTCCACGAGCTAAGTCACTAAATAGGAATAATGCTGTATCGCCAACCTCTTCTGGCGTTGTTGTTCTACGTAAAGGAGCTTTTTCTTCAATATCTTTCAATACGCTATTAAAGTCACTAATTCCTTTTGCAGATAAAGTTCTGATTGGTCCAGCAGAAATGGAATTTACACGAATACCGTATTTTCCTAAATCAGCTGCAAGGTATTTCACACTTGCTTCAAGGGATGCCTTTGCAACACCCATTACGTTATAGTTTGTAACGACACGTTCACCACCGAGGTAAGTCATTGTTACTACACTGCCGCCCTCTGGCATAATTTCTAAATTCTGTACTGTTTTTAATACAGCTGTTAGAGAATAAGAGCTAATATTTTGTGCTAGCAAGAACCCGTCACGAGTTGTATTTAAATATTCACCACTCAATTCCTCTTTATTTGCAAATGCGATACAATGAGCAATTCCATGAATATGACCTACTTCTTCCTTAATGTTTTGGAAGCATTTGTCAATATCTTCATCCTTTGTAATATCACAAGGTAATACGAGTGACTTTTCACCATCTAATGAATCTGCTAGTTCACGGACACTTTTTTCAAGTCTTTCTCCAGCATATGTGAAGATTAGTTTTGCTCCTGCACTATGTAGAGATCTTGCAATTCCCCATGCAATACTACGTTTATTCGCTACACCCATTACTACATACGTTTTTCCATTTAAAGAAAGAGTCATGATTTTATATCCTCCTAATTTTAATACAAGTTATTAGTACCTAGTACTAATCATACACGAGAAGTTTCTATGTTGTAAAGACTGAGCACAAAAGAATTCATCTTTTGTGCTCATGAGTGTTACGAATATTGAAGTTCTCTTTTTAATTCATCTACATATTCTTCTGTTCCAGATACGACTAATCGATCTTGCATATGCAGTTCTGTATCACCATGCGGCACTAGTGAATCATTGCCACGGAAAATCCGAACAATAATTACATCGCCCATAAATGGAAATTCTCTGAGCTTCATATTATCATAATTTCGATTTGTCATTTCAATCTCATATAGAGCGGTTTCCCTATTTGTCATGATATCTGCAATATGTGGTGATTCTATTAAGGCTTTCATAAGTACCGTCGTTGACAGAATTGTTGAGAATACTTCCACTTCATTTTCTTCCAGTGTATCTTCTAAATCCGGACTTTCGATACGTGCAATAACTCTTTCAACACCACGCTCTTTTGCACTTATTGCTAACAAGGAATTTAATTCCTCATCACCTGTCGATATGAATAAAATATCAGAATCAAATACTCCTGCAGTCTCTAGTTCTTTTTCTGAATAATCTTCTAGTTCCACAATATTAAACGCAGAATCTGTAACTTGGGAATCTGGTTTTTCTAGCTTTTTATGAAATACTGTTGTTTCAAATAGATCTGTTGATAACTCTTTTGAAACCGGTAGTGTTAACTGATTAGCACCAATAAAGGCCGTTTTTTGTTTTCTCTCATAGCCATTTTCTTTTGGAAACCACTTTCTAAAGAAAATTGGTGTGATAATACAAGAAATTACAGCAACTAAAATTAACATCCCGCTCATTTCCGGTGTAATAATCTCCATACCTTCTGCAATCTTCGCTGCCGCGATTACAAGTGACAGTGTTGAGGTTAGTAAAAAGGCAGATGCCATTACAGTTTTCATATCATACCATTTTCTTAGTATCAAAACTGGTATCACTTTTGATATGAGGAGAGCAATTAATAATAATGGAATAAAGAGCAACATCTTTTTATCACTCAAAAGTGACCATAAGTCTAGTTCGACACCAACCATTACAAAGAAGATAGGTATCAAGAATCCATAACCAAATGAATCTAGCTGGTGTATCATTTCTTGTTTTGGATTTAAAAGAGATACAAGTGTTCCAGCTAAAAATGCTCCTAGTATATTTTCTGCACCGACAGTTTCAGATAATGCCACTAATACAATAATTAAAGTAAAGATAGCTCTAGTACCAATTTGCGTTGTACCAGTTGATAACTTCTCTACTAATGCGCGATTTTTAAAGCGTCTTCCAATGAAATAGATTAATATTCCAGCGCCAAATAAGATTAGTAACAACCACATATTACCTTGGTCTTCACCAGAAATGGATACAAAGACTGCAAGAAGGATCATTGTTACTAAATCAGCGATAACAGCAATTAATAAGATGATTTGCCCTATCCCAGTTTTTGTTATATTTGCTTCCTTTAAAGTAGGAACTACAACACCAAGTGAGATCGTAGAAATAATTAATGTCATAAGGAATATATCATCGATTAATCCCATTGCAACAAATAGGTACGACAATCCAACTGAAGCAATAAATATTCCTAGAAAAATAATCATAGAAACACCTAGACGGTTGGGCTCTACTTTTCCATTTGGCAAAATTATTTTCTTTTTGGTTGTTTTAAAGGCTGAAAAATCAATTTCAACTCCACTTAAGAACATTAGAAAAATAAACCCTAATGTCGATAATGTTTCCAGCCATGATCCACCTTCAATTAAGTCAAAACCACTCTTACCTATAATTAAACCCATAATTATTTCTGCAATTACGACAGGTATAAAAGCTAATCGAAATCGATGTAAAATAAATGGAGTTAAGAATGCCACAATCAACACAATAACAAGCGAGCTTAAAGATTCATGTTCCATAAAAAAGTACCAACTTTCTTTTTAAACTAAATAACTCATAAACATGGTTGCTAAACCAAAATAAATCAAAATGGATGTAATATCATTCATCGTTGTAATAAAAGGTCCCGAGGCAACTGCCGGGTCAATTTTCAACTTATGCATTACTAATGGGACAAGTGCTCCGGCCATCGTTGATACAAATAAAGAAGATAAAATAGACACGCCTACGAGAAAACCTAGAAACAACTCTCCCTTCCAAACAAATACAACAAGAGTTACTACGATTCCGCAAATAGAACCAGTTATTAGTCCTGTGCCCGCTTCTCGAATGATTAGCTTAAACTTATTTGCTTCTTCTAGTTCACCTGTCGCAATTCCACGTACTGCAACAGCTAATGCTTGTGTTCCAGTATTTCCTGCCATTCCTGCAATAAGCGGAATAAATACAGCCAAGATTGATACTTGATCTAGAGTATCTTCAAAGCGACCAATTAAACTCGCAGTAAACATCCCTAGGAATAGTAAAATAATTAGCCAGGGTAGACGTTTTTTAGCAGCTGTAAATGGACTGCGATCAATTTTATCCATATCAGATACACCAGCAAGTTTCGAATAGTCATCTGATGCTTCCTCATCAATAACATCAATGATGTCATCAACCGTAATAATACCCAGTAAATGGTTTTGGAAATCGACTACTGGTAAGGCTAATAAGTCATAATCTCGCATTTGTCTTGCTGCTTCTTCTTGGTCCGTTCCTACGGAAACAGAGATGATTCTGTCGTACATAATATTAGCGATCATTGTATCATCATCACTAATAATTAAATCCCTTAATGATAATACTCCAACAAGTTTACTATCTTCGTCAACAACATATACATAATAAATAGTTTCTGCTTTTGGAGCCAAGCTTTTTAATATTTGCATTGCAGAACGGACGGTTTGGTTTTGAGAAATTGCTATGTACTCCGTTGTCATGATACTTCCTGCTGTATATTCAGCATAGTGGAGTAAGCCTTTTATGTCTTGAGCAGCTGCTTTATCCATAATTGTTAGGTAACTTGCAGCTTGATCTTTATCTAGATTATTTAATACGTCAACCGCATTATCTGCATACATATTTGCTAACATATCAGCAGCATATTTTGGTTCCATTTCTGCTAATATATCTTTATACTCATCATCATCTATTTCTAACATTTCAAAGAAATCTGCTAGCTCTTTAGGTGATAGATAATGGTAGATTTTTAACCTAATTTCTGGCTCAACTCGAAAAAAGAATTGGGCTTGATCAAAATGATGTAGTTTCAGGAATTCTTCACGAAAAGTTTGGAGGTCATCTTCCGTTACAGCCTGAATTAATATTTGCTCATTTATTTGTTCATTTACTTCTTCATTTACTTGCATGATGAAGCCCTCCTCTCCATTGTCCACACTATCCTAACAAATTAGAAAGCATTTGTCTTCCAAAAATAGAAACATTAACGAAATAATCATGTATCAAATCTTCTTTTTCCATACAAGCATTATAAATGAAAAGTTGTTATAGTTCCATTTGAAAAGGTTATCCTATAAAATGTACAAAGTTGATACTTTTTAGGTGATGAAATGAAATTAGATATTATTGGGGATACTCATGGATGTTATGAAGAATTCAAACAATTAACTGAACAATTAAACTATGTTTGGACGGATGATATTCCAGTACATCCTGATGGTCGGAAACTTGCGTTTGTTGGAGATATTACGGACCGTGGTCCACATTCTTTAAAAATGATTGAAATCGTTTGGAAGCTTTGGAAGAAACAGGATGCGTTCTATGTGCCGGGAAATCACTGTAATAAACTTTACCGTTATTTCTTAGGCAGAAAAGTACAAATTACGCATGGTCTTGAAACTACTGTTGCTGAACTAAAAGCACTTTCCTTTAAAAAAGATAATCATGTCAAAAAAATGTTCATGGAACTTTATGAATCGTCTCCACTTTACCACATTCTAGATGATGGTAAACTTGTGATTGCTCATGCTGGGATAAGAGAAGATTATATCGGTAAGCAAAATAAAAGCGTTGAAAAGTTTGTATTATACGGAGATATTACTGGAGAATTTCATGACAATGGCATGCCTGTTAGAAGAGATTGGGCAAAACATTATAAAGGGAAAGCACTTATTGTTTATGGTCATACACCTGTTGATAAACCAAGGCGAGTAGGAAATACAATAAACATTGATACCGGTGCTGTCTTTGGTGGAAAATTAACCGCACTTCGCTATCCAGAAAATGAAACAATTTCAGTACCATCCAGCCTTCCATTTATACAAGAGAAGTTTAATAAAATTGATTAAGCATTTGACAGCATAAGAAAACCTTCCAAAAAAATCACAATGATTCTTTTTGGAAGGATTCTTTTAGTTGCAGTAATTGCTTCATATCATCAGGCAATGGAGCAGTAAGTTGCAATAATTTTGATTGAAATGGATGGTGAAACTGAATCTCTGAACAATGAAGCGCCTGACGCTCCAACAACACTACATCGCCACCATATAAATCATCTCCAATTAATGGATGATTAATAAATGCCATATGGACTCTGATCTGATGGGTTCTACCAGTTTCTAATTTTAGTCTAACATGAGAAAAGGAAGGATACTCAACGAGCTTTTGAAAATGTGTCACTGCATATTGCCCATCCATTCTAACTTCCCTCTCGATAATACTATTTGGATTGCGACCAATTGCAGCGTGAATGGTCCCCATTTTTTCTAATCCAATGCCTCCGACAAATGCTTCATAATATCGCTTAATTTCGTGTCTTTGTTGCATGATACTCAAGAGATGATGCGCATGCCTATGTTTTGCAATTAATACAAGCCCTGATGTGTCACGATCCAGCCTTGTGACAATATGAATAGCTGCATGGATTCCCGTGCTCTCATAATAATGAACAAGTGCATTTGCTAAACTTGCAGTTGGATGCTCCCGCGAAGGAATTGTATTCATATATGGAGGCTTATTTACCACTAAAATGTCTCGATCCTCATATAAAATTTCTAAAGGTATGTGCTCCCCTAGCATTTGTTGATTCTTATCCTCCATTGGAAAAACAACTTCCACTATATCTAACTGCTGCAATTTATATTTTACTGTTTTTTCTACATTATTTACTTTAATGAATCCACCTGAAAATTTAATATCAGTTAACGCTCTACTAGATATGTTTTGTTCCTTCAAAAATGTTTTTAACTCTTTACCAATATCATCATCGGTAATATGCCAGGTTAATGTAAATTGCTCCTGCAAGTTAATTAGTCCCATCTGAAATAAATGAATCGTGTACCCTTTTCCAGAAAGGGAAAGGTCTAAATCTAGCAAAACGCACTTTTTCATCGGCCACACGAAACTGTATCGACTTCACATCTCGGTGCATAACAGTTAAATGATCAATTGTTACATGAAAGTCAAAGTCCTTAACTGGCTTTAAAACAACTGTGTGATGATCTGGCAATATAAGTGGTGAACCTACTGTACGAAAGACACGATTGTTGATGGAAGCTATTTCAGTTAACTGAATTGCATGTAAAGATGGATGGATGATAGCTCCGCCTAACGCTTTATTATACGCAGTACTACCAGATGGAGTGGAGATACATAGTCCGTCACCACGGAAACGTTCAAAATGATCTCCCCTAATCTCAATGTCCATAACAAAAGTACCTACAAGACTTTTCACTGTAGATTCATTCAATGCAAGATATCTTGTTTCTTTACCTCCATGTCGATAACGAATAATTGTTTCCAATAACGGGTATTCAATCACTTGGTAATGTGTTTTCGCTATAGCGATCACTAATTTTTCGATTTCACTTGGTACCCAATCAGCATAGAATCCTAAATGACCAGTATGCACTCCGACAAATGCAGTCTTATCTAATCTTGAACTATAACGATGAAACGCGTATAGCAATGTTCCATCACCGCCAACCGATATAACAATATCTGGTTTCCCCTCATCATATATTAGTTCAAAGTCTTCTAAATACGTTCTCATTTTTTGCTTTAGTGCATTTGATTCTGGATTTCCTTTTGAAGTTATAGCAAATCTCAAAATACTCATCCTTTCATAGGAAGTTGTACTACTTATCGATCTTTTTTCCCGTTTCCTTATTTTTTGTAAAATAAACTTGAGCTTCTTGAATCTCATCTTTTATTTTTGACATTTCTTCATCCAGACGAAATGCTGCCTCAGCAGCACCTTGAAGTCGTTTATTAATTTCTTCTGGAAACTGCCCCTTATATTTATAGTTTAAGGAGTGCTCAATGGTTGCCCAGAAGTTCATCGCTAAAGTTCGAATTTGTATTTCAGCTAATATTTTCTTCTCCCCTGTAATTGTTTGAACAGGATATTCAATAACAACGTGATAAGAGCGATAGCCACTTGGTTTTTTATGAGAAATATAATTTCTTTCTTCTACAATTCGAAAGTCGTTTCTATTTCGCAGTAATTTCACCACTGTTTCAATATTATCTACAAATTGACACATCATGCGTAGCCCTGCAATATCTTGCATTTCTGTCGCTAATTTATCCAGTGGAATATTCTTAATCCTTGCTTTATCTAATATGCTAGCAACCGGCTTCACACGACCCGTTACGAATTCAATTGGGGAGTGAGTATGTTCTTGTTCAAATTGACGTCTCATCCCCTTTAACTTTATTTTTAATTCTTCAATTGCTTGTTTATATGGTGCTAAAAATTGGTCCCAATTGTTCACTTACATGTCACCTCTTCAAAGTTAAACACAATCTCAATCATTTATAATAGAATAATCGCCTCTTTATTTTAGCATAAACATTATATTTTCCTATTAAAAACAATTGAAACAAAGAGAATTTAAAAGGATAATACTGATAAGAACTTGTAAGGGGACATACGTATGTCAAGAAACTTGGAAATTGAATTTAAAAATATTGTATCGAAATCGGAATTTGACTATCTGATCGAGTCATTTCAGATTTCAGAAAAGGATTTCTTCACTCAAATTAATCATTACTTTGATACAAAACTACTTTCATTAAGGAATGTTGGTGCTGCTTTAAGAATTAGAGAACTCCCTAATAGAAGTGAGTTAACTTTAAAGATTCCTCAAGGTCAAGGTTTACTGGAGATAAATGATCATCTTACTGAACATCAAGTTAAGGAGATTATGACATATAGCCACTTCCCACCATGTGAAGTACTCAATGAACTACGAAAAATGGAAATTGAGCAAGATGAAATTGAATGTGTTGGTTCATTGCGTACGGATCGTGCAGAAATTCCCTATAAAAACGGAACATTAGTTTTTGATCATAGCTATTATTTAGGGAAAGAAGATTTTGAGATAGAATATGAAGTAGCTAATTGGGATGAGGGAAATGATATTTTCAGACAGTTATTAATGGAGTATAATATTAAGGTGAGACCTACATTAAGTAAAATTGCCCGTCTTTATGAACAAAAAATGAGGTGAGACTCTATGAATACATTAGGTCAAATAAAATCATTAATGGAACTGCAATTACTACAGGGATTCTCCCGCTCTAATAACAAATCCACTAATAGCCAGGATTTTCAACAACTACTACAACAAACGATATTAGAATCTACATCTAACTCTGCAAGAAACGGATCTATAAATCATCATGTATTAGGTACTGTTCAGTATCTGCAATATCAACCCTCATTTGCCAGAACAGAAATTGATAATGCAATGGTTCAAGAAGCAACTACTAGTACATTTGAAGCATCTTCTAAAGAGATAGATGACATAGTGGAAGAAATAGCAAAAAAATATAACCTGCCCGTAAAATTAATTAAATCGGTTATTAAACATGAATCTAACTTTAATCCTACTGCAGTTAGTAGTGCAGGTGCTTCAGGACTTATGCAACTTATGCCTAAAACAGCCCGTGGACTAGGAGTTACAGATATATTTGATCCTGTACAAAATATTAATGGTGGTAGTAAATATTTACGAAACATGCTTGATAAATATAATGGTGATTTAACACTCGCGCTAGCTGCCTATAATGCTGGTCCTGGTAATGTTGATAAATATGGAGGTATCCCTCCTTTTAAAGAAACACAAAACTATGTAAAAAAAGTCTTAGGAACATTTTATAGCTAAAACGACTAGACTTATATTTGTGCAAGTACATCTGCAAACGGAAATACACTTCGCTCTTCTAAGCCCCTTGGAAAGCGAAGTGTATTTTCTCCGTGGTAGGATTCAATTCCTATTAAATATCCCTTCAAAAATAAGCTGTATTTTGTATTCTTGAAAACCCCTCTTATAAGAACCACACTCGAAATTTCACAGCAGTGACGCTTTCCTACAAAATACCTGCAAATTTACATGAATAAGTTCAATTAAAAATCTTGTCCATATTTTCCCTAGCCTATTTCTTTCCTCTTCTTTTTTTGTGATTAGATTCACACAGTACTATTTATTTGAGTTATTAAAAAGTCGTTGCTACAATATACATACTAATTAACACAACGAAAAAAGGAGCGATTCATATGGTTTCGAATAGTAGCATGCCGTATGACTCGAATTTAACTAATAATAAGCCTTTGGAGATATATTTATTCATCGATCCATTTTGTTTAGATTGTTGGTCACTTGCTCCAATAATTAGTAAACTACAAATGGAATATGGCGATTACTTTACGTTAAAGTATGTATTATGCGGAAAATTGGATGTACTTAATAAAAAAATAAGTAACATTTCAGAAGATCAGTATAATAGCAACTGTCACTCTAGAGAAATTGATCATAGTTCTGATAAATGTGTTTTCTTACCTCATTTAGCTGCGATAAGTATTAAAGCTGCTGAATTACAAGGGAAAAGAGCTGGCATTCGTTTTATCCGGAGACTACAAGAATTACTTTTTGTTGAGAATAAAGATATTACAGATATTAATGTGTTACAGCATTGCGCACAAAATATTGGGTTAGATCTAGATGAATTTATTCGTGATATTTATTCACCTAGTGCTGCAAAAGCTTTTCAATGTGATGTGCGAATCTCAGCTGAGATGGAAGTTAATGAAATGCCAGCGATGGTATTCTTTAACGAAAATATTGAGGACGAAGGCTTAAAAATCACAGGTCTCTATTCCTACGATATTTATGTTCAGGTTTTGACTGAACTGTTAGAATGTAAACCAAAACCAGCGGAAAAGCCACCATTGGAACTATTTTTATCGATAAACCCAATTATCGCTGTTCAAGACTTAGCTATGATCTATGATCAACCTGTCCACAAAATAGAAAGACAAATGAAGCAACTACAACTTCAAAGAAAAGCACAGAAATTACAAGCTAAAAATGGACCTGTTTGGAAATATACTTCTAAATGTTTATATTAAACAGAGTTTAGGACCATTTTGATAAGCATCCCAGACAATCTACAGTCTTAACAATATTTTTCCAATAAGATTATAGAAGGAAATTCAAGCCGAACTAACTTGAAAAAATTCAAGTAATAGTTTGGCTTTTTACTTATTTTCATTATCCTCCCAGTTTTATTCGTCAGCATGTTTATAGTATATAGGGCATATATTAAAATAAAAACAACAGATGGGAGATTTATCCTTGCATAAGTTCGTGCTTATTTCACTTATCATCCTTTCCGTCATTTGCTTCTTTATCAATATATTAGGGCTAATGAATATCATCCCTTTATTTATCACCTCCCCACTACTATTTATCACACTACTTGGACTACTTCTTTTTCTTAACGATAGAAATAAATTTAGAGGCTTTCATTAATAATGTACAAAGAGCTGTGTAACCAACACATTAACCACGTTTAGCCCAGTTGCAGCACGAGCACAAAAAAATCACATAAGAAATCAAGAGATTATGCGTATAAAAAGATAGGGACTGACGAAAAAGTCAATTTTATGACTTTTTTCGTCAGTCCCACTATTTTATTCTGCAAGTAATGCTTCCATTTCATTAAGTTTTTCTTCAAAGACTTTACATGCAGCTTCAATTGGTTCAGATGTAGTCATGTCGACTCCAGCTTTTTTCAAAACTTCAATCGGATAATCCGAACTTCCTGCTTTCAGGAATCCAAGGTAGCGTTCAACAGCTGGTTCTCCTTCTTCAAGAATTTGTTTCGACAATGCAGCTGCAGCACTGAATCCAGTTGCATATTGATACACATAGTAATTGTAATAGAAATGAGGAATTCTAGACCATTCTAGTCCGATTTCATCATCAATAATAATATCTTCCTCACCGAAGTACTTTTGATTTAATGCATAATATTCTTTCGTTAACATTTCTGCTGTTAATGCAACACCTTCTTGAGCTTTCTTATGGATTAAATGCTCGAATTCAGCAAACATTGTTTGTCTAAACACAGTTCCACGGAAGCCCTCAAGATAATGATTAATTAAATATAATTGTTGCTGTTTGTCATCCGTTTGTTTCAGCATATAATCTCCAAGTAATGCTTCATTACAAGTTGATGCAACCTCTGCAACAAATATTGAATAATCTCCATAAGGATATGGTTGAGTTTTCCTAGTGTAATAACTATGCACACTATGTCCAAACTCATGAGCTAAAGTATAAAGATTATTAACATTATCTTGCCAATTCATCAATATATAAGGATTTGTCCCATAGGTACCAGATGAGTAAGCACCACTGCGCTTCCCTTTATTCTCTTCCACATCGACCCAACGATTTGAAAATCCTTCTTTCAGAATATTTACATACTCCTCTCCTAAAGGCTGTAGTCCAGCAATAACTAATTCTTTTGCCTCGTCATAGGAGATCTCCATTTTCACATCTTTCACTAATGGCGTATATAAATCATACATATGCAGCTTATCAACACCGAGAACCTTTCTACGGAGTTTAACGTAACGATGCAATAAGTGTAGATTTTTATTAATCGTTTCTACTAAATTGTCATACACGCTTTCCGGAATATTATTAGCGGCTAATGCTGCTTGTCGTGCTGATTGATAATTTCTAGCACTTGCATAGAAATTATCCTTTTTAACAGTGCCACTTAATGTACTAGAGAAAGTATTACTAAATTTCCCATACGTTTCATAAACCTTTTTGAAGGCTGCTTCACGAACACTTCTATCTTGGCTTTCCAAGAACTTCACATAATTCCCATGGGAAATTTGAACATCATTTCCATTCTCATCCTTAATAACTGGAAATTCTAAATCTGCATTATTTAACATTCCAAATGTTGTACTGGAGGATCCTAGTACTTCAGAAGCTTGTGCAAGAAGAGCCTCTTGTTCAGCAGATAATACATGTCCACGTTGTAAATTAATTTCTTCTAGTGCATGTTTATAGAGTTGTAAATCTTTATTCTCTTCTACAAATTGCGCTAGTTTACTTTCATCTATATCTAAAATTTCTGGAACGATATATGAGAATTCACTTGCAACAACTGAATATAGACTTTCAGCACGTGCATTCAAACCTTGATAATGGGAATTACCAGTATCCTGATCATATCGCATATGAGCATATGTATACAGCTTACCCATTCTTTCTGATACTTTGGATTGGAATTGAAGAGCTTCATATAATGTCTCAGAGCTGTCACTTAGCTTACCTTTATAATTACCAGCTTCCTTTAAAAGTCCTTTAATATCTTCATATTCCTTTTCCCAAGCATCATCACTTTCAAAAATGTCTTCTAATCTCCATGTCAATTCCTCAGGAATTTCTGAGCGCGCAGGAAGAGTTTTTACTGCTGTTTCGTTGGCCATTGCCATCCTCCATTCTAAATAACACTACTTTTAAAATTCTTTCGAAAACCGAAAGTTTAATTACATTACTTATTCTACTAAATATTCAATAATCCTGCCAATTTTAATTATTTCGTTAGCTTCTTTATATTGGATATTCATTCTTTTAATTGTATGAATTATCTCTCCTATAACTAGTATGACCAAAGCTTATATTCCTATATAAACTTTCTTCTTGCTTTTGTAATTGTTCCATCGTTTGTGGAATCAAAATATTTCTTTTCTTTTCAAATAAATCTATTCCCTTACGGTCGAAATATTCCAGTTTAGAAAGTACATGGAGATATTCTGCCAGTGCTTCCTTCCATCTCTGTTCTTTTTCTAGTGGTAAATCTCTTGCAATAATGTGACCTGAACGTATTCTGTTCTCGATTTTATGATGTACATACTTCAAAGAAAATGTTTGACCAATTTTTATGTTCTTCAAGGAGTCTAAGTAAGTGTAAAATTGCCATTCTACTGGATGTGAGTGAAAGTATTCTTTATAGAGAGTGGGAATTCCTATAATTGGTGGTAAGTGAAATGGATGATGTTTGTGGATATATACATTTTTTAGAAAGGGATCTGATTTTAAATTTCCATAATACACTTTTGTCTGTAACCAGTTATTTTTTTCTTGTAACCAGAGATTCATATTTAAGGATTTTGGATGGGATACATTTCTTGTATATGAATTTCCCTTTAGAGATTGTACCTGATAAGATGCAGCAATTTTTCTGGACGTTAATGAAGTAATGCCAGTTAGATAATGGAACATCTCATCACTTGGATCATAACTTATACTGGATAGCCCACTATTGCCTCGCTGTTTTACAAAACTCCACTGAAAGTCAGATAATTGAAAGACATTCTTTGAATATTGCTGCTGAAATGGTAATCCACCAATAATCCAAATTGGAATAATACCAGCTGATAAATAACCACTTGTTCTCTTTCTGATGATGTCACGAGATATTGGGCTACATTGGAACTCAATCGCATAGGAATGACCTTCTTGCTTAATAAAAATATCCGGTCTTTGTTTGATTGTAGGAAGATACACCTCTAAGTACACACTTTTAACTTTACTCTTAAAAAATGTAAAAAGCTGTTTCTTTCCTTGCAAATGCTGGTGGCTTTCAGGTTCTGATACTGAGGAACTACAATTGGAGAATTTGAGGTGGGAAAAGTGCGGAATCCGTATTTCACCTACTTTCAAAATTACACGTTCTTTACATATTGGACAATAGAAGTTTTGATTTTGTAATGTACTTCTAATTTGTTGAGGTGACATATCACCTGCTAATGAAATAAAATTTCCATCTTCATTATAAGCTGTTAACAACTCACCACTTCCTTTCTTACACTAATATTTCTACAATCATTCCTAAAATCCTTTTTATTACGGTTCTAAGTCAATTGTTGGGGTAAAATACTAGGCTACCGCGCTTACGCTTGGTGGCCTTTGTATGTTTGGAGGGTCTAAGACCCACCAAACATACAAAGGTTCTTTCTCTAGTTTTTATCCA
>VEFU01000140.1 GCA_007679095.1 Paenibacillus bovis
AGAAGTGAATAGGATATGATGATTTGGGTTAGGTAATTGTGTTATGGTTGTTAGTTGTGTTTGGATTAGGGAGGTAGGTGTGTGTGTAGTAAATGTTTGGGTTTGAAGGGGAGTGAGAGGTAGTGAGGTTTGGTGGATGAGAATTAGGGGAGTTGATGAGTAGTATGTGAGTATGGGAGTTGGTTTAGGGTTTTGAGAGGGGTGAGTTTATTATGGTTTGTTGGGGATTAGTGTTGGTTGTTAAGGAAGAGACGTAAAGGACCTTGCGAGTTGTCGTAAGATATGAATCTATAAGGTGGGATGGTGAAGGAGTGGGGGGAAGTTGTGAGTTTGTTGGGATGGTGAAAATGAGAGTGTTGCGTTGTAGAGTGGTGAATGGATGGGGGTTGGGAATTTAGAGGAAATTTGGGAGGTGAATGGGTTGAAGGTTTGGGGTTAGGGGGGATTAGGTAAGTGTGTAGGGTTAAAGAGAGATGTTGGGATGTGGGGTGGAAGAGTGGTTAGGAGTGAATGGGTAGTTGTTTCTGGAGGGGAATGCGAGGGGGTATATGTTAGGAGGTATGGTGGGTGGGTGGAGGAGTGTTGGTGTAATTGGTTGGGTGATAGGTTTATATTCGTAGAGATAATATAAAAATAACGAACTATATTGTTTGATA
>VEFU01000141.1 GCA_007679095.1 Paenibacillus bovis
ATTGGTGAAAGGGTAAAGAGGTGGTAGAGGAATATGAAGGTGTTGTGGATGGGGTAGGGGTTTGGGGGTGGGGTTAGGTGGGGAGTAAGGGTGAGGGGAGGAGGGTTGGTGAGGAAAGGTTAGGGATTGGGTGGAAGGGATTGTGAGGGTTGTTTGGGTAGTGATAGGGGGATTGTGACTTGTAAGGGGTGGAGCAGTGGTTTGGGTGTAGGTTGAGAGGGGTTAGAAGGGTGTGGTAGGAGTGAGAGGAGAAGGTGTGAATGGGGAGGTTGGGTGATAGGTTTAGGGGGGGTAGATTTTGGGGGGAGAGTGAGTGGAGGAGTGAGGTATTAGGGAGTGTTTAAATGGTGGGTGGTTGTAAGGGAAGATGGTGGTTGTGTAAGGAAGTGGAGATGGTTTTGGAGTTAAGGTATAGTTTGGGAGGTTAGGTGGGGGTGTGGGGTGTTTGGGTGTGGAGTAGGGATGTTATGAGTCGGAGTGTGAGTGGGAAGGGTAAGTGATTGGGATTGGGAGTTTGTGTGAATTGGGTAAGGGGATGAGGGGGGGTAGTGGAAAGAGTGGTGTACGTCGAAGAGTGGTAGCTTGAGGGTAGGGGTAAAGCTATTTGGGAGAGAAGCAGCTATCTCCA
>VEFU01000142.1 GCA_007679095.1 Paenibacillus bovis
GATCGGTGTAGATTTTTGCGATCAACTTTATCGTTTAGAAAGGGAATTTAAACATTTATCCCCAAACAAGCGAAGAAAAAGACGTCAGAAATTTTCGAAGCCAATCGTCGATGCATTCTTCCAATGGATTGAGGAATCACCCTTTTTCGGTAATAACGCGATAGGGAAAGCAGCTACATATACACTGAAATTGGAGGATGGGCTTCGTGCCTTTCTCTACGACGGACGCATTGAAATGGATAATAATCCAGCCGAAAATGCGATCCGCCCAAGTGTAATTGGTAGAAAAAACTGGATGTTTTCCGTCAGCGAAGCTGGGGCTGAAGCCAATGCGATATGTTTGAGCATGGCAGAAACAGCAAAAGCCAATGGTATAGATTTCTATCAATACTTGGAAAAATTACTAACGGAGCTACCGAATCTGGATATCCATCGAACGCCTGAAATATTAAATCAATACATGCCTTGGTCGAAAGAAATTCAAGCAACATGTGCAAAAATATAAAATAACCGTAAATCTGTCTAAAAAATTGCAGATTCACGGTTATTTGTCGTTCCTATTTTTAATTGCCATTGCCTTTACTATAATATTTTCTTAGTTCGGGCTTAC
>VEFU01000143.1 GCA_007679095.1 Paenibacillus bovis
CAATGGGGAGTAAAGAAAAATAGTGAAGGGAAAAATGTATTTTGGTATGGCTATAAAGCTCACTTAGCTGTTGGCTCAACGAGTCAATACATTTTGCAATCTCTCTTTTCATCGGGCAACTTGAATGATGGAAAAGCTGCGATCCCCTTATTAAAAGGGATCCATGAACGTGTATCGCTTTCTACTCTGCGGTATGAGACCATGGATGCAGGGTATGATTACGAGCCTATTTATACCCAGGTACATCGAATGGGTCATCAATCTGTAATTGCTTATAATAAACGGAACGAGCCAGAACCGACTGGTTTTGATAAACACTTCGCACCTACATGTTTCCGGGAACATTCCTATCGTTACGATAGTTTTGATCCAAAATATGAAACACTAAAATATACTCGTCCAAAAGAATGTAAGGATTGTCCCTTGGCGAATGAGGGCCTCTGTCAAAAAGTATACAAAGTAAAAATCACAACAGACCTTAGAAAATATACAGCTCCTGCACGTGGTTCGAAGGCTTGGAAAACAATATTTAAACGCCGTACCGCTGTGGAGCGTGTCAATGCTTATCTTAAGGAATATTTTCAACTCGA
>VEFU01000144.1 GCA_007679095.1 Paenibacillus bovis
AGCATATCGGTGTTAGTCCCGTCCTTCATCGGCTCCTAGTGCCAAGGCATCCACCGTGCGCCCTTACTAACTTAATCGTTTGTACAAAAATCAGCGGCGCATTTCTTCGTCAGCTTCCCTCATTCACATCCTCACGTATATCAATTGATACGCTCCGGTGTTCATTCGGTCGCTTCCTCGAACTGCTTGCTTCTTTTTGTCCAACCTATAATAAGGTTACTACATAACTTATGGAAATACTCCATAAGGTGAACGTTTCTCGGTTTATTGTTTCTTCTCATATTATCTAGTTTTCAAAGAACGAAGCAACTGACTTCAATCACATCATGTGATGCTTCAGCGCAAATGCATCATGCAGCTTTGCGACGAGGTGAACATAAGCTTCCTCGAGTCTACTATGCCGCAGGAGCACATATTTTGAGAGCTACTACTCACAAAGTGAGAGAGTTTAACCTCTCAAAACTGAACGAAACGAATGCGTCTTATTTAGAATGTCCTATAGACATCTCTATATTCCTTAGAAAGGAGGTGATCCAGCCGCACCTTCCGATACGGCTACCTTGTTACGACTTCACCCCAATCATCT
>VEFU01000145.1 GCA_007679095.1 Paenibacillus bovis
TTTGCCTTAGCTAATTCTGTTATCCTTGTTAGTTGTGTTTCCATTACGCACCTACCTCTGTGTGTAGTAAATGTTTCCCTTTCAAGGGCAGTGACAGGTAGTGACCTTTCCTCCATCAGAATTACCCGACTTCATCAGTACTATGTCACTATCCGACTTCCTTTAGGCTTTTGACAGCCCTCACTTTATTATCGCTTGTTCGCCATTACTCTTCCTTGTTAAGGAAGAGACCTAAAGGACCTCCCGAGTTGCCGTAACATATCAATGTATAACGTGCCATGGTCAACGACTCCGGGGAAGTTGTCACTTTCTTGCCATGGTGAAAATGACAGTGTTGCCTTCTACACTCCTGAATGCATCGGCCTTCCCAATTTACACGAAATTTCGGAGCTCAATCCCTTCAACCTTTCGGCTTACGGCCCATTACCTAACTGTCTACGCTTAAAGACAGATGTTGCCATCTGCCCTCCAAGACTCGTTACGAGTGAATGGCTAGTTCTTTCTCGACGGGAATCCCACCCGCTATATGTTACGACCTATGCTCGGTCGCTCCAGGAGTCT
>VEFU01000146.1 GCA_007679095.1 Paenibacillus bovis
TATATTCCTTAGAAAGGAGGTGATCCAGCCGCACCTTCCGATACGGCTACCTTGTTACGACTTCACCCCAATCATCTGTCCCACCTTCGGCGGCTGGCTCCCAGAGGGTTACCTCACCGACTTCGGGTGTTACAAACTCTCGTGGTGTGACGGGCGGTGTGTACAAGGCCCGGGAACGTATTCACCGCGGCATGCTGATCCGCGATTACTAGCGATTCCGGCTTCATGTAGGCGAGTTGCAGCCTACAATCCGAACTGAGAATGGTTTTAAGGGATTGGCTAAACCTCGCGGTCTTGCAGCCCTCTGTACCATCCATTGTAGCACGTGTGTAGCCCAGGTCATAAGGGGCATGATGATTTGACGTCATCCCCACCTTCCTCCGGTTTGTCACCGGCAGTCACCTTAGAGTGCCCAACTGAATGCTGGCAACTAAGATCAAGGGTTGCGCTCGTTGCGGGACTTAACCCAACATCTCACGACACGAGCTGACGACAACCATGCACCACCTGTCACCGCTGTCCCCGAAGGGAAAGCCCTGTCTCCAG
>VEFU01000147.1 GCA_007679095.1 Paenibacillus bovis
TTAGTAGGTTGGGCTATGGGAAATGTGATGTTGAGGGGGGGTTGATGGTTAGATGGTTTGAGGAGTTATGGGTTGGGGAGATAGGTAGGGAGGGATGGTGGTGGGGGAAGAAGTGGTAGAGGAGGGGTGGGTGGATGGGGGTGGTGTGGTAGTAAGGAGAGGTGGTGTGAAATTTGGTAGGGGGAGGAGGGATAGGGAGGGAAGTGTGTGAGGAGGTTGTGAAGGGAGGTGGGGTAGGGGTTTAATGGGGGAAGAGGGGAAGGGTTGGGAGGGAGTAGAGGGGGAGGATGGGATGAGGGGAGATGGAGGTGGGAAAGGTGGGGGTGGATGTGAAGTGTTGGGGGAGATAAGGGTGTTATGGGGGGGGTAGGTTTTATGGGTTGAGGGATGGGGGTTGGATGGGGAAGGAGGGGATGAGTAAGGGGGAGTTTGGTGGGTGGTGGAGTTGTAGGTGTGGGAGTGAAGGTGGGTTGTGGGTTTAGAGTGTGGGAATGATTTGGAAGGATTGTGAGGGAAGGTTTGGGGGGGTGGGTTAGTTTTTAG
>VEFU01000148.1 GCA_007679095.1 Paenibacillus bovis
CACGCCATCCCCCCACCCCCCTCTTTACCAAAAACCCACGTCTCTCCCGACCCCCAACCCCAAGTATACCCCCTCACCCCTCCCCCCTCCTCCAACCTTAACACCACCCCTTACACTTCCCTCCAACCTCCCAATTCAACCCCCACTAAACCCCCCCCCTAACTATAACCCTCCTAACCTACCCAAATTCCTTCTCCCCTAACTTCCCACCCCCACCAAACCCCCAACCATCTCCCCACTCTCTCAACCACACACTCCCTCAAATTATACTACCTCTCAACATCCACCTTACCCCCCACACCACCCAAACACCCCCTCCACCTTTACTCCACCCTCATATTCAATCTTCCTCCACCTTCTACACCATACCTACCACCCTTCCAACCCCCACCCCCACCTTCCCTCCACCCATCCCTCCCATACTACCCTTCCTCTACTCACATTCTAACCCCCACCCCTCATCCCCCTCGCACACACTCTCTCCCACCCACTTTCACTCCCCCCCTCCCCTCCTAAAAACTAACCCACGCGCCCAAAGCTTCC
>VEFU01000149.1 GCA_007679095.1 Paenibacillus bovis
TGGGGGGATTACTGGTGCAGGAAAAACGAAGTTACTAAAGTATGAGATGCTTCGTCTAGTTAAGTTATGGAGAGAATACGCGGAACAGTTACAAGCTGGTGAAGGTGGTAGAAAAGGAAGAGAAGAAGGTAGGAGGGGGAAGAAGAGGGGGAAGAGGGATACAGTTTTATGTGGAAAATTAAGAGGTGGTGAATGTGGTAATGCGGAAAAAAATGAAGTATATGTTGTGGAAGGGGATTCTGGTGGTGGTTGAGGGAAAGAAGGAAGAGATAGAAAATTGGAGGCAGTATTAGCACTTGGGGGAAAAGTGATTAATAGGGAAAAGGCGAAGTTAGAAGACATTTTGAAAAATGAAGAAATTAATAGTATGATTGATAGGATTGGTGCTGGGGCAGGAGGAGATTTTGAGATAAATGATGTCAAGTATGAGAAAATTGTTATTATGAGGGAGGGTGATACAGAGGGAGGAGATATTGAAGTTTTATTAGTAGGATTGTTGTACGCTTATATGAG
>VEFU01000014.1:0-83573 GCA_007679095.1 Paenibacillus bovis
TTCTCGACGGGAATCCCACCCGCTATATGTTACGACCTATGCTCGGTCGCTCCAGGAGTCTCGTGTACATCCGCTACAATCAACTAAGTTGTTAACAACAATGAACTTTAACAGAAAAAACTTCATGCAAAAGATCTTATAGAAAGTAATAGTTTGGATATTAATATGATCTATATTCTTTTTTCCCAGAATCCTTTAACTTTTTAATTGTAAGCTTGTTATTTGTGTATTGGAGAGCAGTGTTAATTGATCCATCATGTATTCTTTACTAAACTTGGAATTTGAATTAATCCAATATTGGATAAGCCCTAGCGTTGCTTTTGTTTGATAATGGATAAAGATATCATAGTTTAGATTGTCCTTAGGCGATTTTGTCTCTATATAGATCCTTTCGGTAAAGATATGATGAAACAATTGCTCAAATCTCTTCATAAAATCAGCATGACTCTTAGATAAAGCCTGCAAAGCTTCCATATTCTCTTCTATATATTGAAAAATAACTTCGGTCGTTGGTGTGAGTTTATTTATGTTTATCGTACTGTGATGTTGAAAGGCAGTAATAATAGCATCTTCAAGACCAGTAAGAAGGTCATATAACATTTCTTCAATAAAATCTTCCTTATTTGTAAAGTGCATATAAAATGTAGCTCGATTAATATCCGCTTCATCCGTGATCATCGATACAGAAATTTCATGTTCTTGATACAACTTACATAACCTGAGGTAGGCAGCTTGCAATGCTTTTCTTGTTCTTCGTACTCTTCTATCCTGCTTCATCAAACATTCTCCTTTAGCAATACTCGACAATTCTATTATAACTGTTGTTTAAACATCAGTTACTATTTTTGTGTTTACTAGATTTCCAACTCTTAGCGATATAATAAAGATGTAGTAAAACTTCTTTATTTATGTGAAATACTTCACAATATTATTAGGAGGAATTCATATGGCAGAAAAAATGAAAGCAGCTGTACTGTATGGAAATAAGGATGTGCGTGTAGAGGAACGCGATGTAAAAGCTGTCGGGGAAAATGATGTAAAGATTAAAGTTAGTTGGACCGGCATATGTGGAACAGACTTACATGAATATGAAATTGGACCTTTACTTGTTCAAGTTGATCAGCCACACCCTTTAACAGGAGAAATGGCTCCGCTTGTATTAGGCCATGAATTTTCAGGAGTTGTAGAAGAAGTTGGCAGCAATGTACAGAAATTCAAAAAAGGCGATCGAGTTGTAGTGAATCCTGTTGTTACTTCAGGTAAGCATTCTCCAGAAATAGATCGTTATTATGAGTTTTACTCCGCAGGACTTCATACAGATGGATCATTTGCAGAGTATTTCGTTGCGAATGAAGGTAATGTTGTTCCAATTCCTGATGACTTATCATTAGAAAAAGCAGCACTCGTTGAACCTCTTTCCGTAGCTGCTCAAGCTGTAAAGGATGCTGAAGTAAAAGAAGGCGATACTGTAGCTGTTTTTGGAGTGGGACCAATTGGCCTATTTGCAATAGTAGCAGCTAAAGCAGCAGGTGCAAAAAATATTCTTGCATTTGATTTGTCAGATGAACGATTATCTAAGGCAAAAGAAGTTGGAGCAACAGAAGTGTTAAATACTAGAGATAATGATGCCGTTGCATTTATTAAAGAAAAATATCCTACTGGTGTCGACGCTTCTCTCGAGGTTGCTGGTGTGAAGGCAACATTTGATGCTGCAATTAGTTCTACAAAACCGAAAGGCAATGTAGTAGTCGTAGCTATTCATGCGAAAAATTTCGAGTTCAACCCAATTACATTAATGACTTCTGGAGTGAAGTTATCATCATCACTCGGCTATGAACATGAAACATTTAAAAAATCAATTGACATTCTCAAAGATAAAAATACGAACGTAGAACCAATACTTACAAAGAAAATCAAGTTACAAGACGTAGTAGAAGAAGGATTCCATGCTTTATCTAATGACCTTTCACAAGCAAAAATCCTCATTGAAATTGGTGGAGAAAAATAAGCTTCATATACAAAGACAGCCGCATGAGTTCCTTTACTCAGCGGCTTTTTCTACTAGATTATTCATTATTGTCCGACAGTCGTATTATTCTGTATTGCTGCTTCCCACCGCTCACTAATCGCATTCATTAAATCATCCATGGAGCAGTTTAACAGTTTCACAGGAATGTTCACTTGTGATGGCAACAGCCCTGTATTCATTCGATTTAACATTTTCTTAAAACCACTTGAACGGTCAATTATTAGATCTGGGTCAAATGTGAAAATCCCTAAGTAATCTTGACCTGAAAAACTTATTAAATCAATTCCCTCAATCTCTTCCCATCTAACAAGACCTGCTCTTATATAACTAGATTGGTCTATAATTCCTTCCTTCGTCACAATTACAGCCGGCTCTGGTTTCATGAGCACTTTAATATAGTACAGCATGCAAAGACCAAAAAAGATAACTGTTATTGCTCCAATTACTTTTGGTATAACTGTGTCTCCATCAAATTGAACGAACAGAAACACTAAGCCTATCAGGACAAAAACAAGACTTAAAAATGCCAACATCACCATTCTGCCCATCTTTGGTTTTACAATAAAATCATTATCCATGCTATTTCCCCCTAAGTATAAAGAAAAAAATCCATGTTCACCTTACCAATTTTCACAGAAAAGATAAATCCACAAAAAGGCCTATGGAGTACTGTCTTCCATATTGGTAGCATTTATTATTAGTAGAGATGTCACACATCCAAGATGAATAATCAATAACACCTCAAAATATACTCGGAATAATTATCGTTTTTAAATGAAAAGAGGGATGGATATGGCAGATCTTATTAGTAAGGGTAAGGTAAAAGCAGCAAGTATGATGAAAATGAATAATAGAATGAATTACTTCAAGGTTGCACCTAGTGCATTGGAAAAAGTAATGGAATTGGAAAAATACACGAATAGTACAGCGATAGATAAAAAGATAATAGAACTTATTAAAATACGAGTTTCTCAGATTAATGGTTGTTCCTATTGCTTGAACATGCATACAAAAACAGCTAGAAAATTAAAAGTACCAGAGGAACAGATAGAGCAATTAGATAAATGGAAAGAAGCGGACATATTTACACCATCCGAAAGAGTGGCAATTGAATTGGCAGAAAGCGTTACGCTCATTGCAGACAATGGTGTAAATGATGATTTATATGAACGCGTAAGAAAACATTACGATGAAAAAGAATATGTAGACTTAATTATGATTATTAATCAAATAAACATCTGGAATAGAATCTCCATTTCGATGGGAAACCCAGGGACTTAAAATAATATATGAAGAGACTGGCACAATAGAAAATAGTTGGTATGAAAAACCGAACTATCCTGGATTCAATTCAAGATAGTTCGGAGTTTTCGTTCAGTCTTCTAAGTACTGTTCGTACAGGATGAGACTGCCACTATATGAATTAAGTGTATTTCCGCAGCGATATTGTTACACTACCATTATTCGAATATACATCTATCTATTCCTTTTATCTTATTTACTTTACTTCAGATAATTTCTTACGGTCATTCTCATCCCGTTTGCCATTATTTCTTGTACATAAAAAGTGATTGTCTCTGCCAGATCTTGAATTTTGTTTAAATCTTCTCCCCATATTTCTTCTTCTGCGAGGATTGTTACCACGAAATCTCTTACTGTTTTTTGATGATGAGCTACCTTCTCCCATTCTTGCAAGAATAGCTTTAATACTTTTTCATCTTCCTGAATTTTATATTCTTGACCATCTCGATTTCCGATTAAGTATTGTTCTTCTACACGAATTGGTCGATAGTAATGTAACAGTGCAGCAAATGAAAAACATATCCCGCTTGGAAGACTACCTTGTTGTTCTAAATAACGGTGAATAACAGGTAATAACCTTGTTTTAAATTTATTAATGGAATTTAATCCAATATCCGTTAAGTAATGTTTCGTAAATGGATTCAAAAATCGTTCTTTTACGTTTTTTGCAAATTCGTTTTTTTCTTCTTCTGACCCGTCCACAACAGGAAGGATTTCGGTAAAGCCACGTTCTACAAAAGCAAGTAATTCTTCGTCCTGCATTACCTCTTGTACTGTATCAACACCAGCTAAATAGCCTACTGCAAACATTAACGTATGAGGACCGTTTAAAAGTCTAACCTTAATTTCTCGATATGGTGTAATATCTCCCCATTTCACATTGATACCAGCCTTGTCCAAAGGTAACTTTTCGCGAACAATCTCATCCGCATCAATTGCAAACAAATGGTACGGTTCACCAATAGTAAGGAAATTATCCTTATATCCTAATAATTGATGAAAATATTCCAAATCGTCTTTTGGGAATCCAGTTACAATTCGGTCTACTAGTGTGTGACAAAAATAATTATGTTTCTCCACCCATTCTGCAAATTCACTCGGCAAATGCCAATCGGCTATTTTTTGACGGACGATTTCCTTCAACTTTTGCCCATTATCCTCCACTAATTCACATGGAACAATAATTAACCCTTTATTATCGCTCCCATTAAATGTAGAGAAACGGTGATATAAAAAAGCAGTTAGTTTACCAGGATACGAGCTTGGTGGTTCCCCGATGTTAAAATCTTCTTTTACATAGGTAATACCTGCTTCCGTTGTATTAGAAAAAACAAATTCTAGTTCCTCTGACTCTGCAACTTTTAGCACTTCATCCCATTCATTTATAGCATTTAATCCTCGTGAGATAGACGTAATAATTTCATGTTTATCAACCACACTATTTTGTTGAACACCCCTTAAAATCAGGGTGTAAAGGCCGTCTTGTTCGTTTAATAATGGAATTGTTGGTCCTTGTGAACGTGGTTGAACGACAACAACTTTTCCATTAAACAATCCTTGTTTATTCATCTTGTCGATCATCCAGTCAATATACCCACGCATGAAGTTACCTTGACCAAATTGGATTACCTTCTCAGGTAAATCCTTTACAACTGCATCATTCACATCTTGAATAAGCTCATTATTTAGTAACGAATTATTAAGAATCTGCACAAGTTTCACTCCTAGAATTCTTCTTCAACTATTCTCTTACAAAATCACACCATCTTTGAAAATAGAAATCTCCTTGAATCCGAATTTTTCATTATTCGTTTTGATTTCTCCTGATGCAAGCTTCAACATATAATCAAAGAATTCCTTTGTTAATTCTGCTTTGTCCTGACCTTCTACTAGTGAACCTGCATTAAAATCAATCCAATTTTTCTTTTTATGATATAAATCTGAATTAGTTGATATTTTTACGGTAGGTACTGGACCGCCAAATGGTGTACCTCTTCCTGTAGTAAATAGAACGATTTGGGCACCTGCTGCAGCTAAGGCTGTAACCGAAATCAAATCATTTCCTGGACCTTGCAATAAACTTAAGCCAGATTTATTTATTCTCGATCCATACGGGAGGACATCTACTACCGGAGCATTTCCTCCTTTTTGCACATTCCCGAGCGACTTTTCCTCGAGTGTAGTGATACCGCCATCTTTGTTTCCTGGGGAAGGATTTTCATAGACGTTCTGTCCATGACGAATATAATATTCTTTAAAATCATTTATTAAATGGACAATTTTATGAAATGTTTCTTCATCCTGCGCCCTGTCCATTAGAATTTGTTCCGCACCAAATAATTCCGGCGTTTCCGTCAATATCGTCGATCCTCCATGGGCAATCAACATATCGGAAAAAGATCCTAACAATGGGTTCCCGGTAATTCCTGAATAACCGTCAGATCCACCACACTTTAAGCCAATTTTCAGCTTCGATACGGGAACTGGTTGACGCTTGAATGTTGTTGCATAATCTACTAACTCTTCAATTAGGACCATAGAGTCTTCAATTTCATCATCAACTGCTTGAACTTCTAAAAACTTTACTCGTTTTTCATTGTAATCCCCGATTACTTTTTTAAATTCTTCAATATAGTTATTTTCACAGCCTAGCCCTAATACTAATATCCCAGCTGCATTGGGATGATGCACTAAATTACTTAATATCTTTTGTGTATAATAGAGATCATCACCTAGCTGTGAGCATCCAAATAAGTGTGGATAGTGGTATACACCATCTAAATTTTCATCCTTAAATTGTTCATTTGCTAATTTTGCAATGATTTCACATGTTTTATTAATGCAACCTACTGTATTAATAATCCAAATTTCATTGCGAATCCCCACGTCACCATTTTCACGTACATAACCGTTAAATGTTAGATTAGAAGAAACTTCCTCTATACTTTCTAAGCTTGGTTGATACGTATATTGTAATGTTCCCTCTAAATTAGTCTGCACATTCTGGGTATGAACCCATTCTCCAACCTGAATAGACTCTTTTGCATGTCCAATCGGATATCCATACTTCACAACATGATGGAGCTCTGGAATTGGTTGTATGGCAATTTTATGCCCTTTAGGTATATCCTCTATGATTTCAATTTCGTTATCTTGTAATGAGAGAATATCTCCCTTTCGAAAGTGCTTAAGAGCAATTGCTACATTATCGTTTTCATTTAAGATAAGATGTGCTGATTGCATTTCATTACCCCCTCTTTCTTACTTTGAAAAGCGCTATGTCTTTCCATACTTATAACTCCACCATCGCTTTTATTACGTTCGCATCGGGTTTTATCCAAGTTGGAAAGGCTTCCAACATATGTTGGAATGGTGCCCTATGAGTTATATATCGTTGTATATTCACCTTACTATTCTTTAACATATGATACACATTCAGAAAATCTTCTATTGTTGCATTTCTACTTCCCATTAAAGTAGTTTCTCGTTTATGAAAATCCGGGTTATGAAATTGGATCGTCTCTTTCGTTAGACCAACATATACTACTTTTCCACCGTACGATATAAAATCTAATGATTGTTCCATTGATTTCTTATTACCAGTAGCATCAAAAACAATATCTACCATATTCCCGTTTGTTATTTGCTGGATAGCTTCTACAGGATTTTGTATTGCATTTACACTATGCTTTATGTCAAGCCATTCATGACAAAACTTTAGTCTATTTTCATTAATATCAACAGCAATAATATTTGCTCCTACTTCTTTTGCAAATAACATGATCCCTAGTCCAATTGGTCCTGCACCGACAACTGCGATTGTTTGATTACAGTTCACTTCTCCTCTACGAACTGCATGTGCTCCAATTGCAAGGGGCTCTAACAATGCTGCTTCATCCAATGACAGGTCATTAACTTGTAACAAATGTGAAGTGGGAACAGAGATATACTCCTGCATGCCTCCATCCTCGTGAACTCCCATCACACTAATATTTGGACAACAATTTGTTTTTCCTTGTTTACATGTATTGCATTTACCACAATAACGATACGGTATAATCGCCACCTTATCTCCAGCTTTTAATGATTCCTCATCACTATCTATTTCATCAATCACTCCAGAAAGCTCATGACCTAATACTCTTGGATAAGTGAAAAACGGCTGTACACCATTGTAAGCATGGATATCTGTGCCACATATTCCAATCCGTTTTATTTTTATGATGGCATGTCCTTTTTCCAATGTTGGTTTTTCTACCTCCAACATTTTAAATTCACCTATTTTTTCACATAATATTTGTTTCAATAATTCTCCCCACCTAAAAGTTAAAGACATATTGTTTTTCTCATCATATCAGTTAAAATAGGTTTCAATAATAGCTTTTTTTGATAGTTTTATACCCTATTTTGATGTAGGACAGAGGTGAGCATAATGAACGTAATTCGTAAAGAAATAAACTCCAATCTAGAGCTTCCCATTTGGTTCATTGATAAAGATACAAAAAAGCCTGAACAGGAGCTTCCTTCCCACTTACATGATTGGCATGAAATCATATTTATTCATAAAGGGAAGGGAGACTTTTATATTGATAGTCAATTTTATCCAGTGATGTCTGGAGATATTGCCATCATTCCGCAAAATACAGTCCATTTTGCGATTCCCGATGCTAACCAGCTCATTACTTCATCTATTATTTATTTTCATCCACAGCTACTAAAATATATGTTTGGAATGAAAGAACCAAGATTCCATGAACTTCTTAACACGCAAGAACACTTTATTTATACGATTCCGCCAGAGCAAACCATTGTGTTGGAGGATATTTTGCATGAAATAAAGAGTGAATTATTGAATAAACTAGTAGACTTTGAAACTTCCATACTCTTATTACTGCAAAGATTTTTATTATGTGTGTATCGCCATTCCACACCTACGAATGTACATAAGAAAAGCTCTCAAATCCCCTGGTTAAAGGAAAGCATTGAATATATATCTAATCATTTTCAAACCTCTTTAACACTAGTAGGATTAGCCAAAAAAGCAGCTGTTTCTTCAGCTCATTATAGTAGAGTATTCAAATCCAAAATGGGGGTAAATGTAAACGAATTTATCATCACGAAAAGAATTTCTTATATAAAGAAGAAATTAAGGGAAAGCAATGAAACTGTTGAATCGATTGCCAAACAGGCTGGATTTTCAAGTATGCCTTACTTTTATCGCACCTTTAAAAAATACACTGGAGTTACACCTGATAGTTTTCGTAGCAAGCAATAAAAAAGGAAGCTTGCGAAAAGTATATGTTCACTTTTCAAAAGCTTCCTGATGTTAGTTCAAGTGGAAATGTACCATTATTGAGTTTTTATATTTATAGGAGCAGTTCCCATCCATTTTTTAAAAATGCGACTAAAATGGGCTTGATCACTATAACCTAAGTATTCACCAACTTCCCTAACCGTCATCTCTGTAGTAGTAAGTAAATTCAACGCCGCGTTCACACGAGTTTGATGGATGTACTGAATCGGTGTTATTCCGATTACCTCTTTAAAAAGTACAGTGACATAGTTTGGTGTAATGTCTCCTACTTCTGCCAACTCTTCGATTGTAATTGTTCTTCTATAATTATTTAATATATATTCCTGTATCTTCCTGGCTGTTCGCTCCTTCACTGGAGAAGTATGCCATTCTAATCTTTCTTGAGAAATTAATAATATTAATTCAAATGTGATATTACAAGATAACTCTTCATATAAATTCCGTTTTCCTAACCACTGAATATTTAAGAATGCTAACCTTTGTTCATAGTAAGATGTATTTCGAGGCTTAAACTTAAAGATTGCCTCTTTATTAAAGAATGGTGGAATTTCCGTAAAGTCATTTTCCCAAGAAAAAATGACCGTGTATTTTTTATGAGGTCCTTCTGGATGATTCATCCAAGAGCGCTCGACCTGTGAAGGTATATACAAGAATTCCCCTTTTTCTACAGTTAACCTTTTATTATTAATAGTGTAGACTACTTTTCCATCCATTACGTAGACGATGGTGTTAAATCCGAAGCCTTTTTTAACACTCCACGACGGCTCGACATCATAGTATACACCCTCCACAACTACCACATCAGCACTTCCTTATAAAAATTTATTGATGAATTATACAAACAACATGTTTTTATTCATTCCATAAAAATAAATCTTTCTTTATAATACTATATCATCGACCTTTGGAGATGCTATTTATTTAGCATATAAAATTTATTTTATTCTATCCAATAGTCTTACAATGATTTCTTCCTTATTTAAGATTTCATTTGATGAATTGTTCTAATTTATCATTACTACAACATAAGTGTTCAACGAAAGAAAGGGGATTAACATGTCCAATACAACTAAGCTTTATAACGAACTTCCTAAGAGAGTAAAGGATTTCTTTGATCGCCAGTATGAGGATTCATACAGAATATATGACGCCTCTCGAAACCCACGCACTGGTCTTTATGCAGATGGTTATAATACATTAGGAGAAAATCCTGATAACCGTAGTTCTATTGCTGCAACTGGAGTAGGGCTAATTAGTCTATGTGTTGCCGATCTAGAAGGATGGGATGATAACGCAGCGGAGAAAGCATTAGTTACATTACAAGCAGTTTCTGGGGAAATTGAAGGCTGTAACGTAACAAGAGATGAAGCAACTGGCTTCTTCTGTCACTTCGCTGATATGGAAACAGGAGAAAATATTCATTCTGAGATTTCAACAATTGATACATCTCTATTAGTTGCTGGTGCATTATTTGCTGGTTCTCATTTTAATGATAGAAATCCTAGAATTGCGGAACTTGCAGATAAACTCCTAAAAGAAATCGATTGGAGTGTCGTTGTTAACGATAAAGAAACTGGTGTTATTAATATGGTTGTAAAAGATGGAAAAGGTGGACTTCCTTTACCTGCATACAATGAATATGTATTAGTTTCTTATCTTGCACTTTTAGGACAGCCAGATAACAAAGATATTCAAGATTTATGGTATAACAACTTTGCGGAAGATCAAATCAAGAATCTGCCACAAGCTGACTTCCGTGGTTTGAAAGTTCTAAATGATGATACTACACTTGATAAAACAGCATTTTTATCATCATTTGTGCAACAATTTCCATTCTATCTTGTTCCGGATTACGCAAAGAGTCCAACATATAGAGAATTCTACGAAAATGCTTGTTTAGCAGACCGTTTGAAGTGGAAAGAACTATCTGATGTTCCTTCTTATATTTGGGGATATGGTGCAGGTCCAAATGACGGATTACATGGTGGATATCACGCAGATAAAATTAACGATGCACCACATGATATTGCATCATCTTACATCATTGGTGGTTTCCTACCAGTATATCCTGCGGGAATTTATGACCTATATGCACAATATTCATTACACATTCCATATGATGTGTACACAAACCCAGAGGATAAAGAAGACGAAGAAAAATTCCGTGCAGCTTATAAATATGGATTGCACCGTATTTCTTGGTGGCATCTAGAACAACCTAACCGTTGGTACCCAACAAAAGTAACATTAATTGACTGGAGCTCCATGCTATACGGACTAACAGCATTCAAACGCGGAATGGAATTCTTTACAGACCGCCTACCATCAACAGACACAGTAAAAATAGGATCATAATATCCGCGTAATAGCAAATGAAACTGAGATAAAGAAATATAGAAGAATTAAAAAACCGAACTATTTCAAACTAATGATAGTTCGGTTTTACTCTGTCCTCGAAGCGCTGTTCTCACAGGATGGGACTGACGGATATCCGAATTTAAGTGTGTTAGCGGAGGAAATACACGAAGACTCCTACGGGAAGTACGGAAGGGCACTGAAAAAGTCCTCCTAATGGAGAGTTCTATTCATACAGTTGATTTCCGCTCCGACGTACACGATGTACTAGTGCAGGCGGTGCCACAGGATGTAGCGTTTAGCCTGCTAGGCGGACGCTTTCCGCGGGGCGAGCGGTAGCTAGTCCCTTCTTAAAATAAGGCTCTGTTAAAGTTGATTGTTGTTAACAACTTAGTTGATTGTAGCGGATGTACACGAGACTCCTGTGGGAACAGCACGAGCCGAAGATCCACTGGCAAAGCGGGTTTTCTTTGCCAAGTTAGCTGAGGTCGTGCCCGCGGAAAGCGAGTGTACAGGAGCGAAAATCAACATCAGAGTTTAACAGAGCTTAAAATAAAGGAAACACGGCGAGGGCCAACAGGATGTTGTGAATTTAGCCTTCCTTCTAGTTCCAATCCCCTTTCACTTTTCTAAGCCCGCGGAAAGCGAAGTGTATTTCCGTAGCGGTATGTTACCGCTAATATTATTGTGAATTATATCTAGTTCAATTGTTGTTTAATCCCAATTTATTAATAGTAGAAAAATATTTGTTAACGAACAACTAAGATTTTTATCGAAATTTATAGAAATAAGTTTACCAAACGGAAATTGTTTGGTACTATATTGTCAATATTCAAAATGTCATCTATATTCACATGCAATGAAGAGACGAGTAAATAAAGTAAATCTTTTACAGAGAGCTCCGTATGGTGAAAAGGAGTAAAGCATTCTTTATTGAATAAAAACTCTGAGCAGCACATAGGAACCTGAATGATTGGGGGATGATGTGCCAGGAGCTCCTGTTACAGAGCTAAAGTATACTAATTGCTTTGCAATGGTGTACTTGAAGAGGCTGAGATGGCAACAGATCAGTAAAATTGGGTGGTACCGCGGGTAAATCTCGTCCCTTAGACAGGAAGTCTTTGGGATGTTTTTTTATTTCAAGGGAAACTTTAGGTTTCAAAATTTATTAAAGGAGCAGATTTTTAATGACACAAAAATTAAAAGTTGGTATCGTTGGTGGAACAGGAATGGTAGGTCAACGGTTTGTTCAACTGTTAGATCAACACCCTTGGTTTGAGGTTACTGCTATTGCAGCGAGTGCTAGTTCAGCAGGAAAAACATATGAAGAAGCTGTGAAAAACAGATGGAAAATGGTAGATCCAATTCCTGAGCCTGTTAAAAATATAGTTGTTCAAGATGCATCAAAAGTTGAAGAAGTAACGTCTGAAGTTGACTTCATCTTTTGTGCAGTTGATATGAAAAAAGATGATGTGAAGGCATTAGAAGAAGCTTATGCGAAAACAGGTACTCCAGTTGTTTCCAATAACTCCGCACATCGTTGGACACCAGATGTACCAATGGTGATTCCAGAAATCAATCCAGATCATTTAAAGGTAATCGAGGCACAAAGAAAGCGTCTAGGAACTTCAACTGGATTTATCGCAGTAAAACCAAATTGTTCTATTCAGAGCTATGTCCCAGCACTTCATGCACTATTGGATTATCAACCAACTCAAGTGATAGCTTCCACTTACCAAGCAATTTCTGGAGCTGGGAAAAACTTTGATGATTGGCCAGAAATCTTGGATAATGTCATCCCATATATCGGTGGTGAAGAGGAAAAGAGTGAGCAAGAGCCACTGCGGATTTGGGGGAAAGTAGAAAATGGTGAGATCGTAAAAGCAAGCGAACCTGTCATTTCTACACAATGTATCCGTGTTCCAGTTACAGACGGTCATATGGCAACTGTATTTGTATCGTTTAAAGAAAAACCAAGCAAAGAAGAAATTCTTACACGTTGGTCTCAATATAAAGGACGACCACAGGAACTTGGCTTACCAAGCGCACCTGAACAATTTATCACGTACTTCGAAGAGGAAAATCGTCCACAAACAAAACTAGACCGTGATGTTGAGAAAGGAATGGGAGTATCTGTTGGAAGATTACGAGAGGACTCCATCTATGATTTTAAATTTGTAGGTCTTTCTCATAATACACTGCGCGGGGCAGCTGGTGGAGCAGTATTAATCGCTGAACTACTAAAAGCAGAAGGATATATACAACCTAAGTAAATAAGGATAAAGATAAAACCGAACTATCAATGAGGTTGAAGATAGTTCGGTTTTTTATTATATCTAGCATTACTTATTTCATTGGATAAACAAGGTTTGCCTCTGACTTTATATTAAACGGCACTACAACCTGGAAGCCATCTGTGTTTTCATATTCCTGACGATGTGTATTAAAAACACTTAGAGTCATTTCATTTTTAGATGGACTAATGTTTAATATCCGAATTCTTCCCTCTCCACAGTTTTCTGCAGTTTGCCAGTTTTGGAATGATTGGAAAACTAGATTTCCATGGTCTCCTAAATCTGTTCGGTAGCTTACATTCTCTGTAATTTGGTGACCAGAAAATACAGCAAGTAAATTAGGATGTTTTTTAAAGGACTTTTGCCATAAATCTTCCCCATCATTTGCGCCAGTTGCACCTGGATAATCTTTCGGATTATGATTATCTCCTACCTTCGTTCTCTCTCCATACATATACATATAGCAGTGGGTAGTAATCATTACAGAGTGGTCGTGATATTTCGTCATAATTTCATCGGCCCATGCGAGCACTTCATCTCTCGCTCCGAATTCAAGTGATAAGAATAGAAACTTTCTACCTGCTATGTCCAACGTTGCATAACTATTTTCTATTTGCCCTTCCTCAAATGTTCCACCAAACCATGGACGATTTTCATATATATGTGGTCCGAAATATTGATTAAACATCGTCAAGCTACGATCTTCCGATAATAAATTATCATAGTCATGATTCCCTACCGCTAAAAGCATTGGTATATCAGCATCATAGATTTCATTCAATGCCTTCTCTGCAACTTTAAATTGTTCTTCATCCCTCGCACCACTGTCGACTACATCTCCAACATGGAGAACCATTTGCAAATTCAACTGTTCCGCATTTTCTTTAATCCACTTTGTCATGTTGAATAAAATTGCTGGATCTTTCCATGTTAAAACTTGTGTATCCGGAATAATAATGATAGAAAAATCTTTTTCATTGTTAGACATAATCAGTTCCTCCTAATTTTAACTATTAATGTTCTATCCTACTTATTTTGTCATCATGACATACTCTTGAAAATCCACTAATAATTCATCTAGTTGATTAATAGTCACATCTGGTTTTTGTGTACGTTCCTCAAGGTCATCCAATGATTGACCCATCCCTGCTCCACGAATCCAAATAGTGTGCATTCCTGCTTGAATACCACCTTTAATATCTGTTTCTAAGTTGTCACCTACCATTACGCTTTTAGAAGGTGCAGCTTCGAAAAGGTTCATTCCAAATTGGAAAAGGTAAGGGTCTGGCTTTCCAACATATTCAACAGACTTCTGGATTATCGCTTCGATTGCAGCAATCAATGCTCCGGTTTCTGGTACTCTAACTCCACCTTTGCCCGGATGATACATATCAGGATTTGTCGATACGACTCTAGCACCTTTACCTTCTAATTCTGCTACTAGATGCAATTTATCAAAAGTAAATTCGGTATCTCTACCTACTACTACAGCATCTACCTTTTCCGCCTCTTCAAGAGCCAACACATGGTGACCCCAGCGTTCCAAAGATTGTCCAAGTGCTTCTGAACCAACAACCGTCACATTTAGCGAGCCGTATTTTTCCTTTAAATACGCCCCTGTCATTTCTGTAGCAGTCACAATCTGGCCAGGCGTTACAGATAACCCCATATTTTTTAGCTTTTTAGCTATTTCAACACCCGTTTCTCGGGAATTATTAGTTATAAATCCTACCTTTTTACCTGACTGGCGAAGCAATTCCAGTAATTCGTTAGCGCCTGATGCTAGTTGGTCCGT
The DNA here is from genome assembly GCA_007679095.1 of Paenibacillus bovis. Lineage (GTDB taxonomy): Bacteria > Bacillota > Bacilli > Bacillales > Bacillaceae_C > Lederbergia > Lederbergia graminis. The sequence goes on from VEFU01000014.1 coordinate 15,090, forward strand.
ATGATAAATACAACCATCTAAATCAAAAAAGAACGCATCTACTGTACTTAGCACATCCTTGCAGCTCAAATTTGTATTATTTCGCATGAACTACCATCCCCTTTCTTTCCCTTGATACATCCTTTAACAAACAAAAAAAAGAGAAAGCTGATCAATAAAAGGGTACAAAAAAGTAACCCCTTATTGTTCAAGCTTTCTCTCATCCGCTGCTTATCACAAATAAGTTATGTATCAAGAACTATTTGATTTTCCAACTCTATTTTATTATAAAAGAATAATAAATTCAATTAGAAGGATGTATGTCTTTGAAACTCAAGGGCCACAAACTTGGATTGCTAATAGAAAGGGAAGTGGCACCAGCATGTAATATCGTTGAAACCTCTTCTACTGTTTCAATCAAACCGCTAGCAATGACTGGAATATCTGGTAATTCCTCTGTAAACCGTGATACTACCTTTTCAACAACACCTGGCATTAATTCAATACCATCTGGTTTGATTTTTGTCGCTAACTTCAAGGCGTTTTCAAGGGCAAGTGAATCCAAGATAAAAAAATGCAAAATGGCGTATAATCCAATCTTTTGAGCATCTTTTATTAAGTGGCTTTTTGGGGTAATAATACCATCTGCTCCCATATATTCTACGATAAATGGCAGTACCTCTTTATCAATACTCGATAAACCACGTATTAAATCTAAATGTATGAATGCATTCTTACCGGCATCAGAAGTTATCTTCACTGCATGAATCATTTCTTTTATGGAGCCGCCCATAAAAAACAGATTATCTACCCCGCTTTCTAGGGCTTTTTCTGTATCATTAGGGTTACGCACAGCAGCAATGACTGGTTTCTGACCAATTTTGTGTAACAACACCATCCATTATGCCCCCTTCCACTCTATTAAAACAGACACTTTCATACGAATACACACACATATTATATAACTATATCAAATCAAATATATCATTATAAAACAAACCTAAATATACTGTCAATCATAAAATTTGTATTTTCTCTAGAAATATGTTACAATTATTTTACACTTATGGAAAATCGTATTTCAAATTCTAATGTAGTATTTGCAGCTAGAATTTGGGTGCGTTTTTTTTTGTACTAATCTTAATAGAGGAAAAATAGTGAATGTATCGGAAGCAGTCATCTATTTTTGAACGTCACCTGTTAAGGAAACGAAACACGTAAGAGACACCCTCGACAATTAGATTTGTCGATGTGCCTAACAAGTGAATCAAATCGTTGAACTAAGTATTGAATTACAGGGAGGCAAAAAACATTGAATTTAATTAATAAGGAAGTTACTCACAAGCGTTTCGGAAAAGGTAGTATTGTGAAGCAAAATGACTCTGTCATCGAAATACATTTCGAAACAGAGAGAAAAAAATTCGTTTTTCCTGATGCCTTTGGTAAGTTCTTGAAAATGCACGATGAAAAAGCTGCTCATTCCCTTAAGAAGATTATTGAAGAAAAGGAATTAGAACTTGAGAAGATAGAGCAGAAAAAGGAAGAAGAGAAAATACGTCAACGCCAAGAACAACAACTTCGTATGGAACATGAAAAATTGATGAAAAACCACAAACTTCATCCTAAATCACAAATGGTTTTCTGGTGCGACGACGAAGAACAGAGTGCAGTTTTTACAGAATGGCAGGTCTTTACAGGTGAAATAAAAAGCGGTGCTCACAAAGGTAAACCACAAAAGCCAACTCGCTTGTATCCGAATAGTGTTTGCCTCCTAACAGCTAGAGATTCTAGTTTACCTGAAAAAGAAAGACGTATTATAGGTGCATACATGGTAAATGAAAATTTCATCGGAAAGTTCTGTGAAGATGGATACATCCCTTCTCATTCAGTATACCGACTAGAGCTTACAGAACAGGAATCGGAAAGCTTACAGTTTTGGAACTACTATGTCAATGAAACATCCCCTGAGAAGATGACATGGAATACAGGTAAATACCGTTATTTTGATAATGAATGGATGGCTCAAATCTTACGTGATATTGTTTCATTAAAAAGTGACGAACAAGAAAGAAAGCATGCACAGAGCTTCTTTGATCACTTTTGTAGAATGAACCAGATTTTAGCAGATAATCTATCAGAGCCTAATGGAACGTTGATGCGTATGAAAAGAACGGAACAACTAGCCTAAAGGTTTGTTGTTATGTGGACATATATAAAGCCCAATTCCCTATAAAAATGGAATTGGGCTTTAATTTTTATCATCACTGACTGTAGAGGATATCTACATTCAAAATATTTTTACATATTATAAGTCAGAAATCATGCCGCCATCTACTACAAATTGTGCTCCAGTTGAATAACTTGAATCATCGGAAGCAAGGTAAATAACTAAATTAGAAACTTCTTCAACTTCTGCTCTTCTTCTAAGTGGAATATCTTGTTCAAGTTGCTTCAGGTACTCTTCCACATCTGGTTGATCTGCCATAGGTGTTTTGATAATTCCTGGGTGAACAGAATTTACACGGATGTTATATTGCCCTAACTCAGTAGCTGCACCTTTTGTCATACCAGTTACAGCATGTTTCGAAGCACTATAAGCAATAGCCGTTGGCGCACTAACCAAACCATCTACAGATGAAATGTTAACAATAGAACCTACTCCAGCTTTTTTCATAGAAGGAAGTACTTTTTGCATTCCTAAGAATACACCAAGCTCGTCTACCTTAAATGTTAATTCGAAGTCTTTTACAGTAAGTTCTTCTAATGGTTTGAAAATACCAATTCCCGCGTTGTTTACTAATACATTAATTGGGCCAAATGCTTCTTCTGTTTTTGTGACAACTTCAATCCAATTTTCTTCATTAGCTACATCTAATTTTAGTGCAATTGCATTTTCCCCAAGCTCATTCGCTAGTGTTTGTGCACCTTCTAAGTTCAGGTCAGTAATTGCTACTTTGGCACCTTCTTCTATGAATTTACGAGCATGCATAGCCCCCATACCTTGTGCCGCTCCTGTAATAATCGCTACTTTACCTCACACTATTATTTGTAAGCGGAATTATTTTATGATGAAATCAGCTGGCTTTCATAAAAAAATCCCAATAAATCTACTACCATTACTATCATTAATATATAAAGTATTATTTTATAACTTAATATACTTTATAAACTAATATTACTCTTTACGTTCATAATAGTTAACCAAAACATCTTTATTCCGAGATATTGTATTTAAAAAATCTCTCAGCGCTTTTATCAATGAGAGATTCTCATATATTCTACATTATAAAAAATTCAATCGTTGTTGTTCTCTTTTATCAAGAATAATTTGCTCTGGCCTGATACCTTGTTCACGTAGTAATTCGATGTTTTGTTCAAGGAATTCGTCACTACCGACAACATAGAAGATTCTCTCTTTGTCTGCAGCAAGTTTTTTGATTTCTTCATAATAGTCTTGACGTTTATCGACAAACTGTGCCGCGAATTTCTTGTCAGGTGCAGATGTGAAAATTTCAGGGAATAAGAAATCTTTAGATGAATCAATGTTCAAGGAATGAATTTGATTAACGTTGTCTGGTCGGTCGAAAAACTCAAGTACTAACGGTCTGAACGTTGCCAAGCCAACCCCAGAAGATAGCAGGTAAATATTTTTATCTTCTCTTTTAAGCGGTACATTTGAGTGAGTTTTAAAAATTGCTACTTTACTTCCCACTTCCAGATTTCTTAATGTTGCTTTATACTCAGAGCACTGCTCTCTAATTCGTGTAGTGATACCGATTGCATTTTCGTGTGGTAACGTACAGATAGACATATGGCGTACAAGACCGCGGTTTGGTTTATCACCCGCATTGAAACCTTCCAGTCCCATGTGGGTATGAGATCCTTCTTCCCAAGTAAAGCCTTCAGGACAGTCAAGCATGTATGTTTTAATTTCAGGCGTTTCCTCAATAATCTTATTTATTTTCGTCCAATATATTTGCATAAAAGTTTCCCCTCACTCCATTTTAATATCCTTATATTCACTATACAATAAATGATAATAATTCTCAATTAAAAAGATTTTCTTTGTCTTAAATACATAATTAAAAGCGCCTTACTCAGCGCTTAATAACTCATCAATATATTTTTTGATTTCTTCTATTTTTTGATCGGTAGTCTTTTTTATTTCCTCTGTTTTTTCATTGAGTGCATTCTGATAATCACTACCGATTCTCTCTTGTAAATATTCTCTTGTTTCTTTTTCCATTCTTTCAATTTCCTCTTGAGTAATAGATGACACATCGTTTTTAATTTTCATATCTTTTTCAGATTGATAAACCTCAATTTCTTGTTTATAGGTTTCTTTCAATGCTGCAGCTGCATCCTCAATGTGATAGACGAGTGCCGCTCCTACTCCTGCGCCAATGAGTAGTATGACCAATGTAATTGCAAGTACTCTCCATTTCATTCTGTCAGCCTCCCAACCTTATTCATATAGATTATGTTCATTTGTTACCGCATTTCTTTTAAAATTTTCAAACTTTTACTTTATTCCATCTTATTACATTGCAGGATGAATATATTCTCATTTATTTTGGACTATAAAAATAAGAAGAGGCTGGGATGAAAACATTCGAACTGGGTGTAAATCTGAACAAAGTTAGAGTATCTATAACGCTGCGGAAATACACTTCGCTGATACTTAAATTCATATAGAGGAAAAATCCTCCCTGTGAGAACTGTACTCCAAAAGATAAAATAAAAAAGAACTATCATGAGTTAGATTCAAATGATAGTTCTTTTTTAAATTTTATCTAAATTAATTTGTCCCTTTCACTAACATAGGTTTATTAATAATCTATAATTTGAATAAGATTTCCGCATGTATCATCAAAGACAGCAATTGTGTTATTGCCCATTTTTGTTGGCTCCATTGTAAACTTCACATCATGTTTTAATAATCTTTCATACTCTTTTTGAACATCTTCAACACCAAACATCGTTGCTGGAATACCTTGCTCCATTAATTTACTTTGATAATCGCTTGCAGCTGGATTATCATTTGGTTCTAGTAGAAGCTCAGTCCCCTCTTGATTGTCTGGAGAAACTAGCGCTATCCATCTAAATTCACCAGCTGGAACATCATGCTTCTTTACAAAACCAAGCGTTTCTGTATAAAAATTTAGTGCCTTATCTTGATCATCTACAAATATACTAGTAACAATAATATTCATATTATGTTTATCCTCCTATAATGACTGTAGTGTATGGTGAACTATACAGGAAGCTAGGAAGTTTCCACCATACCTTCATTTTTTGAACGGTCTGAAACACTCGAAGTAACTTCTTACACTTTAGTTTCCCCATTATGTCTTCAGGATATATATTCTTGTCTACTACTCAATCCATCCTTCCAACAAATTTCTAAGTGGTTCGTTGTTGAATATTAATACTCGAAATTTCCCTTTTCGAATTGATGTTAAAAGACCTGCCTCCTCCAATACTGTAATATGTTTAGCTATCCCTTGACGAGAAATGCTAAGGTTGTGTTTCATAATTAGACGTGATGTAAGTTCATACAACGTCATTTCATTCCGTTCAGATAGTTCGTCTAATATAAGCCGCCGAGTCGAGTCAGCTAGCGCTTTGAATATTAAGTCTTTATCCCACATCATAAATTGATTATACGCAACCTATGGGTTGCTCGTCAATAATAAGCAACCAAAAAGTTGCATATTATCATTAAAATATATTAGCAGAAATTCCTATGGGAAAATTTCCCGTTATAGGAGATTCATTTTTACCCATCCTAATATTGGAGGTGGTAATCATGAAGAATCAAAATCCTATTGAGTATACTGGGAAGGTTTTAGGCCAACGTAATAATTTGACTGGACCTGATCAAGACAAAGCGTCATATCCAAAGCGGCCAAATTCTGTGTCCATCCAGAATCCTAAACGGAAGTAAATGAACACTGACCCCTAAAGCAATGACGGATGGGGTCGGTTTTTATAGAAATAGGACTTCCATATCGAGGAAACAAAGTGGAGTAGGCATGAAAAATAAGTAAAGTAGGTAATTACTTCAAAAAGGAGATGCATGAATGAACGATCGAATACTAAAATGGATATTAGTTGCTGTATGTATATTTTGTTTTCATATTTTAGATGGCATACCTGTTCATGCGAATATTCCCGACCTTAAAGGGGGTCCGGAAAAGCTTGAACGGAATCGTCAACAGCCTGTTGACCTAAGAATTTTACAAAAAAGATATCCAGATATTTTTTTCTTACAAGGTCCTGCTGACCAAAAACAGATTGCTATAACTTTTGATGATGGTCCTGACCCTCGCTTTACAAATGGTGTATTGGATGTATTAAAGCAATACAATGTTCCAGCAACTTTCTTTTTGTTTGGTTCCAGAGCTGTCGCAAATCCTGAAATAGTGAAGCGAATTCATAACGAAGGACATGTAATTGGAAACCATACATATTCCCATATTAACCTTGTCAAAGATGCCACCCCTGAAATACTGGAAGAAGAGGTATCTAAAACAGAAGATGCATTAAACGGGATTATTGGTTACCGAACAAAGCTATTTAGACCACCATATGGTTTCTTATACAATGAACTAGTAGAAAAGCTTGGCGAAATGAACTATTACGTAATCGCCTGGTCGGTTGATTCGTTGGATTGGCAAGAAGATCCGCCGGAAGTTATAACCTCAAATGTAGTAGAAAAAATTCACCCTGGTGCAATCATTCTCATGCACGACGGCGCAGAATCGGATGGAGATCGAACTAATACAATCAAAGCACTCCAACAAATTATTCCAGCACTGCAACAACAAGGATACAAGTTTGTCACCGTTCCGGAATTGTTGAATATTCCATTTAAGAAATAGAATGTATCACTCCGTTCTAGGTGAATGGAGAGGAAAGAAGCTGCTATGAATTCAAATGGATGATATATCACAGTAAGAGATTCTTGCAAGTAAGACAATAAAAAAATATCCGAACTAACTTGCATATATACAAGTAATAGTTCGGATATTTATTTCTCTGTTTTTTTGTATCTAACCGGCTATACTACTTCATGAAATAGATTTCCGTCTATTCCTCATACATCATTTTCCTCGTCATTCCACCGTCTACGACAAGGTTAATGCCTGTAACGAAATCATTTTCATTGACCGTTAAATAAAGACAGGCTCGTGCTATATCATCTGGTTTTCCTACTCGCTTTGATAGATGCTGTTCATGATCAATTTGGCTTAATTTTGCATAATCTCCTGTTTCAATCCAACCTGGGGAAATCGCATTAACGGTAATCCTATCTGCGCTTAATGAGGCTGCAAGGGCATGTGTAATTGCAACAATCCCCCCTTTTGTGGCAGCATAAGATTCTGAATTTGGCTCCGACATGATGGCCCTTGTAGAAGCAATATTCACAATAGAGCCACCTTCCTTGTTATGACGCATATATTTTGCTACTTCACGTGAACATAAGAAAACACTTCTTAAATTTGTGTTTATCATATCGTCCCATTCTTCTATCGAGATATCATAAGGTGACTTGAATAACCCCTTTCCTGCATTGTTTATTAAAATATCTATTTGACCGTATGTTTGATTAGCTACTTCCATTAATCTAACAATATCTATTTCCAGCCTTACATCTGTTTGTACGAAAAGTGCTTCTTTTCCCTGTTCTTTTATCGCAGAAACTGTTTTAGCACCTGCCTTTTCGTCTATATCTGCTATAACAACATTGGCCCCTTTTTCCGCATAATGTAAAGCAATTCCTCTTCCAATTCCACTTCCAGCCCCTGTTATGATTACTGTTTTATTAGAAAAATTCATTTTACTTTACACTTCCCTTTTAAAAAACATATCATTATTATTTTTTAATATAACACACAAATAGTACCTATAGATGAAACATTCTTTTTCAAGAATCCTATCTATAGGTACTATATTAAAAGGCATTCATTACTTAGGAACTCTACTAATTATCCTCGCTTGGCTTAAACTTTCGCTCGCTTTGCGAATCATCCTTTGTCTTATGTTTTTTCTTTTCATCTTCCATCTCTAATTTCAAATCTTCTAAAGGAATGTCATCTACAAACTCCTGACCTTCTTCTAATTTACCATGTTCCATAGACTCTTCGTCTTTCGGAAATTTATTATCTTTGCTACTCATATGTTTACCCACCTCAGTTTATGGCTTTGTATTCTATAACCATTACTAATGGTAAGTAAACACCGATTACCTACTAACTCGAAAAACTTTATTGGAAAGTGGAGAGAGTAATTTAACCCCTTTTGGTGTGAACATATCTCCTACTATATGAGATAGATAAGCAAACATCGATATAAAAGCCAAGCCCTCAACAGTTGTTTGAACTTCCAACAGATAAGACATATACCCCCAATACATCGTCGCCCAAATAGTATGAGTAGGTCCTCTATGGGCAAACCATCCCGCTACTCCTATGTATAAGGCAAACATAACCATCCACCATGATTCATTCGAAACGGCATAGTAGAGTAGGAATAAGCTTAAGATCGTCATTAATATATTTTTCAACGTTTCTTGGCTCTTGAGGGAAAGACCTATAATAACTACTCCCCACCCAAAAAGCAGCAGTTTGTTTTGCTGATTAAACCATTTTTCATCTAGAAATGACAAGAAGTTAACATCTATGAAAAAGGTTAGGAGTGAGAGAATCATTAAAATCCCACCGACAAATACTCCGCCCTTTTTAATCATTTTAGCTGTTTTCGTTACTCGATTATTTAATATATTTCTTCCGTCTAAATCCGGAGCAAGGGATGCCACACCTGATGCTACTAATATGACAGGCAATGCTTCAAGTGGCTGGTTAATGCATGCAACCGCTCCTATTCCTAGCCCAATCGTTAAGTGTGTTCGACCTTTCATGTTGCCACCTCTCCTTTGTTGTACATTGTCTCTTAATATAAGTTTAGCTTAACAATTGATTAAACAACATAAGGAAAACTACCCCTTGTCATTAGGAGGTAGTTTATAAATTTTTAAAAAATATTGGTTATCTTAGTTCACTTTGAATCGTTGAATTAATGCATCGAGCGTATTCGCATTTTCTTCTAGTGATTTTGCACTCTCAGAAACCTCTTCCATTGACGTACTTGCCTGTTGGGTTGTCGCAGAAACTTGTTCCACACCGGCAGCACTTTCTTCCGAAACAGATGCGATATTTTCGATTGCGGAGTTTATCGTTTTTGTGTTGTCTAAAACATCATAAAGTGATGATGACATGGAACGAATTTGTACTCCGACAGTTTCAATTGCTTCTTTTAGATTTGTAAATGTATCTCCTGTTGTTTTAATCTGAATCGTACCTTCATCCACCAGTTTGTAGCCCTCATCTAGTGATTCAACTACTTGCTTTGACTCGTCCTGAATATCCGTTACAATCGATGTAATATCTGTAACTGATTCACTTACTTGTTCAGCAAGTTTTTGAACCTCAGTAGCCACCACTGCAAATCCTCTTCCTTGTTCTCCTGCTCGTGCCGCCTCAATTGCAGCATTTAGTGCAAGTAAGTTCGTTTGTGCCGCGATATCCTTGATGACATTTACTAGGTTTGAAATGTTATCCGTCTTATTATCTAATCCTTTGACCATTAATAGAGATTGTTTCATTTTTCCATTGATCGTAGCCATTTTTTGAACAGATTCTTCCATGTAATGACTACCATTTTCCGTTAATTGAAGCATCGTATCAGATTGTTCCTTAACTGACTCACCTTGTAAAGCAACGTCCATAATTTGTTGAGAGAAGTTGCCCATATTTTCATTTAGAGTTGCCGAAGAATGTGCTTGTTCTTCCGCTCCTGCTGATAACTCTTCCATTGTTGTTGCAATTTGCTGGCTACCTGCTAATAATTCATCAGAGTATTGTGTTAGTTGCTCGCCTCTGTTCTTTACACTACCGGAAACATTTATCATATCTTTTACAATAGTAAGTAGACTTTCATTTGTTGAATTAACAGAATGAACTAGTTGACCTATCTCATCAATTGATTTTGTTTTTAACGGTTCATGTCTCAAATCTCCGTTTGCTATTTGTTTCATCCGTTCTACTACCATTTTTATTGGCTTCGAAATAAAGTGCGATGTGACAATTCCTACAATAATACTTAAACCAATAATTAGAGCTGTAATGACAGATGTTACATTTAATGATCTATTACCATTTAAGATAGTGTCATTTCCTAATTCTGTTAACTTTTGTTCACTCTCAGAAGCTAATTTTTCATATCCAATCATTAATTCACGAGCTTCCGGCGTAAGCTTTTCCAGATTTTTAAGAGCTAGGTCTTTATTTCCCTTATCATATTCATTGAATACTTCACTAGCTATGCTTTTACGCCATTCTACCGTACGATTCATTAGTGTATCGAATTCCTCGGTAACCTCTATCTCTCTAATTATCTTTTCTGCTTGTATCCCTTGCTCTGTATACTCATTAAATCGATCCTTAAAGTCACCACCAAATAATACGTAGCCTCGTGCAGTTCCAATTCTATTCGCAATCGTTGATACTAATTTGTCATTTGCTATTAATAATTGAACTTCGTTGTTAAGCATACTCTCAATATTTTTATTAGATTCTTTCGTAACAAAAAAGTTGTACACTCCTAAAATGACAACTAACAAAATAACAATGGAAAATCCAGATAAGATCTTCATTCTAATACTTTTAAAATTTGTAATTCTACTCATCATTTTTCTACCCTCATTATTCCCATATTTTTAATGTTTTTTTCTGTAGAAACTTTAACATGGCCATATTCGCAAGCTTTTCTCTTACTTATGTATGTATAACTTTACAATTCCTTTTTTATTTCATATTGAATAAAAACAAAGTCCATTTTCCTAATTTTCTACTCCTTAACAAAATGCTCTGTTAAACTCTGTTGTTGATTTTTGCTCCTGTACACTCGCTTTCCGCGGGCACGGCCTCAGCTAAGTTGTTAACAACAATGCACTTTAACAGAGCCTAACAAAAAACATAGAATTAGGCGTTTTATCCTAATTCTTCTTTAACTTGGCCATATATGATACAGAAACATAAAGTGTGAAAAAGATAACAATCTCGAAGTAAAAAAAAGACCGCACCGAAAAAAGGGAGTCTTCTATCTCCGCTATTTCGGCAACCCGACTACCATAGCAAATTCGCCTTAGGTTCGTGGCTTTGCGTCCTTACCTTTCAATAAGTTTGCCATTATCTTATAGCCTATTAAATTAAGTTTTCTACATTAATTCTATTTATAGTATGACAAAATTAGTGCATTTTCATCAAATTTCGCCATGTTTATTTGGGAAATATGTGAATATTTATAGAGAAGTAGACTACTGCGTATAGATATAAAAGTAGTAATATAGACAGAGGTCACTAGGCTATTTTTTTTAATGCAAATCTTTATTCAATGCAAAAAGATGTTTCCTAGAGACATAACTTTTCTCTAGGAAACATCAAGTCAAAAAATATATACCGACCTTAACATCTATTCTTTCTAGTTTTCCACATACACTTTCGATTTTACCTTAAAGTATATTTGATATGGCTCATATCCAATATCTCGTATTCTCCTAAATTGAATGGCTGGGTCTTGGTTTTCTGTCTTAAAGAAATATCTCCAACTCCCCCACTCACGTTCGTTTTCCAATGTCAGCTCTGATGTGATGTCTTTCATATCAGCAAACAAGATTCTTTCCTCCTGGCAAATACCTGCCAACACTTCCGGTCCATATCGGAATGCTCCCATATTCTCATCATCTGGTAGAGGTATAAATTGGATTCCGATCGGTAAGATGATGCTAACCTTATCACCATCAGACCATTGCCTTTCTATCTTATAAAAAACATTACGGTCATTTGTTTCTCCATGCAGTTCATTGTTAACATAAATCTTAGCTTCCGAAGTAATCCATTCCGGAATCCGATAATGAATGGCGAACTTCATGCTTTTAGGAGTCTTTATTGTAAAATCATACTTTCGGTATGTTGGGATATTTTCATATGAAGCAGTAATATCATTCAGAGCCTGGGAGCCTACAATATCGGATGATGTCAAACTACTCCCCGACATATTGTCTTGATTCATGATTAGTCGAATATCTTCTTCATTAATGGACGTATTCAACTCAGAACTAAAATATTGGCACACATATATATCGCTATGGTCCTGGTAATAAATATTACGGTTCAAGGCTGCATTTGCCTGAACCATCGTACCATGGCAACAGAAAAAGCTTTCCGTCTCCGTGCTCCAATCTTTACGCAAACCTGCTTTCATTGGAAGGAAATATGTTAGCAATCCTGTGTACGGGTAGTTATGCTTATTACCAGTTAATCCATATTCTCTATAATAAGCCTGTGCCATGATGCCGTTATATAAGTTGTACTCTATATATTGCGCATAATTAGGATCATTTGTATATCTGAACAGAAAATCTGCCAAACGGATCATGTTATATACTGTACAGTGTTCCTGATTCTTGTCTCCCAATCTTGCTTTCATCTTCATTTTTGGCATCCAAACTTCGCCAGCGGTCTGACCTCCAGTTGCAAGATAGCCTCTTTCTGTAACAGCACACTTCCAATATGCTTTGACAATATCAAGCCACCTTTCTTCCCCAGTAATTTCATAGGATCTTGCACAGCCAAGTACTTCCGGAATAGTAGTGTTAGCATGCATATTAGTAAGAGGATCTTTTCCTTCTAGTAGTGGTTCAAAGAGGCGACTACGATAATATCTTTCTAATAAAGTACGATACTTAGCATCCCCTGTGATTTCTAGTAGTTCCGCCCAAATTTCGAGCATCCCTCCTGTTTCTGCATCCAGAATATCATCAAATTTTTCTTTTGAAAATGTACTGCTCCATTGTACAAACCAATCTGCAAAACTATCAGCAACTTCTAGCGCTTTTTTATTTCCAGCAAAGAGGTACATATCCACTAAGCCCATAAAAGTTTTATGTAGATTATACTGAGGTGCCCAAATATCCTTTCCACTAGCTATCCAATGGAGATATTTCTCCGGGATAGAACCTACCCATTTCCCCCCATTATCTTTTTGACATTCTGCCAACTCATCCACAATCAAATCCGCTTTCACTTTTAGTTCCGGATCACCTGTCTGATCATAATGAATGGCAGCCGCAGATAGCCAGTGACCCAAAAAATGACCACGCATCTGACATACAGGCGTTTCCCATCCCCCATGGGCTCCTGGAGGTATACTCCTTCCTGAAAATCTCCCAGCCTCTAATTTAAAATTAAATAGCAGATTATCATTCGTCAGTTTCATCAAGTACGCTCTGTTTGCTGCTTCCCTACGTCTTAGCTCACCATCATAAAGAGTAACGTTCTTACCTCTCAGTTCTCTCATAGCAAATCCCCCAATAGTGTTAAATTTCCCGCTCATATAGTTGGACTACAATAATATATACAATTTGAACTTTCTTAAAATACAGATTATCATTTATACATAGTGATTTATATGAATAAACTAAACTCTTTTTTACAATATTTCACACAAGTAGGAGGACTGATTCTGATGAGTAATATTATCTTTGAGTTACCACCACTTCCTTATTATGTAACCATTGGTCAGACAACATATGAGGCTGGTAATCAACATCCGAATCGCAGAAATATTGGCATATTTGATTTGCTTATTGTAACAGATGGCTGCTTGTATATTGGAGAAGACGACAAACATTGGGAAGTTGGACCCGGACAGTCATTACTCCTACTGCCTGACCGATACCATTACAGTACGGGACCATGTCAAATGGAGACCGCCTTTTACTGGATCCATTTCGACTATTCCGGTACCTATCGTGAATCTAACGAAGAAGATTATTCACTTCCAATTCGGCATGCTTGGAGCAATCCTTACAAATTGAAATTGCCACAATATACAATACTATCGAATTTCCCTAGAATAGAGCGACTCCTGCTTCAACTACTTGAGTATTCCAATCAAAGTGGGTCGATCAGTTATTGGAAAACACAGCAACATTTCATGGAACTGATACGATGTGTGGTAGGGGAAGGAGCAACTACACCATCCACAAAATCTGTCCTGAACCTAGCGGAGCAAACAGAGGCATATCTACGTAGTCACTTTCAAGAAAACCTAAACAATGAGACGCTATCCCGAGCGTTGAATTATCATCCTAATTACATCGTTCGTTGCATGAAAGATATCTACAAGTGCACTCCTATGGAATACTTACTGCAATACCGAATAGAACAAGCAAAACTCCTCCTCATAAAGACAGAATGGTCGGTAGCCGACATAGGCGCACACGTAGGATTTCAGTACACCCCTTATTTCTCAAGTTGCTTTAAACGTCATACAGGATTGAATCCGCTCGCCTTCAGAAAACTACACGCGGATTAGGTGAAGATATCCAAATTGCAATGACTGGAACATAGGAAAGTAAGTGACAAACATGAATAATAAACACTTCCGTTTTAAAGAGGTTTTCATTTTAAATAGGAAAAAGAATGGCATGTCAAAGCTGTTTTCAGCTTGCACGCCATTCTTTTTTGTTATTCCTAAGTTTATGTACCGTTGATAAATTAGTATTCTACATACTACTAAGAATAATATGCTTATTTTTAACGAAATAATCCCAACCTGATAATAGCGTAATAAACATGGCTAGCCATAATGATAAAATATCAAATGGAACGCCAATATACGAAAAAGGTACATTGTGCAAGAGGAGGGCTGAAATAGAAATTATTTGAATACGTGTTTTCCATTTAGCAAAATTACTAGCAGCAATGACTATTCCTTCCTTTACTGCAATAAGCCTAAGTCCTGTCACAGCAAACTCCCTACATAATATAATAATAGCAATCCAAGATGGTACTATTTCCAATTGGACTAACGCTATCAACGCAGCAGCTACTAATAACTTAGCCGCTAAAGGATCCAAAAACTTTCCTAAGTCCGTGATTAGATTATATTTTCTGGCATAGTATCCATCTAATCCATCTGTTGTTGATGCAATAATAAAAAGAATTGCAGCAATAAAATGTGCGTTAGGAATATCTATTCCTTTTATTTGAACCTCTCCTAAAGGAATTGGAGCTAACAGAAAAATTAAGAATACAGGAATAAATAATATCCTAGCTATCGTTATCTTATTTGGTAAATTCATATTTTCCCCCTTGGTATTACGTTTATCTACCTAGTCGTTCAAGTACATCTGAATAATTTTCGTTAATAATTAGCATTGGTTCCTTAATAGACTTTAAGATATCTTCTATGTTAACAAATTCATTATCTTTTTCTTCACTTATGATTCTAAAAACTTCAATTACAGCTTCCATTTTCTCTTTTTCTTCATCACTTATAGAATACGAATGATTTACAAGAAACTTATAAGTCATACCATTTATAAATTCATCTACACGAAGTAAGCCAAATTGTAGTAAATCCCAATCAGATGCAGCGTCACCCATATATTTTGTTCTTATAGTAAATAAATAAGAATGAATGTCTTTACTTTCTCCGTTTACAATTCTCCAATTTTTGTCGAACTCACTTTTTACATCACTAAATTCTTCTTTTTCTACAGGCAATTGAATAAATTCTTCAAGCCTATTTGCTAGATTATTACCTTTAACTGAAATAAAATCCAAACTGTCATAATTCCTATCAATACTCTGTTTAATATAGTGTCTGTACTCTAAATGAATATAGATACTGTAAATAATATAAACTCCAATTGCTAAAAAAATAACTCTCTTTATATACTTTTTCAAATCTGCTTTAAACATAAATTCCCCCCAATGGTGATATTACTTTTTTATGACCTTTGCTTCCCTCTGGTAAATCAGCAAATAATTCTTGAATTACCACATTAACCCTCCACATATTATTCATCTAAGCATTAGTTACCTAATTTAGGAGAATTTTGTAGGCGGGCCCATTCATTTGCTTTTCCAACTAGTTTATTAACAAATTGCTGTTTTTCCTCTTGATACTTATGATGAACTTCCGGATACTGTTTTGCTAAGTTTATTTTTAATTCTCCATACTTTTTAGCTTCTATAGGATTTTGTAACAGATATTCTTTAAAATTCAAATGAGTTTTTATAAACTCGTTTCCCATTTGAAAGATATGTACGTGGTGTGTTCTATTATCCTTACCTTTTGTAAAATATCTTCTTCCAGCAATACCGTTCTCGCCTTTTGACTCATAACCTAATGTCAACATTTTACTTTTGTATAAATCAACGTTCACAATATTCCTTACTACGATTAAGATATCAATTATAGGCTTAGCGTAACCTACTGTTGGTATTGAGGTGCTTCCAATGTGGAAAATATCAACTAATTCATCCTTAAGAACTTCTTTTATTTTACCCTCTTCATGGCAGTAAGATTTTTCCCACTCTTAGGACCAGGGATCAATTTTGGTTTTCCTCAAAAGAAAATCTCCTTCTTACAATATAGTTAAATTCAATTATACCAAATAATAAATCTCCTTTATTAATGAGTTATGCTTTAGATTGGATGCCCATCATAATTCTATTAATTAATTCAATATCATAATAACAGTTGGTAGCAGGACTAAAAATGAAGATCAAATAAAAACAATGGAAAAAATAGTTGAAAATGATACCCACAGACTAGAAGAAAGGTTTGATAGATTAGCAGAATTAGAAAATAAAGATTCTTCCTTAAATGATGAAGAGAAAATTCAGTTAGATAGTTTGAGGATAGCTATTTCAAATATAGAATCTTTGGCTGATCATCAGCAATTGATGTTAAAACAGTCTAAAGAAGTATTAAGTTCGTATTTGGAAGAGGACTGGCCTAGTTTTTATGAATACTGGATTTATCAAAATCGTCTATGGAACGGAGAAATAAAAATAAAAAATGTACACTATCAAAGTTCTATAAGTTCTTTTACTTCAAAGGCTAGTATCGCTGAAAAAGAGTTATTGACAAAACGAAATTTAAAGGCCATTCTACCATCTGAGTATTTATATACTTTTTATGATGATGCTTACTTTCCAAATCCTTTAGATCGATTAGAGCAACAAAGAAATACTCAAAAATTAGATAATACTGCGCTGTTTTATCTATATATATTTTTTAACTCATATTCGTATTTGTTCCTATTAGGAATCTTAGTATTCTTATTTGGCGCAGGTTTTACATCTGAAAAAGGAAAAAAATCTACACTCAACCTTTTAGAAACTCAACCATTATCGAGATATAAAATCTATCTAGGAAAATATGGAATCTCAATCATGTTAACGCTCACCATAACTGTTGGTTGTATTCTATTCATGACAGTACTAGGGACAATAGGCGATCGCTTTGGGGATTGGGCATACCCTATTCTTCATTACGATACGCCAGATATGATTGATTTGACTAATTACACAGGAATCATCGCCCAAGAAGGTGGATTCCACTTTATTGATATGGGCAAATACTTATTAGAAACCATCTTATTATTCATGAGTGTACTATTGTTTCTAATATCTTGCTCTATATTTGTTTCTCTCATTTTTAATAATATGATTAGTTCTTTGGCTCTGACTCTTTTCCTAACAATAGGTGGTTACTTTGCAAGTATACATCTGCAGGCCGGATCCTTTGCTCATCTATCTCCATTTACATATATTAATGTAGGAAAAATTGCAAATGGAGAAATAGCGACTATCTTAAATAATAGCTCCATTCAAATTTGGACAGGCGTAAGTGTTTTACTCGTAAGTTCTGTTATATCGTTATTATTTGGAATAGTGTGGTACCAAAAAAAGAAAAGAATACGTTAATTTATATGAAAAGCGTAAATGTGGAGACTGAATATCCCTTTACGCTTTGCTCTTTCTATTTTTCTCTTTATCCACACCTTTCCGACTTTTATATAGGTGGATTTTTTATCGAATGTATGAATTTAGATAATTTCATACATTCATTTTCGCTATTTTATTAACTTTGTAGAATTTCCTTGCTATACTAGATTTATGCAAAAAAATCGTACATTCAAAACGTTGATTTTACTGAATATAAAAGGATGAAGGAAAATGACCGATCAAAATCACATAAAAGATGTGCAGCCACTTCGAAGTAAGCAGCAAATCGATGATATGAAATGGAGTTTAAAGAAATGGTGTGGGGAACGAGATTACATTCTTTTTTTAATCGGGATTAATACAGGTCTA
This sequence comes from Paenibacillus bovis, assembly GCA_007679095.1. Taxonomy (GTDB): domain Bacteria; phylum Bacillota; class Bacilli; order Bacillales; family Bacillaceae_C; genus Lederbergia; species Lederbergia graminis. The sequence goes on from VEFU01000014.1 coordinate 33,308, forward strand.
CGAGTAAGTGACTTGTTACAGCTAAAAGTATCTGATGTAAAGCGCAAAAAGAAAGTGGTAATTCAAGAAGGAAAAACTAAAAAGCCCCGTACCATTAATCTCACGAACATATACGATGAAATACAATCGTATATTGCACACATTGATTCACAATGGCTTTTTCCAAGTCGGAAAGGGGAAAATTCTATTACTCCTACACAAGCTTATAGACAGCTAAATAAGGCTGCTAGAATGGTAGACATTGACGATGGCATAGGAACGCATACCATGCGAAAAACATTTGGGTATTGGTTTTACAAACAAACGAAAGATGTTGCGAAGCTCCAAACAATACTTAACCATAGTCATCCAGAAATCACTTTAAGGTATATAGGTATAACGGACGAAGAAATCGAAAAGGATTTATCAAACTTTGTTTTGTAAGGACCTTTCCTTTTTCAATCAGATGAATTAGAAAAGGATAATAAGAGCCCGAGTCATTAAAGTCACTAAAACACCATGGCTTATAAAAAACTATGGGAATATTTGGATTAAATGATAGAATAAATAAAATACAACGTGAGATTTGCAGTGATTTTAAGAAGATTTAATACTGGACAAGAAGGGGAGAAGGTTATTGTTTGAAACATTAATTGTGACGGGGCCTATTATTTGTGTAATACAATTTATGTTAGTTAAAAAGGGGCTAGAGAAAACAAGTTTATTTTTAGCGATTTTATATAGTTTTTTTGTACTTTTAATTTTCTTATCTGGACTTACTGTACCCCTGCTAAAAATATATTTACCGATAATTGCTGTTACATTATTTGCTTTGTTTTTTTGGGTATCACCACACAAAACAAATAAGTTGATTCAAGAATAAGCATAAGAATCAGTAATGATTGCTCATCACATTTCGCGAAGATTTTAATCATATTTTATTCTAAATCTACATTGGGAATCAAAAAATTCTCGAATCCTTTTTAAAAAATAATTTGGTTGCAATGATTTTAATCATTGCAACCAAATTATTCCTTACTAAACTTCTAGTTAACTCATCAATTGAATAATTTATAATCTAGTTAGCGCTTATTTTTTATACTTTACTTTTATATTCTATATTATTTAAAATCACTAGATTTTCCAGTAAATAATACATATGGATTAGTATTTCCATTTGGGAGGTATGCTAGATTACCTGAAAAATAAGCCTTATCAGCAACCCCTCGAGTAAATGTAATACTTGAATTGAGATTTATATTATTTCTAATAGCAAAGTCTCGACCTACCCAGTTATTCCGTAGGTCCATAATTCTTTCAAAAGAAGGATTATTAGCAGCACCATACTCATGGGCTTCAGTCCATGTTTTTGCCCATTCAGCGTCACCATTAGTAAAAGCAACTATAAATATATTCCAAGCTGCATGTCGATAAGCATCAGATTTGTCATTATGCCCATTATACCCGAATCGGTCTACAGTAACATCATATGCTTCATCTCCTGCAACCAAGGCTCTAAATCCATCACTTGGATTGGCATTATATAATGCTTGTTCCTGGGAATTCAGACTAACTAGCCCTTCTACTATTTCATAAAGCGGATGACCAATTGTACTAGTAAACGGTGAGAATTCTGGGTCGTCCTTGTTTATACTTAGTTCCTTATTTTTTTTGTTGTATTGTTCACAAAGCTCCATAAAATAAGCATTTATTTCATCCTCTGAAGCCTCTGGATTATCCTTCTCAAATTGTATTAATTTATTAAATATTATTTCGTGATAATCCCAATCTAATTGGTTGATAGCATCTTTGTATCCGTTTTCTTCACTTTCAGCAGCAATAGCTCCCCCTATCTCATAATGTGAGATAGAACTAAATAATAAAGGTATTGCCAACGTAACTAAAAACAATATCTTACTTAATTGATTTTTCATTTACAATTCCCCCCTAAATAGGATTTCTCTTACAAATAAAATATTATTGTAAATATCTATATGTATCATCCGTAAAATATACTATTTTCCCCTTTAGCTCTTTTGTACTATTACTAGATTTGAGGAAATGGGATGATTACTAAGTATAATTCTCTGTATAATTTTATGATATTATTAAGAAGTATCTTAATAATTTACACATAATTATCATTGGGAGGTAACACATTGAAAAGTTACTATATAATAGGATTTATAATAACAATCGCTTTGATAATAGTATTGGTGTTTAATATTTCATCAGAAAATAAAAATTACATTTATTTTTCATCGGATAAAAGTACGAGATTGTTAAATCTACTTGAAGAAAACAATATTGATTTTATTATCAATGAAAAAAACGAGATTTTAATCGAAGAGCACGACAGCAAAAAAGCTGTAACATGTTGTACCTGATAACATACTTCCACTAATGGCCGTTTGGGAAAATAAAAAATCCGTAAAGCTTTGACATAAAAAGATTTACGGATTTCATTTTTTCTTAGCTAATATACAAAAAATATGCATCGTTGTTTCAGCAAGGTTCTCCTCCTGACTCAACCAACAGCTACAGCACTTTTAATGCATAAACCCCTGCATATATGCAAAAGTTACACAGGTGAATTAGTTGAGAGTAATGAAGAATCACTACAAAACAGCTTCTTTCCACTAGATAATTTACCAAATAATATTTTTACGGAACATCAAGTTTTTATTGATGATTTCCTGTCAAAAAAGAAACTTCCTATCGTGAAGTGATATTGGATAGTCTTTTATCAACAATGCTTAATTACAAATACCTATTAATTTATCTTTTTATTCTGGAGGTAGGTAAGATGTCTATAGCTTGGGAAGATTCGTATTTAGGTAGGATAAGAGAAAAAGTTGGTTCTCAAATGATTATTGCTCCTGCCGCAAGAGCAATTATTCAAAATGAAAAGGAAGAAATACTCTTTGTTAGAAGAAGAGATAACGATGCTTGGGTTATGCCTGCAGGTGGTCTTGAACTACATGAATCGATATTTGATTGTTTAAAACGTGAAGTGAAAGAAGAAACAGGACTAGACGTAATTTCAGCAAAGCCTATAGCAATGTATACAGGGTCTAAATATGAATATACCAATGGATATGGAGATGAGAATAAGATGTTTGCTGTTGTGTTTCTAGTAGAATGGTCCGGTAACATTCTTAAAGAAACAGATGAAACATATGATGCAAAATTTTTCTCTTTACATAATCTTCCAGACATACCTAACCTTTATCGTGAAACTATTGAGGACTTGGAAAACTATAAATTAAATGGAAACGTAATATTAAAGTGAAGAACAAATCATATTGCTTTTAAAAGTAAAGCCTTACTACAAGTCATATTGTAGTAAGGCCTAATTGATAATTCGAATTGTTATTGCACAGACCTAAAAACATAAAAAAGACTACCTTGCCTTATATTCAAGGGACGAAAAACCTTCTTTACTTCTAATATTCACAAATTTTCCTTTATGATCTTTGTATACATATATCCCGTCGTCCTCATTAATGGGTCTATAAGATCCATCTTCTGACTCTTTTAAGAAAACAATAATTTCATCATTTACTGTTAGCAATGTAGTATGTTCTCCAAATACATTTGTTACTCCATCACTACCACCCATTTGTGAAAGCACTATTTTTTCTTCCTTTATATCTCCTTTTATTACATCTTGTATTTCTAGAATATGTTGTGTTGTATAAGGTTGTATTTTATTTTTATCAATATGGCTTCCCAAGTTATCCATTACTTTAGCTCTAACAACTAGATCGGCAGCTTTTTCTAACGCAATTTCGTCCTCATAATAAACAGACCAGGAAGGAGTTAAGTAGATTCCATCTTCTTTACTAGTAGATAATATCGACCCTATACTTTTTCTATATAAATTATTTACAACAGTTATATCAGCAGAAGTTGGTGAAAGCGCACGTGCAGGACTACCGTTACTTTTAAACGTATACGGATACATAATGGAGTTTGTTGATATTTCTACAACGGAGACATGATTTAACCCTAATGAATGACCTATTTCATGTCCGGCTAGTCCAGCTTTAATCGAAGCTGTATAGTTACTCTTACTGGTGTAATAAGTATTAAAGTTGAGTACAGATTTTGTAATAACACCATTACCGTGAGTTGTTTTCGCTATTCCATCCCAATCTACATTAGAATCGTATACATCATATGCATAATAATTGGAGGTATGTGATCCTACAATAGTTGATACTTTAAAATTTGTTGAATTCTTCCACTTTGTGGCCCCAGTAGACCAGGCAGAATAGTTACTTGAATAATTCGAAACCAAAATTGTTTGTGTTGCACTTGCCCATCGAGCAAATGATGTTGGTGCAGCAGATGCAAAATTAGTTGATAGTAAAAAAGTAAAAACAGAGAATAATAAAGCGCCTACAAAAGCTAACCTCTTCATACTTTACCTCCTCAAAATTATATATGAATCTCTTATTTTGATAACTACCTTAATTATAGTTAGAAGGTTATCATTATTCAATCTATAAAACAATTAATCAATTAATATAAGAATGTAAAGCAAAAAATACAACAAAAATAACCCTTCCAAATAGGAAAAGGGTTTATTAGGAAATTCTATTTACCTATATTCAGTTGCAAAAAAGTATTCACCTTTATGAATCTCGTATATTATTTTATTTGCATGCTCAAGAGATCTATATAACTTAGTTCCAGTTTTTAAAGAATTCGTATCAAGATTCTCCACCTTAAATTTAGCATCTGTATCTCGATCCACTATATTTCTCCTGACCTCTCCAATAAACTCTCCAACTAATGTAGAATCAGCTTTTTCATTTGTAATCCTGTATGATTTATTTTCAACCCTCACAAATTCATATGCCCAAGAAGTCTCTACTACTGTTATAGGTTCATCCATTGATTTGGGGTTTGGTGTTCCATCACAACCCATTAGTAATAAAGCAAGTATTAAACTCAATAAATACTTCATTAAAACCACCCCACTCCTTTTATCAGATTAGACGTAGAAGTTGTTTCGTTAGTTACAATTACCTTATTTAAAATTCATTGCATATCAATACAACAAAAAGCCACTCAAGACTAATGAAACTCTTGAGTGGCCTTCTTTACAGAATATCAAGGTATTGCGAAATCCGATCAGTAACATTCAATACGTAGGAAACCGCCTTATAAGCAATTTATCTTTTTCCTTTATCATAAATTTCGCCCAATGCTCTCGGAGCCCGGTTCGATTTAGAGAAAAAGATTAATAACAATAGCGTTAACACGTACGACAAAACCAAAAATAAGGCAGGCAGCTAAAGTAGGGAGGATTCTCCAGTTGCCAAAGATTAATGCAGCAATGGCCAAGAATCCATACCCCATATAAATATTTGAAGAAAATTGAGCTGAAATGGAATAGGCAAAACACATGCCATACCAGCTAGACCTGATAAAAGACCAGATATGAGAACAGCAGAAAACCTTATTTTTGATACATCTACACCTGCTGCATCAAGATACTATACATAACACTCGAGATCCTTATATTAGAAGTAAAGGGTTTTCAACAAAAACAAAAAGAAGCCTCTCACAAGTTTTTACAACTCATGAGAAGCTTCTATGTTAGCATTTCACACAATAACCCTTATATATCTGGGGAATTAAGCGGATCTCGGACTAAACCCACCACGTCCTGTGGCAACGTCCGAGTGACTAACATCGTGGATAAAGGAACTTAGGCTAAAGCCGCAACATCCTGTTGCAACGCCTAAGCCACCACATCCATGTGGAAGTTACATCATGCGGCCCATAAGATGAGAGTGTGTAATATCTTTTACGAGGTGTCCAAAAAGTGCTTTAAATCAAGGTTTCACCAATTTTTAACTGTAATATCTTTAACGATAATTTACTGTTTTTCACTGGATTGCGTTAGCAAAATGTTAGCAATATATTGCTTCTTGATAAATTATTTTCATGCATCACGTGTGCTGAATGTATTAGCAACATATAAAAGTTTATCCAAGCAACATATTATTTTGATGTATAAACCAAAATAGTATTCGTATCAATAACAAGCTTTGTAGAACTGATAAAGTCAAATCCTAAGATACCGTCAATATTCAACCCATAATCCATTACTCCTATTTCAACTTGGAAATCCTCTTGGCTAATTTCCCCAAATTGGATTAAATCAAAACTTTTTACGTAAACGTATTCGACACCACTTACGCATCTAATTGTATCGACAATATCGTTTTCCTCCGGAGCTACACCTATTTGTTCTACCACGTTTGCATCGAAAATTGTTCCTGCAGATCCTGTGTCCAATAATATGTTATCTAGTATCAATTTCTTTAAGTTCTTTTCCTTCAGCTATATACCACAGCATTTTTTGTACTTCTTTCCACTTCCGCACGGACAAGGGTCATTTCTTTTAGGAGTGTCCTCTTGCATTATAATTACACTTCCATTTTTCTCCTGTTCTTCTTTTAGAACTGACCTCCCTGCTTCCTTCATCTCTTTATATCGTTTTTTTAATAGTTCCATTGCCTCTCCACTATCTTCTAATGAATCCTTAACAATCTCATCCGCTTGTTTTCTAGAAATGCCATTGATATCAAGTATCTCATATTTTTTCTTTTTTAATGATAATCTGATAGCAAACTTCGAATCATTCTTCTTGCTTTCCCTATAGATAAGAATAACATCATCACAGTTACAGCCTGGATTCATGCAATACTGATCATAAATATAATATTTTTCATCATCTGCTTCCGTCCTTAGAACAAGCCCTTTTCTATCCCCGAATACCTCATAGTAACTAAAGGTATCTCCACTTAAAATGTCAGATCTTTTCATAAATTTCATTTTCCATCTATCCTTTTTCAGTCTATTAAATACACATTCCAAACACGATACACTATTGAACATTATCTGTATGACCAAAACCAATCTTTATATAAATCTATCCATATAAAATTATTTTGTCCTTCATCCAAGTTGATGCTAGCTAGAGGCAGTATTACCTCCTCTCTTCCCAGCCTGCATTCGACAAGAATTCCATATGTTTCGTCTACTTTCATCTCTTGATCTAACCTGCGACAGTTGACTTCAAATTCTGCGATTTCTAAAGGACCTACCCCCTCTTCATAAACGGCTGTAAAAGGGAATGTTATATGTCGTACTAGATGTTCATAAAAATCCATTAAACTTGTCTCTTGCACTTGGAGTAATTCAAACAAATAACTTTCTTTATATTTTTTACCTTTCTCTAAGCCCTGTATTCCTAATATCTGTGCGGCTTGAAATTCCCATTCTTCCATTTCAACATGCTTATCATTCAAGAAATCTTGAGGAACGATCAATCCATTTACCATTGTAAGATTATTAAAGGGGCTATCTTGATCAACCGACTTTATCGAGAAATTACTATCAAAATAAGTCATATTAAACATATCTCTTATTTTCTTCGATTTTTGAGAAGTAGTACTTTGCTTAGTACCAAAATACTCGAATATGTCTTTAGCTGACACATATGGTTGAGTAGATTTATCAAATAAAAAATTAATGGTTCCTAAAGCATGGATCACTGCCGCAGCCCAGATTTCAATACGGCCAGACAAAAAGGGAACCTCCCTCTTCCTAGCCATTTTGTTTATTAATTTTTTGATTACTTCCTCATATTCATCATTTAAAAATTTCTTACTAAACTCCATTGTTAACTTTAGCAATTCTGCATTTTTTTCCTCTACTTTTTCATTTGATCTAGTCATAATCAGCCACCTCTAGTCTAATAATCGTTCATTTATAAGAATACGTCATCCCATTTGTTACAACAGTCTTTACACCTTTTCGGGTACTTAAAACCGCTTGATTTCCAGATTCTTTGATCTTCTCAAGTAGTAATAGAACCATCCCTATTACGATCCCTTAATTACTCATTTCAGGATTTTGATTACCCTGCTTGATCCATTTCTTCCATTCATTTAAAAATTCCTCTTCATATTGCTCGGACTCTGTGTGCCAACCCCAAGGGTTCTTCCACCCTGAGCAATAATCGGATCAGCTGCTCTCAATATGATTTTTATTTCTTCAAGAGATATTTGATTAATGTCCAATTTAATCAAAACGGCAAGTCCTCCTCATTAATCCAGTCTTCAGAATCACTTGGTTTTTCTTGCTTTACGACTTTTCTTTTTATATCTTCTCTGAGAACATGCTTAACTGTTTGGGCCCTACTGAACTTCTCCTCATATAGATCACGAATCCATACTTTTACAGGTGCTTTCCATTTCTGATTAGGTGCAGGGATATTTTTTATTAAACTCTTTGGTGTCATTCCCAACTCCTTAGCCATTTGTATATCAGCCTCATTCAAACGGCATCTATTTTTAGTCTCTGCCCAAGCTTGCGAATTCTTATTTGTTGCCATCCCTATAACTCCCTTTACCATTCTATGAATTCTGGATATTCAGAGGTTGACATCCTTATTTCTGTCATGTGACAGTTATATTCTCTTGTTGCCTTTAATACAGCTTCATTTACAGCCTGATACTCTCGACCTTTTTCTGCAATTCTTTTTGCCATAATAGTAATATTTTTTATTCTCTTCTCCGCTTCCATTTCTATGAATCTACAATTTAATTCATCAAGGTATTGTGTTGCATAATTATCAGCCCAAGAATAATCATGATTCATTAATTTAATTACTCGGTTAATTGAAGTTTCTGGTATTGTTTCCTTCATACATTTTGCAATGACAGCCTGAAAGCTACGAACAGTAGCAATGGAAGGATCCCAAACATTTCGGTAATCATTCAAGGCATAATAATTACCTTTACTTTGTTTTTTTGCATAGAGTCTTATAAAATCATTTAATGCCATTAAAACAAATAGAACTTCTGGCCATAGAACATTACATGCTAAATATATATTTTTGTCGTTTGCAATTACTGATAATTGCTTCATCTTGTACTCATCTAGTCCATTTTCAACAAACATTACTTCACGATGCCCCATTAAAGCATGACGAATATCATAACAAACACCAAGTACCCTTAATCTTGCTCCCTCATAATCTTCCCACTCCCATTCATCACCTACAATTGCATGCAGTGAATCATAAAGAGTCTCAAAATCATAATAATCTCCGCTTATTGTAACTCCTATATAGTTTGGTGTATTTTTCACTTGAATCATAATTAATCCCTCTTCTATTTTTATCTATTAAATTAATAACAAGACTTCAAATTAATTTTACTTTGTTTTAGTCATCGATAAAAGTCCTGTATCTTTTTTTTCCGTTAATTTAAAAAATCCCAATTTCTCATTTTTAGTCTTAGAGAATGGGATTTTTATAGTAGATCGAATTACATTATTCTTATAGATAAGCATGTTAAATGCTCGGCTTCTCTAGACTAGATTCTTAGTTTTGTTATTTGATGGATACAACTCTAACTTGTCCATATCAACTATAAAATTGTATGTCATTAAAATATCCATCCCTAGTAGTCCATTATGGACTTTTGGAAGAACTCCGACATCAATTTCAATATTCTCTATATTAAATGTATCAATTTGACTTCCATTCATTATCTTAGTATAAAAAAGAACAGAGCCTCCTATTCCATATGCTTCATAGATAGCATCACCATTTTCATACATTACTCCTATATCTTCTAGTATATCTGGGCTAATAACCCCGTATGAGAGGAACCAGTATCAATAATCATATCATCGATTTTAAGCCAGTTCTCTCGAAAAGTAACGCTGATTGATGTTGTAATAAGTTGTCCATCGAATGATATTTTCATTATATTCGTCTCACTCTCACGAGTGGATCTTTACGAATATGAACAATACATTTCTCGTTCGATGTATGGTAAACAATGTTGCCTGGCTTTACTTTAAAAAACTCTATATTAGCATCTTCATCTGGAATGGAACGAATAGGTGCAACTTCATCAATAATTTTTTTATCATCTTCCTCATGATAATTAAGGATTGATAGTAAAACAAACTGATCAGGAAATAATCTTCTTACTTCTTGCCCTTCATATTCATTCCTCCCTTTTCCTTTATTCTAAGTTATAACTTATAGAATATATCATCATACAAGCAGTGAATTTTGAGGCAATTATGGACAGTTAAAGATACTCTAATAATGAAATGACCGGAAAAGTATATCTACTAAAACAAAAGACATAAAAAAGAAGCTCCTCAAAAGTTTACTCAACTCATGAGAAGCCTCTTCTTTATTAATTTTATACGAACAAAATGTTAGCAAACTACTCTCATCTTACATCAAAACCCACTCATATCAAGGGTTGAGACGGCTTATTACATCATTCCGCCCGTAAGTTGAGAGTGTGTAATATCGTTAACGTGGGGTGAAATAAGTGCGGTAAATCAACGTTTTGGATATTAGTAGCTGTAACATCTTTAATATTGATTTACCGTTTTTCATGGGATTGCGTTAGCAAATTGTTAGCATTTTGCTCTGCTTATATCTTAACACAAACAGAATATATGTTCACAATCAGTCTTCAAACTTTTTTTATTTATTCCATATCTCTTTGACACCGAGAATAACATTTAATCAGCTTTTTCTCCTTTTATCATACCTTACTTGGAATATCTTTTTTTAGACGTTTATACTTAGATTTTAATGTCCTTGCAATAAACATTGAAATAGCATATAAAACAGTATAAAAAATTAATTGTTTAATAAAACCAACAAAAAGTACCTTTTCAGCTCCAGCAAACATTTGTCTATCATAAAAATATGCTAGATCGCTAATTAATGCGGCAATAAAAAGAAAGTAAACCAATGTAAAAAAGACTTGTAATAATATCCCTAAATAATATTTACCTTTCCCCATAATAGATCAGTCCTTCTATGCTAAGAATAATGCTTCTAAAAAGAATCATATAATATCTTATTCTCACCCCTACTTAACTCAAACGCTAAATTGGTATGTCAACACTAAATCAAACAACATTTTTAAGGGATGAAATTCTATATTCTACTGGACTTAAATAGCCAAGTGAACTGTGCATACGGATATTGTTGTACCAATTTACATAATCGAAAAGTTCAAGAGATAGTTGTTCAAGGGTTTGAAAATGTCTGCCGTTAATTAATTCAGTTTTTAAAATCTTAAATGTAGCTTCTGCCACCGCATTATCATAGGGATTTCCTTTATCACTTAAAGAGCGTTTAATCTGAAATTTACTTAATAACTCATCGATTTCAACGTTTTTAAACTCAGATCCTCGATCGGTATGAAACATTTTAATTTTCCCTAATGGTTGCTTGATCGACTTGAAGGCACGTTGAACTAGAGCTGCGTCTTTACGCTTTCCAGCGCTATAACCAACTACTTCTCGATTATATAAATCTAGTAAAAAACAAACGTAATTCCATTCACTTCCTACTCTTACATACGTTAAATCACTAACTAAAATGGTCATTTCTTTATCAACTTGAAATTCACGATTTAGCACGTTTTGAACAGACTCTTCATTTGGTGGTGATGTCATTGGCTTATAGGATGGTTGTGCATATGTAGATTGAATCCCCAACTCATCCATTAATCGACCAATACGGCGTCTAGAAGCTGTTAAACCCAACTTAGCCAGGCCTTTTTTTATCTTTCGAGTGCCGTATACCCGGCGATTGTTATTAAATATTTCTAGGATTTTCTCTTTTAACACTTTCTCTTCTTCCATCTTTTCTTGTTCATTTTGAGCTGCTACTTTTGTATCGTAATAAAAGGTGCTACGGGAGATTTGTAGGACTTCGCACATTGCTGATACTGAATATTTATGACTGTTTCTCTTTATCACATCTATTTTCGTCCCATGATCAGCGCGGCTTGCTTTAAAATATCGACTTCCATTTCTAACTGCTTATTTCTTTTTCTTAATTCAATTAATTCTTGCTCCTCTGGAGTACGGTTATCCTTTGCTTTAAAGGATCCAGACTGTTGAAACTGAGCAATCCATCTGTCTAATGCAGAGGGAGTTAATTCATATTCGTCCACGATGGATTGGCGGGTTTTTCCGCTTTCATATAATGCAACCACTTGTTTTTTAAACTCGGTTGAAAAGGTTCGTCTTTTTTTAGGCATGGTAGATTCTCCTCACTTATTGTGTATTATTCTACTAGCCCTTATCTTTATTGTCTAACTAAGTGTAACCTATCCAAATCAACTAAAGCTGTAACTGAGACATTTGAATCCACGTTTATTTAAACTAGTTCTATATAATTCTTTTATTAATTAATTACTAAATAAATTTATAAATTGGTGATATTGATTAGATACAGCCATTTCATAAGCAGATTTTGTTCCATATTCGCCTTCCAAATAAGGGTCAGCACCATTATCAAACAAATACGAAACTACTTTAGGACTATTCGTCCAAACAGCTTGAGCTAAAATTGTATATCCATTAACCAATACTGTATTTGGATCTACTCCTGCATTTATTAATTCATCTAACTTCTTAATGTCGTCATTTTGAATTGCTTCTGATAGAACATTTCTTATGTCACTTTCAGATGGATATTTTTGTCTTAATAAAGCATACTGGTAATTTTCTTCTGAAATTCTTTCAGCAACGACGTATTCATGAATACCCGTAGAAGCCAATATTTCTTCGGTTACTTTATCTTCTATATTTGCAACAATAGAAAATCGGTCCTCATCGATAAATGTGATTTCTAATTCAAATTTATTTCCATCATCAAAAATGAAAGTTATGTTATAAGGGGATTCACTCCAATCCACTCGATATTCTGCATACATTACTCCATTAGGTGCATTCCTAGGTAATATAAATTGAACTGTATTATCTTCCATAAATGAAAATATTAATCCCATATCTCCTGTCTCTAAACTATAATTTGCCCAATATCCTTTCAGCAATTGTTTAGGATCACTAGGTTCAAATGATACCTTTTCTAAGGAGTTATTTATTTCATTAACTTTATGTTTATTATGTACACCGTATGATGTTAGTATAGTTCCATGGACACAGCTTAGTTAAGTCGCTACAATCATTAACTAAGGAGGATGTGTCCTATGAAGCAAAGAAATTTTAATGATGATTTCAAAAAAACAGTAGTTGACCTATATCATTCTGGCAGTTCAGTGAAAGACTTAAGCAGCGAATATGGCGTATCAGAAGTAACTATCTATAAATGGATTAAGCACTTTACTCCTATTGAAGGGCCTCAGGGTAAGGAGATCACTCCGAAAGAAATTGATGCCATTCAAAAGGAAAACCTTCGACTTAAACAGGAGCTCGAAATTTTAAAAAAGGCTATGGCCATATTCGCAAGAAAGTAAGTGACGCTGAACTTACAGAATTCATTGAAGAACATAAAGTCGATTACCCAGTTAAGAAAATGTGTGAAACACTTGGTATCCCTAAAAGTTCTTACTATCAATCGTTTAATAAAATCGAATCCAATAGAGATCGTGAAAATCGAGAATTAACCGAAAAAATTAAAGAAATTCATATGGAAAGCAAAAGACGATACGGAGCACCAAAAATTCATGAACTACTTGGTAAAAAGGGCTATAAAGTTAGTATTAAACGTGTTCAGCGATTAATGTCAGACGCTGGCATTCGTTCGATCACAGTTCAGAAGTTTCGTCCTACCCCAAGTAAAGAAAAAGTAGTAGAACGTGAAAACATCTTGAAAAGGGACTTTTCAACTACTACTATCAACGAAAAGTGGGTTGGTGACATTACGTATATTCATACACTAAAAGATGGATGGTGCTATTTAGCATCTGTATTAGATTTGCATTCAAAAAAGGTTATCGGTTATTCTTTTTCACGTTCTATGACTACAGAATTGATAGAAAAGGCTTTAGAAAATGCGTATATCACACAAAATCCAAATGAAGGTGTAATCTTTCATTCAGACTTAGGTTCACAGTATACAAGTGATGACTTTGCCAAAAAAATACAATCTTACCACATGACACATTCCTTTAGTTATAAGGGTAGCCCTTATGACAATGCTTGTATAGAGTCATTTCATGCGATCTTGAAAAAAGAAGAAGTGAACCATGTTCAATATATAGATTTTGAAACGGCAAGAATAGCGTTATTTGAATATATCGAAGGCTGGTATAACCGCAAAAGGATTCATGGCAGACTTGGCTATAAAACTCCACAAGAGGTAGAAAACAGTATTAGGCTTTCAGCGTAGTCACTAGACATCGCTTGTGCACCGCTTTACATGGAGGGCGGGCATGATAGCCTTGTCTGGCGATGCCGATGGTGTGCCATCTGGTTTCTCGGCAGGACGATCATGCCCGCGGAGGCTCCATGTCAAGCGCCTTGGCCCAACCCATTTTTCTCAGGACAGGCATCGAATTTAAACTTAACTTTTTTGTGTCCAAAATATTGACGTAGATCCAGTATGAATTACTTTCTTCCAATATTATATTAACTAAATACCAAACTACACCAAGAGCTAAAATATTAAGTAGCGCTAGAATTACTACTAGTAATTTTTTTTTCATTTAAGTCAAATCTCCAAAAAAGTCAATATTTATTTAGTCTTTAAATCCATTCTTAGGTGATATACACATGATTTATTATTAAAAAGCCTTAACAGCTTTTTGATTAAGCTGTATATAAAGATATCAATCAAAGGTATTTGTTATGATTCATAAATCTTACTATGTAAATGTTCTTTTCGATGCGACAAAGTTATTGTCTATATGTAACTCTATTAAGTAATATAATAGCCTACTTTTACAAATTACCCTCACATTTTTTCCATCTAATTTTCCTTTAACAGATGTACCAAATGGAGTCACTAGAGTATGCTTATCTTGAAAGACACCATTAATCAATAGCTTATTGCCCATGCCATCTTCCTCATAACTTATTATGTTGCCTTCATATAAGAATTCAGTTTTTTTCCCCAATGATTCCTTCCTTTCTATTTAAATTATACTAACTTTCAGCCCTACTATTTAAATACATTTGATTTTTTGAGATAACCTTATTCCGCTAAATAACACAACCAAATTATCATCTTTTCTTATCATGTGATGTTCATCAAACCTAGTTTACTTCCGAACCTCGGAAACCATAGAACAATCCTTTCAACTATAAAAAATAATACTCAATCTTTTCACTTATTCTTTTTTACATAATTCCTGTTAATTCTTTAACCTGTTTACCATTTTCAAACTGATATTTACAGTTACCATTCTCAGCATATTGATGAACAATTCTACCAGTGCCATGAAATTTGCCATCTTTCCATTCACCTTCATAAGCTAGGATGTCAGAGTTTTTATAATAAGCTCTTCCATAACCATTAGGCTTCCCATCTTGCAAATCTCCTATATAATCAGCTTCCTCAATGAATTGTCCATATATTTCTTCATTAATTGGTACAACCTTTACTTTTTCTTTTCTATATTCTAACTGCGGTATCCATTTATAATTTATATCCATTTCACTTAATTTTTTCTCAAATACAATTTCTTCTCCACTAAACAATTTACTTTTCGTTAATTTAATAACATCTCCCGGCTTAACTATTGCAATTGGAGTAACAGCAACACTAGTTGATAATGTTCTACAGTTGAATTTATTATTTATATAGACTTTCAAACCGGATGGAACTTCAAATGTCGGAATTAAAAAAGCACCTTCATTTATTTTCAATTTATGTACCCCTCTCGTCATTGTAATTACCCTATAAAATATTGCTATAGGATCTCTTTTTATATCGGTAATTTTACCCATTTCTTTAGTTTTGACAGTCTTTTACATAGGTTAAGGAGAGGTGCAATACGAGTCCTACTATAACTACCAAAAGATTTTTAAAGATTAGCATTTCCACGAACTACTCTTTATAAAAAAATCGCTATAACTTGTTAACAATAAATAGAACAGATTCTTATTAGCCGATGTATTTAGATACGAAAATAAGTTGCTGATGCCCAGTAGGTATATACAAAATATTGAGTTACCTCTATTTGTAATTATATTTTCTTCATATATTGATTCGTTTTTTGTTGTAATCTCTTTATCTCGCTCTGAAGGGAAAAAGAATGAACACCGCTTTTAGTTATAATTGCCATTACATTTGGAAGTAAATCTATGACAAGCATTGACCCTTTTTTAATCGATTCATTTATAGTATTTAATTCTTCTTTTCTATTAGTAAGGTAAGCTACTTCACCTTTATAACGTCGTTCAATATCTTCCCAAACCGCATTATTAGCTTTAGAACTAACCATTTCTTCCCTTAACTTTTCTATTTTTCCTTTTTTAATACTAAGCTTCTGATCGATTTGAGATATCACTTTTCTTATCAAGTCATCCATCGCTTCATTCATTTCTTTCTCTTGCTTTTTAGAGAATGCTCGTCTAATTCCAGTAGATAATCTACCACCTTGACTTGCTCCAGCGAATGCTCCAAACATAGCACCAGTGATACCTCCAGCGGGGCCAAACAACATCGTACCAGCTACAATTCCAGCTTTTTGCCCTAATGCTCCTAATACTACTCTTGAAGATGTATCGCTCACTATGTTAAACACAGCTTGATTAATTGCCACATTATCTTTCCAGACCCTTTTAATGTTATAAATAGAACTAACGCCTGCTGCAATCCACGGAATCTCAAAATCTAATAAATCATCCGCATGTGTTATTGTCGTAGATGTAGCATCTATTACTTCATCTCTTGAAATATTAGATACATATACATTGGGATTTCCTTCAAAGTATGGTGCAAGTTCTTCATTCACATAAACTGGAATGTCTGGATATGTTTCCAGATGTTCTCTTACACCGTCTGGATTAGCTAAATTTTTCACTTGAAAGGGCTGACCATCAACTAATATATCCCAGCTCGGATTATTCGAGTCTTCGGGAAATTCTACGTCATGCCCCTTGGCTTGTAATTCAGCAGCTATCATTTGTTCCGCAACATATCCTTGTAGCTGGGCCATATCACCAGTTAAAACCGTTGTATCAATTTGACTTGAGAACTGACTTAACGTAAATAGAGATGACAAATCTTCTGTTCTAGCAAAATCAAGTCCTGTCACTACAGTCGGATTAATCATAACAAGATCATAAATAAACTCACCGGCACTTACTGTTGAAATTGCAGCCGTCTGTTTTAGTTGTTCCGGAGTACCAAACAACATTGTTTGCAGTCTATTTTGCTTTTGAGACTTTTCTTCTTCGACTGCGCAATGTAGAGCATCTTCATACATCCCGTTTTTCCAATAATCCCAGAATTGTTTATTCGATATACTCATACTGTTACCCCTCTTCACTCGTTGGCAATAGTTGTTGTGAAGATGCACTTAAATGTTCGAGTCCATAATTCTGCTTTTCCATTGCCTTAATATCCTGCCTAATACTGCTCTGGTTTTGATTAACTTGCTTTAATAAAGATTCCAGACTATTTTTATATGTCATTTTCTCATTCTTAGATTGGCGTAATTCTCTAAGATTGCATTTACTAGCTTGAATCCTTTCCCGTTCTATTTGTTTGAAAGAACTAGTTGATTTTAATACATCTTCAACCATTAAATATAGATACTTATTCATTTTTTTCTCTTCGCTTTTAATATCAAATGTTGTACCCAAATTTGAAAATTTATTCCCTATTCTCCTGAAAAAACTATCATTCACAGCATCTACTTTTTTCGCCTGCTGTAAAGATTGTATCCTATCATTAATATACTGGTATTCAATTCTATTCTTTTGAAAATCTCCATTTATCCCTAAATCTTCTAGATTACTAGACTTCAATGCGTAATAAATTTGTTTCTTCTCTTCACGTATTTTTTGTTCCTCATTATGTATCGCTGAATTCATATAATTTATTTTTTCTTTTGTTTCCCTAATGTTTCTTTGTAATTTTAGTCCTTCAGCATGTTCATTTTCTAATTCAATTTGTAACTTGCAATACGCATCGAAACGTCGATTCCATTCGGCTATAAATAAATCGAAAGAAACGTCATCCGCTCCCTGACTCATAAAAGGCAGTGTAATTTGCATGACTATAATAGGCATCAGTTTTTTCTTTAATGATTTATTTTGATGGTTCACAAGTAACGCACCGCCACCTAGAAGTACTGGAACTAGGAATAATGGATTAGCCAACACGGCTATCGTAGATGTTAATCCTGTATAAACACCAAATGGTAAAGTGATACCAAAGAGGCCAGCAAATGAAGCAAGTAAAGATGTTGCGGTGGTGTAGAAGGCAAACCCACTAACTTCAACAATTATAGCAAATACAATACTTGACCCACTTGTTGCTATTGCCTTACGAATCATTTCATCCGTTAGATCATCAACACCCAACTTTTCCTTAATTTTTCTTTGCTTTTCTTCAGGTAAACCTTGTATGTATTCATTAACTTGTGAAGCAAATTTCGTTTGATCATCAATAGTAAAATCCTTGAAACTATTATCAAGTTCATTAAATAGCTTACTCATTTGGAATTTAATCATCTGTTGTAACTTTGTTGAATTCCATTCATTTTCTGCAAAAGACTTAAATTGTTTATCCTGTTTTAATAATAGCTGATAAACGTCTTTTACAATAAATGTAGATTGGTCCACAATTTCTTGCTCTAATGTGTATTTCGTTCCTCTTAATTTCAATAACCTTGTTATTTCAAGAAACAAGTCGACCTGAAGAACTTGATCTTCTACATTTCTAAGCTTATTTACTTCTTGCTCTAAATGGTATGTAAAGTTATCACTTTCTTCTTTAGATAACTTAGATATAACATCTTTTGTCTTTGACGATAAAAGATGACCGATATTCGTTTTCAGTAATAATGCATAGACCATTCTAAGATCTGTTCCTTTTAATGTAACTATGCTGTTAGCTAATATCTGTCCATCCAATAGAAACACTCCTACGATTCGTATATAGTACAATTATACTATATACGATTAGGAATTTGAGTTCATATCGGAATTTTATAACATAAAAAAAGGCGTAATAGAACCCCACCAATATACTGGCAAGTTTATATTACGCTAATAATTCTTTAATTAGTTAGAACAACTGATAAATTTAGTTCAAAAGACTCTTAATTTTTATAGCATCTGTTACCGGCATGCCGCCCGTAAGTTGAGAGTGTGTTACATCGTTAATAAGAGGTGCATCAAGTGCGGTAAATCAACGTTTTGGATGTTACTTACTGCAACATCTTTAACGGGGATTTACCGTTTATTATTGGATTGCGTTAGCAAAATGTTAGCATGTACTACTAACATTTTTAATTGGACAATTGACTACTTTAACTTTAAAAGGCAAAGCATTCAAACCTACAAAATTTGTAGATAAGTCATAATGTATATTTAAAGTATTTACTTATTTAATCTTGGCATTAAAATACCTACGCACCGTTCACTTTATAATTATTAGTTAAACTTAACACAGAATTTAATAATTTATGAGAATAACAAATAAATAATATCCTTCTTATATATCTTTAAGATAAATTTTTATACTATTATTCTAATACGCTTGATTGTTTTCATCAAATCTAATTAATGCGTTTCCATTTTTAAACTCCTCCACTAAATGGAAATTACTCAACCCCGCTTCAGTCCAAATAGATTTGGGTATATGCTCTAACAAGATAATCTGAAAATCAGTTTTTAACTCTGTAACTATATAATTTATAAAATAATCAAGTAGTTGCATTGCAATTGTAATTTTTCCTTTATCAGATTTTTTTATTTTTTCCCAAGGTAATTTTCTCACTTTGTTTTCTTTTTCTTCTCCAAAGTACGGTCTACTAGGTTGATCTAATATTAACCATTGAGGTACATAAGGGGACTTTTGAATTAATATTAGCTCATGTAGACCCAAAAATAAGCATAAGTGTAGAAACATATGATTTGAACTACTACCTACTTTACTTGGATATGCTGATCTAGGCCTTCTTAATTCGAGTTTCTTTTCTTTATAATTAAAAGAAGACTTATACCCTTCATAATTATCTAGGGCATCACCACTTTTATCTAAATAAACCTGAATTAATTCATCTAACAACCTCAATATTGTTTCTCTTTTATCTTGATAGTCAATTAATTTTATATCATTTATTTGTTCTTCAATATTTTTGATTTTCTCACTTATGTTTTCTTCATCGTCAGATTCAACCCATTGTTGTTTATAAAGTTCTAATTTGACTCTAAGTTCACCGATAAATATTAGCTTATCTATCTCGTTCTTTGTAGATTTATCATTAATAGGTATATCAAAGATTGTTGAATCGATATCATGAACTTTATCTTCATATTCTCTTATTTTATAATTTACATTAAAATCAAAAGGCAATTTCCCTTTATTATTCTGTGTTATCTGTTCGTATTCATCTTGTAAACTACTAATAAGTAGATCTAATTCTGGAATCTTTAGTAACTTGTAACTTTCATTCAAAATTCTAACTGGTTTTAGACTATCAAGTTTATTTTTCTCTAATTTCTTATACCTTTCAATTTCAAGTTTAAATTTCTTGAGGTTTCTTATTTTTCTTAAAACTTTGTTTTTCTCTGTTTTTAATTTATTTATTCTTTCAAGGTTGATCTCTATACTTTCTTCTTTATATGTACTACTTATCTCTTCAAATCTTTTCATCAGTTTAGCTGGGTCTGTTAAATCATAATCTATTAAATTTAATTCTTTTGCTTTCTTCGATAATTCAACTATATTCTTATTGAAAACTTCAACTTCTTTGTCTATTAGAGTTAGTTTTCTTTTCCATTGTTTTAAATCTGCATTTAAAACATTAAGCTTTTCTTTCTTTAATAGATTTTCTTCTGTTTCAATCCCTACTGCTAAATCAAAAATATTCATCAACGCATCTCTATACCTGTCAATATTCTGCTTATCAAAGAATATCTCACTATGATCAATTGTATCACCTGATAGAGTATTAAACATAAAAAAGTAACGTGGTGATATTTTACTTCCTAAAGTGATACTTTTCCCTCCATATGGAAATACCGTTCTCTCAGTAATGCTAAATTCTTTATCAATAATTTTTTTAATTTGTTTTTCATCATTATTTACAGCAGGCACCTTGGGAATATAACCATCGGCATGAAAAAAATAATCTTTTGACACCTCTCTTTTCTCAATGCTTCCTCTACCAAGTGTATATACGTTATCATTAATATTAAAATTTATTCCATACCACTTAACATTTTCATTAATTATCTCATCAGTTATATCTGCTCTACTGCCAAAAAAACAATAATCAATAATACTTATTATTTCAGTTTTACCGGTTCCGCTGTCTCCTGTTATTACATTAATCTTATTTTCCCTAAATTTTATTTCCCTTAAATTTCCGCTTTTTAGCCAAAGCAATATTTTATTTATACTGAATTTCATATTTCCACCCTTAATTGTAAATATAAATTTTCTTTCCTTTGATTTAGTAGTTTTCCAATACCTTTAGAGGCCTTTACTATATTAAACGCTCTTATTCCTATATCTTTTTTTTCTGTACTTTCTAACAGCAAACTCTCGTCACTATCCTTCAAGACAATCATTCCATCTTTTTGAATTGAAATTAGATTCATAGCAGCTAAGATAAGTGTTGAATTAGCTGATATTTCTAGCAGTGAATAGAATCTTTCATTAAAATTCGAGAAAAATTCTGGTTTTTTTATTATTAACTGATCTATACTCTTAACATCTGTTCTTGAATCATTTATATATCTAACAATATTGTTATGAAAAGCTAATGGTAAAATTAACATAACTTTTGCACTGCTCATTTTATGAGCATGTTTTAACACATAGTATATGGCTATCAATCCCAATACCTCATTGTTAAAGGAGTCATTTGAATAATAATCACTATTTCTGTAATTTACTTCCCTCAATTTTTATACAGTTCCTTCCAATCTATTCTCCAGCCAATACTTGGTTCATCTGATAATACATAAAATTGGCCATTACTTAAATCTAGATCTAATTCAGTTTCGTCTATGGTCAGTCTTTCCCCTAGAACATCATAATAGCATTCTGTAGCACACTCTATTATTTCTTCACTATCAAGTTCATCTATACTTATCTTTCTAAGTTTCCTTTTTAATTTTGCATGAGTTTTTTTATGGGATGTTTCCCAAATTCTAATTGAATTACTATTGAATCTTATTTTCTCTTCTTCCGTTATTTCACTTTCTTGCAACCATTCCTCTATATTATTTAATAAAAGTATTTTTGAAGTAAAAATTGTTACTAACTCATCCTCATAATCTAAATCATCTTCATCTAAAATTTCAGCATCTATTAGTTGTTTAATTGAAAGATAGCTATTATAATCGTCTGGTATTGGTTTTTTCGGTGTATTAAATTTGATTGGGAGTTTTTTACTTCTTCCTAATTCAAAGTAACGGGTAAATCTCTTATAGTAGTCTTCAAAACTTATAATAACCTTTTTTCTTGATTTTACATCTTCGTAGATCATCTTTCGCAAACTACTATCTATAGCGTGAAATACACTTTCTAATCTTCCTTCCGGAACGTTTTTTTCCTTCAAACGGGTGTAAATTAAATCAAATAAATCATCCTTACTTAAACAAAAGTCTAGTTTTTTAATAAACTCCTCAACAAATTCATTATCTTTAGAATGCAGTTTACTTATGTAATTATCAACTTGTGACTTCTTTTTTCCTTTTTTTGGGGTGCATAATTTTAACAAATACTCCTTAAATGAGGTTATCGTTAAACTATTTTCCTTTAAGAGGTTTGCTTTTTTTAAGAATTCATTCCTACTTGAATTAGATTTGTTTGTCACTAACAAGAAATTAGTTTTTTTTATAAATTCAATTTGCGAAACACTTGCTGAGCGCCCCAATGTACTATCAGTAATTATATCTATCCAATTACTAATTGTTTTCCATAAGTCTTCATCCTTTTCAGATAAAGTACCAGTTGAGGAAATTGAATGTTTTAGTTGAATCAATGTTTCCATTCCATCCCTCATCTCGATATGGACATCATCCTTCACTTCATATCCAACGGTTTGACCTTCTTTAATTTGTAATAGTTCATTAAGAAAATAGTAATATTGATAATCAAACCCAATAGATTTAGAATCCGCAGAGGTCTTTTCTTGTATAGATTTTCCTTTACTCATAGCAAAAATCACCTTTCCTTCATCTAATTTCTCCTTCTTTACAATTAAATTTTAAACGTTATAATAATAAAACTATTTAGTTTTCTTCATACCAATAATACTCATCTAAATATTTATTCTTACTTGGAAAACTAGAATCTATTAAATCAGCCAATTTTCTAGATTGTTCAGAATCACCAAGTGTATATCTACACATATATATCAATTTTTCCTTTTCAATAGGCAATTTCCTTACTTGAAATTCCTTATATAAATTAAACAACTCACCAATTACTCCAAGTATGATAGCGGTTTCACTTGTATAAATTAAATTTGATTGCTCTTTGATATAATCTCTTTCAAAATAACCTTTAAAGCTTTCTACCTCTAAATTAAAATCCAGCTGCTTATAACCTTCAAAAGAATAGTTTTCGAGATTTCTATGATCGGATAGATGCTGTGGATAACTATAGGTCATTTTAGTGATACCAAATTCTTCCGTTTGTAAATTCGAATACCTTTTCCAGACATAACCATGTGAACCACCGCTACCTAAATTATTAATAATCATTAGCTTTCCTTCGTTTATAAATGGATTAATATTGATTTCAATGCCATATTTTGCATGACTAGGAATAAAACTGCCATTCTTATTTACATTTCTATGGTATCCTTTACTATTAACTAACTTATAAATTTCTTCAACGAAGTTGTTACTACTCCCAGTAACTATGTATCTAGATTTTCCAGCTAAAGTAATAATACTGTTTGCTAAATAGAATTTAGCATAATATGCTGTTATTTCTATCCAATGTTGAAGTCCACCATCATACAGTTTCAATGTACATAAGTAGTTATAAAAAGCCTTATAAAAGTTAAATAAAGATTCATGTAGCAAAAGTGCTTTCATATAATCTAAATCCTGTTGATCTAATTCAATCTCAACCTGATTATTTTTAAAAGATTTTTTGAATAAATCCATATTTTTAGGATAGATATTTTTTATAAAGAGTGGCACATTCCATTCGCTAGGTCTAGGTGCAATACCTCTGATAGACAGACTTGTAGTGGTATAATCTGTTTTTTTATAAAAATTAATTAAACTTTTTCTCTTCATAACATCCCTCTTTTTATAATTCTTTTAACTTTTATAAAAAAATCAGAAGTTACCAAATAGAGGTTAAGCTTCTGATTGTCTAGGTTGAATTCAATTACAATGGTAGTGAGTAGGCATTAATAAAATAATCTAAAGCATATCAATACTATTTTGTATCTCTTGGCTAAAATTGTCAATGAAACTTCCTTTTTGTCTAGTAATATCCCCTTTTAATCAGAAGTGTAATAAATTTCATTTCATATTAATAGCTCACTTAAAAATGTTTAACTTTTATAAATGGGTGGTATAATATTAATGTTGTTAGTGCAATTTGTATTTCGGTCAGAGGGAATGCTATAGCATTCCCTCCAATTTATTTAAAGGGTGATTTGAGTGAAAGACAATATTGAATATTGTCCTTATTGCAAAGTAAGCTTGCAAGGTGAACCTATTCCTAAAGAGTTACAGAAAAATTATGGTAATGCTACGCATGGCTCTAGAAAAATTGGAATTTCTAGTTTAGAAGAGGACAGAGTGACAAAATGGGAATGTCCAGATTGTCACCAACAGTGGGATCGGGACTAATCAACATCTTTTATGGAAATAGCAATTATGAGGTTCTTTAAATTATAATTTAAAACAAGAGCAGAAAAATCCAGCACTATAATTAGTACTGGATTTTTCTATTTAATGCCCTTGTTGCAATTCCTACGACAATATTTATTATTTCCATTTTCATAGAGAGTAAACATTATCTATGCCCCACTAATCTCTTCCGCATTCCGATTAATCTCATCAATAACTCCAAGAATTTTTCTCGCATCATCCATATTATCTTTAAACAAACTCACGATACTACCAACCGTTCGAAATGGTTCTTGTTGAAGTACTTTTTTATCAAGCGTTCCGTTTTTCACAACGTAATCTACGATAAGTTTTACAAAGCGAGTTTGGCTTAGATTTAGGCGATTTTCGGATAGGAATTCAGAGAATGCTGCATTAGCTGCTTGTGGGTCTAGACCAACAATTTGCCGAACTAATTTTGTAATTGGTGTTTCACCAAAATCTTTTTGATAGTCTTCCTTCGTACCAAGCTCTTTCCAAAGTATTTCTTCCAGCATTTCTACATCCTGTGCGGTTAATGGTTTATTGTGGTTTAGTTTATAAATTGCCAATTGATCCTTATGTTCATTTAAGTAATGATGGACCTTTTTCTTATAACTTTGTAAATCATTCACATGGAACATCGGACCATTTTCTTTCACTTCAATGACTTGGTCTTGGAAGTTTGTGTAGTAGATCTTTTGTGTTTCCTTTTCAATGAATTTAATTAAGTCTCTTAATGCTTCACGGACTGAATCTAATTCAAATATATCTGCACTATCCCAGAATTCTTCTGTTAACACTTTGTCTATGACAGGCTTTTGTTCTAGTACCTGTGGAATTGTACCTAACTTCGATAATGCTTCTGCTGTTTGAACAACACTACGAATTGGTTTGGTTGCGTTGTTTGATTGTAGTTTGGCTAATTCAATTGTATACATCACCAAATCAAAACGTTTAGCAAATTCATCTTCCTCAAATGGAACAATAATTGGTGAAATATGATCTTTTATTTCATTCGTATCCAGAACAGAAAGTACTTGCCAATTATCTCGATTCTTAAATTTCTCTACATATTGGAGATGTTGTCTAACGCGGAAGTTTTCGTTATCTAATGTCAAAATATCTCTTGTTACTTCATTTACTAATTCATTGCGATGGCGTATGTATTCTTCTGTCTGATAATCGGTTCCCTGTAGTTCACGGATAATGTCAACTTTTGAATTATATAGTTTCTCTGTAAGACTCTTGCCAACTTTTCTATCCATTCCTTTAGGATTTTCACGGAAAAATTCAAAGTTACCACAATAATCAAAGATAAGGAAATGCGTCTTATCTTCTCCTATTCCAAGCAAATCTGGACATAATCTTGTTCCACGCCCAATCATTTGCCAGAACTTAGACTTCGAGCGAACTTTCTTAAAGAAGACAAGGTTTACAACTTCAGGTATATCTACACCTGTATCTAGCATATCTACAGAAATGGCAATTTGCGGCAGCCTATTCACTTCCGAAAAATCATTTATAAGTGTTTGATAATAGTTCACACTATAATCAATGACCCTAGCAAAATTACCTTCATACTCAGGGAAGAGTACGTCAAATCGATGAGATATCCTTTCAGCATGGGCATGATTCTTGGCAAAGATTATCGTCTTACCGATTTTATCTCCGCCCTCGACCTTTATCCCTTTTTCCATCAAGTCTATTAATACTTTATCAATTGTATTATCATTAAATAACCAATTATTTAAAGCTGAACTATCAATATCCTTTAGGTCCTCTTCTTCGTCAAAAGTTTCTTCAAAAAGTTCTTTTTCTTCCTCTGATAAATCATCATAATGGATACCTTCTTCTAGGAACTTCGTCTTCGTTTCAATTGTACGATAGTCTACCAAGTATCCATCTTCAACCGCTTGGTCTAACTCATAGGCATAGGTTGGAACACCATTCTCAAGGTCAAACACTTCATACGTATTTTTATCGATTTCATCTTTTGGTGTTGCGGTAAGGCCAAGTAAAACTCCATCAAAATAATCAAAAATACTACGGTACTTTTTATAAATACTGCGGTGAGATTCATCAATAATAATGAGATCAAAGTGACCAACCGTAAATAATTTCTTACCGTCTTTCCTTTTTGCTTCATCTATGGCATTCATCATCGTCGGATATGTAGAGAATACCATTCGGCTTTCTTCTGGGTTGTCTTTATTATCTAGGAGGTTACATAGAGTCAAACTTGGAAGTAAGTTATTAAAGTTTCGATATGCTTGGTAGAGTAATGTTTTTCGGTCAGCTAGGAATAGAACATTTTTTACCCAGTTGTGCCGAGTTAGAACATCCACTAAGGAAATAGCAGTTCTTGTTTTTCCACTTCCCGTGGCCATAACTAACAAAGCCTTTCTTTGGTTACGTGTTAAAGCATCGCATACTGAAAGAATAGCCTCTTTTTGATAATAGCGATTACTAATATCATCATTGATTTGAATATCTGCTAAAGGCCGCTTCATTTTACGGCGATTCATTAATAGACTCAAGTCATCCTTATCATAAAATCCAGAAACTTTACGAGGTGGATATGGATCGTGCCAAATATATGTTTCAAAGCCATTGGTGTAAAAAATGACTGGTCTAGTATCTGTCATGTTTTCTAGACAATCGGCATATAACTTGGCTTGCTGTCTTCCAATTTTCGGATCTTTTGATGTTCTTTTTGCCTCGACGACTGCAAGAGGTTTACCATTATCTCCAAAAAGCACATAGTCCGCAAAGCCTTGCCCTGTATTGTTCGGCATTCCCTCAACAGGATATTCTCTTTCAATATTTTTATTGAACTCCCAACCAGCTAGTTTTAAATCAAGATCGATATATTTAAGTCTTGTTTCAAACTCCTTCAACTCATCTACTTGGAAGTCATATTCCTTCGTATTCTCTTTCCGTTTTTCTGTCACCTTTTTACGAAGAGATTCATTTTCTTTCATAATCTCTTCTAGCTTTCTATCCTTTGAACTTAATTGTTCATAGAGGTCTTTTAATTCCTCTGGACGAACACGTTTTTCTTCACCAATAGGTAATTTTGATTCATCAAACTCTCCAGCAGTATATTCATCCGAATAACAATAATCAATCCAAGCAATAAATTGGAATAAGTGATGAAGGGAAAGAACCGCTTCATCACGTTTAATAGGAGAATTAGTATGAACGGCAACATTTCCCAACTTCACAATATACTTCATTAACGGCAATAACTCTTCATCAATAATCCCTATAAAGTTTCTGTCATGAATTAAGCTTGAAAGGTTATCTTGATAGGGAACTTTTACTGCGCTATCGAAACTGTATACCCATTTAACAGCTAACTCTAGCGCACGGCGAGACTGGATTGCACTAACTGCCGGACTGACAACTAAGCCATTTTCCGCTTCTAAACAAGCGTTAGTAAAATCTCTATATTGCTTTTTTTCTTTAAGAAATATAAAGTTTGACACGAATATCCCCCCTAATGTTACAGACTATATACTTCTTCTGAGGGTAATTCCCCCTTAAAGGCACGTTGCAAAATCGAATTAAAATTGTTTTGTAATTCTACTAAGCTTTTATTAAAGATATCTTTCTGTCTTTCAATTTCACTTATCACTTTTTCAAATTGTTTTTGCTTTTCAATTGGCGGAACTGAAATATCTAAATCACTTAATATTTTTAAATTAATATTTTTTTGTGCAGACTCTGGAGCATTTGCCTCAATAATCTTTTGAAGGAATTTAAACCAAAAAAGTACATATAGATTAGACATATTTTTATTAGGAACATAAGCTACAACACTATCAGGGAAACAGGCGTCAAAAGTAAGTATACCTGTTCGTGCTATGTTAGCTGCAATTGTAATACATAAAGTCCCAGCCGGCCACATTTTACTCTGTTTTAAACCGAGTTCTGAATATGTTTGATGATACTTTCTGATATATATATCTGAATTTGCAACATCCCCAGTCTGTATTAAAGGATATGGACCTCCTAAAAGTTCTGGAGCATTTCTGGGTCTATGTTTAGACATCCCTCTTTTCAGTTCACCTGTTTCAGATAATTTTTTTACATCCCAATTTTTATTATTGATAACTGGGTCTCCAAACATCTCTAAAAACAAACTTTGAGTTAATTGATCTATAGCTTTGATCTGAGCTTTGCGCTTGTTTACTACTCCTTGAGCCAATATTAAAGTATTAGCTATTTTCTGTTGAACATCTATTGGAGGAAAGGGGATTAATAAATTATCAAAATACTTTTTAGTAATATGCTTCATAGTAGAACCATGTAGGAAATGTAAAGCTCTGTCTAAAGTCCTCTGTACCATAAATTTAAAGTAATGTTTATCTATCTTTTCTTTATCAAAAACCACTTTAAAAATATGTTGATTCAATAATGCATCTTCTCCACTCCATTCATATACACCTAGACTTGCAGACCAAGCAATAAGAATGTCTCCCTTTTTAACAATATACTTCTCATCAATCTCCCCATTAAAATAATTGACTTTTTCTGATGTGTTAGTTAAATTTTGAATCCTTATAATTGGCAATCCTTTAGAATCCCAATCCTTTGGTTTAAATGCATAACCATTTATATATGTTGCTATATCCCCTAACTTTTTATAAGTAATGGACATATTCTCACAACCCTTTTACTATTTCTTTTAGTTTTTTTAATCCTTCTATAATCTCCTGCTCATAAGTATCTATTTTTTTGAGTATTTTATCTGGAGTTTCGTACTCAACTTCCTCATATTCAATATCTTTATATTTATTTATTGACAAATCATAATTATTCTCTCTAAGTTCTTCAATTGGAACAAAGAATGATTGGTCATTACGTGTTCGATCCTTTTCTGTTTCCAAATTACTAAATCTTTGTATTATGTCTGGAATATCATTCTGTTCAATAGGACTACGTTGATCATCTAATGTAAAACCGTCAGCTTCCATATCATAGAACCATACATTTCCAGTCCCACCTGCTCCAGTTTTTGTGAAAATTAATACTGCAGTAGAAACTCCTGCATATGGTTTAAATACTCCACTAGGCATTGAAATAACTGCTTCTAATTTATGATTCTCGATAATTTCTTTCCGAATTGTATTATAAGCCTTCTGATTTCTAAACAAAACACCTTCTGGAACTATAACTGCAGCCCGTCCACCCGGTTTTAAAATACGAATAAATAATGATAAAAATAATAGCTCCGTTTTCTTGGTCTTAGCGATTTTTAACAAATCATTTGACACCGATTCATAATCCAACGATCCCTTAAACGGTGGATTTGCTAAAACTAACGTATATTGCTCTTTATCCTTATTAATTTCTGCAAGTGAATCACGATAATCAATATTGGGATTATCCACTCCATGAAGCATCATATTCATAGCTCCAATTCGTAGCATCGTTCGGTCCATGTCATTCCCATAGAACATAGTATTATGGTAATGCTCTTTTAACCCTTGAACGAGAAACATATCGCTATGATGGTCACGTAGATATTCACTTGCTGCAACTAAGAATCCAGCTGATCCCATTGCTGGGTCAATAATAATATCTTCTGGAGTTGGCTTCATTAACTCTACTATCAATTTAATAATGTGCCTTGGTGTACGGAATTGACCATTCGTTCCAGATGTTGCAATCTTAGATAAAAGATACTCATATAAATCTCCTTGGGCATCGCGGTCTTCTGTTGCCGGAAGATTATCAATACCATCTACAACTTTAGCCAACATATTTGGTGTTGGAATTAAGAACGTCGCATCTCCCATATACTTTGAATATGCCGATTCTTCTTTACCATGTAAATTCTTTATAAATGGAAATACTTCATTTGAGACTACATCATACATCTCTTCTGCAGAACCCAGTTGTTTAAATTGGTTCCAACGTAAATGCTGTTTATCTTCAGGAAAAACTCCCTCATGCCCGATTCCAAGAAACTCCGCTTCCTGTTCCTTTGTTGTTTCCGCTTCATCTAATCCTTTTATAAAAAGTAAATAGGTAAATTGTTCGATAACGGTTAATGGATTTGTAATCCCACCTGTCCAGAACGTTTCCCATATTTTATCTACTCTATTTCGAATTTCACCTGTAATCATGTCATTTCCTCCTATTGCACTATTACTTTCATTATACAGTTTTAAACAGTTTTTATAAATGGATTGTATTGGTTAACATTTCTTTATCCTTTTAGGAATATCTTTCGGTCAAATAAAACTCTATGAAAATTACCAGTTAGTTCTTTTTACCTATTAGAATATTAACTTCTTAAATGTAAGATGTTTAATGCTTGAGGCCAAGAGCATTTTATTAAAACTCTATAGAAAGGAGGACTCCAAGTGGAGAACAATAAAAATAAATCCAATAATGATTTGTATAAGCTATGTTTAGCTTGTTGTGAAGATGTTGGAATCTCTAAAACTATCATTCATATGTTCATCCACTTGCAAGGACGAAAATATGAACAAAATAATGAAAAAGCTTCGCGTTCCCGGATATGAAACGAAAGTAATTATAAAGCCAAAAGAAAATGACAATGAAGCCAAACAAATGGATGGCTTTCAGTTATCCCTTGATATAGATACGGAACTAGGAAGTTCAGCAAAAGATAAGTAACGTATAAATCACTCCCCTTCAGTCAAAGATGTTTACAAAAAACTAGATTGGAGGGGATAACATGAAAAAGCACTATCGTGTTGTGAAAGTGACATACTCCGAAGAACTACCGTCAGAATCAGAATTATGGTTTAGACGTTTTATTGAGAAATCACTTCTTAATCATATTGCAAAAGATAATCACAGACTTCAGGCTTTACTAATTAGTAGAAAATAAAAATTAATAGAAAGGAAACTGTCATGGAAGAAAAACAATTAATAGTAATTTATAACCGTGTTAGCTCTGCTGCACAAAGTCTTGAACTGCAAGATGCTGCTGCAAGAAGGTATCTTGAATCACAAGACCTTGTTGGAAATGAAGAGTTTATTATTTATTTGTCCGATCATGATGTTTCAGCGACAAAGCTAAAGATGAGCCAAAGACCAAAACTAATGGAATTAATTCGTCTAATTCAAAAAGGTAGAGTTAAGACAATAGTAGGATATAAACGTGATCGGTTTGCTAGAAACTTTTATGAATTCGTAGATATAACAAGGATTTTTATTAAACATGGTGTGGAAGTTATTTACACTGCTAGTAATGAACCACCTTTTAGAAATAAGCTTGCGCTCGAAGCATTCTATGGAATGTTTGGACAAATCGAAGGGGAAAATATTCGGACACGTACAGACGATGCACGAAAGCAATTTCCTTCTAGTATCTTTGGCTATACGAGGAGTAAGGAGGATGGGAAAGTGTCCTATACAATTAATGGGGGCAAAAGAGAAATAATTGTTAGCTTATTTAATGATTTTATTTGTGTCGCTAATGAAGATCAATTTATTGAGTTTTTACTAACACCTCGAAAAGGGCTTACGAAACCAGAGAGAATGCTTCGAATATTAACCAATCCTTTTTACGCAGGGCATTATGAAACGAAAAACGGATATCAATTATTGCCTCATGTAGAGCCAATGGTAACTTTAGATACCTTTAATACTGCCAAAACACTAGTTGATAGATTTGTATCCTACTATCAAGAGAAACTTTTAGACATTAGTAACCTATATTCCATTACGCCAAGTTGTGGGGAGTGTAATAGTCCGATGAAGCATCGAAAGGAAAACCCGCTTGATGCTGGTTATTTTGTTTGTAGCGCTAACCACAGAAGAGTCGCTATATCGGTTGAAGAATTTAATAATATAGTAAAGCAAACTGTTCTAGACCATGTTCAATCTATATCTATTGAAAATGCTGAAAAGGTTATTTCAAAGAGAATAGTTACCGAGAACAAACGGTTAAAACGAGAAAAAAAGAAAATTGTATCAGAATATCTTGATACTTCTTTAGCAGTAAGTACTTTAGATAAAAAAGAGAAAATATTTCTTCCTAAATATTTAGGAAAGATGAAGGAATTGAAAGAAAAACACAAAGCTATAGGGCAAGATATCCTAGCTTTAAATGAACTTCGTGATGATATAAAAGAAGTTAAACAATTAGCTCAAATAAATTTAAATATCTCACAACAAGAACTTCACAGACTAATTGAATTACTTGTAGACAAGGCTCTTATTTTTGAAACTCATGTGCAAATCGCTTTATATCTTTCCACATTTGAAAAGGATGTGCAGGCTTCATGAACAAATTAAAAGCTATTGGATATTTACGTTACTCTGACAAAAAGCAAGATGGCAATCATTCAATAGTAATTCAAAAAAGCCAAATTAAGCTTTTAGCCGAAAGAGAAAACCTTGAGATTATAGAATGGCGTATGGACAAAGCAACTAGTGCCTTTCACAATAATGCTGGTAAACGCAAAGGTATGCAAATGGTCCTTAATGATATTTCTAATGGAGCTGAAGCAATCTGCTTCTATGAAGAATCTAGAATTACTAGGAGCATTACTGATTTTTATAATGAGGTATATACTCCAATTAAAAATGAGTATCCGCAAACAAAATTTTTCAGTACTCAATCTGATGGTGAATGGGATCCGAATGACCCCATTACTCAAGCTAAACTGGTCTTTGCTGCAGAAGAATCCGAAATTAAATCAGTCCGATCTAAAGATGCGCATGAAAACCTATTAAATCAAGATAAACCAAAACGTCCCGGGTCTCGTGTACCAATTGGTTACGACATGGTAGAAGGTGTCCTGTTGCCAAATGATGATGCAAAAATTGTTGAGCTGATCTTTTACTTGGCTAGCTTTGGTCATTCTCAGAAAACGATTGCTGAGTATCTCAATAAAAGTGATATAAAGACAAAAAAAGTTACACATTGGAATAGTAGTACTATTGGTTATGTCTTATCAAATCAGGCATACGTTGGAAATTTAACTTGGAATGTAAGAACAAGCTATGAGATTAGTAAACCAAAAGCCGAAAAAGACATTGATTTATTTAAGAATGTTCATGAAGCCATTGTAAGTCCAACGGTTTTCCATCTCGTAAAACAAATAAGCCAATTAAAGAGTAATAACGGGACAATGAGTACTCCTTACTACCTTCGTGGAATTATTATATGCCAGAAATGCAAATCTCACTTAGTTGCAAAAGATAATTCTCCTAAAGGTAAGCGAGGCAAATATATGATTTATAGATGCCAAGATTGTAAAAAAACAGTCCCAATTATACCTGTTCATGAAACGGTATTAAGTGATTTACAAAGAAAGTGGACTACACAACTTTCCAATTTTGCCATTACATCTAAAGAACAACTCAAAAGCTGGTCAAAAAAACTTAATCATGCAAAGGTCAACCTGAAGCAACTTCTAGAAAAATCACTTTATAATCAAAACGTGTTGGCAACCGAAATAGCAAATAATTCTCTTCTAGAGGAAGCATTCAAGGTTGCACAAAAAGAGCTAAAAGATGAAATAGCCTATATTAGTGAGACAATGGATGAAATTGATAGGCTGCTAGACGACGATTACCTTCATCTATTCTTAAAAGAAATGTTACAGCAAAGCTTCTTCAACTTTACAGATAGTGAATTGCGCGTCTTCTTCCTTATGTATTTTGATGAAGTAACCATTGATTTTGAAGCAAATAATGATATCCAGATTAGTTATCGCCTCTCTCCATTTGTTTTACTAGAAAATATGACTGGTCATATAACCGAACAGATTAGTAAATTTGGAGATTTGACTGGTTAGGAAACCGAAGACGATAAGACTAATATCATTATCTAAATATCCATACTCTCAAAAACCCTTGATATCAAGGCTTTTTGAGAGTACTTATTCGGTTACCTAACCATCGAAGTATTCTTCGATGGTTACAATACCGAACGCCTTATCTACATTATGGTCAAGAAACCGAAACATTAAACAAAAATAAAATATTAATTTTTTAAGAAAAACTCTTCGAATATAAAAATTGGTAGATAAAATATATTATGTAAGACTTAATTAAATATCGTAACCAAACAAGCGAAAACCGCAGAGGTTACATGGCCGTTCAAAGGACGGGTGTGTAATTCTGCGGTTTTATTTTATGGAAGGAGAAAGCAATGAACAACAAATCTAGGAAAAAAAGAGTAGTAGCTTATTTAAGAGTCAATGATCCATCTAAACTTTCTACAGTAGACTTACAAGCTAATAGTTATTCACTAACCAATTTCTTAAATGAGTACAGAACAAACAGAAACTCTGTTGTTAGATCCACTCTAAAATAATAAAGTTCTATCAAACCATATATAACTAAATGATCTTTGGAGGTTAAGTAAATGCAAAACAAAAGAGATTTTACAACTTGGGATTCATTACCTGATATCTTAACAGCTAAACATATTGCACAGTTTCTTGGTATTTCAAGAAGACGTGTCTATGAATTATTTCAAATTCATGTAAACCACGGTGGTATTCCCCACTTTAGTATTGGCGCATCTAAAAGAGTAGATAAAGAAGATTTTAAGCAATGGAGAAACAAGCTAAAAGAGAAAAGCTCGGTTAATTAACGGATAAATTCACACTGATTTTACGAGGGAAGGTATTTTATTGAACTTAGTTCCCTTCCCTCTTTAATTACACAAAAAAACACTAAGATAAGAGAGGTTATTAAATTATGAAAGGTCATTATCACAAAAGAGGTTGTAAGTGCGACCCTAATAATTGCACTTGTAACAAAAAATGGGAGTTTGTTATTGATATCGGAAAAGACCCGAAAACAGGTGAGAGACGACAAGAAACGAAGGGAGGTTTTAATACTCGACAAGAAGCTGAGGCAGCGGCTGCTGCCCTAATTACTGATGTGAACAATGGTACGTATATTAAAGAATCAAATCTATTATTCAAAGATTTTACTGAACAATGGTTATCTTATTATATTCAAAGAAATGCTCCTAAACCCGGCACAATCCGCTTGCGCCGCTACAGTATTAATAAGCTATTAAACTACTTTGCCCATATTAAGCTCAAAAATATTACAGAAGAAATGTATCAAGCTGCTTTGGATGATTTAAAAGATCAAGATTTTTCTAAAAGTACAATAGAAGGTGTTCATACCACTGGAAAAATGATTTTTAAAATGGCGGTAAATAAGAGAATGCTGAAAATAAATCCAACGCTAAATGCATATATAAAAAGAGATGAACAAGTCATTATAGAAGACGACGAGGAAGAACTACCTATATTCTTTGAAAAAGAAGAGCTTTTACTATTCTTGAATACAGCTAACGAAAATGGACTGTTCATGGATTTTTCTATTTTTGTATTACTATCTTATACCGGGATGCGTGTCGGTGAATTAGTTGCACTCAAATGGAAAGATATTGATTTAAAGAAACATTTAATCCGTATTACAAAAACATACTATAATCCCGATAACAATTCCCGTAAATATCAAATCGTTCCTCCAAAAACAAAAAAGTCAAGACGAAAAATTATAGTTGATGAGTTTGTTATCGATGTATTAAAAATGTATAAGATAGAACAAGAAAAAATTATTAAACACTTTGGAAAGTCATATACTAATAAAAATTATGTATTTGCAAATGTTAATCGTCATCCCGGTTATCCTTTACTCATTAAATTCATTGAAAGTAGGATGGCACGATTACTAAAAAAGACAGATTTGAATCTAAATGTTACTCCACATTCACTTCGCCATACTCATACATCACTTCTTGCCGAAGCAGGTGTTGATTTAGATGAAATTATGGATCGACTAGGGCATCAAGATGATGAGACAACTAGAAGAGTCTATCTTCATATAACAGAAGAAAGAAAACAAGAAGCAGCTGATAAATTTAGTAATTTTATGGGTAACCTTACTGGAAAGCAAAATGTTTCATAGCATTTTGCTTTCCAGTTACATATTTATTCAAATAATATTGATTTAGATTTATTTCTTCATCTTATTACCTGCAACTGCTGCAACTGCAATCGTGAGGGCTGCTGCACCTACTTTAAATACTTTATTATTTTGAACATTATATAATGTATCCTTTATAATCATAGTCCTTCTTATATCCTTAATTTCACTCATCACCCAAGCCTTATCGCTATCTGACAAATCTCCTTTTTGTAACATCGAATAAAGATTCTTTTTTTCTTCTATTAAATCATTCATTAATTTATCATATGAATGATTTAAATTATCAAGATACATCTTAGATAGCTCCGTAAAATTCGGAATTTTGTTAACCAAACTTTCTAAGGATTCCGTAGGTAACTTAGATAAATTCTGTATTAATCCTTCGAACTTTTCTATATCAACTATTTCTTTAGCATCTTCTACACCAAGTTTATCAAAGACCTTTTTAATCTTCTTTAAATTTTTTTCATTATCATTTGCCAATTAGATTTCTCCTTTCATTAAATATATCAATTAGAATATTCCCCTTGGAGTGACAACATTCCAGTAATTTCAATTTCACGTAAAACCCATCCTTCTCCTCTTCAATCATAATATGGTCAAATAACTTATGTACTTTTAGTGTTCCTTTTACTATATCAAGGAATTTTGTTAATTCCACAGTTTGTATATTTACGTCCAAATTTAATCACTCCTTCTCAGAGTTTCACTTATAGACAATTTTACCTTAGCATCGAAACAAATAAAATACCATTTATATCAACAATCACAACAGAACGAATTATTCACTACCAAAGCGGGAATAATGGACAATTGTAACTAAATAAAAAAGAAAGCGAGGTTTTTCAATGAAATGAAAGGTCATTTTTACAAACGAGGCTGTAAGTGCAATAGAAAAAAATGCACTTGTGGGTCTAAATGGGCCTATGTCGTTGATATTGGTATTGATCCAATAACGGGAAAAAGGAAACAGAAAACTAAGAGTGGATTCACGACAAAACAACAGGCTGAAAAAGCAGCTACCACTCTCATGCATGAGCTTGAGCAAGGAATAGTCATTGAAGAAACAGATCAAACGTTTAATGATTTCGCTAATGAATGGCTTCCAGTCTACAGTGAAGCAAATAATGTTAAACCGGGAACGGTTAGAGTTCGTCTTCATGAAATCAGTAAGTTGGTTCCCTACTTCGGTCAGCTCAAATTAAAAGATATAACAAGAAAGATGTATCAGGATGCCTTAAACGATTTAAATGAACAAGGGTATTCTGATAGCACAAGGGAAGGTATCCACCGTACGGGAAGAATGATTTTCCGAAAGGCATTGGAAATGGATCTAATCAAAAAGGATCCAACTGAATTTGCATATCTCAAGAAAGAAAAGAAAACAATTGAACAGTTGGAAGAGGAAGAAATTCCAAAGTATCTTGAAAAAGAAGAACTTGCTCTGTTTCTAAAAACAGCAGAGGATTATGGACTTGAACATGATTATTTAATGTTCCTTATTCTTTCTTACACAGGGATTAGAGTTGGCGAGTTGGTCGCTCTCAAATGGAAAGATATTGATTTCGTCAATCACACGATCAGTATCACTAAAACCTATTATAATCCAAATAATAATACGGTAGAATATTTACTAGTCACACCAAAGACACGTAAGTCGCGACGTAAAATCATTGTGGATGAAGAAATCATTAACGCTTTAAAAGAACATAAAACAATTCAAGATCAAGTCATTAAACAACTAGGAGATGATTACTACAACAAAGACTTTATCTTTGCAAAAATGGAACGGCAACACGGTTATCCTATTGTTATTAAGACCGTCCAGAATCGAATGAAAAGATTGCTGCGTCTTGCCAATTTGAATCAGGAACTAACACCACATTCACTAAGGCATACCCACACATCGCTCTTAGCAGAAGCAGGTGTTGCCCTCGAACAAATTATGGATAGACTCGGTCATTCTGATGACCAAATAACGAAGGATGTTTATCTTCATGTAACGGAAGAAATGAAAAAAGAAGCCTCTCAAAAGTTCAGTGAACTCATGAGAAGCCTCCGTTAATTTACCTCAATGTTAGCAAAATGTTAGCATTTCACTCTCATCTTACATCAAAACCCACTCATATCAAGGGTTGAGACGACTTATTACATCATGCCGCCCATTCCACCCATGCCGCCCATGTCAGGCATTGCAGGAGCGCCAGCTGGTTCTGGTTTGTCAGCTACTACTGCTTCAGTAGTTAGAAGTAGAGCAGCTACAGATGCAGCATTTTGTAGTGCAGAACGAGTTACTTTAGTTGGGTCTACGATACCAGCGTCAATCATGTTAACCCACTCGTTTGTTGCAGCGTTGAAACCAACACCTACAGTTTCGTTTTTCAAGCGTTCTACAATTACAGATCCTTCTAGACCAGCATTGTGAGCGATTTGGCGTACAGGCTCTTCTAAAGAACGTAGAACGATCTTAATACCTGTTGCTACATCACCTTCTGCTTCTAGAGCAGCTACTTTTTTGTATACATTTACTAGTGCAGTACCACCACCAGAAACGATACCTTCTTCAACTGCAGCACGAGTTGCGTTTAATGCATCTTCAATGCGTAGTTTACGTTCTTTTAGTTCAGTTTCTGTTGCAGCACCAACTTTAACAACAGCTACTCCACCTGCTAGTTTAGCTAGGCGTTCTTGTAGTTTTTCTTTGTCAAAATCAGAAGTTGTTTCTTCCATTTGCGCACGGATTTGGTTTACACGTGCACCGATTTGTGCAGAGTCTCCAGCACCTTCTACAATTGTAGTGTTTTCTTTTGTTACTACTACTTTTGCAGCGCGACCTAATGAATCAATTGTTGCAGATTTCAAGTCAAGTCCTAAGTCTTCCGTGATTACTTCACCACCAGTTAGGATAGCGATGTCTTCAAGCATTGCTTTACGACGGTCACCAAAGCCAGGAGCTTTAACTGCAACTGCATTGAATGTTCCGCGAAGCTTGTTCACAACAAGTGTTGCTAATGCTTCACCTTCTACATCTTCAGCAATCATTAGAAGTGGCTTTCCTTGTTGTACTACTTGCTCAAGAACAGGAAGTACTTCTTGGATATTGGAGATTTTCTTATCTGTAATTAGGATATATGGATTTTCAAGAACTGCTTCCATTTTGTCAGAATCAGTTACCATATATGGAGATGCATATCCGCGATCGAATTGCATACCTTCCACAACGTCTAGTTCAGTTGTGAAACCTTTTGATTCTTCAATCGTAATAACACCGTCATTACCAACGCGCTCCATTGCTTCAGCGATCAATTGACCTACTTCTTCATCACCAGAAGAAATTGCAGCAACTTGTGCGATTGATTCTTTATCTTCAATTTGTTTAGAAATTGCATGTAGCTCTTCTACTGCAGTAGCAACTGCTGTTTCGATACCTTTACGGATACCTACAGGGTTAGCTCCAGCTGTAACATTTTTCAATCCTTCACGAATCATCGATTGAGCAAGTACAGTAGCAGTAGTTGTACCGTCACCAGCTACATCATTTGTTTTGCTTGCAACTTCAGAAACTAATTTAGCACCCATGTTTTCGAATGCATCTTCGAATTCAATTTCTTTTGCAATTGTAACACCATCATTTGTAATGAGTGGTGAACCAAATTTTTTCTCTAGTACAACGTTACGTCCTTTTGGTCCTAACGTTACTTTAACAGCATCTGCTAATTGATCTACTCCGCGTAATAATGCGCGACGTGCGTCTTCAGCGAATTTAATGTCTTTTGCCATTAATAATACCCTCCTCAAAATTTCTAAAGTAATGAATTAAAAGCAATCAAAAGATTAGCCAATAATTGCTAATATGTCAGATTCGCGTAAAATTAAATATTCAGTACCTTGGTATTTCACTTCTGTACCAGCGTATTTAGAGAAAATAATTTTATCTCCTTCAGAAACTTCAAGTGCTACACGCTCGCCATTATCAAGAACTCGACCAGTTCCAACGGCAACTACTTTACCTTCCTGTGGCTTTTCCTTTGCAGTATCCGGAAGGACAATCCCGCTAGCAGTTTTTTCCTCTGATTCAACTAGCTCAATAACGACGCGATCACCTAATGGTTTTAACAAGTGAAACGACCTCCTTAAATAAATATGTAGTTTATTTATTTTTTATTAGCACTCTCACTCGTTGAGTGCTAACACAATTATTATAATAATAAAATTGATTTTAAAATGCAAGTATGATGCATAAATTTTTTTCTTTACTTCACCAATTAAATAATAATTACAAGCGTTTCCATTATACCTTGTACCTTCCCTTTTTTTCCAGTAAACAGTACCTTCTTTATCATAACCAATTTCTATATAAAAAGTCTTCTTTATTGAATGCTGAATTAATTATTAGTAGAATGGAGATTAGGCTTGCAGATTAATGTAGAATTTTTGCCTGAAGGGATTCAAATATGAATAAAAAATATCTATATATATTAATTACGTATATTGCGATGCAAATGTCTGCATTTATTGGAATGCCCCTCCTATTTTTTATTGGAACTGGAGTTTTTAATGTATCCATAGAAAGAATGGAGATACTTGCAACCGGGCTCTGGCTTATCTTTAGTTTTATTACTGGATTAGTCGTTGTCTTACTTATATTAAAACGTTCGAAACCATATAATAGAGTAGATAGAGTCGAACCGATGCCTATTGGACAATCAATCCTATGGGCAATCGGCGGAATCTTCCTAGCATTTTTCACTCAATATGTTGCCATTGTACTCGAACTTCAATTGGGGATTGATCCAGGCTCTGAAAATACGGAACAGATTATGAATTTAATCAGATTGTTTCCTCTAGCAGTATTAGTAAGTTCGATTATTGGTCCAATATTAGAAGAAATTGTTTTTCGGAAAGTCATTTTTGGATCACTCTATAATCGCTTTCCATTTTGGCTATCTGCACTATTAAGCTCCCTTACATTTGCGGTTGCTCATATGGATTTCACTCATATTTTAATTTACACAGCAATGGGGTTCACTTTTGCATTTTTATATGTTCACACGAAACGAATCATTGTGCCGATTATCTCACATGCAATGATGAATACCCTTGTTACGGTCGCTCAATTCTCGACATTGGATAACGCTATACATGTACAAGGCTGGATAAGGGGGTTATTATGGTGAGATCACCACTATCATCTGGGATTATTAACATTATTCTTGGCGTTCTTTTTACATACTTCGCCATTCAACAAGTAAAAATGAACGATTGGAATTTCTTCGTTTATATCCTATTACTAATTGCTACATTTGACTTTGGAGCAGGATTCCGATTAATCGCGATACACTTTAAGTTAAAAAACATGAAGAAGAACCAATAAAAAAAGCAGGAAGATTCAAATGATGAATCTTCCTGCTTTATTTTTGTATATTATTTTCAGCCTCTAACTCTGCCGCTCTCGCCTTTCTATAGCCGATTCGCGATATCCAAATACTAATTTCATATAATAAACATAATGGGACAGTGACCATTAAATGAGATATAACATCTGGCGGTGTAATAATCGCTGCAATGACTAGCAATACAAAATAGGCATACTTTCTAATCTTAGCTAAAAACATCGGCGTAATAATCCCTAGTCTAGTTAGAAAGAGAATGACAACCGGCAACTGAAAGAGCAATCCAAATGGAATCGTAATTTGAAAGAGAAATTGAA
This sequence comes from Paenibacillus bovis, assembly GCA_007679095.1. Lineage (GTDB taxonomy): Bacteria > Bacillota > Bacilli > Bacillales > Bacillaceae_C > Lederbergia > Lederbergia graminis. The sequence continues at coordinate 75,801 of VEFU01000014.1, forward strand.
AGTATTCGTTAATTCCTATAGTTGATTGAATGCTCATTTCATTCGAAAGATCGAGCATAAATTTAATCAAAAATGGAAAGAGAACAAAATAAGAAAATGCCAAGCCCCCGAGAAAAAGAAGAACAGAAACAGGAATATAAGATAAAGTCACTCTTCGTTCCTTTTCCAGTAGACCAGGGCTGACGAATGACCATAGTTGATATAATACAACTGGAGATGTAATAATTAGTGCGATCACAAACGTCATATTCATATAAACTTTAAAAGGGTCTGTAACACGAAACGCATTCATTGTAAGTTCCTCAGCTACGTCCGCATTTTGGATAAAGTTTATTATCGGTTCAACAATTAGGAAGCTCACAATAACTGCTAACACGAAGAAAACGACTATCCTCATTAGCCGTTTTCTTAATTCTTCTATATGGTCAAGAAAAGTCATTTCTTTCTGATTCATAACTGTTCATCCTATCATTTGTCGGCGTCTTTTTTATTATCCTTTACTGGATCTACGTCATCTGCCAGACCTGCTGTTGCATTTTTGAATTCACGTAACGTTTTACCGGCAGCCTTCCCTAATTCCGGTAATTTTTTTGGGCCAAAAATCAGTAATGCTACAATAGCAATAATAACGACACTACCTGGACCGATACTTCCTAATAGCATTCGTGCCCACCTCCTTAATAGTTATAGTTTAACGGATAACACTTGATTTTGCTATTGACAATTTGTTTATTCTTGTGAACTTTCCGTGTCAGGATTCGGGTAATTTTTCAAGAAATAGATAAGAGATTGTAGTTCTACTGCTAAATCGATGTGATGAACACGAACAGAAGGTGGTACAGATAATCTTGCCGGTGTAAAGTTAAGGATGCCTTTCACCTCTGTATCCTTCAAACGATCCGTAATTTGTTGTGCTGCATTGACCGGAACCGTTAAGATAACCGCAGAAATTTCTTCTTCGTTTAAACGTTGCTCTAATTCCTTCATATCATATACTGGTACATCACCGATATTAGTACCAATTTTCGATGGATCTACTTCAAATGCCATCGCTATTTTCGTACTATTATTTTTTAGGAAATTATAGTTCAAAAACGCAGTACCTAAATTACCTACACCAATTAGCGCTACTTTCGTTATTTCATCTTGATCCAATGTTTTACTAAAAAAAGATAGTAGATAGTTTACATTATACCCATAACCTTTTTTTCCTAGCGCACCAAAATAAGAAAAGTCTCTCCTAATCGTTGCAGAATCTACTTTTACAGCTTCACTTAGCTCTGCGGACGAAACACGCTGTTTTCCAGAAGCGTGGAGATTCTTGATAAACCTATAATATAATGGAAGCCGTTTTGCTGTCGCTTGTGGTATTTTCATTGTTTCTTCGCTCATCTTTTTACCTCCGCACAAATGCTAAATTATATCTCAACATCATTTCGTTTAAAATCCTTCCCTTTTGTTCCACCTGATTTTTCCAGGAGAAAGGTTGGGCCAATAATCATTCCTTTATCTATTGCTTTACACATATCGTATACCGTTAAAGCCGCTGTAGAAACAGCTGTTAATGCTTCCATTTCTACTCCGGTATTTCCAATTGTTTTGACGGTAGCGAATATTTCTAGTTTCCACTTATTATGTGGTTGTTCTTTCCAGTTAAAAGAGATATCGATTCCCTTTAATGGAATTGGATGACACATAGGTATAATATCCCATGTTTTTTTAGCTGCCATAATTCCCGCTACTTGAGCGACAGCAAGTACATCCCCTTTTTTTATTTGATTTGATTGTATATGTTCATATATAAGTTCATTTACTTCAATACTAGATTGCGCTTTTGCAATTCTAACCGTTTCGGGCTTATCACTTACATCCACCATTTTCGCCCGACCCTCTTCATTAAAATGTGTCAAATTACTCACGGACAGCCCCCCTTGTAATATCATACACTATTTTTTCCGACATGTCTTATTGTTCTCACTTTCCATGATTGAAGTTTGCAGCATATATACGGTAAACTAACTATGAAACTAGAGGTGAAATAAGATGATGTTGTTACAAATTCAACAACTAACAAAATACTTTGGAGCAGAATTAATATTATCCAATATAAAACTTGAAATACAAACAAATGACCGCATTGCCCTAGTTGGGCGTAATGGTGCTGGTAAATCTACTTTATTAAAAATAATCGCAGGCCACCTTTCCTATGACTCTGGTCAGATAGTCAAGCCGAAAGATGTAACGATTGATTATTTAGCACAAAACACTGGACTTGAATCAAAATTATCTATTTGGGATGAAATGCTATCTGTTTTTGCGAAAGTAAGAGAAATGGAAAAAGAAATTCGCCAAATAGAGCTTAATCTAGCAACCGTAAGTGAAAGCGAAGCAGCAAAATTGCTACAAGAATACGATAGACTCCAAGTGAAATTTAAAGAAATTGGAGGATATCAATACGAATCCGATATTCGCTCTGTATTACATGGTTTGCGCTTTTATGAAAAAGATTATTCTACCCTCATTTCTACTTTAAGTGGTGGCCAGAAAACGAGATTAGCATTGGCGAAACTTTTACTTACGAAACCTGATTTGTTAATACTAGACGAACCGACGAACCATTTAGATATTGAGACCCTCTCCTGGTTAGAGCAATACTTAGCAAATTATTCTGGTGCAGTTTTAATCGTTTCACATGATCGCTATTTTCTCGATAAGGTCGTCACACAAGTGTATGAACTATCTAGAACGGAAATAAAGAAATTTCATGGTAACTACAGCAAATACTTAGAGCAAAAAGCCGAATTGTATGAACGGGAAATGAAGCAATTTGAGAAACAGCAAGAAGAAGTGGCGAAATTACAAGACTTCATTCAGCGAAATCTAGCACGTGCTTCCACAACGAAACGAGCGCAAAGTAGAAGAAAGCAGCTAGATAGGATGCAATTAATGGATCGACCAAAGGGTGGAGAGAAATCTGCTTCATTTTCATTTGATATTGAAAGACAAAGTGGAAATGATGTATTAAAAGTGCGGGATGCTTCGATTGGATATGATCATCAAGCGCTTGCCCAGCATATTGATTTTTCGATTTTTCGCCAAGATAGTATCGCGCTTGTCGGTCCAAACGGCGTTGGTAAATCCACTCTGTTAAAAACGATCATTAAGAAAATACAATTACTAGCAGGAAACATTGACTACGGTACGAATGTCTCGATTGGTTACTATGACCAGGAACAGGCTGAGCTTTCCTCTAATAAAACCGTTTTGCAAGAACTATGGGATCATTACCCATTAAAAGACGAAAAAGAAATTCGAACTGTGCTAGGAAATTTTCTATTTAGTGGCGATGATGTTTTAAAAATAGTATCCACTTTAAGTGGTGGAGAAAAAGCTCGGCTTGCACTTGCTATTTTAATGCTGGAAAAGTCCAATTTCCTCATTCTCGATGAACCTACAAACCATTTGGATTTAGATAGTAAAGAGATACTGGAAAATGCATTAGTAGATTATCCAGGTACGATTCTTTTTGTTTCACATGACCGTTATTTTATTAATAGAATTGCTACAAAAGTAATTGAGTTAACACCTGATGGCGCTGTTGAATACCTAGGTGATTATGACTACTATATACAGAAAAAGGCTGAAACACTGGAACTAGCAGCAATGGAATCAACGGAAAAAGATACAAAGAAACAAGTAGAATCCACAAAAACAAGTTATCAACAAGATAAAGAAATGAAAAAGTTAGAAAGACAACGGAAACGACGCATCGAAGAAATTGAAGAAAAAATGAATGATTTAGAAGGAAAAATAGAAGAACAAGAACAATTACTATGTCTACCTGAAATTTTTGAGGACCACGAAAAAGTTATTAACATTAACGATACGATCGAATCTTTAAAAGATGAGGTTAATGAACTTCTCGAGGAATGGACCGAACTTGCTGAACTTCTTGATGCATAAATGGACAAGCACCCTTTTCAACAGGGTGCTTTCGTTTTCCACAAACTTATACACATTATCAACAGCAATATACCTAGTTTCAGTAGATTTTTCCACATTATCCACATATTTATCCCCAGTTATCCACAAAACGTATGTGATTTTCAAGCCTATTATATAGAACTTTGGAAACGGTTATAATAATTATGCACATTATTATCCACAGCATCAATGATAGAATGACAAAAAAACGCATGGAGTTAGAGTTTTCTCTATTCTCCATGCTAATTTAATGCTATTTTTCAATATCTAGCCCCGGATTGGCATTCATATCCATTGCCCCGAGTTTACCTTGTTGATAAAGTATCGTACCTGCAGCTGCGATCATGGCTGCATTATCAGTACAAAGATGAAGTGGCGGAATCACTAATTCTACATCAGCAATTTGTGTGAATGCTGCATCCAATGCTGTTCGCAACCCTTTATTAGCCGCTACTCCACCAGCTAATAACACTTGTTTCACCTTATATTCTTTTACTGCACGAATTGTTTTTTCCACCAACACATCCACAACGCTAGCTTGGAAACTCGCAGCTAAATCTTCTGGGGATATCTTTTCCCCTCTTTGTTCTGCATTGTGGAGGGTGTTAATAACTGCCGATTTTAATCCACTGAAACTAAAATCATAAGATCCTTCTTCTAACCATGCTCTTGGCAAATCAATGACAGCTGTTCCTTCATGTGCAAGTCGATCAATATGTGGTCCACCTGGATAAGGCAGCTGTAACGTTCGTGCCACTTTATCATATGCCTCTCCCGCTGCATCATCTAACGTTTCACCAATAACCTCAAATGAGCCGTGTTCCTTCATATACACCAATTCTGTATGGCCCCCAGATACAACAAGGGAAAGCAACGGAAATTTCAACTCTGTAATTAAACGGTTCGCATAAATATGACCGGCAATATGATGGACACCAACGATTGGGATTTGTTTCGCAAATGCTAGTGCCTTCGCTGCGTTCACTCCTACAAGTAAAGCCCCAACTAAACCTGGGCCTTCTGTAACTGCGATCGCATCAATATCTTCATACGTTACATCTGCTTCCTTTAACGCTTCTTCGATGACAATTGTAATCTGCTCCACATGATGACGTGATGCCAGCTCTGGAACTACCCCACCAAATCTTTTATGACTCTCAATTTGCGATGCAACAACATTGGAGAGTATTTCTTTTCCATTTTTTACGACAGATGCTGCTGTTTCATCACAGCTTGTTTCAATGCCTAATATAATGATATTCTCACTCATAATTTCACCCACATTACGATGGCATCTTCAAAATTATCGGTATAATAATTTTTTCGAATACCACCTTCTTGAAACCCTAGTTTTTTATATAAAGACCGTGCGGGATGATTGCTCACTCGCACTTCCAACGTCATTGTATTCGCTCCTGAGGCCATCGCAAACATCATCATTTTTGACAGCAATGCCTCTCCTAACTTTCTTCCTCGATACTGTGGAAGAATCGCAATGTTGGTAATATGTGCTTCATCTATGACAAGCCATACTCCACAATAACCAGCTACCTTACCATTACACTCTATTATTAAATATCTGGCAAAACGATTTCCAACTATGTCATTATAAAATGCCTCTGCTGGCCAAGGCACAGAAAACGACTGTTGCTCTATTTCTACAAGTGCTTGAATATCTCTATCGGTTGCAAATCGAAAAGTAAGATCACATGTCTCTTGATCAATCATTTAGTTCGCCCCTGTTTCTCCAACCATTTTGCTTCTGCTTCCACAAGACGTATATAATTAGGAGTAAACGTGTGGATATCCTCACCTGGAAGTTCCATCCCAAGTAATCCTAATTCCCCTGGGCGAGGATTGTGTTCCCCTATTTTTGAAAAAATCGCCCTATCCTCTAGCTTTGACTGAAACATACTTTCGTGAATCTTTACATCGTTGCCTATAAATAATACAGGCTCTTCTAATTCATGCAACTGCTCCGCCCATTCTGTAGCAAGAATATTACGATCTTCCTTCACCATTTCCAAAGCCCCATCTACAAATCGGTATAAACCAGTGTAAATTAACCCTCTACGCGCATCAAATAAAGGCGAAATATAGCCGTTAAAATACCTCGGTGTGGCTGCTAACACCGCAAGACTAGATACTCCCACTAGAGGGATCCCTAAGCTCATCGCCAATGTTTTTGCAATGGTAACACCAATGCGTACCCCAGTATAAGAACCTGGCCCTTTCGCTACTACAATCTTTTCCAAATCGGCTGGTTTCATCTCACAGTCCACCATTAAACGTTCAATCGCTGGCATTACTCTTACACTGTGATTCTTTTTTATATTTGTAATATACTCTCCAATTACCTTTTCCTCGTTTACAAGTGCAATTCCTAAAGTATCATTGGAAGTATCAATCGCTAAGATTTTCATTTAATAACTCCTTACATAAAACTTCATACCGATCTCCATGAGGTTCTAATACTAACTTACGTTGGTCATCACCTTCATGGTACAAACGAATTTCTAAATATTCATCAGGCAGCTGCTCTTTTATTAAATGCGCCCATTCCACCACTGTGACCCCATTACCATAAAAATATTCATCTATTCCTAAATCTTCAGAAGAATCCTCCACTCGATATACATCCATATGATAAAGTGGAAGCCTGCCTTCATACTCTTTAATGATGGTAAAGGTGGGACTGTTCACATTCCTCGTTATATCCAAACCTACAGCGATTCCTTTTGTAAAAGTGGTTTTTCCTGCTCCCAAGTCACCTTCTAATAAAAGCACATCCCCTTGTTGCAAAAGGCTGCCTAGTTTATTAGCAATAGCATATGTATGTTCTCGACTTTTTGAATGCAATTCATAACTATTCATGGGAACTCTCTCCCTCAATTATAATATCTATTAGTTTACATGATTAAAAAAAATTGAGCAAAAAAACAATAAAAAAAAACGAAATCCGATTTCGTTTTTGAAGTTACATTTATTATATTATGGCGGTCCGGACGGGACTCGAACCCGCGACCTCCTGCGTGACAGGCAGGCATTCTAACCAACTGAACTACCGGACCAATATTAAAATAAATTGCGGGAGCAGGATTTGAACCTGCGACCTTCGGGTTATGAGCCCGACGAGCTACCGGACTGCTCCATCCCGCGCCGTTTACTGCAACAGTATTATTATATTATCATTCATTGGAAAATGCAACTGATTTATTAAAAAATAAATGAAAATGTTTTTGGGGTTGGGGGTGGGGATTGAGACTTAGGGCTTGCGCTTAGGACTGGGGGCTCCTCTTGGGAATTATTGCATCTCTTTGATTCCCTACTGAAGAGATTTTTCTCCTTTTGGGAATCATATAGCAACTTTGTTTCCCTTACTGAAGAGATCTTTCTCCTTTTGGGAACCATACAGCGACTTTGATTCCCTTACTGAAGAGATCTTTCTCCTTTTGAGAATCATAGCACCTCTTTGATTCCTTTCTCGAAGGTTTTACTCTCCTTATGGGAATCATACAGTGGTTTTGATTCCCTTAATGAAGGAATCTTTCTCCTTTTGGGAATCATACAGCGGTTTTGATTCCCTTACTGAAGTGATTTCTCTCCTTTGGGAATCATACAGCGACTTTGATTCCCTTACTGAAGAGATCTTTCTCCTTTTGGGAATCATACAGCGGTTTTGATTCCCTTACTGAAGAGATCTTTCTCCTTTTGGGAATCATACAGCGACTTTGATTCCCTTACTGAAGAGATCTTTCTCCTTTTGGGAATCATACAGCGGTTTTGATT
>VEFU01000014.1:83670-84622 GCA_007679095.1 Paenibacillus bovis
ATTCCCTTACTGAAGAGATCTTTCTCCTTTTGGGAATCATACAGGGACTTTGATTCCCTTACTGAAGGATTTTACTCCTTTAGGGAATCATAGCATCTCTTTGATTCCCTTCTTGAAGGTTTTACTCTCCTTATGGGAATCATAAAGCGGCTTTGATTCCCTTCTTGAAGGTTTTACTCTCCTTATGGGAATCATACAGTGGTTTTGATTCCCTTACTGAAGAGATTATTCTTCTCATGGGAATCATAGCACCTCTTTGATTCCTTTCTTGAAGGTTTTACTCTCCTTATGGGAATCATACAGTGGTTTTGATTCCCTTACTGAAGGGATCTTTCTCCTTATGGGAATCATAAAGCGGCTTTGATTCCCTTCTTGAAGGTTTTACTCTCCTTATGGGAATCATACAGTGGTTTTGATTCCCTTACTGAAGAGATTATTCTTCTCATGGGAATCATAGCACCTCTTTGATTCCTTTCTGAAGAAATTTCTCTCCTCTCTTTGCCTGAATAGCGACTGTAATTTAACATTTTCCTAATCATGGTATCTATTTAAAGTGAATAGTTACCTAATTTTCATATTCCTTTTCATTTGAGATATAATCAATCTCAATAGTGACCTCTTTTGTATCTTTTATTATTTTTGGTCACTATTCCGCTGTAATAGTGACCACTTCTACAGTTTTTTCTATTCTTGGGCACTATTCGGCCTCAATAGTGACTTCTTCCACTCTTTTTCTTTTTCTTGGGCACTATTCCCTCTGAATAGCTACCTTAATTCAATTCTCTCATTAATTAGGGCTTTATTATGTTACTGATTTTCTTATTTCTCTTTATATAACACAAAAAAAGCCACCTTCCTCAGAAGATGACTTTCATTTGCCTGGCAACGTCCTACTCTCACAAGGGCGAACCCTCACTACCATCGGCGCTGAAGAGCTTAACTTCCGTGTTCG
>VEFU01000150.1 GCA_007679095.1 Paenibacillus bovis
AGATGCTCCACTTATTGCGAACCTTCTTCCCAATCCTTACTTCACTGTACCAACACATATCACAACTCTTCATCATAACCTCCCTCAACCTTCATCTATCCCACAACCTATTCCCAAACATATTCCTGCACTTAAAAATCCAATACAACCATCCATTCATCTTTACTTTCCACACTTCACACAAGTCTTTAAACACTATCCACAACAACAATTACCTGTTTTAAACCTAACCCCCCTCCCACACCATATCAAAAATCCCTCTCTTCACCATTTACTCCCCCCACAAAAACACCCCCCCGCAAACTATCCACCAACCCCAAAAATCATCAACCTCATCCACCTCCCTCAACACTCTATTCCTATTAAACATCCTCTCTATATACCAAAAATTCAAATACCACCTCTTCTCCACCAATTACAACTTTTACAATTCCAACTCCAACAAATAACACCTCAAATCCTCCAACAACCCAAAAACCTACCACACT
>VEFU01000151.1 GCA_007679095.1 Paenibacillus bovis
TTTCCAGCATCCATACGGACCAATAACGATAGATCAGTAATCATCCGAGAATATATAATACTTTTCTCGAGAAATTTCTCAGTATCCTTTTGAACGTGTGTGCTTCCTTCCCGAAGTTCCACATTTACAACGTAGCCTTCTTGACCCAAATAGGAGAAGTTAGGGGAATACCCGTCACATCCTTTGTATGTGCGACTAACCCCTTCTTTCTTAGTATTTGAGTTATCAAATGGCGATACATCAATATCCAAAGGTACGTATGATTTTTTGTCACTAGTAATTGTTGGAGTGACAGGAGAATCAAATTGCCGTATTAGTTTAGCCGATTCTTCCAGAACAATGGATTTCCATCCAGTCACCTTGGCAATTTGATCGAGTCGTTGCCGTAGTGTGGGACTTGATGGAACCACTTGAATATCTAATGCACGATAAAAGAAGGGATCATCTCGAAATTGTTCGATATAGTCGAA
>VEFU01000152.1 GCA_007679095.1 Paenibacillus bovis
GAAGAAGGGACCTGGAAAGGTGGGGGAGAGAAGGTAAGAGGGGTGTAATGGAAATGTGGTTGCGTGGAGAGTGGATGGTGAGTAGGGGGGGAGAGGTGAAATGGGGTCGGAAGGTGGGAGGAGGATGTCGGAAGGGTAAATAGTGGGTAGTGAGGGATAGTGAAGGAGTAGGGTGAGGGAAAGGTGAAAAGGACGGGGGAAGGGGAGTGAAAGAGATGGTGAAAGGGTGTGCGTAGAAGTAGTGAGAGCAGTTTAATGTGTGATGGGGTGGGTTTTGTAGAATGAAGGGGGGAGTTAGGATTTGATGGGAGGTTAAGTGGAAGAAAGGGAGGGGGAGGGAAAGGGAGTGTGAATAGGGGGAATAAGTATGAGGTGGTAGAGGGGAAAGGAGGTGATGTAGGGATGTGGAGGGTGAAGGTAAGGTAAGAGTTAGTGGAGGGGGGAAGGGAGGTAGGTTGAAAAGTGG
>VEFU01000153.1 GCA_007679095.1 Paenibacillus bovis
TGTACGGACATACCATCTACACCATGGGTCCCTTTATTCCGTTCTACTCTCTTTAGGGCAGAAAGGAGATTTCCTCGTGATAGTATTCGTTCCATCAACATTCGTTACGCCTCTTTCCGTGAACAACTATTCCTTTTATGCCAGCTCTGCTCCACCATCTTGAAGTCCCCTATGGAATTCACCATTTCCTTCATCAAGTATGCCTTATCGGTTATCTGTGTTCTACGCAGTTTACTGAATGCCAAGATGTTGTTCTCTCTAAATTGTTCAGCCCTTCCCATCCTTCTCGAGTTTGAATGGTACTATGGCTTCTGCTGACTTCTGATTGTTCAGCTATCTATTACTAGATAGGTTACCAAGTGCACTTGGCGTTCCAACCAGACCTCCCCAGGTAAAGGTACAATCTTTCCCTCCATCTGTCTGCCTCATTTACTCTGTACCACCTTCGGTAGAAA
>VEFU01000154.1 GCA_007679095.1 Paenibacillus bovis
GAGCTTTGGAAAAAGGTTTAGTATATGTGATTAGATTATGGAGAAAGGGTAAATGATGGTGAGGGTTGAGTTGGTTTTGTAGTTGGGGTAGATATTGTGGTAATGTTGATTGAAGGGATGAAGTTGTTTTATTTTGGGAAGGGTGGATGATTGTGGGGATGGTTTTAAAAGGGAGATGGGAGGGGTTTAGGAGGTGATATTGTGGTTTATAGTTATGAAGATTAGTGAGTATTGTGAAGAGGTTTTGAAGTAAAGGAGTGGGGTTTTTTATCGAGGGATTTTTGAATGGAGGGGTTGATTGATTTTGTTGGTTGATAGAGTGGTGTAGGTGGGAATTGAAAGGGTGGTTTTGGATGTTGGAGAAGGAGGGAAGGAATCGGTGGGAGATAATGAGTTGGGATTTGTGGTTGGAAGGTTTCGGATGATGATTGTTGAATTTTTGTTTGGATTTGG
>VEFU01000155.1 GCA_007679095.1 Paenibacillus bovis
GGTGGTGGGAATGGGTGATGGTGGGCAGTTGGTGGAATGGGGTGATTTGGGTGTGGTGGTAATTGATGTAGAGGATAGTTAGGAGGAGGTGGGAATAAGTAGTAGTTTATTAGTGTAGCACCTTGTGGCAGAGAGATTGTTGCTGGGAAGTGGGTTGGTGATGGATGATTTGTACGAGTTAGGTTATTAGGAAAGTTTGGGTGTGGAGAGTTAAATTGAAGTGATGTGATTGGTTGATGTGGTAGATGAAGAGAATGGATGAATGGATTTAATAAATATAGATGTTGGAATGTTTGGATGGTAATGTGAGCAAAGTAAATATGAGATGGAGAAAGGTAAGGAGGTTGTTGGTAAGTTTGATATAATTGGGTAATTGGAATTGGGAAGGTAAATGGAGGTGGTGGACGGATAGGGTGAATATTGAGTAGAAATGGGATAGGTTTTAGAG
>VEFU01000156.1 GCA_007679095.1 Paenibacillus bovis
ACCTGTATACCGAACAAAATACACGAACACTCCTCCCCGAACAAACCCCTCCATCACACCCCCCACACAGAAAACCCAAGCCGACTCATCACCCCCCTACCAACCCCACCCAATCCTCTACTCACATAAACCAAACACCCTAACCAACCACCCCATCTTCACTTATCCTACCCAAACCATTCCATCCTTCCCTACCCCCTACCACCCTAACCTACACACCCCTTTACCCCCCACCACCCTCATTACCCTTCTCTACCTCTACCCCCTATCCCCTCCACCTCAAATAACCTCACACATCAAACCCAAACAACCCCTTTCTTTCTCTCACAACATTTCCTTCTCCCCCATAACCAACCCCCTTTCCCTTTTCTATCTTTCTAGATTATCCACTTTTCTCTATAATATAACCAACTCCTTTTTATAAAAAAACCTATAATCCAAAT
>VEFU01000157.1 GCA_007679095.1 Paenibacillus bovis
AATGGTGAGATGTTGTTTGATGGATTTGAAGAAGAATTGAATTGGGGAGGGTGATTTGTAGATTTGTGAAATGTGTTGGGGAGTTAAATGAAAAGGATTTGTAATTAAATGGAGTTGATTTGGGTTTGAATGGAAGAGGTTTATGAGGGGAAAATAATTTTGAGGAGGGTTTTGTGTAGTAGGAATTAAGAGGATTTGGTGTGATAAAAGAGGGATATTTTGGGGGAAGTTAAAGTTGTAAAGTTGGGGTATGAGTGGGTTTTTGGGGAGGGTTGAAAGGAAAAAGTAGCGGTGATGGGTGATGGGGTGAAAAGGTTGGTAGTGTAAGTAAGGAGGGTGGAAGAGATAGATGGATTGTTTGTGATGTAGGATAATTTGAAGGTGGGGTGGGTGATGTAGTTTTGGAGTT
>VEFU01000158.1 GCA_007679095.1 Paenibacillus bovis
TAACACACCCCCTCCCCCCGCTTTACCCCCAATAATTCCGCACAACCCTTCCCACCTACCTATTACCCCCCCTCCTCCCACCTACTTACCCCTCCCTTTCTCCTCACCTACCCTCAACCTACCGCCACTTACTCCCATACTTCTTCTTCCCTCATAACACACTTTTACCATCCCAACACCTTCATCACTCACCCCCCCTTCCTCCCTCACACTTTCCTCCATTCCCCAACATTCCCTACTCCTCCCTCCCCTACGACTCTCCCCCCTCTCTCACTCCCACTCTCCCCCATCACCCTCTCACCTCCCCTACCCATCCTCCCCTTCCTCACCCCTTACCTCACCAACTACCTAATCCCCCCCCCCCCCATCTCTAACTCACACCCCAAACCCTCTTTTAACCTTCCCT
>VEFU01000159.1 GCA_007679095.1 Paenibacillus bovis
TTTGGTTGTTGGTAATGTGTGAATGTGTAAAATAGGGTGTAAGGTTTGCTTATCGAGTTGGTGATGTGTAAGGTAAATTGGGTTTAAGTTTTGACGTTTTAGTGTTGGTAAGAGGGGTTTTAGGGAAAAGTGTAGTGTTAGTAAGTGGGAGTTGGTGCGACGAGTGATTAAAGGTAAAAGTGGTTTTGGTTGTAAAATTTGTTGGGGTAAAATATGAATGAATGTTTTTAATAGTGGAGAAAAAGGAGGTTTATAAAGTGGAGAAGGGAGGATGATGGGAGTGGAATGAGGGATTTGTTTAGGGATTGTTTGTATTAGTGGGGTATTGAAGTTTGGAAAAAATAAATGATTATGTGGTAGGTGAGGAAGGGAAATATGTGTAACTTGAAAGCGGTTTTGTTG
>VEFU01000015.1 GCA_007679095.1 Paenibacillus bovis
TAGTGGATTTGGACGGGTTTACCACCTGACTTATCCATTATAAAGGACTTTTTCTTTGCGCAAAACAATAAAATTGAACATTTCGAGTATTTTTAATAATAAAATTAATTTAATGCAACGCTAGTGATGTAAAATATCTTTTAAACGTAAGTTACACAAGTTTATTAAAATTCCAGATTTTTTAGCTAACCAGCAAGAAACTCACTTCTACTATCTATTTCATTGAATGTCCACTTATCTTTTTTTACAGATTTCTTTCGTTAGTTGAATTACTGATTGATCATATTTAATCTTTTTCTCAAAAAAGGGATTATTTGAAGCAGTAATAGCAATTGATTACTCTCTTTATTCCGAGGCTTTTCTAGAAAATAATATTACTGATAAAAAATTTATTAAAGATATTCTTGCTACATTGAAGAATCAAAAGATGAGAAAAGAAGCTTTTTCACAGAAGTATTATAATCCTGATCCTAGTAAACCCACATCCATGAGATTAACAATAATATTTAATGATTCGAAGGAATTTTCCACAATCATTATTACGAATCAAGTAAAGCGAGTTCTTATTAATAATTCCGAGTATAAACTTTATGGGGATGGAATCGACGTAGCGGAGATATGGAATTTAACACAGCAATGGAAAGATTCATAGATAGAGCCCCACTCCATCAATCAGAGCGGGGCTACACTTTTAGCTATTGGCATTCATATAAACTTCTTCAAATGGTTGGACGACTACGAAGCCATCTCCTTCAAACCTCATTTGGATGGATTCGCCACTTCCACGACCAAAAAATGTTTTTAACGTTATGTCTGTTTGAAACTCAGGTTGGAGACTACCTGACCAAGCAACAGTTGCATTGGGATCTGTAATAACCGGATTTCCAGGGGTTACTTTCAATGTAAGTGGTTCGTAATGTGTAGTTATTGCTATCATTCCCGTACCTTCACACCTTACATTGAATAATCCACCAGCCATCATTCCCGCAACCCGTCTCATTAGTTTTATATCCCAATTAATACTTGGTTCGAAAGCAAGTAAATCATTACCGTTAACAAATATAACATCATTTTGCAGGTGTAATATTGTAATCTTTTTTCCTGCATCCGCAAGATACAATTTACCTTTTCCTGTTGCTTTCATTAATGAGGTACCTTCGCCAGTCAATGCCTTTTTAAATACTTTTCCGATCCCATGCTCAAAGATACCTTCTCGTTCAAATTTCATTTTCCCATTATACGCAATCATCGAGCCAGCTTTTGCCCATATTTTATCCGTTAGATTGATTTCCAACATACGTGGTGTCTCTAGTTCAAACAACCCCTGGCCTTTGTCCACTTGCTCGGTTTGTTTCAAAAACTCCGTAATGGAATACTTCGTCACTGCTTCCACACCCTTTATTGTTCTTCCATTTATCATACTATAAATTATTTGCAGGACATGTCGATATTTGCCTAATTATTTTTTTAGAAAATCTTCAAAAAAATGGTAGAGTATTAGTATAGTATTTTTTTGGAAAAAAAGGAGTTGTTAAAATGAAGTATCGTCGTCTCGGAAATACTGGCCTAAAAGTAAGTGAAATAAGTCTAGGAAGTTGGTTAACATATGCAGGATATGTAGAAGAACAGAAAGCTACTGCCTCCATCGATAAAGCTTATGAACTTGGAATTAACTTCTTCGACACTGCGAATGTGTATATGCGCGGAGAAGCAGAAAAAGTAGTTGGAAAAGCTCTTAGTAAGTATGATAGAAGTTCTTATGTTTTAGCTACTAAGGTATTCGGACAAATGGGAGATGGCCCTAACGATTCTGGTCTTTCTCGGAAACATATAATGGAGCAATGTCATGCAAGCTTAAAAAGACTTGGAACTGACTATGTGGATATCTACTATTGCCACCGCTTTCATAAGGAAACACCTCTGGATGAAACATTGCGTGCACTAGATGACCTCGTCAGACAAGGAAAAGTCCTTTATATCGGTGTTAGTGAATGGACAGCCGAGCAAATTTCAGAAGCAGTCCATCTAGCTGATAAGAAATTACTAGACCGCATCGTGGTGAATCAACCAAATTACAGTATGTTACAACGCTACATAGAAAAGGAAGTTATCCCAGTTAGTGAAAAGCATGGGATTGGACAGGTTGTATTTTCTCCATTGGCACAAGGTGTGCTTACAGGTAAGTATAAGAAGGGAGAAGTCGCTCCAGAAGGCAGTCGTGCAGCTCAACAAAATCTTGGAAATCTTCATGGTGTTCTAAATGATAGAAACCTTGATAAGGTGGAAAGCCTAAAAACACTTGCAGAGAATAAAAACTTAACTCTGTCCCAACTAGCATTAGCTTGGATTCTACGACAACCAAACGTTGCAAGTGCACTTGTCGGAGCAAGCCGTCCTGAACAACTCGAGGAAAACGTCAAAGCCTCGGGTGTAAAGCTAAACAACGACACCCTACAACAAATCGAAGAAATACTCTCAAATTGATCCGGTGCCTGGCACCAGAACGATTCCGATTGTTTTGAATTGAATGGGTGCCAGGCACTCAAACGATTTTGAATTGTTCGAGTGCCTGGCACCCAACAAACCAAAAAACCTCCCTGCAAGTTGGTGCTTGCAGGGAGGTTTTTTTAGTTTTCTATTACTTCTTTTCGGTTTTTCTTGAACATTTTTGAAAGGATTTCGTATACGATTGGTACGATAATTAGTGTTAGTAATGTAGAGCTTGCTAGACCACCGATAACTGTAATGGCAAGACCCTTAGAAATCATACCACCGCCGCCATTTCCTAATGCAAGTGGAACTAGAGCTCCAATTGTTGCAATTGCTGTCATTAAGATTGGACGTAGACGTGTAGCTCCAGCTTCCAATACAGCTTCACGCATTGTTAAGCCCTCGCGCTCCATACGTACAATACGGTCTACGAGTACGATTGCGTTTGTAACGATAATACCAATTAACATCAATAGTCCCATCATTACTTGTACGGAGATTGTTTCCCCAGCAATCAATAAGCCTACAAATGAACCAATTACTGCAAATGGCAAGGAGAATAGGATGGAGAATGGTGCAACTCCTTCACCAAATGTAACTACAAGAATGAAGTATACAATTGCTACTGCAGCAATCATCGCAACACCAAGCTGTGTAAACGTTTCTTGCATGTCTGCAGCTACCCCAGCAACACCAACTGTCACACCTTTAGGTAAATCTAATTCATCAATCGCTTTATCTACTTCAGATGTTGCTTTTGATATATCGCTACCAAGGATTGTTCCTGAAACTGTTGCATAATACTCACCTTTACTACGAGCAAGTGTGTTTAAAGTTGTTCCCTTCTCAACTGTGACTAATTCAGAAAGTGGCATTGTCGTACCAAGTGCTGTCGGTATTTGTGTTGCCAAAATATCATCAATAGACTTAGGTTGAGCAGCTTGTTCTTGCTGTACAATAACTTCTAGCGCATTTCCATCTTTTTCAATTGTTGTTAATACTTCTTTTGACTCCATTGGATTTAACATCATTACAAGTTGACCAGCTGTTAATCCATATTGAAGCAATTGATCTTGTTCTACTTTGAATGTGTATTCAACGTAAGCATCTTCAGCACTAGAAGAAACATCCTCTAATCCTTTATTTTCTTTCATCACATCTTCAACCATTGTTACAGCTTCATTTAGTTTATTTAAATCTTCACTGTAGAATGTATAGCTTAGTTCGTTTGAAGACATTCCCATCGAGCTAAAGTCTTGACTCTTCCACTCGCCAGATTGACCAATGTTGAATACATACTCTTCAATTTCATCTCGGACTTCAGGGAAATTTTCCATTTCTGGATCAAAGATGACGTACATAAGTGCACCACCAGATCCTCCACCCATCATCGCTGTCATCATATCTGCATTGTCACTATCAGTAATCGAAAGTTGAAGGATATCAATGTCCTCTCTCTTCAACAATTCTTCTTCAACAGCAGTAACATTTGCTAGCGTATCTTCCATTAGTTCTCCAGTAGCAGGTGTGTACGTTAAGTACATAACTTTTTCTTCTTCACTACCTAAGAAACTAAAACCGATCAATGGCGTTAATGCCAAGCTTCCTACTAGCATTACAACTGCTATAGTAGAAGTGATAATTTTATGGTTTAAGGTCCATTTCAGAACACCTTTGTACCATGTAGCAAGTTTCCCAACCTCTTTATGTTGGCTTTCTTCCTTTTTACCATATAATTTCTTTTTAAATAATGTGTGCGATAAAGCCGGCACAACTGTAATCGCAACTAATAATGATGCACCTAACGCAAATGTCATTGTTAATGCGAACGGAACGAACAATTCTCCTACCATTCCACCTACGAAAATTAGTGGAGCAAATACCGCTACCGTTACTAATGTAGAAGATAAAATAGGTCTAAACATTTCAATCGTTGCTTCACGAATTAGTGCGCGACCATTTAATTTCTCTTCTTTTAAATGCAGCCGTCGATAAATATTTTCAACAACGACGATCGAGTCATCAATTACCCGTCCAATAGCTACGGTGACAGCACCAAGCGTCATCATATTTAATGTAATATCCAACCAGTTCAATAACAAGAATGCCATAAAGACAGATACTGGGATGGATACAATCGAGATAATCGTGGATTTAAAATCACGTAGGAACAAAAGGATGATTAATATAGCAATCAGACCACCAAATAGCGCCTTTTCCACCATTGTTCCAATAGATTCTTCGATAGGCTCACCTTGGTCGAGCGAAACATCGATAACAAGCCCGTCAATATTTTTCTCTTCTTCTTCAATTAATTCTTTTACGCTGTTCACAACATCTACTGTGTTAGCTTGTTGTCCTTTAACTATTTGAATCGCAATTGCATCACTACCATTTGTCCGAGATACGGATTGTACCTTACCTACTACTTCTACTGTAGCAATTTCACTTAGTGGCACAAACGGCGATGGATTTGTTTCAGTAGGTGTGACAGGGATGAGCATTCCTTTTAATTCATCTTCTGTCAAGAACTTGCCGTCAATCGCAACAGCTTGTTCGCCTTCTTCAAATTCGTAAAGACCTAAAGAAACAGCTAGGTCACTCGCTTGAATCATTTGTTTCACAGTATCTTCTGTGATATCAAGCTCGGCCATTTTCGCTTCATTATACGTTAATTCAATTTCTTCAATATGCTGACCTGTAATCGTTGCAGATGCAACACCATCAATCTTTTGAAGCTTTGGTAAAATGACATCCTCTACTGTTGAAGTTAATTCAACAATATCTTCTGTCTCACTACTTACGCTAAGTGCAACAACTGGCATCATGTTCATGCTAATTGCTGTGATCATTGGTTCTTGTGCGCCCTCAGGTAGCGTCACATTATCTAAGGCAGATTGTAGCTCTCGCTTTGCCTCATCCATATTAATTCCGTATTCATATTCAACTTGGATACTAGACATATTAGAATATGAATTAGAATAGACTGCTTTTACATGTTCAAGATTCTCTGCCGCTTTCTCTAACGGCATGGAGACATCCTCCATTACTTGCTCAGGAGTTGCTCCTGGATATACACCCATTACCATTAAATACGGTATCGAAATATCTGGAATCGTTTCTGTTTTCATTTGTGTACCAGAATATATACCAGATGCCGTAATAATAATCGTAAGTAACCAAACTGCTAATTTATTCTTCAGTACAAAGTTAACTAAACCTTTCACTATTACACCTACCCCTAATTGACTTAATAAACTCATTATCCTATACTAATGACTAATTAGTCATTTGTCAATGATTAGAATTGGGAGCGAAAAATATGGTAAAGAAACAATTAATTATGGAGAAAGCATTAGAACTGTTTGCCAAGCAAGGATTTGAAGCAACATCTGTACAACAAATCACAGAACATTGCGGCATATCTAAAGGAGCCTTTTATCTTTCTTTTAAGTCTAAGGATGAATTGATTATGGCATTAATTAATCAGTTTATGATGCAGTTCACATCCGATATTGACTACGTGGTCAAAAACTCAAACACAGACGAACTTTTATATGATTTTTATTATACTTCATATAGCTTTTTCCTACAGCACTCTGATTTTGCAAAAGTTTTTATTAAAGAACAAATCCAATCTTTTAACGAAGAGTTTATTGAAAAAATACGTTATTTCGATAGATTATTCGATGAAATCATTCAATCCATGATAGAACGTCTATATGGAGAAGAAACCCAAGAAATTAAATACGACTTAGGCTATTGTATAAAAAAATTTATGGGGATGTATTCTGAGTTATTTTTCTACTATAATGTTCAGATGGATATCCCATTGCTTGTCCAATCTTTAGTAGAGAAAACAAATTTAATAGCAAAGCATATGACAATCCCTTTTATTTCAAATGAATTTTATCAAGCATATAAAAAACAAGTAAATGAAGTAGAGTTTACGAAAAAAGATATACTGGAAATGATAGATCAAAAACTGGAAGAAATGGATATGTCTATTGAAAAAGAATCCCTAATCCTCTTAAAACAAGAAGTATCAAATCCGACACTAGCTTCCGTATTAGTAAATGGATTACTAGAAAATATAAGAAATCACCCACATTGTAAATGGATAACATATTTACTTCGTAGTTATTTTAAACTGTAAAAATAAGGCACTGAAACGATACTTATCGTTTTGGTGCCTATTATTTATTAAACCAACAAATGTACTTCCTAATTATCTTTCCTCTACACTAGGAAAAATATTATCGAAACAAGCTGATTAGCCGAGTGAAAAATCAGAAAAAAATGACAAATTGTCTTTTAAAGCTATTTCTACCTTTGTATAATGTAATTAGGTAATAAATTCCATAGGGGGTTATCTTTTGAAAAAGAGTACACTCATTAGTTTTGGTGTAGTTTTACTTTGTATATTGACAGTTATTTGGTTATATCCACATTCAATGTTTGGGGAGAATAAGACATTTGCTTATAATGCTGATGATGTAATAGTTGAGGAGTTTATGGAAGACTTACATAACTTTAAAGAAATTAATAATATCGGAAGTACACGTGACTTAGCATCCCACCGCTTACAATATGTTCTACCAGTATATGAACAAGAATGGTTAACGAGTAAGGATGCTGTGAAGATAAAAGCTTCTGATCTGGAAGAAATGTTGAAAGAGGTAAAGAGCGCTAGAAATACGATGCTGGAACTAGCGTTTGAAGAAAATTATTCCAAGTATGCTAAGGACTTCTTAAAAATGAATATCAAAAGCTGGTTAACCATTGAAGAGATGATTGTGGAACTGGCGAACTCTCACCATTCAAAACGAGAGAAAGAAAACCTATACCACAATTTACACGTAGAATTTATTAATAATTTTCGCATATCGCTACAATCTTTCTATGAAGAGGCGCAATAAATATAAAAATAGGGGATGGCTTATTGCCCTCCCCTATTCTCCTTTCAACGCTTGATCATTTAGGAAAAACCGGATCTCGTGATTTTGTTCTACATTGTTATAAGAGTAATTTTTCCGCTGCCTAGCAAATGGTGTGTAATCAAATTCAAAATACTCCTCTACACCCCCTGTTGTAGTCTTTTTCCGCTTATAAACATTCATAAACAGTTCTCTTTTTTGCTCCTCTTTTAAACGTCCATAAGGAAAATTAGAATCATATACATAGAGCCTAATTAAGTCAGGATCAAATTTATCATATTCCATTTTATAAACGTTCACTGCATGGCCACCAGACTCTTTGTGCAACGAGGCATATACTATATTCCCATTCGCAAGAGCTTCTTCTACTTCGTCTAAGATGGATATGTTGGCTGAATCATATGGTTTCGTTTTATAATTAATAAACTCGTTTGCATATATCCACTGTGTTTCTAACATTTTCACAAGGGTACTATCTGGCTCAGATATCGAACTCGGGTCAATGATAATATCATCTACGAATTTCTTTACTCCAATATGCTTTATTTCCTCGTCCGTGAAACGATACGAATATAAATTACGATTTTCTAAAAATGGATACTTATCGATCTGCGGCTCTAGATCATAAGATAAAGATTTGTAGCCTGCTCCTAATAAGTATTCACGTAACCATGATTTTAACGTCTCTGGTTTATAAGATAACTGTTTCTCAATCTCCTCCTCGTTAAAAATACGCTCAATTACACGAACAATCCCTGCACATATCCCACCATCACCAAGTGGTGTCAACATATTTCCAAATCGAAATGCATGTTGATTCGAAAGAAATCCAGTATCAATTACTTTTGCAGAATACACCTCTTCTTGATTAAACTCCTCATCAAATAACCATGGCATCGCATACTTTTTCACATATTCCGGAGTTCCCATTACAGTTCCATAATCAAGAAGTACATCCTTCAACGTTCCATCTACGTTATCAAGCGGCTTAAAGATTTTATCTAATAATGCAAAAACTCCATCAAGAAACTTTGCTGAAATCGGACCAATTTTCCCAATCGATAATTCTGTAATTCCATATTCTTCATGTTCATATTTGTCCTCTACAAACTGATCACTATCACGCCATGATCGCTTGAAAATAAATACTTTATGATCATATCCGGAAACGATACGGCTAAAGTGGAAGCCGGAAACCCGAAAGTAATAGTATTTTTCTATCCGTTTATACGTATCAGGATCCAGTATGTAAACTGGAAAAGAATCATTAATTGTTGCATATATTGTGTTTCCCTTAATATGTTGTTTCTTAATCTCCACAAAATCTTCATTATTAAAATCAAAATAATAAGCTTTCAACCGCTCTTTGTTTTTCACATCTTCCGGTAAGGATAGTTGTACCTCACCTTTAAAATTTAAAAATTGAACAGGTTGGCGAACTGGCTCATAAATCGCGTTAAGTTCAGCGTGATCATATGGTTCAATAAAAGTATGGTATTTTACATTCAAATCATTTGTATGTATGGCCACTGCTAATTCTTCATTCTCTATTGTAAAATTCTCAATATCTTTCTTCTTTATTGGTTTTGTTGGATCTAGACCTTCCTTAATTTTGGCCAAATCACTAATTCCATCATCAGCAGTTGAAAATTTCTTAGGATCTGTTTTGTACGTATGAATGGCATCCCAATCTGAAATCCCATTACCTGATGTATCCATTTTATATGGATTTAAACCGGCTTCTACTTTTTCCTTGATCGTCATT
Organism: Paenibacillus bovis; assembly: GCA_007679095.1. Classification (GTDB taxonomy): domain Bacteria; phylum Bacillota; class Bacilli; order Bacillales; family Bacillaceae_C; genus Lederbergia; species Lederbergia graminis. Next base: position 9,193 of record VEFU01000015.1, read on the forward strand.
TTGTCCTTGCCGATTTTTTCATCTCCATGTAGTTCAACCATCATATCTGTTGAAATTGTAGGGTCCTCGGGCAATGACTTTAAGTATTTTCCTAGTTTATAATCATCATATAATCGATTACCCCAATTCCACGCAATTATAATTGTTGCGCAAATCGCCAAAAAGGTTACAACAAATAAAAGGAATTTGCCGAGCTTGCGTAGAAAACTCTTCATCTAATCCCTCCCATTTACATTATCTATGAATTTATCATTAACTTTTGTAAAGTATACGCTACTGCCTAGCGCTTTTCGATTAGATACATGTAAATTGGTTAGAAAGGCCGAGAATCAACTTAGCAATTATCACCTTCTATAAGAAGAAAGTCTTATAGATGTCCGTATAAAAGGTATCTACATGGAAGATTTTTTGAATTATTCCCTAAAAAACTTAAAGCTTTCTGTATCTACTTCTTGTAGAAAAGCATATTTTTCCCTATACTCACGTGGACTAACACCTTGTGTTTTTTCAAAAACATAATAGAAATGCTGCCGACTATTAAAACCAACTTCAAAGGCAATATCCATGATCAAGAGTTTAGAATTCCGTAGCAAATGTTTTGCTTTATTAATCCGTAACTGATTTTTATATTCCACTAATCCTAAGTGTACTTGCTGCTTGAATATCTTTTGTAAATAAGATTTGTGAATACCGACATGTTTAGCTACATCCACTATGCTCGGGTCCTCATCTAAATAATGTTGTATGTACTCTTGTGCTTTTCGTACATAAGATATGCTGGTGTGCGCTCCCTCATAGCTACGAGCCAATTCAATTAACATTTTAGCTAATAACAAATGAATGATATAAGAGTTATGATGAGGACTATTCATCTCTAATTCTAGTATCAACTCTTTTAGAGCATAATCCAGCTTACCGTTGTCTTTTATCACTAAAAAATCTTTAAGTACCGCAAATAAATCACGTACTATTCCTACCCGTTTAATTAACTCTGAAAAATTGAGCATTGGCTTTTCATTTGAGATGAACCGAAACTCAACATTCATAATTTCACAAGGATTACCTTCCTTCACAATTAACCGATGAGGAGTATTCCGATCAATAAAAATACATTCACCTTTTGCTAAAATGCTAGAATCACCTTTCACGTCCACATAGCATTCACCATTCACCACATACATTAACTCGAAACTATTATGTTGGTGATACTCCATATGATAAAAATCGAACTTTAAACTATAGTATGCATCAACTGTTATGTAATCATATTTTGAAGCCATGAAGGTCTCCTCCAAAAAAATGCGTCTTTTTATGACATATGCTTACTTAATGATTTTTCATTTTACACATGACTTTCCTATTAAATATAGAATATATGACAGTAGCTTACATGAAAAGTATAGAAAGGAATGAATTATTATATGTCATTTTTAGATTTTGCAAAAACACCACCAATGGGTTGGAATAGTTGGGACAGTTACGGGGCATCCGTTACAGAAGCAGAAGTTAAAGGAAACGCCGATTATATGGCAAAAAATATGAAAGAGTTTGGTTGGGAATATGTAGTTGTCGATATTCAATGGTCTGAGCCTACTGCAGATTCTACAAGATACCATCCTTTCGTTCCACTCTGTATGGACGAGTATTCACGGTTAATTCCTGCCGAAAACAGATTTCCTAGTTCAGCTAACGGAAAAGGCTTCAAAGAATTAGGTGACTATATTCATAGCTTAGGTTTAAAATTCGGGATTCATATTATGCGAGGTATTCCTAGACAAGCAGTCCATCAAAACACGGCCCTTAAAGGAACAGATAAGCGAGCTCGGGATATTGCACTGAACAATATTTGCCCATGGAACTCCGATATGTATGGTGTCAATGTAGATATGCCTGAAGGACAGCTATACTATGATTCATTATTAGAGTTATATGCTTCTTGGGGTGTAGACTTTATTAAGGTCGATGATATTGCGGATTCAAAACTTTACAAAAGTGCACACCATAAAGAAATAGCAGCTATTCGCAAAGCAATTGATAAAACAGGCAGAGAAATTGTATTATCCTTGTCGCCAGGACCAGCTGCAATTGAAGATGGTGCTTTTCTTCAAGATAATGCGAATATGTGGCGGATGACGGATGATTTCTGGGATCATTGGAGATCTTTATACGCGATGTTTGAACGGGCAGCTAAATGGGCTCCATTTGTTCGACCAGGTAACTGGCCAGATTGCGATATGTTACCACTAGGGCATATTGGTATTAGAGCTGTTGATGGTGGTGGTGGAGATAACTGGACTCGTTTTACACACGACGAACAAATTACTTTAATGTCTTTATGGACGATCATGCAGTCACCATTAATGTTCGGCGGGGAATTAACTGACTTAGACCCATGGACGTTAAAATTAATAACGAATGAACAAGTATTAAAAATGTATAAGGAACTGAATTACCAACGTCAAGTGTACCGGGATCGTACATGGGTTGTTTGGAAAGCAAAGAGTGAAACAGATCAGTACGTTGCTATATTCAATACATCCGATGAAGAAAAGCAAGTCGATGCGAGCATAATGAGTAACATCGTACCGCTCGAAGAAGAAGTACTAAACCTTTGGGAAAACGAAAAAATCACCCTATCCAATCAAACACTACCTGCACACGGAGCATTACTAATTAAATTATAATTCTGAATTGTTTAGGAGTTGTGTGGGTGCCAGGCACCCACACAACTCACATCATTGGTTTTCAAATTTCACTCTTCCTTTATGGTCGACAATTGGTAGTATAACCGCACAGAGAAGTGCTGTGTAGTAAGATAAATATTTTATTCCGATTGGTTCATTAAATATGGTCATGCCGATAATTCCAATCATACTGGACAAAGCTATTCCTATCACAAATCCACCTATTAAACCGATAATAATTGCTAAAAATATTCTCATTTTATTCCTCTCCCTTTTTTATAAACATTAATTTAATTGTTTTCTTTATACCTTGATACGAGATTATAAATAATAAAATCGCTAGTACAGGATGGAGCGCACCTAGCCACCGGATAGAAGCAGTAATGTTGGCTGTAAAATACATCCCAAACACCCCCACCAGTAAGCCAAAAATATTCCAGTACGCCCATTGCGGTAGCTTACCTATAAATGCAAACAATAACAAAAATAGTGGAATATTAAACCCTACTAAATGAATGAGTGTCGTGTGCCTTGACCAATTGATTGGATCTACAAAAATCGCTAAACCAGCGAGAAAGAATTGAGTCACGACAGTTAAGAAGAAAACACTCAGCAAGATAAAATATATGATTCGTCCAAATTGATTTCCTTTTGAAACCATGTGCTTATTCATTTTTTTCAACTCCTTGTTATCTCTATCACTGTCTATAGATTACTCTCCCTTTCTAAACTACCTCTTAGCTATTTCTTAAAAAATTATTAAGTAACTCTAAAAAAATAGCTCTGTTAAACTCTGTTGTTGATTTTCGCTCCTGTACACTCGCTTTCCATGGGCACGGCCTCAGCTAACTTGGCAAAGAAAACCGCTTTGCCAAGTGGATCTTCGGCTCGTGCTGTTCCCGCAGGATTCTCGTGTACATCCGCTACAATCAACTAAGTTTTTAACAACAATGAACTTTAACAGAGCCAAAAAATAAAAAGCCCACAAAAAGTGGACTTATTTAAAGCGGTAACCAACACCCCATATTGTTTCGATAAATTCAGGTTTGGAGGGATCTTGTTCTATTTTCTCTCTAATTTTTCGAATATGGACAGTTACAGTCGTTATATCTCCTACCGAATCAATTTCCCATATTCGTTCAAATAAATGTTCTTTACTAAAGACCTTATTTGGATGTAATGCTAAAAAGGTTAATAAATCAAACTCCTTTGCTGTTAGAATTTTTTCTTCACCATTTAAGAATACTCTCCTTGACTCTTGATCAATACACAATCCTTTTACTTGAATTTGCTGCTTTGGCTGATTTCGATTGACTAGTCGTTCATACCTTGCCAAGTGTGCCTTTACACGAGCTACTAGTTCATTCGGATTAAATGGTTTTTCAATATAATCATCTGCTCCACGATCAAATCCTCTAATGATATCAATATCCTCTTTTCTTGCTGTTACCATTAAAATCGGAATATCTTTTACTTTCCGTATCTGTTTGCAAATTTCAAATCCATCAATTCCTGGTAACATTAAATCAAGTAATATTAAATCATATTCCTGAGTAATAGCTTTTTGAAGCCCTTGTTCTCCTGTCGTAACAATATCACTTTCAAAGCCATTTACTTCAAGATAATCCCTTTCTAATTCAGCAATACTTTCTTCATCTTCAATGATTAATATTTTCTTCATTCATTTTCACCTGCTTTAGGAAGTGTAAAAAACACACTCGTACCTATTCCCTCTTCACTTTCAGCCCACACTTCACCGTTATGTCCCTCCATAATTTGTTTTACAATAGCTAAACCAATTCCACTTCCACCTGTTGATGAATTCCTAGAATTATCTGTACGGTAAAATTGTTCAAAAATACGAGAGATGGATTGTTGATCAATGCCACTTCCATTATCTTTTATTTGCACTTTGACAAAATTTTGCTCTGATTTTAGAAAAATGTTAATTTCTGGTCTATCTTTGTTCATGTATTTTAAACTATTTTCAATTATATTAGTAATCACCCGATTTATTTTATCTCGATCAGCTTTTATGATGTACTTTTTCTCTTCCTCCACATGAAAATGGACGGATCCACCTTTGTCTTCCATGTCAAAACGGAGTTCCTCCATAAAATCCTCTAAATACGACCTCAAATCCATATTTTCAAAGTGAAAAGGTACTTTTTTCAAATCTAGCTTTGAAAACATAAATAGTTCTTCAATCATATGATCGAGGGTATTTGCTTTGGAATAAATAGTATCCATATACTTCTCCATTTTTTCTGGGGTATTTGCAACGCCATCCCTAATACCATCTACATATCCTTTTATAGAAGTAATAGGGGTTTTTAAATCATGAGAAATACTCGTTATTAACTCTTTCCGATTATTTTCATATTGTTGATTCAGTTCTTCCGTCTGCTTTAGCTTTTTTCGCATCGTTTCAAACATACGAGCTAATTGGCTAATTTCATCCTTCCCTTTTACAGTAAGCTCAAAGTTCAAATTTCCCTCTGATATTTTATTGGCTGCCTCTGATAATTGTTGAATCGGCTTAATGATACTCCTTGCTACGAAATATGTTAATAAACCATTCGTTAAAACTAATACAACTAGCATCCCAATAAACCTTAGGCGCAAAAACAGTTCAAAATGTTCTCCTTCTGTATCACCATTAAAAGCAACGAATAGCAAATAACCCATAATTATTTCGATGAAAAAAAATGCTATTACGGGTATTACGATCATGGCGATATTAGACATCAGCAGTCGTTTTTTTATAGACACATCTATCACTACCCTCTCACATTTAGCCAGGTACTATTATGATAGGGTAATATTAACAGAATCAAATATAATTATTAAGTTTTTCTTAATTTCACTAACAGCATGATTCAGGAAGTTAGTTCCTATTTATGGTAACCTTTTAGTAAATGAGAGGAGTGATTTTGTTGATGAATACATCTATTCCAGAAATGACCCTTAATGACGGCTATACTATACCAGCGATAGGGCTAGGAACATATAGCATGAAGGGAAATGCGGGAGCTACTGCTATTAAACATGCTATTGATATCGGTTATCGTTTAATTGACTCAGCTTACAATTATGAAAATGAAGGAACTGTTGGTGAGGCGATACGAAGGAGTTCAATTCCACGAGATCAATTAACGATTACTTCCAAGTTACCAGGAAGGTATCATTCTTATGATAAAGCAGTAACAACCATCCAAGAGTCCTTATACCGTGCGAATCTAGATTATTATGATTTATACATCATTCATTGGCCAAATCCAAAGCAAGATCTTTATGTGGAGGCATGGCAAGCATTGATTGATGCGAGGAAATGGGGATTGGTTCGTTCTATTGGTGTTAGCAATTTCTTACCGGAACATCTGGAACGTTTAGAAAAGGAAACAGGGGTAATGCCTAGTATCAATCAAATTGAATTACACCCATTCTTTAATCAAGAACAACAAAGAAAATGGCATCAAGAAAATAATATCGTCACACAATCATGGAGTCCATTAGCTAGAGCAAATGCCATTCTCGAAAATGAGATAATTCAAGGGATAGCTGAACGTCATCATAAAACAGTAACACAAGTTGTTTTGCGTTGGCATTACCAGCTTGGAGCAGTATCCATACCAAAATCAGCGACTCCTTCTAGACAAATTGAAAATATATCAATTTTTGATTTTGCACTAGATGAAAATGAAATGCATCAAATAAATGAATTAACACGTATAGACGGAAGAATAAACAACCAAAACCCGGCCACATATGAAGAATATTAAGAATAGTGTGGGTGCCTGGCACCCACACTATTCTACATAAACAGTATATTTTTTGTACATATTACATATACAAGGAAAATTTACCTTATGAATTGAAAGGGTGAATGGTTATTCCTAACTTTCTTCCATTTCTTGCGCTCGTGGTTATTAGCATCATAATCTTTATCATTTCATGGGTAAAAGCTTCCAATAAAAGGGTTGTCCCATTTTTCCTATGCATCATTGGTTTAATTTTTTTTGTCGAGTATTTGATTTTGGTTATTTTCAAAAGCTATGAGTATTACCCTAAAGTATTTAATAATGCCTATTTTGATAATATTCTTGGTGCAAATATATCAAATGGATTTATTGTTCCATCCGTTACATTATTAATTGCTGTATTTAACTTAGGATTTTGGTGGATTATATTCATCATCCTCGGTTTTGTAGGTATAGAAGTGTTATTTTTACATCTTGATATATATGAACATTTTTGGTGGAAAACAATCTATACCTCTATTGGCTTGTTGATCAACTTCAATCTTGGCAAATGGATATGGCGTTTGATTCAAAACCATCTTGACTGGTTTCAACTACGTTTTTCCATACTTTATTTCACTAATGTTGCCATCCAAAGTACATTGACTTTTTACCTAGCTGCATTGTTCGAACTGTTTATTTTCAATGTTAATTGGTTTCAAGATCCAATAAGAGGACATTTTGCTTTCATCACTTTATACTTTTTCATCGATTCGGTTATTTATAGTTTATTCGTTGTTAAAAGGGTCCATTGGTTTTGGCAAGCCCTGTTCATTTTTAGCCTATTTTGTATAAACTATTGGTTTTATAACATTGGCATACTTAAGCTGTCTAACAGCTGGGTTCTAGGTTTAATTTTTGGCATCCAAGTAATCGAATTATTTATACTAAAATACATGAACAAACTTTTACTGCAAGGTCCTAGCCAAATTAAATAGCTTTCTTTTTGTTAGTAGGTGCAAACCAACCTAATAATGCGATAGCTACCAATACACCATAAAAGATTAATGTCCAAGTAGTACTATGTGGAAAATCATGGTCCAAGACAGCAATATCCTCATGGGCAAGAGTAATTACTGCTAGTTTTACGCCTACCCAGGCAACAATTGCATAAGCTGTCGTTTCCAATGCTGGCCGTTTTGCAAGTAGCTGTACAAACCAGGTCGCAGCAAACTTTATTAAGATAAGGCCAGCAACTCCGCCTAAGAGCACAACGATAAATTTACCACCATCCATGCCACCAAAATCGCCTAGTGGTGAGTCTGGTAGACCAAGTGCAAGAGCAACCGCAGCTAATATGGAATCAATTGCAAATGCAAGGTCAGCTAATGCGATTTTACCTACTGTAGGCCAAAAACCTTTACCAGCAGCTTCTTTTTCTTCTTCTTCATGAGGCTTCTCTTTTCCCTTACCTAATTGCGCTTGAATAACATGCTTTAATCCAAGGTAGAGTAGATATGCAGCTCCTATCGCCTGTATTTGCCAAACATTTGCAATAAAAGAAATTGCAAAAAGAGCAATAAATCTGAAAGCAAAAGCCATCATAATTCCGTAATTAATCGCTTTCTTTTTCTGATCTTCTGGTAAATGTTTTGCGATGACTGCTAAGACAAGGGCATTGTCTGCTGATAATAATCCTTCTAGTCCAATTAATATCAACAATGCCCAACCATATTCGAGCAAAATGGAATCCATCAAATCTCTCCAATCTCTTATATAAAAACTCTGTTCAATTTTAGAGTATACTGTTTAGCACGTTGTAATTCTAGATAATAATTGTAAAAAAATATATTATTACATAACTTCAGTAGAGTATTGTTGTTTAATTTATACCATTTCAAATGAATATTAATCATCATTATGACAATATAAGCAATTTCCCCTATTCATTTAGTAGGGAGAAAGCTTGCCAATGAACACCCATGAGGAAAAAAATTCAACAAGCATCATTTTGCAAAAACCATCTTATCCCAACCGCCATATTGAATATTCAATATGGCCTTTTACTATGCTTATACCCATAACAAGTCCACCAATCCAACCCACTACAAGTGACAAAAATCACATTAAAAAAATACAAATTATGATAGCTTAAACCTGGGTGCCAGGCACCTAGAATATTCCGAATTGTTTTGGTGCCTGGCACCAGAAATATTCGGAATTGTATTGGAGTTGTTCGGGTGCCTGGCACCATGATTGAGGAGGTATTGGAATGGTTGAGTTGATTGTGACTGCTGAGTCGGTTGAGCAAGCGAAGGCTTTGGTCATGGCCGGTGTTGATACTTTATATATTGGGGAAGATGAATTTGGTTTGAGGCTGCCTGCATCATTTTCGCGGGAAGAGATGATCGCGATAACTGAGTTTGCACATGAACATAATAAACGAGTTTGTGTGGCAGTGAATGGATTAATACATAACGATCGGATTGGAAAAGTTGTTCCATACTTGCATTTTTTACAGGAAATAGGAATTGACGAAATTACGGTTGGCGACCCTGGCATTATTCATTTACTTCAAAAACACCATCTAAAAATTCCATACATTTATGATGGGCATACATTGGTTACAAGTGCAAAACAGGTAAACTTTTGGGCAAAACGTGGAGCCCTCGGTGCTGTTCTAGCAAGAGAAATTACATTAGAGGAATTAAAAGCAATCGGAGCACAAGTTACAGTTCCTGTTGAAATATTAGTATATGGTGCTACTTGTATCCATCATTCAAAACGGCCGCTCGTAAAAAATTATTTTAATTTCACAAAAAAAGAAGGACCTACAAAAGGTCTCTTTATATCAGAACCTAAGCAACCAGACACACACTATTCTATTTATGAAGATATGAATGGAACACATATATTTGCAACAAATGATATAAATCTTATGCCACACTTAACGGATTTAACAGAAGCTGGGATAACTCAATGGAAGCTCGATGGAATTTTTACTCGTGGAAAAGCGTTTGTTGAAATTGCTGAACTTTTTGTACAAGCAAAACAAGCTATACAGAATGGCAAGTGGTCAACAGACTTCATGCATCGTTTAAACGATCGACTTATCACTCTTCATCCAAAGGAAAGATCGTTGGACGAAGGGTTTTTCTTAAAGAATCCAGAGGATGTTCAATAGTGAGGGGATAATAATGAGGAAGATAATGAAAAAACCAGAAGTTTTAGCTCCTGCAGGAACGCTAGAAAAATTAAAAACTGCAATAATCTATGGTGCAGATGCTGTTTATATTGGTGGTAATCAATACGGATTACGAAGCCGCGCTGGCAATTTTACGTTTGATGAGATGCGAGAAGGAGTAGCATTTGCCAAAAAACATCATGCTAAAGTATATGTAGCAGCAAATATGGTAACACACGAAGGTGATGAAGATGGTGCTGGTGAGTTTTTTAAAACACTAAGAGATATTGGTATTAACGCAGTGATTGTTTCTGACCCTGCTCTTATAGAAATATGCGCGATGGAAGCACCGGGATTGCCAATCCATTTATCAACACAAGCTTCTGCCACTAATTATGAGACTCTAAACTTTTGGCATTCTGAAGGACTAGAACGTGTTGTTTTAGCGCGGGAAGTAAGCATGGAAGAAATTAAAGAAATTCGTCAAAAAACGGATGTAGAAATTGAAGCCTTTATTCACGGTGCAATGTGTATATCCTATTCTGGTCGTTGCACATTATCGAACCATATGTCTGCGCGTGATGCCAATCGGGGTGGATGCTCACAATCATGTCGTTGGAAATACGGTCTATTTGAAATGCCTTTGCCAGATGTACGGAATTCGGTACTAGCTGGTGAACCTGAAGAAGCCTTTTCCATGAGTGCAGTTGATATGTCGATGATCCGTCATATTCCTGATCTAGTAGAGAATGGCATAGATAGTTTGAAAATTGAAGGACGTATGAAATCGATACATTATATTTCAACTGTCACTAACGTCTACCGCCAAGCAATTGATACTTACTGCAATGATCCTGATAACTATGAATTCCAACAAGAATGGGAAGACGAGCTCTGGAAAGTAGCCCAGCGTGAATTAGCAGTTGGATTCTATTATGGGACACCAACAGAAGAAGAGCAGTTATTTGGAGAACGTCGAAAAATACCAGCATATACCTTCATTGGCCAAGTGTTAGATTATAATGAAGAAACACAAATAGCCACAATACAACAACGAAATAATTTTGGAATCGGGGACGACATTGAATTTTATGGCCCTGGATTTACACATCTATATCAAACAATTGATTCCTTATGGGATGAAGATGGAAACCCTATAGACCGTGCTCCAAGGGCAATGATGACAGTGAAAATGAAAGTCAATGCTCCCGTAAAACCATTTGACATGATACGAGGTGCCAGGCACCGGAACTATTCAGAATAGTGTCGGTGCCTGGCACCAAAACAAGATAGGTTGGAAATGTGAGCCATGCCTATCTTTTTTATTTCTTTCGTTTAAATAAGGAGTATACTATATAGGAGTTTATTGTACAGGAGAATTATGGATGGAAAAACAAAATAGTAGGTATAGGTGGGTTGTTTTTGCGACGGTATTATTTACATATTTCTTGATCGTAACGCAAAGAACAGCTCCTGGTTTAATTACAAATCAATTGATGTCAGACTTTCAAGTTACTGCTTCTACGATTGGTTTGCTCACAAGCATTCAATTTTTAGCTTATGCTAGCTTACAAATTCCAATTGGAATTTTGTCTGATCGGTATGGTCCAAACTTATTTTTAATTATCGGAACATTACTGAATGGGATAGGAACGTTAATATATAGTATGGCACCAAATGAATATGTACTACTTGTCGCTAGATTATTAGTAGGAATTGGCGATGCGACCATTTGGGTTAACTTAGTATTAATTTTAAGCCAATGGTTCAAGGTAAAGGAGTTTATTGGATTACTTGGGCTAGCTGGAATGTCTGGGAGTCTTGGCTTCTTAATGGCGACCGTTCCTTTTTCGCTATGGATAGACTTAACAGGTTGGAGAGCAAGCTTTTTTACAGTAGGAATCATCTTATGTCTTTGTGGCTGTCTCCTTTATTTCGTGTTAGTCAGAAAGCCAAAACAATTTATTCCTAATTACCAAGTTATTGCTGTCGATACTTCAGATGGCAATCGCGAAAAAACTTTTGTATTATTGAAGCGTATTTTTTCTAACCGGCAAGCATGGGCAACATTTTTCTGCCATTTTGGACTAGTTGGTACATATGTTGGATTTATCGGCTCATGGGCGGTTCCGTATGGAATGCATGTATATGACATGTCTCGTTCTAATGCAAGTCAGCTAATTATGATTGGACTTGTAGGCGCCCTTATTGGTGCACCTTTAACAACATGGATTTCGGGCCGTTTAGGATCTATTAAACGCCCTTACGTTACTGTACATGTCATTATTTTTATCAGCTGGGTTGTCTTATTTTTATTTGAAGGCAAACCACCATTTTACCTACTTCTTATTCTTTTTTTATTGATTGGCTATGGGAATGGAGCAAGTTCTCTAACATTTGCGGTCGTGCGCAAGTCTTTTGATCTGAAGGTCGTTGGCGTTGTGTCAGGGTTTGCAAATACCGGAGGATTTTTAAGTGCAGTACTGCTACCAAGCATTTTTGGAAAAGTATTAGACCATTTTCAACATGAACCAAGCATTGTGGGCTATCATTATGGTCTCATCATCCCTGCAATTTTTTCTTTAATTGGCTTAATCGGAGGGGTTCTAATAAAAGAACAGCCTCAAGAAGAAACACAAGCAGCATAATGGGGGCTTATTTAGGCCCCCATCTGCTTTCTAGTTTTCTACCTTATCATCTAAATTTTGATAGGCAAAGGTAGCCATTGATTCTAAGTCAAAAAGTTGAATGCCTTTCTCGTCATAGCGCTGGAGCTCCATCGTCATTTTTTCACGATACTCGCCTATTTTTAATTTCTCCCCATTATTATAACGTGCATCATGATGAAAAGTGAGAATGCCCTTAATATAATTCCACTCCCAAGAACCTTCAAATGCATTATCTTTGCTAGGGAATTGCCCGTTTCCGTATCCCTCATAACTTCCATCTGCATACAATACAATACTGATATTAGGTGAGCCATCCTCATTCAAGAATCCCCAATGACCAATTAATTCTTTCCCATCCTTTGAAACATTCATCAGAACACTATCACGATCAATTCCAGCATTTAAGTCTAAATCCTTCAAATCCTGAGAATCAATTGTACCGTCACTGCCTTCAACTGGAAGTGGATTATTAATCGAGAGTAAACGGAAAGCATAATTCCAATAGTCTTGGCCAGTTTGTAGATGATCTAAACCTTTAATGTCGAGTTGACCGTCCCTTTTCTCTACGGATTCTTCAAATAAATCTAATGCTTTATGGTACTCCTCTATTGCAGCCGAAAGCGCTTCTCCTATTTCTTTATAATCATCTGGGGGTGCAATCATAGCAATTTCATTCAATACCTTTCGAATGTCATTTATTTTTTCAGAAGACTGTTTGCTCCACTCCTCCTCGTCTGTTCCTGGAGTTTGACGAACTTCTCCATATGCTTTGATTGCTGCAGAAAACTCAGAACGTAATCTTACTGCTTCTGTTGTATAATCTTCAAATGACAATTGCTTTACATCTTCATTTTGTTCAGTTGTTTTCGATGATTTATCTGCTTTCGATTTGTTTTCCTTATTACCACTTGTACAGCCACTTAGAAGTACCATAAAAATGATTAATCCAAAAATCCATTTTGCTTTTACTTTCATGCCTTCATCTCCAGTATTTTATGATGTTCCTTTATCATACTAGAGATTGTGACAAATATTACATAGTTAAAACGGCTCAAAAACAAATAGGAGCGAAATCCTATAGACTCCGCTCCCTTTTTATACTTTCCACTCACATGTTATGGCTAATTTACCATCCTTTAATGTTGCAGTCACTTTACCATTCATCTTTTGCATGAAGCTTTTCACGATGGATAAGCCTAAACCAGTACTTTTTCCTGAACGTGATGGATCCGCCTTATAAAAACGATCGAAAAAGTGATCGACATCGTGCTCTGTTAAACGATAAGCATCATTCATAACCTCTAACCTCACTGTAGATGCTCCTTCTTGAAGGGAAATGCTAATGTTTCCATCTGAATGATTTATTGCATTGGAAATTAGATTCTCAATAATCCTCGTTACAGCAGATTTATCGGCATTGATGATCACATCATTCTCCGGCATCTGAATTTCCGGCTCCCAACCTCTTTCATTAAATCGATCAAAAAAGCTCATAAGCACATCAATTATTAAGTTCTTCATACTAAAACTTTCCGATTTAAGCTGGTATTCAGTAGACTCAATAAGTGAAAGCTCGAAGAAATCATGTAATAATGCTTCAAGCCTTTTCGCCCGTTCCTTTGCAATTGAAATATATTCCATCCGTTTCGATTTAGGTGTATCTTCAGATTCAGCCAATTGAATATATCCTAAAATAGATGTTAAAGGAGTTCTTAAATCATGAGACATATTCGTAATCGTTTGCTTTAATTCCGTTTCAAAACGGATTCTGTCTCTTTTTTCATTCATATGCAAATCTATTAGCTCATTAATCTCTACTCCCATTGCTTCCATATTCTTATCTAAAAGTGCCATGTCTAGCTTTTTATTTGTGCTTTGCTTATTATAGTTACGTAATTGCTCACTCATTTTTTTTACTTCTTTCTTAAAAACGAGTAAACGAATGAAAAAGTATATTGCAGCAATGATAGAGATTACACCTAAAGATAGAAATAGCATGTTTTTTCACCATCTTATTATTTGACTTCTTTTTTACTAAATACCATTAGTCCACATGATAAAAGGATGATGAATGTTAATAAGGCTATGATAATTGCTTTCATTATTTCACCACTCGTCATTGAACTCTCAAAAACCGCACTGAATTGATAAAAGATGGAGTTCTTATATATAGTTCCGACAATCGGTAGTTCCGGTGCCATCTCGATAACGTACATAACGATTGTAAAAATTATAGAGAAAATGATTGTTTTACCATTATCTTGAGTCACAATTGCTAAAATAACAAGTATTGCTGTATATCCCATAAATTGAAGCATAAATAATCCGTAAGCTCTAAATAAATACATCATACTAGAAGTAGTAAATATTTCTCCATGTCCTAGTAAAAAAATCTCTATTACTGCTGTTAAAATTGGAATAATAATCGTTACTATCATTGACCCCAAAGTGAAGACAATGTATTTTGATAGATAAATATGACTTCTTTTGCTGCCACTTAGTATTTGATTTTTTATCACACTACTATGTGAGAACTCATTCGATATATAAAACCCTGCTAATGGACTAATGATAAGATTGAAAAAAATAGGTGCAGTAAATGTAGAGATAGCGTTAAACTCTTTTAAATTTGCATGATCAAAAGGAGTTCCACTCATATGCCACCAATCAATAATCACTAAATAATGGAGCAAGGCACTTACACATGCAATCACTAATATAATTGTCCAAAACGCTCTATTCCTTTGTAATTTGTAAAATTCTGTTCTGAGTTGATTAATCATGTGCCTGCACCCCTCCTATAAGCTTTGAAAAATAGTTTTCTAGGCTATCCCCACTTAAAGATAAATGTTCAATCACAAGATTGTTATCTGTAAGTGTGCGAGACACTTTCCGCACATCATCTAAATAGCGATAAAGCTTAATCGTACCATCTGACAGCACTTCAAAATCTTTCGTTAATAATTCAGATTCTAAAACTGTCGTACCTCTTGTTGTTTGATCCACTTTTATTCGTAAATGTTGCTTACATTTTTCATCTAACTCTTTTGCTGAGAGCTCCTCTAACAACTTTCCTTCATGAATAATCCCATAGCTAGTGGCCAATTGATGAAGCTCACTTAAAATATGACTGGATATAAGAATCGTTAGCCCCCTTTCACGATTGAGTTTCTTAATTAGTTCTCTTAATTCCACGATCCCCATTGGATCGAGACCATTTGTTGGTTCATCAAGAATTAAAAATTCGGGATCACTTAATAGTGCAATCGCTAAACCAAGTCTTTGTTTCATACCGAGCGAGAAATTTTTTGCCTTCTTCTTACCGGTATTCGTGAGCCCGACAAATTCCAGTGTTTTGTTTATACATTCCTTCCCCGGAATACCTTTTTGCAAGCGATGGACTTCTAAATTCTCATATGCAGTCATATTTGGGAATAAAGCTGGACTTTCAATAATTGCTCCTGTTCTTTTCTGTGCGTCTGTTAACATTCGTGGATTATCCTCACCAAATATTTCCACAGATCCAGCTGTAGGAAAAGAAAGTCCAGTAATAATTCGTAATAAAGTTGATTTACCAGCCCCGTTTTGGCCAATAAACCCATATATCTCTCCTTTTTTAATAGATAAATTTATGTCATGAAGTGCAGTGGTGTTTTTAAACTTTTTAGAAAGATTATAGGTTCTTAATATATATTCACTCATTCAAGTTACCTCCTTGTTTACTATGATTTCATTATGAGATAGAAATCATAAGATAGACTTAAGAGATACCTTAAGAAAACATTAAGATTTCATTCTGTAGCCCATTCCCCAAATAGTTTCAATATACTCTTCTCCACGATTGGCATTAGCAAGCTTACTTCTTAAATTACTCATGTGAACATTGATTGTATTTTCATCCCCATAAAAAGGCTCTTTCCAAACACTTTCAAATACATTAGACTTGGAAAATATCTTTTTCGGTGATGACATAAGGAGTTCAAGTATTGCATATTCACGTACTGTTAAGGAGATATGTTTATTATTTACAAATACAGTCTTCGCATCTAAATCAATTTCGATATCTTTATAGGTTAATACTTGCTTAGGCATTTCGTTTGAACGTTTGTATCTTCGCAGTACAGATTCAATACGAGCCGATACTTCTTCCACATCAAAAGGTTTCGAAATGAAATCATCTGCACCAATTCGTAAACTAGATATTTTCGTATGTTGCTCGTTTTTTGCCGATATAATGATAACAGGTATCGAACTCTTTTCTACTATTTTCTCCAGTATTTCTTCTCCTGTCATACCAGGCAGCATTAAGTCTAGCAAAACGAGATCCCAAAGTTGCTGCTCCAAGTAAAGCATTGCTTCTGTCCCAGAATAAGCAGGCTGTGCATGGTACTCACTTTTTCTCACTATTTGACATAATAAACGATTAATATCATTATCATCTTCTACAACTAAAATATTTACTTTTTGATTCACTGTACACTCTCCCTTCAAATCTAATTATATTGGCAACACATTAGAAACAAATTCGCTATTAAAATCCCATCCTCCAGAAACTTTCTTATCATGATAAGCTTTTAACTTTCCTTCATACACTAATTGCATATTAGATTGCTTTTTAAAATCGTCAGGTGCTATTAGTGCCATCGGCTTTTCAAAATCTACTGATTTACATTTCTTTAATACAGACGCGACAAATTGTGAACAAAAAAATGCATTTCGTCTTTCAATTGGCTTATTAAAAAGGAAACCGAACAATCCTAAAAAATGATAACGATATTGCTCCTCATGCTTTACTATTGTTTCGATATATCGTTTCATTTTTTCCATATCTTCTTCTGTAACAGTTAAGGAATAAATAGCACAGTCAGCGTGTTCGAACAATTCACTCGACACATCTTCCTGTACAAACCCACCAATAAACGGATTATTGACAGATTTCCTCCCAAAACTATAAACCTTAGATAAATCAGAGTCGAACGAGATAGATGCATGATTATATGGTTTTTTTGTATATAGCTTAATTAACTTTGTTAGTATTGTACCCGTATCTGTTAATAGAATATAAACCTTTTTTTCTCCCACCATCATTCTCCTCTTCTCCGTATTTATCTCAGTAAATTGCTCTACCATCAATTTACTGTGAAATACATAAGAAGAACTTAAATGATTTCTTAAGAAAAGCTTAAGATTTATTCCTAACATAAAAAGACTAAACCATAATGATTCAGTCTTTTTATATTTTATGATTCTTCTACCGCAGGTTTTGCTGCTTCGATTAGTACTTTGTTTCTGCTTAGGAAAATGGCCAATACAATAATAAAAATTCCGGTTCCAATTAATAAATATTCTATTCTAATATAATCTGCTATTGGACCAAATATCAACATACCTAGTGGCATCATTGACGTTGAAATCATTCCCATGACTCCAAATACTCTTCCTAAATATTGCTCTTCTACTTTCTCCTGTAATAAAACAGTTGCGGGTGTGTTGAGTATTGGCATGGCAACACCAAATAATGCCATAAAGGCTAAGTAAAACCAAAACATTGGTACAATACCGAGTGCTAATGTACAAACACCCATAATAACACTGGAGAATCCAATCGTTTTTATTTTATTCGAGAAACCACCCCAGGTAGCGATTATTCCTCCACCTACCATCATTCCTATGGAGAAGGCAATTTCAATTGCTGCAAGACGCCATTCATCATTACCAAAGCTTCGTGTAACTTGAAGTGGTGTTAAAAAGGACGCTGGTGCCATCAGTACAAAGAACACCGCCAAAAATAGGAAAAACACCTTAAGAAAACTGTGGTTATTCACATATTGTAATCCTTGTTTAAAGTCACTAAAATAGCCTGTCGTTTGCTTTACCGCTGCTTTTTCATGTACTGCAACTTTTAATGTAAATAGTGTAACAATCGCAATTGCTGCCGTGATAACATCAACAAATAGTATCATTTCCAGTGTTGTCATGCTTAATAGTGCTGCACTGACCATTGGAGAAACAAACATAATGATTGCTTGAATACTACCATTTGCTCCGTTTACTTTTGTTAGCTTATCTTTCGGAACAATTTGCGGTAATATAGCTCCAACTGCTGGCATTTGAATCCCAGACCCAAAAGCACGTACAGCTGCAATCCCAAATAGTAGCCAGATGGAATCAAAGCCCATTAAAAATAGAATAGCAAGGATCAATGTCGCAATTGCAATCAATCCGTCTGCTGAAATAATCAGCATTTTGCGGTTATATCGATCTGCCCAAACCCCTGCAACTGGTGACAAAATAAAGGTTGGTACAAACCCACATATGATATATAACGTCATCATTAATCCTGATTCAGTTGTTAAAGTGATATGCCACATAATGGCATATTGAACAATAGATGAGCCAAATAATGATATTGTTTGGCTACTTAGAAAAAGAATGATATTTTTTAACCAATTTTCTTTATTAGTATCTTTTACATTATTCATGAGCAAACCTCTCATTTCAAATAAATTTTCCTTTGAATGAACTGCTCTGTAGCATTTTAAGGCAACAAAAAAAGAGCGAATCTGCATCCCTCTTTTAAATAACCAAAAAATATAGGTTTCCTTAAAATAGACAGACCAATCCCAGCACCCTGTAAATAAACAGAGCCTTCAAACGTATTCAATTAGCGATTGATACTTGGGAAACGTAATCTCATTGATGCTGTCACTAGGAAAACCTCCATTTATTTATTGCCTTTCTTATCATAGCAAAGGTGGGGTGTCAGTTCAATCATAATTGTGGATATTTAACCTAATTAGTACAATTTTTGGGTTTATTTGTAAACACCAGAGGAAACAATTGGTGAAGAAGTAATATTAAATGACTAACAGGAGTAATTGCAAATATGAATAAAAATGCGCAAAATGCTATCTACAAATATTCGAAACGGAATTTATTATCAGGACTGCTTTTCGGCATCGGTTTTGCCGCTTTTATAGACGAAGTCGTATTCCATCAAATATTGAGATGGCATCACTTTTATGACAAGTCGACAACAGAAATTGGCTTAATATCTGATGGACTTTTTCATGCATTTAGTTGGTTTGCAACAATAGGTGGGTTGTTTTTGTTTGCTGACCTGCGACGTCGAAATGGTTTATGGCTTAAAAAATGGTGGGGTGGAGCCTTTTTAGGTACTGGCTTCTTTCAATTATATGATGGTACAATCCAACACAAATTAATGCGTGTACATCAAATTCGTTATGTAGAGAACATTTATATATATGATGCCATATGGAACTTGATTGCTATATTGTTATTATTAATTGGTTTCATGCTTATAGCTCGTGCACGAAGGGAGAGGTTGGCTTTAAATGAATAATCATAACCACCCAATTCAATCTGAAGTCATGAATATCCATCCTGTTGATGGGTTACTTCCACAGATCCTTTTAGCATTACCATTTTTATTGGGGTTAATTGCATATATTATGGCAGCTAATTATTCAAGCAGACGAGTCAAGCAATGGCCACTCCATCGTACTATTTGTTGGTCATTAGGAGTTATCTTGGCAATAACTGCCGTTGCTGGTCCACTTGCTACCCTCTCCCATACAGATTTCACAGCACATATGATTGGGCATTTACTATTAGGAATGCTTGCCCCATTGCTTATGGCTGTTTCCGCTCCCATGACGCTCTTCCTGAGGACATCAAGTGTTCCTGTAGCAAGAAAAATCTCAAAGATACTGAGAAGTAGACCGATACGGTTTTATACGAATCCTTTTTTTACTTCTTTCTTAAATATTGGTGGACTATGGGTGTTATATACTACAAATCTGTACTCGTTTATGCACGAGTATCTCCTGTTATTTGTAATTGTCCACTTACACGTCTTTTTAGCGGGTTATTTATTCACTATATCAATTATCTATTTTGATCCCATTTCTCATCGCGTTCCTTTTGTAGAGCGTGCATTAGCACTTGTCATTTCCTTAGCATGGCACGGAATATTATCAAAATTTATCTACGCTAATCCACCAGTTGGAGTAGCTCCGAAACAAGCGGAAATTGGGAGTATGGTGATGTACTACGGAGGAGATATTATTGACATTGTAATTATCTTTATCCTTTGCCTCCATTGGTATAGAGCTACACGACCACGGAAAGGACTCGCGATGAACTAGAAATAAATTATCTATTTTTTTAGTAGCCGAATGAAAATGGTCCCCAATTAGAGGGACCTATTTATTTTATACTTAGATTAAATGAATCTACCACGCGGCGCTGGGCTGTAGGACCGCTTAGAGGAATTTTTCATGGAGGAGGGCTTGCTGCGGAATCCAGCGTAACCTTCGGGAGGTGTTTTTTATCGGAGGGGACATGTGACGCGTTCCAGCGTGACCTCCTTGTGGCTTTTTTCTCGGAAGAGGGCACGTTGAACCTTCTTGCGTGACCTCCTTGGGGCTTTTTTCTTAGATGAGGGCGCGCTACACCTTCCATTGTGATTAACTAACAACATTTTTCTCAGAAGAAGGCACGAACTACTCCCTATTATCTCCCTCCTAATAAAAAAACTGCTGAAATTCAGACTTATCTCCATCTGATTTCCAGCAGTCATATAATTATTCACGCATTCCTTTTAAAATATTGATGTTGAAACATACACATTCTGATTGCATTATGATATTCACCATCCACAAAAAACTCATCAATTAATTCACCTTCGAATTGAAAACCGAGTTTTTTGTAGATATGAATTGCTACTTCGTTTGTTTTATCGACAATCAAATATAACTTATATAAATTTAATACAGAAAAGGCATAGTCCATTGCAAGATACGTAGCAGACTTCGCATATCCGTTACCTTGATGAGCCGGATCAATGATAATTTGGAATTCTGCTCGACGGTGAATATAGTCAATCTCCACCAATTCCACGAGACCAACCATTTCATTACCCTTCTCCACGATAAATCTACGCTCACCTTGATCGTGAATATGCTTATCGTACAAGTCCTGTAATTCCACAAAAGACTCATATGGCTCTTCGAACCAATAGGACATGATGTTTGCATTAATATTTAACTTATGAACAAATCCTAAATCCACTCTTTCTAGTGGCCTTAATCGCACATTCGTCATTACTTTCATCCTCCGTACCCCTATTTATTATGGGTGCATATATTAAATGTTCTCTTCTACAAATATCAAAATAGTGATAAACGAACACTTTATTTTATACTAGTTTATCCATTTTTCAGTATTAGGCTTCCATTATATTAGATTTTTGTAAAAATATTTATTCTTCTGGCCCTTGATTCAATATCCATGGAATAAGGGCTTCAAAATCTAATTGTAATACAGGATGCTCTAACTCTTTATGTACAAATTGTAACTCTTTACTAAATCCAAACGTGAAATTTTCAACTTTTACTGTATTACCGGCATTCCAATTAGAATCTGAACAATATACTCCATCTACTAAGTTACCAACGAGATGGTAACTCCCTATGTATAAGCGTAAGCCATCTGCTCCAGCACCAAATTCAGATAAGTGACTTGGTTTAAATGGATTGATTCCAAGAGTTGAAAATGCATCCATTAACGTTGTATCGAATTGCTTACATGCCTCCATATAATTCTCACAATATATGCAGCGACATATCTCGACATCTTTCATAAAAAAGTCCCTTGTTTTATGAAGGTCTACTTTTAATAACCATTTTTCAAATTTAATTGTTTCCATTTTATCCACCCCATGGAATATATCTAAATAAGATCGAACTTATATACTGAGTATACTACATTATAGACAGTGCAATTGTTTTATAGGATGCAAGTTTATAAGTAGAAGATTGTATAATTATTGCAGTTTAGACGAGATAGCTTTTGGTGCTATCCTAGAGTTTGTATATAAAAAAAGTGTCTTATCGTAATTTGATAAGCCACTTTTATGTAAAATTTTATTTGGATAATGCTATTTTTATATGGGCTAGGTGATGCTCTTCGTGCCAAGGTAGTTTTGCAACTTTTGCTGCTACTGTTATTTCACCGTTTGTTTGGTGAGTAAATACTCGATTTAATTGTTCTTCTGTTAAATTTTGTCCTAAAGAAACAATCCGCTCATTAATTCCTTCAAGCATTTTAATAGAACTTTCTACAGGAAGCTTTGTATCAGGTTGAATTGCCCACTTCTCTTCATCAAAGCCTGGTACTGTTGGATTCTCATCGGTTAAAGCCAGTTTCAAACGTTGATACATGTTCAATTGAGAGTCTGCAATGTGATGCACAAGTTGTCGAACATTCCAGCTACCGTCACGATACGTTCTGCTTAATTCCTCATCATTTAATGAGTCAACCGTTTCTCTCAACCGAACTGAGTAAGTATCGATTTCCTTTAACCATTTTTGAATATTATCAGACGTTACTTTTTTAGGAACTTGTAATTTTCCAATTGGAAATCTTATGTCCATTCGCAAACCCCTCCCTGTTCTGTTTAATATAGATATTAACGTTCAATATACCAATGCGTCTTGTTCCTGTAAACTAATCAATACTAAAAGTTCAGAATTTTTCTTTGCGCACTAAGAAAAATCAACTAAGAACGAACTCAAATAGCGACCTCCATTCAAGATTTCCCGTGGGACGGGAGCTATTCCTTCCGAATAAAAAAAGCTTATCGAGATCGATAAGCTTTTTTTATATAGTGATATAATCCCTGATAATCCATAACTCAATATCATTCGGTGATCAGTTTCTATATCATGTACTTCTTTATTTACTAGTTCCTGCTTTAACTGCCTCTATGACTTCTTTTGTTGTGCTCATTCTCAAGGCTTTATCTGCTAAATCCTCCATCTCTTTTTTGGAAAGATGAGCAATTTGCGAACGTGCTTTTAGAATGGAAGTCGCACTCATAGAGAATTCATCTAGACCGAGACCTAGCAATAACGGAATAGCAGTTTCGTCTCCAGCCATTTCTCCACACATGCCAACCCATTTGCCCTCATGATGAGCAGCATCAATTACCATTTTTACTAAACGTAAAATAGCAGGTGAATATGGTTGATATAAATAGGAAACCCGCTCGTTCATACGGTCAGCAGCCATAGTGTACTGAATTAAATCATTTGTTCCAATACTAAAGAAGTCTACCTCTTTAGCAAATTGGTCCGCCATAATTGCTGTTGACGGAATTTCGACCATGATCCCAAGTTCAATATTCTCTGCAACCGCTATTCCTTCCGTAACTAACTTTTGCTTTTCTTCTTCTAAAATCGTTTTTGCCTCACGGAATTCATCTAAGGTTGCAATCATTGGAAACATAATCTTTAAATTTCCATATGTGCTTGCTCGTAACAAAGCACGTAATTGGGTACGAAACAAATCTTGTTCTGTTAAGCAAAGCCGAATTGCTCTGAAGCCAAGAAAAGGATTCATTTCTTTCGGTAGTTCTAAATAAGGGAGCTCTTTATCTCCACCAATATCTAATGTTCTAACCACAACAGGCTTTCCATTCATGCCTTCTAGAACCGCCTTATATGATTCGAACTGTTCCTCTTCGGTCGGAAGTTCATTACGACCCATATATAAAAATTCAGTTCTATATAGACCAATACCTTCTCCGCCATTATTAACGACGCCTTCTAGATCATTAGGTGTTCCAATATTTGCTGCTAACTCAACTTGGTGACCATCAGTGGAGATCGTTTTTTCATTTACAAGCTTAGCCCACTCAGCCTTTTGTTCTTCAAAACGAATTTGTTCCTTCTCGTATTGAGCGACTACTTCGGTTGTGGGATTAATATATACTTCACCTATCAAACCATCAATAATGATTAAATCTCCATTTTTGATATCTTCTGTTGCTGATTTAGTTCCAACTACAGCTGGGATTTCCATCGAACGCGCCATAATAGCAGAATGAGATGTACGGCCACCAACATTCGTTGTAAATCCCTTAACAAATTGACGATTTAATTGAGCAGTATCGGAAGGAGTTAAATCTTCTGCAACGATGATTACCTCACTAGAAATCATACTCGGGTTAACTAATTCAACACCAAGTAGATGAGAAAGAACTCGCTTCGTCACATCTCTTATGTCTGCCGCACGCTCTTTCATATAATCATTGTCCATTTGTTCAAACATCATAATAAACATATCCGCAACTTCTTTTAATGCCTGTTCTGCATTTACTCGTTCTGAGTTAATTTTATCCTCAATTTGGGATATTAGCTCTGGGTCACTTAAGACAAGTAAATGCGCTTCGAAAATGGCTGCCTTATCAGCACCAAGCTCTGAACTCGCTTTGTCGCGTATAGCCTCAAGTTCAGTTTTAGAAGTATTTAGTGCATCCTTTAACCGAGTAATTTCTAATGAAAGATCTTCTATTGTTTTCTTTTCAAAGGAAAGATCTGGTTCAACTAACCGATAAGCTTTAGCAATCGCTATTCCGTTTGAGGCAGCAATTCCTTTTATCACATTCATTACTTAGCCAACCCTTCTTGATTTAAAATTCCTTGTAAAGTACTCAATGCGTCTTGCTCATCATTTCCTTCAGCACTAATTTTTATTTCAGCGTCTTTTCCAACTCCTAATGACATGACCGCCATTATTGATTTCATGTTCACTGATTTACCATTATATGCTAATTGGATCTCAGAATTAAATTTACTTGCAGTTTGCACCAAAATTGTCGCAGGACGTGCGTGGATACCTGTTTGATCAATAACTGTAAACTTTTGTTCTACCATAATATATATAATCTCCTTTATTTCCATATAAAAATTTGTTGATAAATTTTTTTAAAGACCCTAAAAAAACAAAAAACCTAAATAAGCGTTTCCTTATACAAAAAATAAGGAACACTCATTTAGGTTTTGCCTGCTAATCAGTAACAATCCTTTAAAAATATTATCTACATAATACTTATTATAATAAAAGTGGACTAGTTGAACAATACTATTGCACCAAAATTATTTATATTAAACTAAAATGCTTAAATGCATTAAATAATCCGCTCTGTTCCACATCATCTGTAATATAATCTGCTTCTTCCTTTAAAATACGTTCAGCATTCCCCATGGCTACTCCAATTTCACAACTTCTCACCATTTTTACATCATTTTCTGCGTCTCCAAAAGCAAGAGTATCTTTTATATCCCCATTCAAATACTCTAAGAGAGTATGAACCGCATTTACCTTATCTACCCCTAATAATGCAAATTCACCAAACTCTCTTCTTTTCCCTGTTGCAGTCCAACTGCTAACTTTTAATTTATTACCAAAATCTCTCTCTGCTATTTCAAGAGAATTTGATTCTAAAACAAAGCTTATTTTAGCGACATCATCCCGATAAAGTTGTCCATCATATATCATTTCTGGAAATATACTACGGATCCGCTCTTGATTTTCGATAGTATTCTCACCGTAAACAGAAGCAGCCTTTACTAGAAAATATTCGTTTGCAAACAAACCATTTTTGCTCTCTAAATAAAAGCCAAGTTCTCTTTCATTTAACCAATCTACCACTTGCATAACCATTTCCTTATCCAACTTTTTGTCTTGAATGACGACCCCATTGTGTTCAATGTACATACCATTTCCCCCAATCATGCCATCCAAGCCAACATCCCATAAATAAGGATATATTTCTGCCTTACTTCTACCAGTTGTGATATATATTTTATGGCCATTTTTTCTAGCTTCTTTAACCGCAGTAGATGCAGATTCTGGTAGCTTTCCTGAATAATCAACTAACGTACCATCGATATCTAAAAATATAAACTTCATCCTTCTCTTCCCCTTTGCAAAAAAATAAATGACCAAATCAATATTTGTTTGGTCATTTATCCTTTCCTATACTGATAGAAATTTAAAGTACCTCTCCATTGGAAGAAATAACATCTTTATACCAGAAAAATGATTTCTTACGTTTACGTTCCAATGTACCGCTACCGTCATCATGCTTGTCTACATAAATAAATCCGTAACGTTTTGAGTATTGACCAGTAGACATACTTACTAAATCAATACAACCCCAACTTGTGTAACCAATCAGGTCTACACCATCTTCAATTGCTTCACCCATTTGTTTAATATGGTCACGCATGTATTCAATTCGATAGTCATCATTGATGCTACCATCTTCTTCTACTTTGTCATAAGCACCAAGTCCATTTTCAACAATCATTAATGGCTTTTGGTAGCGACCATATAGTTCATTTAAAGCAATTCTTAAACCAACTGGATCAATTTCCCAACCCCACTCACTTGCTTTTAAGAATGGATTTTTTATTCCACCAATTAGATTACCAACACCAACCTCTTCTGGTGTCTTTTCCTTTTTATCCGTGCGTGACATGTAGTAACTAAAGGAAATGAAGTCTACCGTACCTTCTTTAATTGTTTCTAAATCTCCTTCTCGGATATCTAATTCAATATTATTCTCTTTGAAATAACGCTTAGCAAAATATGGATATTCACCACGCACTTGTATATCTCCACAGAAGAAGTTAAAGATATCTGCTTCCTGTCTTGCATACATCACATTATCAGGATTAGAATCGTATGAATATACTGGTGCATAAATTAACATACATCCAATTTGTGAACCAGGAATAATCTCATGACCAATTTTAACTGCTTGTGCACTTGCAACGAATTGGTGATGTAGTCCTTGGAAACTATCTTGTAATCGTGTTTCTTCACTTTCAGGAGAAAAACCTAGTCCAATTAATGGCATATGCGTTGCACCATTAATTTCGTTAAATGTTAACCAGTATTTCACTTTATCTTTATATCGAGTAAAGACGGTTCTTACATATCGCTCAAAGAACTCTACTAATTTACGATTTCTCCATCCACCATATTCTTTAATTAAATATAGAGGTGTTTCATAGTGAGCTAGGGTAACCAATGGCTCAATACCATGTTTGTGTAGCTCATCAAAGACACGGTCATAAAATGCAAGACCTTCTTCATTCGGCTCAAGCTCGTCACCATTAGGGAAAATACGACTCCACGCAATACTCATACGGAATACTTTAAAGCCCATCTCTGCAAATAAAGCAATATCTTCTTTATAGCTATGGTAGAAATCTATGCCCTCATGATTCGGATACGTATATTTCGTATGATCAATTTCATAGTTAAACCCTGGTTGTGATATTATTTGTAATCTTACTTTTCCACCTGGTAGTACGTCTGCAAGATTTAAACCTTTTCCGCCTTCTTTATAACCACCTTCAAATTGATTGGCAGCTGTTGCTCCACCCCATAAGAATCCTTCTGGAAATTGTTTCGCCATGATTATTCCTCCTCAGTTTTAATTTGGCTAAGGCATCCACTTACAATTTCAACAGATGCCTGCCTTTGTTAAAAATTAATTCAATATTATTTTGGTTTTACTTGTAACAATTCCTCTTGCGACTTAACTACTACATTAGAAATTGGTAAAACCTCATAATTCATATAGTTTGTTACTACAACAGGAGTTGTTAATGGAAAACCTGCTTCTTTAATTCCTTCTATATCAAATTCAATTAGTAATTGACCTTGTTCTACACGACTACCTTGTGACGTATGAGAAGCAAAATGTTTGCCCTCTAATTGAACAGTGTCCATACCGATGTGAATTAATATTTCTGCTCCTTCATCGGATGTAATACCTATAGCATGATTTGTAGGGAACAAAGCAGTTACTGTACCTGATACAGGTGCAAAAAGTTTACCTTCTATTGGCTCAATTGCAACCCCTTGTCCCAATGCACCTGAAGCAAATGCTGCGTCATCAATGTCAGCTAAATTTCTCACTTCTCCACTTAATGGGCTAACAATTGTTTCAACCTTTGCGTTTTCAACTGTTTTTTCTACAACTTTCTCACCTTTTACTAATGACTTTTCTTGATTTTTATTAATTCCACCAAAGAAGTAAGATAATGCGAATGCTAGAACGAATCCAACAATTGCTGCAATTATTGCACCGATAACTGACATATCTATACCAGATTCCGGTATAAAGCTAGGAATTTGGAAGACACCTAAACCACCCATGACATATCCTACCGTACCAAATACTCCTAACATCGCTCCACCGATAGCGGAAGATATTAAAGTAAAGATAAATGGTTTTTTTAATGGTAGAGCAATCCCATACATACCAGGTTCAGTAACACCAAATATTGCGGAAATAAATGCCGGTGCACTTAGTGATTTTGTTTTAGAACTTCTTGTTTTAATCCAGACAGCTAAGATAGCACCTGCAAGTGCAAATGAATGAACAAAAATTAATGCTAATATTGGATCCCAACCCTGACTAGCAAAGTTGTTGATTCCAATTGGTACAAGGCCCCAATGTAGACCGAACATAACAAATACTAACCAAAATCCTCCAATAAATGCTCCTGCAATTATTGGACTTAAATCATATATCCATGTAGTAGCTTGTCCTAATAACTGACTTGCCCATGTTGCAATTGGACCAATTACAATAAAAGTTAATGGAATAATGATTAATAAAGTAAACATTGGTACTAAGAATAGTTTTACAACATCCGGAATTACTTTCGTCAAGAACTTTTCTAACTTCGCTGCAAAGAATGCAGAGACGATAATAGGAATAACAGACATAGCATACGTCATTAAGATAACTGGAATACCAAAGAACTCAATGTAAACAGGTGATTCAAACATAGTACCTTTAAATAATGTATACAAAGGTTCTCCTGCATTAGGAATTCCTTCAAGTGCAGGGTATACGAGAGCCATCGCGATAACCATACCTACGAATGGTGTACCACCGAACTTTTTCATTGCTGTATAGCCTAATAAGATTGGTAAGAAGTAAAATAGTGCATCCCCAATAGCATTTAAAATCTGATATGTTCCACCAGTATCATCTAGCCAGGCAATTCCTATGAATAATGCATTAAAGCCTTTAATCATACCGGATGCTGCTAATACCCCAAGAATAGGAGTAAAGATACCGGAGATCATGTCTATAAAGCTATTTAATATATTTCCTTTTTTCTTTTCCTCTTCTGTTGCTTCAACTGGGCTTGAAGACTGGAATCCACCTTCTGCCACGACTGCTTTATAAACATCAGGTACATGATTTCCAATTACAACCTGATACTGTCCACCACTTTTCATAACCGTAACAACGCCATCCATATTTTTTAGAACATCTGTATTTGCTTTTCCTTCATCCTTTAACTTGAAGCGGAGACGGGTAATACAATGGACAAGACTGTTAACATTTTCTTTTCCCCCGACATTTTCAATTATGTCTTTGGCTAGTTTTTCATACTTCATAAAAAGCCCTTCTTCCTTCATTAGATTTTTCAAATAAAAAACCTGAACTGCTCTAAAACACACTGATAGCATGTTAAAAGTCAATTCAGGTTATGCCCAATAAGGTAACATTCCTTTAGTTATATATATTAAATTGATAATACGTATTTAAGAACCCCCCTAAAAAACCAAAAAACCTAAATTGCACGCCATAAAATACGACGCATCAATTTAGGTTTTGCCTGCATGATCAGTAACAATCCTAGTTAAGATTATTATTAATTTATTAATTGCAGTTTAGCACACGCTTTCAAAAGATGTCAATGATTTTTCGACAAAATTTTCATTTCAATTTATGGCGATTGGTTACACGGTGAATATGCACAGTTAAATAGACTTCTTCA
This sequence comes from Paenibacillus bovis, assembly GCA_007679095.1. Taxonomy (GTDB): domain Bacteria; phylum Bacillota; class Bacilli; order Bacillales; family Bacillaceae_C; genus Lederbergia; species Lederbergia graminis. Next base: position 39,154 of record VEFU01000015.1, read on the forward strand.
TCCTTCGTTAGGCTCCATTTAAATTGGTTCTCTAAATAAGTAGTAATCTTTTTTGTGCATGCATAAGCATCAGGGTACTTTAACATTATCTGTTCATAGAAAAATGAATCTACAGTTTCCTCTAATTTTTCTTTGCGTGCAAACCGAATTGAAAAGAAGCGCAGATGGGTCAAAAACCGTCCGTAATTAACCGAATTCTCATCTAAGTCCATTTTAAAATGGTATTTTACTATATTTAGAATAGAGTTAACCATCTCGGTAGTTTGTACTGCTACCTCCATATTTTCGCCAGATAACTGACTATTAACTAAATGTAGTGCAATGGAAGCTGCTTCATCCTCCCCTAATGCAATACCTGTTTCGTTCTCAATTATTTCAAGTGCCTTTAAAGCAACTTGGAACTCCGGTTTATAGTATTTACGGATTTCCCATAGCAGTGGATTTTTTAGTTCGATTCCTTGATTATATCTACTAATTGCAAAACTAATATGATCAGTTAAAGCAACGTATAAATATTCATCCAATTTATATGAAAGTTGAGATTGTGCAAAATCTAAAATTCTGGACGAAATATTCAAGTAAAGTTCGGAGGTATCTTTAAGCAATAAAGCGAGCTTATCGGAAACCCCTTGTTTTTTTAGTACAAATGTCTTTTCTATTTTTGTATCATCGATAGCTTGCCCAACCTTTTTTTGGAAAGCTAAACCCTTACCCATAACGACCATTTCCTGATTATCTTTATTAGTGGTCATCACTACATTATTATTTAGAACCTTCTCAATTCTCATTTTGCACCTCTATCATAATTAAGAATTTGAAGCAAAATTAAAAAACCCAAATTCGTATATAAGAATAACATTATCGATATTCTATAACAAATTTAGGTTTTGCCTGCATTGCAGTAACAATCCTTTTATATAAATGTAAGCGTCTTAAAAGTATTTTAACATACCTTATCAAGAATTTAAAAGTTTAATGTTGAAAAAGAATTATTATATTTTATTCAGCATCTAACCCTTTACTTTTCCTAGTACATGCTTTCATCGCATTCAAGATAGATGATCTGAAATTACTTTCTTCCAATGCAGCTACTGCACGAATAGTGGAACCACCTGGTGTACATACATCGTCTTTTAAACTTCCTGGATGTATTTCCGTTTCAAGCACCATTTTTGCAGCTCCAAGTACAGCTTGTGCTGCCAGTTTGTACGCTTGTTTTCTCGGAATACCATCTCTTACTCCACCATCGGCCATTGCTTCTATTAGCAGATATACATAAGCTGGTGATGAACCACTAATAGCAGGCACTGCATCCATCAGTTCTTCCTCAATTAGTTCTGTTTTTCCGAATGAATTTAAGAGTTCCACAACATTGGCCAAATCTATCTCTGTCATTAATTCATTAATGGAAAAGACGGTCATACCCTCTCTTACGAGTGAAGGTGTATTTGGCATCGTCCGCACTATTTTTATAGGCCTACCAAAAGCATTTTCCACCGTTTGAATGGAGATACCTGCTGCCATCACGATAATAACAGTATCTTCCTTCACATCATGCTTAATTTCATCAATAACCTTCACATAACTGGATGGTTCAACTGCCAAAAATAAGATATCTGCAAAGCGTGCAATCTCCTTATTATTTAACGTTCCTTGTACATGTAGCTTTTCTTTCACAACTTGTAACGTATCTTCTGTTCTTGTACTCACCTTTATTGAATCAGCCGCTACAACTCCAGCAGTAATCATTCCTAACACCATTGCCTGCCCCATTTTTCCGCAGCCAATAAAGCCTATTTGTTTACTCATATAAAACACATCCTAATACATTATGCTAATCTATACTAGTTTATCAGTTCTTTTGTGGAAACCAAAACAAGGGAGGGAATTGGTGAATTTTATATAAGAAATAATCCGATTCCTTTTATTTTAAGGCTCTGTTAAAGTTCATTGTTGTTAACAACTTAGTTGATTGTAGCGGATGTACACGAGACTCCTGCGGGAACGGCATGAGCCGAAGATCCACTTGGCAAAGCAGTTTTTCTTTGCCAAGTTAGCTGAGGCCGTGCCCGCGGAAAGCGAGTGTACAGGAGCGAAAATCACCAACAGAGTTCAACAGAGCTTATTTTAAAAAATTTTATATTATATTAATAAAAAATACTGCCACTACTATTAATAATCCTAGCAATACTACCCACCAATTAAGTTTTATTCTTTGTAATAAACGATCGGTACAGAAAAATAGAATTGCAGACACTAAGCTAAATAGCATAAACACTATACCAAACAAACAATGAAATAAAAAAGAGGTGATTTCTTGAGCATATGTTGATTTAAACATCTTCCTACTAATCCAATCACTGATAGAGGATACAATAACTCCATATGTAACTACTAACATAAAGTTTATATAATACAAATTTAATAGTAAATTTGTGTCTATTTCAGGTATCGAAAAAAACAATGCAAATAATAAACTACTAATAATTGCAGATAATATTTTTCTCTTTATCACAATATCCATTCTCCCCTCTACAACTAAAAAATAATATATAGTAAAAAACCCGAAGGTGAACCATGGAAGTACTGGTATACCTTCGGATTAAGAGAAGTTTCTTTCATATATCTTATTTTAGATAAAAGATTTTACTCTACTGTTACACTTTTTGCTAAGTTTCTTGGCTTATCAACGTCACAGCCACGGTGTAACGACGCGTAGTAAGCAATGAGTTGTAGTGGTACTACAGAGATAAGTGGTGTTAATAATTCGTTTACTTCTGGTAAAACAAATCTGTCTTCGTCTGTGTCAAGACCATTCATAGAAATGATACATGGGTTTGCACCACGTGCAGCAACTTCTTTCACATTGCCACGAATACTCCAGTTGACATTTTCTTGAGTTGCTAATGCAATGACAGGTGTACCTTCTTCAATTAAAGCAATTGTACCATGTTTTAATTCTCCACCAGCAAAACCTTCTGCTTGAATATAGGAGATTTCTTTTAATTTAAGAGCTCCTTCTAAACAAACAAAATAATCTAATGAACGACCAATGAAGAAGCAGTTGCGTGTAAACGGCAAGTACTGACTAGCTATTTTTTCAAACTCTTCTTTTGAGTCACATAGTACTTCCATTGCATTCGCAACAATTCCAAGCTCCTGAATAAGGTCGAAATTTAGTTCAATCGCTTTTGATTGTGCTGTCACATTTGCTAAAATTGCTAGAACCGCAATTTGAGCTGTATAAGCTTTTGTAGATGCTACTGCAATTTCTGGGCCAGCATGCAATAACAATGTATAATCTGCTTCTCTAGAAAGAGTAGATCCTGGCACATTGGTAATTGTCAGTGCTTTATATCCCATTTCCTTTATTTTCACGAGAACTGCTCGGCTATCAGCAGTTTCTCCACTTTGAGAAATAAAGATAAATAATGGTTTCTCCGATAGAAGTGGCATGTTATATACAAATTCACTTGCTACATGAACTTCTACCGGAACTTTAGCCATCGTTTCAATAAATTGCTTACCTACAAGCCCAGCGTGATAACTTGTTCCGCACGCTACAATATAAATACGGTCAGCTTCGCGCACAGCTGAAGTAATATCTGCATCTACTTCAAGATTTCCTTGTTTATCTTGATATGCTTGAATGATTTTACGCATAACAAGTGGTTGTTCATCAATTTCTTTTAGCATGTAATGAGGATATGTGCCTTTTTCAATATCACTAGCATCAATCTCTGCTACATAAGGTTTTCTATTGATAATAGTACCTTGGAGATTCTTCAGTACAATACTGTCTTTTTTTACTATTACAATTTCTTTATCCATCAATTCAACAAAAGAATCTGTTACTTGAATCATTGCCATTGCATCACTTGCTACAACATTAAAATCATCCCCAACACCTACAAGCAACGGGCTTTTATTTTTCGCAACGAAAATGGTATCAGGTGTTTCTGTATCAAGCATTGCAATTGCATATGAGCCAATTAATAATTTCAAAGTTTTGATGAATGCAGCTTCTGCATCCAATCCGTCTCTTGAAAATTTCTCTATTAGTTGAACAATTACTTCCGTATCTGTGTCACTTTCAAAAGTAACGTCATTCAGATATTCCTGCTTTAGTAACGAATAGTTCTCAATAACCCCGTTATGAACGATTGTAAAGCGACCGGAAGTACTTTGATGAGGATGGGCATTGCTTTTACTAGGAACACCATGTGTTGCCCATCTAGTATGGCCAATCCCAACAGAAGCAACAACATCTCTGTCAACTTCCGCTCTCAAATCAGCGATACGTCCTTTTTCTTTGAAGATATGAATGCCATCTTCATTTCTAACAGCAATACCTGCAGAGTCATATCCTCTGTATTCCAGTTTCTCCAATCCTTTAAGCAAGACTTCCTTCGCATCATTCATTCCAATATATCCAGTTATTCCGCACATATTCCAATTCCTCCTTATAAGGAGGCAAGCTAGCTCAGGGGCTTACTTGCCCCCTTATCTCTGTTTGTATTTTTATATGTGCACATGCGCTTTCCTTTGTCCATCGAGTCACCTCGAATGTTTTGAGAAAGAGCTACGACCTGTGACATAGCCGGGAGGCACCCGCCGAACAATTCGATAAACCTCCACCTCGTCAACTTATCTTTGTTTCGATCAAGATAAGTTCTGGCGCTTTAATTATTAATCTACCTTCCTATGCTCCTTTCAAAAAAAAATAACAGCATTGCCATCATACTACATAATAAAAAATGCCGTCAATAAAAAATATGCAATTAGAGAAACTTCTGTGTATAAAATTTGATTTTAATACTTTATAGCGAGCTTTGGTAAAGCATTCATAGAGGCCTTCCAATCGACATTTCCCTGGATTTCATTCAAAGAAGTGGAAATTTGAAGAGGTGAGGATTAGTGAAATAATGATTTGTGATTTTCTATTTGACATTTTGGCGGTAAAACAGCAGTGAAGTGTAGGTTTGAACGTGTTTATTCGACATTTGGATCATAAATCACAGGCGAATGTTCATTAGAGCAAGTCTATTAGACATTTCAAACACGAACCACCATCCAAATGTCCATTAGATCACCCCTATTAGACATTTTAAGCACGAATCACTATCCAAATGTCCATTAGAACACTCCTATTCGAGGTTTTCCCTTGTTCCATCATCCATATGTGATTAGAAGCCTTCTTTACCCCTGCATCCCCCTAACTACCTTTCCATTCCCAATAAAATAGCAGCACAAACCTTAAAATGATTTGTGCTGCCAATTATATTATTCTTTATCTAAACCCATTTCTTCAATGACTACATTCGCAATACGATCCACATATTCTGAACATGCTTCCTCTGTAACAGCTTCTGCCATCACACGAACAAGTGGCTCTGTACCAGAAGGACGCACTAAAATACGACCGTTACCATTCATTTCTGCTTCTACTTCTTGAATAACAGCTTTCACTTTCTCATTTTCAGTTACATGATGTTTATCTGTTACTCGTATGTTCACTAATTTTTGCGGATAAGTTTTCATTCCTTTTGCAAGTTCTGAAAGTGGTTTACCTGTTATTTTCATAATATTTAACAACTGTACTCCTGTAAGTAGCCCGTCACCAGTAGTACTATATTCTCTGAAAATAATATGACCAGATTGTTCTCCACCTAGGTTATATCCTTGTTTTTTCATTTCTTCCACTACATAGCGGTCTCCTACAGCTGTTTGTGCACTTTTTATGCCAGCTTCTTCTAAAGCTTTATAGAAGCCTAAATTACTCATAACTGTGGACACGATTGTAGACTGAACAAGACGTCCTTCTTCATTCATAAACTTCCCGCATATGTACATAATTTGGTCGCCATCCACAATATTTCCATTCTCATCAATAGCAATTAAACGGTCACCATCACCATCAAAAGCTAGTCCAACATCAGCGCCTTTTTCTTTTACAAATTCAGCTAGTACTTCAGGGTGAGTAGAGCCCACACCTTCGTTGATATTTAAGCCATTTGGCGATGAACCCATCGTAGAAATATCTGCATCCAAGTCAGCAAATAGGTGCGTTGCAAGTGATGAGGTAGCTCCATGAGCACAATCAAGTGCAACATGAATTCCAGAGAAGTCCTCATCCACTGTTTGTTTAAGGAATTGCAAATACTTTTGTCCACCTTCAAAATAATCATTTAACGTTCCAAGTTCTCCACCTACTGGTCTTGGTAAGTCATCCGTTTCTGCATCGAGTAAGCTCTCAATTTCTTCCTCTTGTTCATCAGACAGTTTATACCCATCTGGACCGAAGAATTTTATTCCATTATCTGCTACCGGATTATGAGATGCAGAAATCATGACTCCAGCTTGGGCGCCTAGAACCTTCGTTAAATAAGAAACCCCAGGTGTTGAAATGACTCCTAGACGCATTACTTCTGCCCCAATGGATAGTAATCCTGCCACAAGTGCACTTTCCAACATATGACCGGAAATACGTGTATCACGGCCTATTAAAACTTTAGGCCGTTCTGCATTTTTTGTTAATATATAACCACCAAATCTACCTAATCTAAATGCTAATTCAGGTGTAAGTTCTGAATTTGCTACACCTCTCACACCATCAGTTCCAAAGTATTTACCCATTGAATTGCTCACTCCTTCAAAAATCTCTGTTTTATGTTGTTTCCTCTTCTTGTTCTTCTGTTAACCTCACCTTAACGGTCTTAATAGAAGTTTCCCAATCTACATCTTCAGGTCCAGCTACTTCGACTTGTACTTCATGTTCCCCGGCATTTAGATCCTCTAGATTAACAAAAACCTCGAAGTCAGATTCCTCTACATTGTCGATTTTCGCTTTTTCCCCAGATAGTTTGAGGGAAAGCTCTCCTGAAGGAGGTGACAAGAATTCAAGATTCAAGTTTGGTTCTAACTGCTTTGTATCTATTTTAATCTTGTCAAAAGTTTTTTCTGTTACTTTCTTTTCGGCAGTGATTTTTACAACCACTTTATTCGGTGAAATTTTATTGACACCTATTGGATATTGAATTGGAACCTCTAGCTCCGTATCCTCCCGAATATTACTTACATCCACGGAGACATTAAGTTCATCAATATCCTGTAGAACGGTTGTCCTACCATAAATTAATACTTCTGGAGTAGTTGTACTTACCGTTTTGATGACAATATCATCTGGTGGTGTTCCGGTCGTATTTATTTTAATCGGGACATTTTTCCTTGGATTTTTAACTGGTATTTCTACAGATACTGTTTTTGGCTCAACTTCCACATCAAGCTTGTTCAATTCTCGGTCAAGCACAGTGACAGCTGCTTGACGTACAATCGTGTCACTGATTAAGCCACTTGCATCAATTGTTGCTTTCACATACGTAATTTTGTCAACGATATCTTTAGCTCCAGTAATTTTTACCGTTCTTGGTTCAATTTCAGGTTGCTGTGCTTCAAATCCCTCAGCTAGAATACTTCGATTAAATTCTGCTTCTACTTTAAATTCCTCTGTTACTTTTTCTTGGAGAGAAATATCCACATAAGTTGGATCAATTCGAACTTGCAGTTTATTTGAAATATCCTTATGTTGAACAGGAACGCGATGATTCCCTATTTCAACATCCGAAAGGTCAACAAATATGGTAAAATCACGTTGTCTTTTTGCGGCTTCCAAAAATCGTTTCTGACCTTGTAAACGTACTGTAACTGTTTTTGGAACACCACTAACCACTAAGTTTTCAGCATCATAATATACTTCAACAGGAACATTTGTAAGAGTTTCTACATTCTCATCTTCCATATCATTTGGCGTTGTTCCATTATCCTTATCAAAGAACCCATTAAACGAGAAGAATAGTATGGCGGTTAAAATCATGGCTATTATTCTGACGAACCAAGGGTTCTCCATAAATTTATCCATTTTATTGTCCATTCTTTGTCTTCTCCCTTCTTTTCCATAGTGATGAGGAAGACTGCTTCTCTTTACTATCATCCATAAGTTCTTTAGCTAAAACTTGTTTAAATTTATCAATTGGTAAGTCACGAAGTAATTCGCCATTTTTCGTTACAGATACACTACCTGTTTCTTCTGATACAACAATTGTTAAACTATCTGTAACTTCACTTATACCTAATGCGGCACGATGCCTTGTTCCTAATTCCTTCGAAATAAATGGACTTTCTGACAATGGTAAGTAACATGCCGCTGCGGCAATTTGTGATTTTTGTATGATTACTGCACCATCATGTAATGGAGTGTTAGGAATAAAAATATTAACCAATAGCTCGTATGTTAATTTCGATTGGAGAGGAATCCCAGTTTCAATATAGTCTCCCATTCCAGTTTCTCGTTCAATGGAAATAAGAGCTCCAATCCTCCGTTTGGCCATATAGTTAACAGCATCAACAATTGCCTCAACTCGTTGCTTTTGTTCTTCTTCTTCATGAATTCCACTTCTTGTAAAGAACTTACCACGACCTAGTTGTTCTAGGGCTCTTCTTAGTTCAGGTTGGAAAATAATAATAATTGCAAGGAATCCCCAATAAATAACTGTTTCCATCAACTTATTTAATGTATGTAAATTGAGGAAATCACTCAAAACCCACACAATTATAATAACAAAGATACCTTTTAATAACTGTACAGCTTTTGTGCCACGAATGATCATTATTAGTTTGTATATAACATACCAAACGAGGAAAATGTCTACTATGTAGGACAAATAGTCCAAAATAGCAAAGTCTGCAAACGGCATTATCTTTCCTCCATCTATTTATTCACAAAACATTTATTTCTATTTTATGGATAATAACTCATCCATTATAACACATATAATTATTATACTTCTACTTGTCAAGAATGCACTGTAGTATCAGCGTTATTTTAGTGAAGATTTCGTTATCATTAAAATAAGTTACTGCCATTTTAGAATAGCAGGTAATGATAAAAATCGCCAATTCTCACATTATAAGACATAATAAAAGAGGCTGGGACAAAACTAGCCTAAAAAATGGTTCTAAGCATAAAATATTGCTTGGAACCATTTTTTTGTTAGAAATATTTTCTCTCCAGACGTAGAAGGTGCTTTTTGGCGGTATACTTTCTCAAGTTTACCGCCATGAGCGCAAACCCTAATTCATTTTTCACATTTTCTTTGCCCCTAACGGACATTCGAGTGAAGCACAAATTAGCCTTCAGAAATCCAAAAACTGGCTCCACATCGATTTTTCTTTTTTTGTAGATTTCACCAGTTTTCTCGTCCGAAAGCTTCGCTTTGACATAAGCTTTTTGAGATTCCCATTTTTCATTACGGAGTACTTTTCGATTGTTTCCTTCTTTTGCTTTGGTGCATAAGGCGCGTAATGGGCACCCAGAACAATCTTCACATTCATAAACTTTGAATTGTCGTGTGTATCCATATCGATCAGTCCGATGTGACAGATGGCTGAACAATACTTTTCTTCCGTTTGGACAAGTGAAGGCATCCTCTTCCTCGTTGTACTCCCAGTTGTCGACGTGAAAAACGTTGTTTTTATGCTTCTTTTTCTTCTCCTTTCGATATTGATTATAAGTGATTAAAGGTGTGAGTTTACGATGTTCAAGTATATCCGTGTAGTTTTGTTCACTTCCGTAGCCAGCATCCGCCACCAGATATTTCGGTAATTCGAAGAAGTGTTTCTCGATAGTATTCAAAAATGGGATTAAAGTGCGGGTGTCCGTAGGATTTGGAAACACATCATAAGCGAGCGCATACTGACCGGATGTCGCAAGCTGTACATTGTAACCAGCTTTCAATTGACCATTTCGCATATAGTCATCCTTCATTCGCATAAAGGTCGCATCGGGATCCGTTTTTGAATAGCTATTACGTTCTCTAAAAATCTCCATATCCTTTTGATACTTCTGCTTTCGGAAGATAAAGTCTTCGAATTGCTTCCGGTATTGTTTTGGTAATTTCCGTTTAGATCTTATACGTTTCCGCTCACTTCCTAATTCGCTCGCTTCAATTTCTTTGTCGTAGGTTTCAATCTTTTCACTCAGTTTTTCTACAATTTCTTTCATCTCTTCAACGGATAATTCACCAAAATCATCCCGCTCAATTTCTGGTATGATTTGCTTTTCAACTAGTTCCTGGTACATTTGATTAGACTTTTCAATAAGTTTTTGACTGTATTTTTCAATGGATTTTCGCCAAACAAATGTGAATTTATTGGCATTGGCTTCAATCTTCGTGCCATCAATGAAAATGGCTTCTTCATCTATGAGCTTTTCTTTCACCAGCCGGCTTCGAAATTGTATAAAACACTCTCGAAGGAGTTTGTTCATTTCTGGATGTACACGGAAACGATTGATGGTGCGGTAACTTGGCTCATAACCTTGGGCCAACCACATCATTCGTACACTGTCTTTTACCAGTGCCTCAATTTTCCGTCCAGAGAATACAGTTTGAGTATAAGCGCATAAAATAATTTTCATCATCATTCGGGGATGGTAAGAAGGTCGCCCGGTTTGACGAACGAATCCTTGAAAAGCTTCTTCTGGAATACTTTCCACCAATTCGTTGATAGTAAAAGCAATATCGTTTTCCTGTAACTTTATTTCCAAATCCAGCGGCAAAACTACTTGATTCATGGTATAATGTTTAAACATAAGGACACTCCTCTTTTAGGTTATTGTTTGGTCACTTTAATTCTATCAAAGGGTGTCCTTTTTGTTTACTAAAATAAAAAAAGCCGTTAGCCTACACATTATTGTGTAAGCCGACGGCTTAATTTATTTGAGGGTTTTGTCCCACCCTCTTTTTGTGAAATTATTATTTACAGAAATATTTTAATTCAAAAAAATTGCAAAAACTTGGTGATTATTTCATTATAGGTTATGATACGAAGAAAGATATCCAATATATTGGAGCTGGGAAGGTGATTCGATGCGACTAGAGAAGGGAGCAACTCCTATTCAAGCAAGAAGCACGACAAAGATGTTAACGGTGACAGCTGCACTTGTTGCGGTGAATTTAGTATTAAATCAATTTACCCTTTCTTTTGGACCTTTACTCGAAATTGGTTTTGCATTTCTACCGATTGCTGTTCTTGCCTATTTTTATGGTCCGATGAATGCGGGGATTGCATCAGCAGTTGCTGATACAATCGGATTTGTATTAAGACCAGCAGGTTTCTTTTTCCCTGGATTTACCTTAAATGCGATACTCATTGGGGTAATATTCGGTTTGTTTTTCTATCGAAAGGAAATTTCGCTTAGTCGTATTGCGATTGCAAATTTAGTGGTAACCATTGTTATCACTTTAATATTAACACCAATTTGGTTAAACATTATGTTCGGAAGTCCGCTTTTTGCCGTTCCGCGCTTAATAAAAGCAGTGTTGCTTTATCCAATTGAAGTTGGGCTACTATATGGGGTATTAAAAAGTATTCAACGTGCAGATTTAAGGTTGTAAATGTTACAATTATCACTGTCATATCATTCGCATAAACTATTGTCAGAAGCTAAGTAAAGGATGATTCTCTTTGTTGAAAAATTACTATGTTTCAGCGAATACAGCGGAGGGTTATATCGATTTATTATCCTCCAATCTCCATGGGATAAAGGAAACAATTGAACTTGAATCTCATTCTTACCAAATGAATACGAAAATACTCCAACAGCTGATCGAACAATATAAAGATAAAACTCCGGTTGAAGTGTTAAAAAGTCCGATTAGCGAACGATATGTTGAAGGAATTATTCTCCGCGAGAAGGAAGTTGCAATTATTGGGGAAAGAAAATCCCCTTTTACAACTGAAGCATATGAACAATTTAAACAGGGTTTACGCATTCACGATAACTTGGAAAAAGTATATATTCAAGAAATGGATTTTACAAAAGCCAATCAACTAGCCGATGATTTTACGGAAAAGTTATTAGCAAACGAGTCAAAAATAGGTCGTACTCCACATATTTATCGACGATTATTTGGTACTAATACAGTAGATGGGGTTGTAAATGAGGTACCTAACCTCACTGAACATCTTAAGCAGGTGTATCATATTAAAGGACGTGCTGGGACTGGCAAGTCTACATTTATGAAACGGGTAGCAGAAGCCTGTCTAAATCATGGATTTGATCTTGAAATATATCATTGTAGCTTTGACCCGAACAGCATTGATATGGTACTCATACCAGCATTGCAAATTTGTCTGTTTGATAGTACAGATCCTCATCGTTTTGAACCGCAGGATACAAGTCGTGAGGTTATCATCGACTTATATGAAGAAACAGTGACACCGGGGACCGATGAGAAATATGCCGAAGAGATAAATAAACTTACGAAGGAATATAAAAGTTTTATGAAAAAAGGTTTGGCAGTAATTAAAGCGGAAGGTGAAAAAATAATAGCTGCAGATGATAAAAGGCCATTTTCCCAAATGGAAGTTGATGGAATTGTCAGTGAACTACAAGCGAAGATTAACTAAAGAGGCTGGGACAAAACTAGCCAAAAGAAGAAAATTAAAAGGATCCAAGCAATAAAAATGTTGCTTGGATCCTTTATTGATGAAAATACATCATCGTCAGTTACTGTTTTTCTGGTATTTGCGGTGAACTTCCTCAAGTTCACCGCCATTAATGCAAAGGCCAATTCATTGGTGACCTTTCGTTTCCCTCTGACGGAAAATCGAGTGAAACCCAAATTAGCCTTCAAGAATCCAAAAACTGGCTCTACGTCAATCTTACGTTTTCCGTAAATTGCTCCAGTTTTCTCGTCTGAAAGCTTAGTACGTACATATTCTTTTAGGGACTCCCATTTTTCATTGAAAAATACTTTTCGATTGTTTCCAGGCTTCGCCTTGGTGCACAACTCTCGCAGTGGACAGTCTGAACAGTCCTCACATTCATACACTTTAAATGTACGAGTGAATCCATACTTATCTTTGCGTTTGGAATGGTAGGCAAACCGAAGGTTTCTTCCATTAGGGCATAGATAGGAATCTTCTTCTTCGTTGTACTTCCAATTATCTACATGAAAAGCATTCTTCTTATGTTTCTTTTTCTTCTCCTTTCGATACTGGTTATATGTAATGAGTGGTGTGCGTTTTCTATTTTCGATGATGTCTTCATAGTTTTGTTCGCTGCCATATCCGGCATCCGCAACAATATAATCTGGAAGTTCAAAGAACTTTTCTTCTATGGTATTCAAAAAAGGAATCAAAGTTCGTGTATCTGTTGGGTTTGAAAAAATATCGTAAGCAAGTGTGTATTGACCTTCCGTAGCCACTTGTACATTATAACCAGCTTTCAGTTGTCCGTTCTTCATATAGTCGTCTTTCATACGCATAAATGTCGCATCTGGATCTGTCTTCGAATAGCTATTGCGGTCACCGAAAATCTCCATATCTTTTTGATACTTTTGCTTCCGCCTAATGAAATCCACAAACTGCTTACGAACTTGTTTCGGAAACTTTCGTTTCGAACGAATCTTCTTGCGTTCACTGCCAATCTCGCAAGTTTCAATCTTTTCGTTGTATTCCTCAATTCTTTCATCTAATTTCTCAACTACTTTTTCCATTTCTTGAACGGATAATTCTTCTTCATTTTCACGTTCGATTGCCGGGATGATTTCTTTCTCTAACAGCTCATCATATAGCTGATTTGACTTTTCGATGAGCTTTTCGTTATATCTTTCTATGGATTTTCGCCAAACAAAAGTGAACTTATTTGCGTTCGCTTCAATCTTCGTTCCATCAATAAAAATAGCTTCTTCTTCAATTACTTTGTTTTCCACCAACTGATTGCGGAACTGCACAAAACATTCCCGAAGGAGATCTTCAATCAATGGATTAGAACGGAATCGATTAATCGTGCGGTAGCTTGGTTCATAACCTTGGGCCAACCACATCATTCTAACACTGTCATGTAATAAAGCTTCGATTTTGCGACCGGAAAAAACGGATTGAGTATAACCACACAATATAATTTTCAACATCATCCGAGGATGGTAAGCAGGTCGTCCGGTTTGACGTAAGAAATCTTCGAACGCTTCATCAGGAATACTTTCAACTAAATTATTAATCGCAAATGCAATATCATTTTCTTGTAACTTAAATTCTAAATCTAGCGGCAAAACTACTTGATTCATGGTATAATGTTTAAACATAAGGACACTCCTTTTTTGAATTTTTGTGTGGTAACTTAAATTTTATCAAAGGGTGTCCTTTTTGAAAATAATAAAAAGCCGTTAGCCTACACTTTTTGTGTAAGCCGACGGCTTTGTTTTTATTTAGAGGGTTTTGTCCCACCCTCTATATTATTCACCAAAGAAGTTTACTACTTGTTTTCCTAAATTCTTAATTTCGAACCATAGCCATTCAAACATTTGGTTAATTTCCTCAATATCACCAGTAACATTACCAGCAGAAGCCATATATTTTTCACCATTAATTACGGTCACATCACCATTTACTTCTCCTTCGATACGGATATCACCATTTTTCACGGTAATATCCCCCTCTACAACTTCTCCCTCAGGAACAACGACTACTCCGTTTTCCACAATAAGGTTAGGTTGGGCCGTTACGGAGAATTGATCGTCATCATTCCATCCACTAAACAAACTTGCACCCATGAGGAAAATAAATAAAGATGCTGCTGCAAGAAGTGGGTGATGTCTTAACCATCTTCTTACCCCTTCACTTCTTTTTTCTTTCGGCAAACGCGCCATTACATTCATAGTAAAATTCTCAGGAGTTTCGATATGTGATGTACTTTGTATATATGCAATTGTTCTTTTTAATTCTTGAAAATGTTCTTGACAGGCCGTACACTTTTGCAAGTGGTCTTTTAATACCTGTTCCTTTTCCCAAGACAAGTCTCCATCTAAATGTTCTTGCATGTAAAGAACAATCTCTTCTGGACAAGCCTTCAATTTCCTTCTCACCTTTCCTACAAATTGCTCAGTTGCTTTCGGAGCGCCTCTCTCCCACGATGTATGCGTGTTTTTACTGTTCCTAAAGGCATATCGAGAACTTCACTAATCTCGTTTAATGAAAGATCATCGATATATCTTAAAATAATTACTACCCTGTATTTATCAGGTAAGCGCAAAATTTCGCGTTGAACAATTTCTTGAAGTTCTAATGTCTCCACTTCAGAATCGGGTGATTTTCCTTCTGCAGCAATTTGAGAATACATCGTTAACCCATCAGTACCCGCAACCTCTGCATCTAAAAAATAGTCAGGTTTCTTCTTTCTAATTCGATCGATGCATAAATTAGTCGCAATTCTGTAGAGCCATGTAGAAAATTTTCGTTTTTGATTAAAGCTATGGATGTTCACATATGCCCTAACAAAAGCCTCTTGTGCTATATCCTCTGCTTCATGTCTGTTCCCAAGCATTCGATAGCACAAATGAAAAACTTTGTCTTTAAACAATTCTACAATTTCACCAAATGCTTCTTGATCGCCTCGAAGTACCTGTTTAATTCTTTGATTAACTAGTGCATCCATTCTCTCTTTACCCCCCGCTCTATGCGGTTATCTAATCATACGTTCTTTAAGAAAAAAAGTTTCAATTTATTTTTTGCAATAATATTTTTTTCACATTACCACTATCTTACCAAAGTTTTCCTCTCCCTTGTTTAAAATTTAATGAAAAGGGAAATACATTAGTAATAGCCTTATAACGAAAGGGGACTTATTTAGTTATGAATCCAGATCTTTTATTAATAGAAATAGAAGAAAAGCGTCAAATGATGATAGAACTCGGTATGTCTTCTTCGTTTGTAGATGAAAGAGTTGTAATGATTAGTGATACGCTAGATAAACTGTTAAATAAATATCAAATGTTAATATCAAACTCTGAATTAACTCTTCAACAATTATAAATAAATTGGAGTAAACAAAAGAGCCGTAGTCCCTATATGGAGCTACCGCTCTTTTTTTCTTGTTACAAATAAAAGAAGCCTTGAAACATCAAGACTACCGTTACGAGTTATGAAATGAGCCATGAAGGATTCGAACCTTCGACCCTCTGATTAAAAGTCAGATGCTCTACCGACTGAGCTAATGGCTCATGGCTGGGCTAGCTGGATTCGAACCAACGAATGACGGAGTCAAAGTCCGTTGCCTTACCACTTGGCTATAGCCCATCGAAATTAAGAAAAGCATAAAGCTATTCCTTTTAGCAACTAATACCCTTTGTCGATGGCATCTGAAGCTAGTAATGTTATTATGTATATTTCCCTTTAATCAGAAATATATGCAATAAATATTAAATGGTGGTGGGGGACGGATTCGAACCGCCGAACCCGGAGGGAGCGGATTTACAGTCCGCCGCGTTTAGCCACTTCGCTACCCCACCATCGTAAAAATAATGGTGCCGGCCAGAGGACTTGAACCCCCAACCTACTGATTACAAGTCAGTTGCTCTACCAATTGAGCTAGGCCGGCATATTATTTATAGAAATAAAAAATGGAGGATGACGGGATCGAACCGCCGACCCTCTGCTTGTAAGGCAGATGCTCTCCCAGCTGAGCTAATCCTCCGTATTAAAAATTGTGATGAGCGGCGCATTACTGCGTCAGCTTCACTCGTTCAGTCAGTCACGTACGCTTTGTACGCTCCTTCCTTCTCTCCATCGCTTCCTTGTTCTGCTTGCTCCTCCCAATTTTTTAAAAATTGGATGAGCGGCGCATTACTGCGTCAAATTCATGTACAGCTTGTACATTTTAAGAATGGTGACCCCTACGGGATTCGAACCCGTGTTACCGCCGTGAAAGGGCGGTGTCTTAACCGCTTGACCAAGGGGCCTTTTTTATTATTATCTCGATTGGAAGCTTCCAACCGGGCTTGAACCGGTGACCTCTTCCTTACCATGGAAGCACTCTACCAACTGAGCTATGGAAGCATGGCTCCGCAGGTAGGATTCGAACCTACGACCGATCGGTTAACAGCCGATAGCTCTACCACTGAGCTACTGCGGAATGATATGTCACTATCAAGCTTATATTGCTTGCCTGGCAACGTCCTACTCTCACAAGGGCGAACCCTCACTACCATCGGCGCTGAAGAGCTTAACTTCCGTGTTCGGGATGGGAACGGGTGTGACCTCTTCGCCATCGTCACCAGACAAACTTTATTATAATCAATTTCGCAATAATTTCAAGTGTTTTTTAAGAAAAATATTTTTTCTTTATATCAAGTTTTTTTCAACAACGTTTTATACTATATCAAGATTCTTTGTAAGTGTCAATGGTAATTTTCTTTTTTTCCGTTTGATCCGTTTCTTTTTTTAGATGGGAGCATATATTTCATACAATCCTGGGTAGAAGCTATTCTTGTAAAAAGTGAAAAAAGTGTTTTATATCTCTCTTCCATTGATATTTTGACAATTGTTTCAATTCTTGAATCATTTAGGTCAAATAAAATTTCATCCATCTCTCTCTTCAAGAGATATATAATTTCTTCTTTCTCTTGATGTTTTAATAATAAACCTAGCATATGCGCACCTCGCTTATTTCAGTATACATAGCTATTTCCAATAATTGAGATATTTATGAATGTCTTTTGAAAAAAAACCACAATTTACTTTTTCATTCATATAAAGCTATTGGTCAAGCATAGTATATTAGCGGACGGGCATTTGGAGGAGGGATTAAATGAACTTTTTCATTACATTAAACGGACGTAAAGTAAAACAAGGATTTTTCTTAGTTCTAGTTTCTTTTTTTACTGCAGTACTTTTTTTCTCCCAATCCACTCTACACATTCCAGTATTAAGTTCAAATGATGGACCTAGAGCAATTTATAAGGGGGAAAAAGGAATTAGTCTTACATTTAATATCGGTTGGGGCGACATCCAAGCTGAACCTATATTGGATGTACTTGAAGAAAGTGATGTTCGTTCTGCAACATTCTTTTTATCCGGATCCTGGGCTGAAAAGCATCCAGATACAGTCAAACGTATTAAAGATCTTGGTTTTGAAATCGGATCTTTAGGCTATGCATACGAAGATTACACCGAAATCGATGAAAAGAAAGTCAGAAGGGATATTTTAAGATCCATCGATGTCTTTAAAAAGTTAGGAGTAACAGATATTAAACTGCTCCGTTCACCAACAGGACATTTTGATGAGAAGACACTTAAAATCGCGGAACAACTAGGTTTAACAGTAGTACATTGGAGCCTAAATTCTCAAGATTGGAAAAATCCAGGAGTCGATAAAATAATAGAACAAGTTAATAAAGCAAAGAAAGGTGATATTATTTTATTGCATGCTTCAGATTCTGCAGTACAAACTGCTGATGCATTACCAACAATTATTAATAATCTGCGGGAAAACCATGATCTCGTCACTATTTCTGTACTAATTTCAAACGGTAAGGTGGATACTAAACTAGTCCCCTAAATATAGACATGCATCCCTTTATCGGCAAAACAAAAAGCGAATCGTCATCGATTCGCTTTTTTACTTTTTTGCTTATTTTCTTTTTTTCCTGATACCTGTTGTGGCTCCTGCTTTGGTTGTTTCTTTGCTCTTTCTTCAGCAGATAACCTATTATATTTTGGTAACATTAATAGTTGGTATGCATTACATGCTAGTAACGGAAAAATCATTAAGTAGATCCAGTTCTCATCATTTGGTCGCAACACTGGTAACCATTCTAAAATCGTTACAACCACCATGAAGAATAGAGCTGATACGAATGTACTACGATTAGTAGTCTTAGCTTTAAAATATGCTGTAACAAGCGCAACAGCTAGGATAAACACCGCTATTCCAATATAAGGAAGTATGCTTTCATCCTCACCTGCGAAAGCTGTAAAACGGAAATAAATGAGGTCGAATAGCACAAATATTACGAGTACAATTTGTACTGCATTCCATAATGATTTAGAACGGAATAGTCCTAAACCAAATTGATGAATGAATAGATATGCAAAGAAACCAACTTGGCTTACCACTGCAAAAATAAATCCTACTCCAACGAGCCATATAAATGTCGATAAAATCGCACCAATTTTCACATCTATAAAGTATGGTTGAAATTCATCCCATCGAATCACAAAACCCAATATTCCTGTAAGGAGTCCACCCAACATGAGTGAATTAAATAAAAATTTTATTAAATTTCTAATTGTCACCGACAAATTCCTCCATCATTTTTATATACCTATCCACAAATTTTAACAATCTTTTCATTAAAAATCTATGATTGTAGGTGTTGTGCATAAATTCTTCACAATTTCTCATATTAAAGGTATGAGAAATTGTATTAGGAAAGTGAAGTAGTGTGTTCTTATTCTCACAAATCTATTGATACTCATTACTACATAAGAAAGGAGCTTTATGCATGCTTAAAAGGACTTTTTTGCTCCCATTTATGGCTATTTTCATCCTAGCTTCTTGCTCTGCTGGTGAATCAAAGGAATCCACACTAGATTACGAGCAAACCAAAAAGATGATTGTTGATATTTTAAAAACTGATGAAGGAAAAAAGGCAATTCAAGACCTAATGAGTGATGAAGAAATAAAGCAAAAATTAATTATGAATCAAGATATTGTAAAGGAAACGATTCAACAAACACTTACTTCTGAAAAAGGTACAGAATTTTGGAAAAAGATGTATGAGGATCCAAAATTCGCTGAATCAGTAGCGAAAAGTATGAAATCAGAAAATGAGGCATTATTAAAGGATTTAATGAAAGATCCAGAATATCAAGGCATGCTTATCGATATTTTCCATGATCCTGAATTACAAAAGGATATCGCCAAAGCTCTTAAAAGCAAAGAATTTCGTGAACATTTACAAAAGGTAATGACAGAAACATTCGAAAGTCCTTTATACAAAGCAAAAATACAAGACTTGTTACTAAAAGCTGCAGAAGAAATGGGCAGTGGCGGTGGTGGAAGTCAAGGAAAAAGTGAGGAAGAAGGTAAAAACGAAGATAGCGGTAGTAAAGAAGAAGGCGGCGGAGAAGCACCTAAATAAAAATACGGCCATTTGCAATCACATATATTCGTGACGCAGATGGCCGTATTTATCTTATGATAATAAATCGACTATTTTCCCTGCAATGTCTGTGTAGATTCTCCCAATTCGATGGTCTGCATCATAGACAGAAGGTGCAAAGTCTTCTTCATTCCAGTCTGGCTGTTGTAATGGAAGTCTTCCTAATAATTCTGTACGTAATTCTTCTGCTAGCTTGTCCCCTCCACCTTTACCAAAGACATACTCTCTCTCGCCTGTTAGTTGGCTTTCAAAGTAGGACATATTCTCGATAACACCAAGGATTTCATGGTTTGTACGTAGTGCCATAGCACCTGCACGTGCTGCAACAAATGCAGCTGTTGGATGCGGAGTTGTGACAATTATTTCTTTGCAACTTGGTAGCATTGTATGTACATCAAGGGCCACATCGCCTGTACCTGGTGGTAAATCGAGTAATAGATAATCTAAATCGCCCCATTCTACTTCTTTGAAGAAGTTATTGAGCATTTTTCCTAGCATTGGCCCGCGCCAAATAACTGGAGAATTGTCTTCTACAAAGAAGCCCATTGATATAACTTTTACACCAAAACGCTCTACAGGGATAATATGATTCCCTTTTACTTGAGGACGATTAATAATTCCCATCATATCCGGTACACTGAATCCATAAATGTCTGCATCTATGAGACCTACCTTTTTTCCTTGTCGAGCTAAAGCAATTGCAAGGTTAACAGAAACTGTTGATTTACCAACTCCACCTTTCCCACTTGCTACCGCAATAAAAGTAGTTTTACTATCTGGGGCTAGTAATCCGCCTTCACTTGGAAGGTCACCAGAAGCACGATGTTTTTCAAGTTCATCTTCTGATAGTGTTGCAAAACGGATACCGACTGTGGCTGCTCCTGCTTCCTTTAGCTTCTCTACAATCTTTGTTTGTAGTTGCATTTGTTCAGGTGTTCCTGTTTTTGCAACAGCAATTTTAACACTTATATGTGCCTTTTCTTCTTTCACTTTTACCTCTAGAACACCGTTCGTATCTGCAAGAGGTTTATGTAATAATGGATCTTCCATCTTATTCAAAATTTCCAATGCTTTTTGCTCTGTAATCAAAATATTACACCTTCCTCAAAATGGATTTACCCTTCTTTTTCAGTATACCATAATAGTCATAAATCAAAATGCTATACGCTTCCAATCACGAAATTAGGACCGTGCCTCGAATGGCTCAGTCCTATGAAAAAGGTTTTATTCTATTGTAGCTTCGTTTGTGAAGAAGCGCATTACACCTTTATATATGGATGCTGCAACTTTTTCTTGGTACTCGTCTTGTTTAAGATTGTTGCGCTCAGTAGGATTAGATAGAAACCCAATTTCTACTAATGCACCTGTTTTTTCAGCGTTTTTCATGAGAAAAACATTATTAATAATTTTTGCTTCCCTATCTGTATTTTCCAGATTACGCACTAATTCAGCTTGGATAAACTTGGCTATCCGTTTGTTATCTGCATTATGTGGTGCAAAAAACGTTTGTGCCCCACTCCACCGAGGAGAAGGGATAGAATTTAAGTGAATACTAAGAAATAAATCCGCTTCTGACTCATTAATAAGCTTTAACCTTGTCCTAAGATCTTCTGACTTTCGATGGCGTAACTTACTCGTCTCTGGATCTGCTAAATCAGTATCTTTTTCTCGTGTCATTAACACTAATGCACCTTGTTGCTGCAAATAATCACGAAGTTTTTTCGATACTTCTAATGCAATATCCTTCTCGAGCGCATCTGAGTCTCCTGCCCCTCCGTCAGGACCACCATGTCCAGGGTCTAGATAAATAATCTTCCCTGAAAGCGGGAGATTCCATGCCTCAAATGTTTCCTTCGTTTTTAACTGCTGTTGAAAAAGAAGAAACAGTGCTACTGCCCCAGCAAAAACTATGAACCATTTCCAATATTTCCTCATTGCATCTTCCCCTTCTCCCTATCCTCGTAAAAGAATATGGGACAAGTAGCTATTTTAGAACAAAAATGGTTCATGTAATTGTATACAATCACTCTAATGTAACCTTAACTTGTAGCGACGCTCCCCCTTCAGAAAACCTTTCTTCCACCAATAATCCACAAATTTTTCACAAGAGCTATATATACTATCTTCTCTTATCCTTTCTTTATCTAAATTCCAATAAAGCCAAAAATGAAATAATGTATCAATAAATTCATCAATAGATTGTGTACATCTTTTCTTTGCCATATTAATGGTTTCACCATGCATTGAAAATCGACTATACTCCCCACCTATTAAAAAAGCTTCAACTGCCACATCAAAGCATACTTCTTCCACATCCTCGTCCATCGGACCAATTTGCTTTCTGATTTGATTAAAATGGAGCATAACACTTTTTTTCAATTCTTGAACTGGCAAATCACGTAATAATTTGCGTTCATAGGCTAATTGCTTTTCTTTTTTCCTGTCTTCAAAAGATGTTAAAACAGTCATCATTTGCTTCAACCTCCTATATCTAGTTTCCAACTATGTTGAAAAACTCATGCACGTATAGGAGAATTTGACTCTTGGTTTTATTTCCTAAGTGAAACATTTTCTTCATTTTTTCGTCTATTAAATGGGGAGGTGTTTTCATGAGAATCTGGTTACCACTTGCATGTTTAGTCTTTATAGTAAGTGGATGTAATAAAATGGAGCAGACCAAGATTGAATGGAATGATTTTCTTCAATTTAATGGAGGAAAATATAGCTCAGACTTGCGTGCAGAACTATCAGATACTGCTTTCATTGGAGAAGTAATTGGTGTGATTAAGCATACTCTTAACGGAAACATACATGATCCAGATTATGAATCAAAAGACGGTGATGCAGCTTATTTAGAAGTCGGAACTAAGTTGTACTCCGTAATTAATCATCCCCATTTAATCGCAGTAAAAGATAAAAGCGCAATCAATGGTTATAAAATTTTTTCTCGTGAAAGTACCGACTTTCTTGACTTCCCTGTCTTTACCAAAAGGAAAATATCAAAAATTGAACTACATAATGATGAAATAAAAAAGGAAATAACAAATTCTCAAGTATTAAATGAAATAATTCGCGTTTTTCAATTAGGAAATGTCACTGATCAGGTGAGCTATTCGCAAGATGACATACAGTCTTTTTTCATTATCTTATATACTTCAACACCATTTGCTGGCAAATATAAAATTTTCTATGATGGTGAGCGTTATTTTTTGAACCAACATAATGTTCATATATTTTCTGATGAACTTAATTTATTTTTTGATATTAATGAAGATCTAATGACCGATATATCATAGAAAGTACTACTATCCCTGTTCCCTTTATTTGAATAGGGATGTTTTTATAATTTTTTATGAAATCGCTATTATAATACCGAGTACCATGATATAATGAATCTGAAGATATTGCTCACTATTCCACATATTATATGCTCTTATGCTCATTATTTCACAATATCTTCATCGTTGACATACTAATTGAAAATAGTAAAGGGGGATTTTTCCATCATGAATCATTGGAAAGGTTTCGTAGAAGGTAGTTGGCAGGAGGAAGTAAATGTTCGGGATTTCATTGTGAATAATTTCACATTATACAATGGGAATGGTGATTTTTTAGAAGGTCCTACAGCAGAAACGAATAGGCTTTGGACCCAAGTAATGAAATTATCTCAAGCTGAGCGTGAAAATGGTGGTGTCCTGGATATGGACACAAGAATAGTATCTTCCATTACATCTCACGGTCCTGGTTATTTAAATAAAGATTTAGAGAAAATCGTAGGTATTCAAACGGACAAACCTTTTAAAAGGTCATTACAACCTTATGGTGGTATTCGCATGGCTACTGCTGCTGCAGAATCATATGGATATGAGGTCGAGGATGAAGTAAAAGAGATTTTTACGAAATACCGAAAAACGCATAACCAAGGTGTCTTTGATGCATATACCCCTGAAATGAGATTAGCACGATCTGCGGGCATCATCACTGGTCTTCCTGATGCATATGGTCGAGGACGAATAATAGGTGACTATCGTCGTGTTGCTCTGTATGGAGTTGACTTCTTAATACAGCAAAAGCAAAGAGACTTAGAACTTGTCGGAAACGGAACAATGACCGAAGATGTCATTCGTAACCGTGAAGAAATAGCAGAACAAATACGTGCACTGCACGAACTAAAAGAACTTGGTAAGATGTATGGATTTGATATTTCAAAACCAGCAAGTAATGCCAAAGAAGCGTTTCAATGGTTATACTTTGCCTATCTCGCAGCTATTAAAGAACAAAATGGCGCTGCTATGAGTTTAGGTAGAGTATCAACATTCCTTGATATTTTTATAGAAAGAGATCTACAAAGTGGTATCTTGACCGAAAAAGAAGCACAAGAACTCGTCGATCATTTTGTTATGAAATTAAGACTTGTTAAGTTTGCTAGAACTCCCGAGTACAATGAATTATTTAGTGGTGATCCTACTTGGGTTACAGAATCTATAGCAGGTATTAGTCTAGAAGGTAAACCACTAGTTACAAAGAATTCTTTTCGCTTTTTGCATACTTTAGATAACCTTGGTCCATCTCCTGAGCCTAACTTAACTGTACTTTGGTCCACACAATTGCCAGAGGAGTTTAAAAAGTATTGTTCATATATGTCTATCAAAACAAGCTCTATTCAATATGAAAATGACGATCTTATGCGACCGATCTATGGTGATGATTATGGAATAGCTTGTTGTGTATCTGCAATGAAAATAGGAAAGCAAATGCAATTTTTTGGGGCGAGAGCAAATTTAGCTAAAGCATTACTCTACGCAATAAATGGAGGCGTAGATGAAATGAAAAAGATCCAAGTAGCACCGAAATTTGCACCAATTACTTCAGACGTATTGAAGTATGAAGAAGTAATGGAAAAGTTCGATCAAGTGATGGAATGGTTAGCAGGTTTATATATGAATACGTTAAATGTTATTCATTATATGCATGATAAATATAGCTACGAACGGATTGAGATGGCTCTACATGATAGAAATGTAGTACGAACAATGGCTGGAGGGATTGCTGGGTTATCTGTTGTAGCAGACTCCCTAAGTGCAATTAAATATGCACAAGTAAAACCGATTAGAGATGAAAATGGAATAGCAATTGATTTTGAAATAGAAGGGGACTTTCCAAAATACGGTAATAATGACGACAGAGTGGATAAGATAGCAGTTGATCTTGTAAAAACGTTTATGAACAAATTCCAAAAACATCCTGCCTATCGTGGTGCAACACCAACATTATCTGTATTAACGATAACATCAAATGTCGTGTATGGTAAAAAGACTGGTAACACCCCTGATGGTAGAAGAGAAGGAGAACCTTTCGCTCCAGGAGCTAACCCACTACATGGTCGTGATCAAAAAGGAGCGATAGCATCTTTAAGCTCTGTTGCAAAGCTTCCATACGACTACGCCCTTGATGGAATCTCTAATACATTTTCTATCGTACCAAAAGCACTTGGAAGAGAAGAGGAAACTCAGATTACGAACCTTGCAGCGATTCTTGATGGGTATATGAAAAAAGACGGACATCATTTAAATATAAATGTCTTCAATAGAGAGACATTACTAGATGCAATGGAACGTCCAGAAGAATACCCACAACTGACCATTCGAGTTTCTGGATACGCAGTCAACTTCATCAAACTGACAAGAGAACAACAAATCGACGTCATCAACCGCACCTTCCACGAAACTATGTAACACGAAAAGCGGAAGGCGGTTGTTTAGGGGTGACAAGCAAATGTTCTGTGACAAAGAAAGGCGTCTTTTGCCTTTCATTGGCGCAGGTTATTTGACCTCGAGCCCCTACCGCCTGCAGCTAGACAACAAGAAAAGCGGAAGGCGGTCGTAATTGAAGGAAGACTAAGAGCGCAACATCCTGTTGCAACGTCTTCCTGACCCACATCGTGCGGGCCCGCGACAAGCAAATGTTCTGTGACAAAGAAAGGAGTTGAGGCGATGAAAATACAAACAAGGATTCATTCCGTAGAGTCATGTGGTACTGTGGATGGGCCAGGACTAAGATATATTATTTTTACACAAGGCTGTCTCCTGCGCTGCTTATATTGCCATAATCCAGATACTTGGGCATTTGGAAAAGGGGAAGGAAAAGAATTCTCTGTCTCTGAGTTAATGAAGGATATTAAAGACTATTTGCCATTTTTGCAAGCTTCAAATGGAGGAGTAACCGTTAGTGGTGGTGAACCTTTATTACATCTCGATTTTCTTATAGAGCTTTTTACGGAATGCAAAAGGTTAGGTATCCACACAGCAATTGATAGTTCTGGTGGTTGCTTTACACGGAAAGAGCGTTTTATTACATCGTTAGATAAATTAATGGAGCTCACCGACCTAGTACTTCTTGATTTAAAACAAATTGATGATAAAAAACACCGGGAACTAACTTCGGTCTCCAATAGACATATACTTGACTTCGCTAAATACCTTGAAGAAAAGAAAAAACCTGTTTGGATAAGGCATGTGCTTGTTCCAGGTTTTACAGATAGTGAGGTGGACTTAAAAAGATTAGGAGCTTATATAAGTACCCTATCAAACGTCGAGAAAGTTGAAGTCCTTCCTTATCATCAGTTAGGAGTCTATAAATATGAAGCTTTAGGAATCGAATACCCTTTAAAAAATGTAAAAACACCTGCTGAAGAAAGAGTCCATTGGGCACACAGCCTTTTAACACAAACAGTGTGTATCTAATATCCATTATGTAAAATCATTCATGAAAAGAGAGGCTGGACAGAGAAATATGGATGCAAATAAAAACCGAACTATAACTTGTTTTTAAAACAAGATAGTTCGGTCACCTTTTCAATCACAAAAATTTTATGGTTACCAGCGGAGGAAATACACGAAGACTCCTACCATGGAAATAAAGCTTTAAAAAGTTGAATCTAACTTATACATGCATCGTATAGACAACTACCACTAGCATCATTTCCATTCTCTGTGGTGTATTTTTGGTATACATGATTGACTGCGGGAATAAAGGCCTCGATGAGACCCCGCAGAAAGAAAAGCGAAGGCGACTGTTTAGCGGCGTACGAACGGGAGACAATCCAGTACTGAGATAAAGGAAACACGGCGAGGGCCCACAGGATGTGGGTCACGTCGACGTTGGCACAGGACGTGCCGCTTTTAGTCGACGTTCCTCTTGCCAATGTTGACTTATCGTAGGGGAAGGAATGTCTCGTTCGCCAGCCGCTAGGAGCCTAAGCTAGACAGGCGTTTAGCGCCGAGGAGGCTCATTAGCCTTGTCTAGTTGTAGGCGCTATCGGCTCGAGGTCAAATAACCTGAGACATGAAAGGCAAAGACCGCCTTTCTTTGTCTCAGAACATTTGCTTGTCGCCGATAAGCAAGCGCCTTTCACTTTTCTAAGCCCGCGGAAAGCGAAGTGAATTTCCGAAGCGTTATAGCTACACTTATATTGTTCGGATTTACATTCAAGTCAAATGGTTATGTCCCAACCTCTCTAAAAATTTCTCAAATTCTATTGCTGATAATGGCTTACTAAAATAATAGCCTTGTCCTTGATTACATCCATCTTCACTTAAAATTTCATGTTGTTCCTTTAACTCAATACCTTCTGCTATAACATTCATCCCTAATGTATTTGCAACTGTTATAATTGCATTAACAATGGCCCTACTATTAGGATTTGTATGGATATCTTTAATAAATGCAGCATCTACTTTCAATGTATGGATTGGCAAATCCTTCAAATAACTAAATGAACTATATCCAGTACCAAAATCATCTAGTGAAACTTTTATTCCTATTTGCTTTAATTCTTGTAAAATATGCATCGCATTCTCTATATCAACAAATACACTTTCTGTCACTTCTAATTCTAACCAACATGGATCTAATCCTGTTTCCTTTAATATTGATTTGACCATTTGAATGAAATTAGCGTCTTCTAGCTGATAAACAGAAATATTTACAGATAGCAATATCGGTTCAAAACCTTTATCTTGCCATTCCTTTACTTTCTCACAAGCTGACCTTAGTACCCATTCTCCAATTTTAATAATTAATTTTGTTTCCTCTGCTAGTGGAATAAAATCTCCCGGAGACACAAGCCCTAATTCAGGATGCTTCCATCTTATAAGTGCTTCCATTCCTACAATTTTCAATTGATGTAAATCCATTTTTGGCTGGTAATGGAGGTCAAATTGATTCGAATCAATTGCCTTTCTTAATTCATTTTCAAGTAGAATCCTCTCCAATGAACGTTTTTCCATATCTTTTTGAAAGAATGCAAAACCATTCTTTCCGTTACTTTTCACATGATAAAGTGCTGTATCTGCACGTGTTAGAAGCTTATCTGCATTACTACCGTTGTTTGGAAAGATGGATATACCGATGCTGCATGAAATTGAGATAGAATGATCAAACAGTACAATAGGCTTCTGGATACTATTAATCATCATTTCTGCAAGGTTACGGATTTCATTCTGATTCTCCACATTGTTTACCATAACGACGAACTCATCGCCACTTAACCTGGCAACAACATCGGTTGGCTTTATAACAGAGTTTATCCGTTTTGCAGTTTCTATTAAAATTCGATCACCTATATCATGGCCCCATGTATCATTAATATCCTTGAAACAATTTATATCAATATACATAAGTACAATCAATGAGGATGTATCCATTGCTTGTATAATTTCGTCCCGCAGACGATTCATAAAATATGGCCGATTCGCAATGTCAGTAAGTGCGTCATGATAAGCCAAATAGTATATTCTATCTTCCATCTGCTTTCTTCTCGTAATATCATACCGGATGGAGATATATTGATAGGGTATTCCCTTCTCATTCAAAAATGGAACAATTGTAGTGTCTACCCAATAATAAGAACCATCCTTTGCCTTATTCCGTATCTCGCCACGCCATACGTTACCTGTACCAATTTGTTTCCACATTTGTTTAAAGAAGTCCTTTGGATGGTAATTTGAATTAAGAATACGGTGATCTTGTCCTATTAATTCATCTCGATCATATTGAGAAATATTACATAATAAATCATTTACATATATAATTTTCCCTGTTCTATCGGTAATAGCAACAATTGCAGACTGATCTAAGGCATACTTAATATCCCTGAGTTCTTTTAAATCGTCTTTACTTACTAATGGTGGTATTGAACTATTGTTTGTTTGTAGATTACTCATGCGAAAGGGCACCTCTATTTACCATTCATCTTGAATCGATTAGGTTTGATTTCTACGAGCAAAATCGACGAATCTAAATTTATCAGGGCGATGCCTCGATTCCGTATATTGAAAGAGACTAGCATCCTCCAGATATACATAGTTTTTGATAATAACAATGCTGTGAAATCCTTCTAAATCAAGGAGTTCCTTATCCTCGTCTGTCGGTTCTTCCACAACAATTTCTTTTTTGGCAAAACTAATGACCAAATTGAGTTCGTTCTCTAAATAATGAAAAATAGAATGTTCACAGATTTCTTTTGTCAGGTGAGGCACAATGCTCTTATTGAGGTAATCTTTATCTAATATAATCCGCTCTCCATTTATTTCTCGAATTCTGTTCACATGCCATACAGCATCTTTTGCTTTTACATTCAGCTGTTGCCTAATATATTCGTTAGGCTTTTCTAAAGAGAACTTCTGTACAATCGTTCTTGGTTTTTCCTTCATTTTCTCGGCTAATTCATGAAAACTAACTAGACCTGAAACAGGAAAATCGAGTTTCGAATTTTTAATTACAACAGAGCCTTTCCCTCTAATCTTCTGAATATAGCCATTTTGAGCTAGCAAATTCAATGCTTTTCTAATGGTTTCTCTAGATGTACCGTACTGTTCTTTTAACTCATGCTCAGAAGGCAGGAGAGAATTAGTTGTGTAATCTCCTGCCTCGATTTTTGTAGCTATTTCATTATGAATCATTAAATACTTATTTATCATCCTAAAAACTCCATCTATTTTTGTAAATAATATACGACTGACTCATATGGTCTTAGCAGAATCTCCTGAAACTCATTAGAGGAATCTTGATAGTTCGAAAGTAAAATTCTACTGCTATATTCACTAAAGTTATATTCTTTAGGAAGAGTAAACAATGTTTCTTTCGAATAGAAGTTATTTATGACTAACAATTTTTCGTCTTTATATTCTCGTATATAAGCAAAAATAGCATCATGGTTAGCTAAAATCAATTGATAACTTCCGTGAACAATAATATCGAATTCTTTTCTTAAATGATTTAGCTTTTGGTAATGATAAAAAATCGAATTTTTGTCCTGTAATGCAGCTTTAGCGTTAATCTCTTTATAATTGTTTGCTTCTCTAATCCATGGAGTTCCAGTTGTAAACCCTGCATGTTCGCTGTCATCCCATTGTACAGGCGTTCTAGAGTTGTCCCTTGATTTTTGTTGCAATATATCTATAATTTCTTCCTCTGACATACCTTCATCTTTCATAATCTGAAACATATTTAATGATTCAACATCACGGTAATCTGATATATGTTGGAAATTTGGATTTGTCATGCCAAATTCTTCCCCTTGATATATATAAGGTGTTCCACGCATCATATGAATTGTTGTTGCCAGCATTTTTGCAGATTCACGATGATATTTCCCATCATCACCAAATCTAGAAACAACACGTGGCTGATCATGATTACACCAAAACAGTGCATTCCATCCCCCACCATTTGTCATTTCCACTTGCCACTTCGAGAGTATTTCCTTTAATTGTAGGAAGTCAAAGTCCGCCTTCGTCCACTTTTCACCATTTGGATAATCAACCTTTAAATGATGAAAATTAAATGTCATACTCAATTCCTTGCGATCCGGGCGAGTGTACAGTATACAATGATCAATGGTGGTGGAAGACATTTCTCCAACAGTCATTATGTCATACTTAGAAAACACCTCTGTATTCATCTCATGCATAAATTCATGCACTCGTGGACCGTCCGTATAGAATTTACGACCATCACCTGGTGGTACAGAACCATCATCATCTAAGAAGCGCTGATCCTTGGAAATGAGATTGATAACATCGAGACGAAATCCATCTACACCTTTATCTAACCAGAATCTCATCATTTCATAAACCGAATTGCGAACTTCCTCATTCTCCCAATTCAAGTCTGCCTGAGTTACATCGAATAAGTGTAAATAATATTGTCCTGACTTCTGATCATATTCCCATGCAGAACCACCAAATTTCGACTGCCAATTAGTTGGAGGCTGTCCTGGTTGTCCATCTTTCCAAATGTAAAAGTCACGGTAACGACTGTTTTTGGAAGTTAGTGCATCTTGAAACCATTCATGTTCTGTAGAAGTGTGATTTACCACTATATCCATAATAATTTTCAGATTTCGTTTATGTGCTTCTGCCAATAATCGATCAAAATCTTCCATTGTTCCATATTCTTTATAAATTTGATAATAATCACTAATATCATAGCCATTATCGCGCTGTGGGGATTTATAAATTGGAGTTAACCACAATACATCGACACCCAGTTCCTGCAAATAATCAAGTTTTTCAATAATTCCTTGAATATCACCAGTACCACTTCCGGTCGTATCTTTAAAACTTTTTGGATATATTTGATATACTACTGCATTTTGCCACCATTGTTTCGTCATTTCAGAACACCTACCTGTAGTTATTTCTTGATGTATATGCAAATCATTAAATCATTCCATAAGATGAACAAAAGGGGACAAATAATTGTCCCCCTTTTGTATTACAGTGCCTTATTTAGCACGATTTCTTGTAAAAGCAACTTTTCCCATATTCATTTTCGAAAAAACTAACGTTAATAGGAAAGGTATTACAATTGCAACTACCATAGCAATTGCAAACATTGGCATATGCTTCGCCTGGATGGAGAGTATTCCTGGCAGTCCACCAACACCAATTGAATTTGCCATTACATTACTACCAACAGAAACAACTGCTGCTACTAAGGACCCTATCATTGCCGCCAAAAACGGGAATCCATACTTTAAGTTAATACCAAACATCGCTGGCTCTGTTACTCCTAAATAACAGGAAATCGCAGCTGGAATAGAAACTTGTTTCTCTTGCTCATTTCTTCTATTGATATAGATCATTGCAAGAACAGCTGACCCTTGAGCAATGTTAGATAAAGCAATCATTGGCCAGAGGTTAGTTCCTCCAAGTTCACTCATTAATTGTAGATCAATAGCATTGGACATATGGTGTAAGCCTGTAATAACAAGCGGTGCATAGGCAAACCCAAAGATTGCTGCAAACAACCACCCAAATCCTGAGGTTAATCCTGAATATACTACATCAGAAATCACAGAACCGATTTGCCAACCAATAGGACCTAATACAATATGTGCAAGTAATACAGTTGGAACAAGTGCAAAAAATGGAACGACAATCATAGATATTGCATTTGGTACTACTTTGCGTAAATTAATTTCTAAGAAGGATAGTAATAGACCTGCTAATATCGCTGGAATAACTTGTGCTTGATATCCTATCATATCTACTTGAGCAAATCCAAAATCCCAGAACGGAATTGCATCAGCATCAGCAACACCATAAGCATTTAGTAACTGCGGAGATACAAGTGTAATACCAAGGACTATTCCTAATATTGGTGTAGCTCCCATCTTCCTAGCTACAGCCCATGTTATACCGACTGGTAAGAAGTGAAATATCGCTTCCCCTATTAACCAAAGGAAGTCATTCGTTCCTTTCCAAAACTGAGAAACTTCTACAAGGGTTT
This sequence comes from Paenibacillus bovis, assembly GCA_007679095.1. Classification (GTDB taxonomy): domain Bacteria; phylum Bacillota; class Bacilli; order Bacillales; family Bacillaceae_C; genus Lederbergia; species Lederbergia graminis. The sequence continues at coordinate 71,952 of VEFU01000015.1, forward strand.
TCGTTCCACCATCCAGCATCGCTATTTCACCAATTACATTTCTAAATCCAAGAATTAAACCACCTACTACTAGCGCAGGGATAAGTGGTGTGAAAATATCAGCCAAATGAGCTATTATCCTTTGCAAAGGATTCATATTTTGCTTTGCTGCTTCCTTCGCTTCATCTTTAGATGTATCACTAACACCAGCTATTTTGGTGAATTCGTTATAAAAGGAAGAAACATCATTTCCGACAATTACTTGGAATTGTCCTGCCTGTGTAAACGTTCCCTTTACGAGATTAATCTTTTCAATCTCTTCCACATCCGCTTTTTTCGGATCTTTTAAAACAAACCGCATTCTTGTTACACAGTGCGTTACAACGGAAATATTATCGCTACCGCCTACATGCTCGAGTAACTCTTTTGCTGGTTCGGTAAACTTACTCATATGTTTTTCCTCCTCATAGAAATTATCTTTCTACTCTAATATCATTCTTGTATATACAAGTTATGATTACGGTTTCATTCTACCTTGTATATACATGTGTGTCAATTAATTTATTTATGTAAAATTTACCATTACAAAGGCTGTAATTTATCCATTTTTATCAATACCCTTTATAAGGGAAACTATTCCTATAAATAATGAAAAAAGACCTCACATCATCACAATGTTGAGATCTCTTTAAGATTTTATTTTTTTTATTGTAGCCTTATTCTTCTGCACCATGCTCTAAAAGTATTTTAAATACCTCTTTGCTTCCATCTGCTTTTGCCGGGACTTCTGCACCAGCATCTATTAATGCCTTCACTACAGCACCAAAATCACCATCTGCATTACTATGAATGGACCCATGGATAGCACTTCCCAACGCAGTACCTCCGTATCCATTTTTTTCTTCAACGGAGAACCCATATTCTAATAAGAGATTAACCATGTCGGCCATCCCTAACCATGTAGCATAATGAAGTGCTGTTCCTCCAAACATCTTTGTTTGTTTATCAAAACCATAATGTAGTAACATCCGTACTGTTTCTTTCATATTTAGCTGTGCAAACTCAATTAACATTTCCTTATCTGCTTGAGTTAGGTTCGATAGTAAGTTGGGATTCTCTTGGAAAATTAAATCTGCCTTCACTTTATCCTCCGTAGCACAAGAACCTAAAAACTGATCTATTATATCAATTTCTACATTTGCCCCTTTTTCACGAAGTAATTCAGCCGCTTCTAAATATCCAAATCTAATTGCTATTGCATATGGAGTTTTATTGTCGGATCTTTCCGCATTAATATTAGCACCATATTCTATTATTAGTTTAATCGTTTTTATCGATCTTCTTCGATAAATCGCCCAATGGAGTGGAGTATTTCCATTTCCAATCGTAATATTTAAATCTACCCCATTCTCTAAAAACCACAAAATACCTTCTGGATCCTCATAATCTAGTTTATGAAAAAAGGCATTACCCCCATTGATATCAACTCCGTATTTGTAAAGCAAATCTAGAGACTTAGTATTATGAAATTCTACTGCATGATAAAATGATTCTCCATCGTTTGGATTAGCGCCAGCTTCCAGAAGTAGTTCAGCAACTTTATCATTATTAGCAATTCCAATCACACCATATAATGCAGAGAATCGTTGCTCGAATGGCCCATTTACTATATAAAACGCGTTTGGATTAGCGCCAGCTTCCAGAAGAATTCTTGCAGTTTCAACAAAGCGATCACTATTCTCAGTATCTCTTAAATAACTTGAATATGCTAAATAAAGAATTGGCTCCCATTGCTTCGGTCCCCCTTGTTGAATTGCTAATGAAGGATCTGTCTTCAACATTGAACGGACTGTATCTGCCTTTCCTAATACAACAGCTGAGTAAATATTCAAATCTTCTATTTCAGGGTTTGCAAGTAAAATAGTGTTTGCTTTATCTACTCTTCCTGATACTGCAGCTTCTAGAAATTCATTTAACCAATTGCGATTACTTTGCATCTCAATCACCCCTATGATATTTTGAATCTTTTCGAATAAATAATCCTTTTCTCCAAACTGAACAGCTCTTTCCGCCTCTTTAATGGCACTGATAGCTAATTGAGTATCTTGAAGCTTACCTTCTAACCATTCTCTTTGCATGCGTAGAAGGGACTCGACATCCACATCCTTCGCTGTAATGATGTGTTTAATTTGATCAAGTGAAAAGCCAATAAACTTTAAAGTAACTATTTGTTGAAGCTTGATAAAGTCTTCATCCGAATATAAACGGTGATCTGTTTCCGTACGATAAGATGGATGTAAAAGTCCGATTCGGTCATAGTATCTTAATGCCCGTTTTGTAACCCCTGCCCTTCTAGCAAATTCTCCAGTTCGATAATACTTAATTCTTCCCAAGAATTATTACCTCCTTTCCATCATGAAGCTCCGTCTAATTTGATTATAAGAGGTGACGTAAGGTTAACTTCAAGCCTTATTTACTTTCAAAAAAAGAGCATGGAGATTTATTCCCACACTCTACTAATTTCAAAATAAAATTCTAGCTAAGTAAATGACCATAGACACTGTTAAAGCACTTAAAATAGTCGAGAATAATACGGTCTGTGCTGCAAAGTTAGGATGATTATTATATTCCTGGGCAATCACGGCACTATTCACGGAAGTGGGCATTGCTGATGCAATTAAGAGTGCTTGAGCTGTTATGCCATCCAAGCCAAAAGCATATATCATTCCTAATGCTGCTAGCGGCCCTATGATAAGTCGAATCAGTAAGCTTAAATAAACTGTTCCCATATTTTTGGTGAACTTGATTTGGGCAACTTGTGCACCTAAAGTTAATAGAGCTATCGCAATCATTGCCTCTGCTATGTAATTTGCTGGCACCCATATGAATGTAGGGACAGGTACATTGAAAATATTTAAGATAATTCCTGATAATAATGCATATAAAACTGGCATTTTAAAGTAAGCAAGTGCTGCCTGTAGTTTCCCTATATTAATCGATTGAAGTGAAAAAATCCCATATGAAAATAGGAATATATTTTGCAGAGTTAGCATGATTACTTGAATAGACATTGCAAATGGATCACTTTTAAAAACAAGGTCATTCACGGGTACACCATAGTTACCAGAGTTAAAGAACATCACACTGTTGGAAAATGCCGTTTTTTCACCTCTATCGGATTTTCTTACTTTCGAAATAATAACTGCTAATAGATAAAGAATTATAATATATATAATGAAGAAGATTAATACCTTACCAAATAAACGAAAGGAGAAACTAGTACTGTACAACTTCACAAAAATAAAGCCTGGGACTAGGAAGTATATATTTAACTTTGCTAACGTTTGTACATTAAGTTGGAATTTCCGCTCCATCCAAAAACCAATCGCCATAATTACAAAAACCGGTAAAATTATATCTTTTAAAATAATAAATAGTTCCGTAGATGATCCCACCTTTACTTATTAGTATATATATCGTTTTTTAATATTTTATCACATGGTCTCATACTAAGGTGTTTGTTTACAGGAATTAAAAACATGGGACTTTTAGTAGCCCCATGCTTTGCTGTTATTTTGCTTCGATTAATCCCGATTCTATAAGGAATTCTTGTGCAACTCGTTCAACCATCATGCCATCATTATCGACTTTTCCATTCATTATTTGCATTGTCTCTTCATCAATGGCTCCTTCTAGAAGTCCTAATATCTCTGCAAGCTCTGGATATTCATTAAGTATTTCTTCTCGTACAAGGGGAAGCGCATGGTACGGTGGAAAGTAAGATTTGTCATCTTCTAGTACACGCAAATCATATATTTGAAGCTGTCCATCCGTAGTGTATGAGTTAATCACATCTACTTCATTTGCACTCATAGAGCGATACATCATACCGTGGTCCATCCCCTTCACATCTTTAAATTCAATATCATATTCCTTCTGGAATCCTGGCATCCCATCTGGTCTATCAATAAACTCAAATACTGCTCCTAATACGAAATCCTGGGAATGTTTTGCGAAGTCGCTAAACGTGACAACACCAAGTTCTTCTGCTTTTTCCTCATCAAATGCAAGTGTATAAGTGTTGTTAAAACCAAATGGATCTAGTGCAACAATGCCGTCTGTTTCAACAAGCTTTTTCGTAGTTTCTAACGTTTCATCCGCTGTTCCCGGATCTTCATGGTAATAAGTAACGACTATTGTCCCTGTATAGTCTGGGATTACATCGATATGTCCATTTGTCATTGCGTTCCAAACCACGTTTGAACCACCAAGATTCTCTTTATAAATTACTTCAATATCCAGTTTATCCTCTATTAATTGTCCCATGATTTGCGATAAAATAATACTTTCCGTATTGTTTCTAGAGCCAAGTCGGAGTGCATCTTTTTCGATGAAAATACATCCAGATAAAAGGCTTGTAATAATTAAAGTTTGAATTAGTAGAACAAATTTGTTTTTCGTCTTCATTTATTTCAATCCTTCCGGCGTTGTCCAGCGTTCAATAGAACTGAAGAACGTTTCAAGGATAATTGCTAGAAGTGTAGCTGGAATTGCACCAAGTAAAATCAATCCATCAATTCCACGAGTAATACCTAGGAAAATAAAGTCTCCTAGACCACCTGCCCCAATAAAGGCGGCGAGGGTAGCATTCCCCACATTAATGACAGCGGCAGTACGGATACCAGCCATAATAACAGGAATCGCGAGAGGAAGCTCCACTTTAAACAAGATTTGCATATTTGTCATCCCGACTCCTCTTGCAGCCTCAATTGTTGCACTATCCACATCTTTTATGCCGGTATAAGTGTTTCGCATTATAGGAAGTAAGGAATATAGAAATAGAGCAGCTATAGCGGTATTTACACCTATACCAAAAATGGGAATCATAAAACCAAGCAACGCTAAACTTGGTACAGTCTGCAGTACGCCTGTCCCACCAAGTACTATTGTCTTTAACCAAGGTACGCGCGTCACTACAATTCCAAGTGTAACTGCTAGAATAGTAGCTATTATCATGGAGAAGAATACGAGTTGAATATGAACAAACGTGGATTCAAGTACTTCTCCCCAACGTAACTGTGTTTGCTCAAAGAGTTGTTGCCATATATTCATATTATTCATCTAGATTTTCCTCCATCTCTATCCACTTGCTAGACATCGCAGAGAGCAAGGAACCACGTGTGACAAGTCCCACAATTTTATGTTCTTTGTCAACAACAGGAATCATTCCATAAGTAACATCATCAATAAGGACAATCGCATCCTCAGCGGTTGCAGTATCCAGTAAGTATTGATTTACAGGTTCCATAATTTCATCAATTGTTTTGATCGTCTTCAGCTTTTTGATTAGGTCATATGCAGATACGATACCGAGCAATTTTTGTTTCATCATCTTGAATAAAAAGATTAGTGATTTTACGTTGACGAATAAGTGAAATTGCTTTTTCCGGAGAACGATGCGGGAGAGATGTGACAATTGTTTCTGCCATTATCTCTGTGACTGGCATCAGGTTGGGGTTTTGAATAATGCGGTGTTTACCCGTAAATTCTTCCACAAATCCATGAGCTGGATCATGAAGTAATTTTTCTGGTGTGTCCAATTGAAGTATTTTACCATCTTTCATTATTGCGATGCGGTCACCCATTTTTAAAGCTTCATCAATATCATGCGTTACAAATACAATCGTCTTTTTAAGTTTTTTGTGTAATGTGATTAGTTCAGCTTGTAGCTGTTCGCGTGTAAGTGGGTCTAAGGCACTGAATGGTTCATCCATTAAAATGATTTCCGGATTTGAAGCAAGTGCTCTTGCAATTCCGACTCGTTGTTGTTGTCCACCTGAGAGTTCTTTCGGATAACGATTCATATGAACTTCCGGATCAAGCCCAACCATTTCAAGTAATTCTATTACCCGTGCTTTAATATCTTCTTTATCCCAACCTTTAAGCTGCGGGACAATCGCGATATTCTTTTCGATTGTGTAATGTGGGAATAAACCAATTTGCTGAATAACATAACCGATATTTCGTCTTAGTTCAGAAACCTTATAAGATTTGATGTCTTTACCACCTATTGTGATTGTTCCACTCGAATGAGGATTGATGCGGTTAATCATTTTCATTGTGGTTGATTTCCCTGAACCACTCGGCCCAATTAGTACTAGCAGTTCTCCTTTCTCGATCTCAAAGCTAAGAGACTTCACAGCTTGAAATCCATCATCATACTCTTTTGTTACATTTGCAAACTTAATCATATGTACCTCCTATTTTTTTAACGACTTTTATATTATAACATATTCTGAATTTTTATGCTTTTTTGACATTTTATGGTTTGCGATTACTGCTTATCTACGATAAAAAACCCTTTCCACAAAAGTGAAAAGAGCTTTCTAATGAAGGATTTACAGTACATTACGATCCCAAAATCGATGGGTAGAAATAGCATTTACAAATTTATTCACAAATACGTTTAAATCATCCTCTAAAATCACACCAGCGCTTTTGCCAATATCATCACTATCCAACCAGCCCTTCCCATCATGACTCGCTCCAATCGGCTTATAGTGAGAAAATGCTTCGTATACAAAGTCACCTGCTTGCTTGTTAAACTTTCTGCTTTTACTACTTCCTCTTACAACATACACAGCATCAAACAGGACTGAATCTGTAGTTAAGAAGGTATGGTCTACCGTTATCTCTACTCCATCAAATCCTCTTATCTTCCCAAGTTGTTCACTGATTATTTCTGGTTGAACACCACTATTCTTCAATCCATCCAATATAGATACCACTTCTGCACCGTTAAAACCTTCCGTTATGATTACAGCTACTTTTCGAGTATCTGCTTTGAATTTCGTGTTTTCTTGGCTAAGGGCTGGAGATGATCTCGTTATGGTCGAACCTCCGCTCTTAGGTGGTTTTACGCCAATATTTTTCGCAATAACTCTCGCTAATTCTAGATTCACATGGGCGAACATATCGACAACCTGTTGTTTCACAGATTCACTCTGTACTTTACCAAGCTCAAAACTAAAGGCATCTATGATGTGCTGCCTTTCGGGTTTACTCATACTGTTCCAAAACAATGTAGCCTGAGAGAAGTGATCTTTAAAGCTTTCACTTCTAGCCCGTATTTTCCGTCCTTCTACTTTCTCTTGGTAGTGTGCAAATCCGCCTTCACTCTCACTTACAGGGGCCGGTGTATTGCCGGCTAAGGAATTCCGATGATAACTTACCTTACCCACATTAATCGTTTGCCTATGATATCCTTCCCGTTGATTGTTATGAAAAGGGCATACTGGTCGATTAATCGGGATTTCATGAAAATTAGGGCCACCTAAACGAATGAGTTGAGTATCTGTGTAAGAGAACAGCCTCCCTTGTAACAACGGATCATTCGTAAAATCTATTCCTGGAACGACATGACCTGGATGGAAAGCAACTTGTTCTATTTCTGCAAAGGCATTATCAACATTGCGATTCAAGGTCATTTTTCCAATAATTTTTACTGGTACATCCTCTTCAGGCCAGATCTTTGTTGCATCTAAAATATCAAAATCAAATTTAAATTCATCTGATTCATCGATGATTTGCACTCCTAGCTCAAATTCAGGATAATTCCCTTTTTCAATATTTTCCCATAAATCACGACGATGAAAGTCAGGATCCTTTCCGGAAATTACTTGTGCTTCATCCCATACAAGCGAATGGACTCCTAGCTTTGGTTTCCAATGAATTTTTACAAAGTGCGCTTTCCCTTGTTCATTCACAAAACGAAACGTATGGACGCCGAAACCTTCCATCATCCGAAAGCTTCTTGGTATCGCTCGATCCGACATTAACCACATTGTCATATGGGCAGACTCTTGATTGTTTGCTACGAAATCCCAATACGTATCATGGGCTGATGACGCTTGAGGCATTTCGTTATGAGGCTCAGGTTTTATCGCATGAACAATATCAGGAAATTTGATTCCATCTTGAATAAAAAAGACGGGTATGTTGTTTGCAACTAAATCATAATTTCCTTCCTCCGTGTAAAATTTTGTTGCAAATCCCCGTACATCCCTTACAGTATCTGCCGATCCGCGTGACCCTACTACTGTTGAAAACCGCACAAATACAGGTGTTTTTTTCGTTGTGTCATTCAAAAATTTTGCTCTAGTGTAAGGTTTCATACTCTCATATAATTCGAACTCTCCATGAGCAGCAAATCCCCGTGCATGGACAACACGTTCGGGAATACGTTCATGGTCAAAATGGGTCAATTTTTCCCGAAAGTGAAAGTCCTCCATCAAAGTAGGACCTCGCTCACCAGCTTTTAACGAAAATTCATCTTCGGACATTTTCAACCCTTGATTTGTCGTTAACGCCTTCCCTTTATCATCCACGCGAAATTGCTCTAATTGTTCATTTTTGCTATTTCCATCTACATTACGCTTCTTGCTCACAATCCTTCCCCCCCATTCGTTAAAAGATATGAGGGGAGATTACTTTTTATCCCGATCTCATATAGAAACTATCTATTACTATGAAAATGAAGAAAATAATCTTAATATATAAGTAAGCGTTTTATTTTAGTATACAATCATAAAAGGGGATGGAATTTATGCAATATCGTGATTTAGGAAGAACTGGGATAAAAGTAAGTGAAGTTAGTTTTGGTGCATGGGCAATCGGCGGTGACTGGGGAACGGTTCGTGATGTTGATTCATTAAAGTCGATTCAGCATGCAATTGATCAAGGAGTTAACTTCTTCGATACTGCCGATGTGTATGGAGGCGGTCATAGTGAGGAGTTATTAGGAAAAGCAACTAAAGGGTTAGAAGATGAGGTTTTTATAGCTACAAAGTTTTGTCGCCAAGGAGATATTCATGATCCTAATACATATTCATATGAATCTGTACGTGCTTATTGTGAAGCTAGCCTTAAACGTCTTAATCGCGATGCAATAGATTTATATCAAATTCATTGCCCAGCTACAGAAATACTAAGAAGTGGTCAAGTGTTTGATGTTTTAGACCGATTACAAGCAGAAGGAAAAATAAGAAACTACGGTGTTAGTGTGGAGACAGTGGAAGAGGGCCTGATCTGTCTAGAACATCCAAATGTAAAAACACTACAAGTAATTTTTAATATTTTTAGACAAAAACCTTTATATGAACTCTTTCCAAAAGCATATGAAGATGGTGTTGGTATCCTTGCAAGAATCCCACTTGCTAGTGGTTTATTAACAGGAAAATATACAGAAGATCATACATTTGAAGAATCAGACCACCGTAATTTTAATGAGAATGGTGAGGCATTTAATGTAGGTGAAACTTTTGCAGGACTAGGTTTTCAGAATGGAGTGAAATTAGCTGAACAATTAACGTGGATAGCCAATGAAAGACCTTCCATGGCAAGTGCTGCACTTCGTTGGATACTCGATCAAAAGGAAGTATCTTGTGTTATTCCTGGGTTCAAAAATACAAAACAAATAGATAGTAACTTACAAGCATTGTCTACTAAACCTTTTACAAATGAGGAAAAAGAAAGATTAAGAACCTTTTACTTAGAAAATGTTCAAAATCTTATTCGTGGTCCATATTAAACATTAAATCAACACCTACTTTATTTCTATATCCATGAATAATTATTAAATTAACACGTGTATCAATTTCATAAATGCTTATTGTAAAAAAACACCCTTTTCAATATAAATTGTAATAAACTCTGTAAACACAACGCG